>DASZXH010000001.1:0-18562 GCA_035545995.1 Verrucomicrobiia bacterium
CCTTGCTTTCAAGCAATCAAAGTTACTCGGCGTTTCTGCTCGGCAGTTCCGGTGAACGGGAAAACAAATGGTCGTCCATCACTTTTGATTGGACAAACCGCAGTGGTTTGCCTTCTAGTATGCCTTCTTTTCCGCGTAATCGAATGACTAATTGAGCGGATTTACAAAGCGAATTTTGCAAACATGAGCAAAGACAAACGTAAAACATCAAACCCAAAACCGCCGGCCACAAACGAACCCGCTCCCAAGCCGGCCAAGGTCGCGCCGCTGTTTCGTTTCATTGACTGGTTCACGCTGGTCGCCGTGACTTTGGCGGTCTTCATCGTTTATTTTCTGACGCTCGCGCCGAACGTGACGCTGGAAGATTCCGGCGAACTTGTCACCGGCTCATTTTATGCCGGTATTCCGCATCCGCCGGGTTATCCGTTCTGGGCGATTTACAGTTGGTTCTGGACCTTCATCCTGCATGGCGTCGGCAGCGTCGCCTGGCGCGTGGAAGTGGGCGAAGCCTTTGCGGCGGCGGCAGGTTGCGGATTGTTGGCCATGATGGTATCGCGCGGCAGCAGCATGTTAATTGAAGGGATTGAGGAATTAAAAATCATTTCCGGGCGCGTGGAAAACGCCATTTGCTTGGTGGCGGGATTTGTCGCCGGCACATTGATGGGACTCGATGGGTTCATGTGGAGCGAATCCGATGTCATCAACCGCATTTCCCTGTTCGGCGTGCCGTGGCTGTTGCTGGTCTTGATTCTCCTAATGCGCTGGATGTATGCGCCGTGCCAATGGCGCTACCTCTACCTCGCAATGTTTTTCTACGGCATTTGCGCCACGATTCACCAAACACTGCTCTTGAGCGCAATGGGTATTGAAGTGGCCATCGCGCTGGCGCAACCGCGCATGGGACGCACTTTTTTCATGGGCAACAGCATCATTTACATGATTTGCCTGATTGAGTTGGCGAAAAAAGCCGTGCCTGCGCTCAGCAACATGACGCAGACGGAAATGGTTTTGTTCCATATCGTCGGCGTCGGCTCGATTCTGACTTATTTCTGGCTGATGATTTCGACAAAAATGGGAGTGTCGGAATTATTTCGTGACGCGGCCTTCATCGGCATCTTTTTCTTCGGAACCATCACTTCAAGCATCGGCGTGCTGGGAGGATTGCTGGCAGTGGGTTCGTTGGTCGCCTGGATAAAACTGACGTGGGATACGCGCAAAAAGGGATTGGAAACGCCGGTCGCGATTCTTTGCGGCGTCCTTTGGGCTTTGGGCGTCTCATTTTATTTTTATGAAGCGATTGCGGGCATGACCGATCCGCCGATGCAATGGGGCTACCCGCGCACGGTCGAAGGTTTCTTTCACGCCTTGAGCCGCGGCCAATATGAAAACATTCAAGGTACGGACATTTTCCACAATCCCGCGCGATTCTTTGACCAGCTTTGGTATATCGTGCAGGGGCTTTCCGAATCATTCAGTTGGGTTTTAATCTCCATCGGATTATTGCCATTTCTGTTTCTTCGAAAAATGAAAAAACGGGAACTCGCGTGGATTATCGGGCTGACCGCCATTTATTTCTGCCTCGCGGTTATTTTGGTCATTTTGTTGAATGTCGGATTGGACAAATCTTCGTCCGACCTGAATAAAGTGTTTTTCACCGCCTCGCACGCGCTGTTCGCCATCATGCTCGGCTATGGGTTGGCTTTGATTGCCGCTTATATGGCGCTGCATTATGAAAAATTTCGATTTTGGGGACTGGTCGGCGGATGCGCGCTCACGTTGGTGGCGCTGTATTGTTTGATGGATGCGACAGGCAAACTGTATTTTGGGCCAATTGGCCAGGTCAGCCTTTTTGACCTGCCGCACTGGGTCAAACAATCCTTTGCCAAAGACCAATATGGTCTGCCGGTTTTCGGCGGCCTGATTCTTTTGGCCATCCCCATCATTTTTGTTCTCGCCCTGCTGATTTACCGCCGGCGCGCGCCGCTGTTGATTTTGCTCTGTCTTTTCCTCGTCATGCCGGTTTATTCAGGAATGTCGCACTGGTTCAAAAGCGAACAACGCAATCACTGGTTCGGCTACTGGTTCGGGCACGATATGTTCACGCCGCCGTTTGACATTTATCCTGAAATGACGCGTAATGCGATTCTTTTTGGCGGCACTGACCCCGGACGTTTCGTGCCGACTTACATGATTTTTTGCGAAAGTTTTATCCCGGCCAGTTGCAAGCCCATGGACCCGAAATTCGACCGGCGTGACGTATATCTCATCACTCAAAACGCGCTGGCCGACGGCACTTATTTGGATTATCTCCGCGCCCAATATAACCGCAGCACGCAACACGACCCGCCGTTTTTCAGCCGATTTTTCAGATACGCTGCCGCCACCATCGGCCTCGGCAACCGGGACAATGTCATTATGGACCTCAACAATGAAGATGCCGGCAAGGGAGATACCGGCAACGCGCTGGTGGAAGGCATTGCAAACCTGCTTTACAGCACATTGGACGTTCCTTTCACCAAACTGGGCGCGAGCATCGAAAAACAGCGACGTGAACAAGGCGTTTATCCGCCAAAGGAAATTTACATTCCCTCGCCGGAGGATTCCGAACGCTGTTTCGCCGAATACCGCGATGATTTCGAACACCGCGCCGCTCTCGGCCAATTGCTGCCCGGCGAAGGTGTCCGAACTGCAAATAACCAAGTGTCCATTTCCGGCCAGGTTTCCGTGATGATGATCAATGGCCTGCTCGCCAAGGTCATTTTTGACCAAAATCCGACCAATGAATTTTTCGTCGAGGAAAGTTTTCCGTTGCAGTGGATGTATCCTTACGAGACGCCCTTCGGCGTCATCATGAAGGTCAATCGCAATCCGCTGCCCGAATTGTCCGACGACGTTTTCAAAAAGGACCA
This sequence comes from Verrucomicrobiia bacterium, assembly GCA_035545995.1. Classification (GTDB taxonomy): domain Bacteria; phylum Verrucomicrobiota; class Verrucomicrobiia; order Limisphaerales; family UBA11358; genus UBA11358. The sequence continues at coordinate 2,910 of DASZXH010000001.1, forward strand.
TGAATTCTGGAGCAAATTCTCTGACCGGCTCACCGGTAATTGGATCACTTACGACACCAGCGTCAAGGAAATCGCCGACTTCGCGGAAAAAGTTTATTTGCGAAACAATTTCGCCGGTTTCAAAGGCGACCGCAAATTTATCCGCGACGAGGACGCGCAGAAATCATTTTCCAAACTCCGCAGCTCCATCGCCGGCGTTTATGCGTGGCGTTTGGGGTCGCAATGCCCGCCAGAATACCGCCAGAAAACCGAAGCCTCCCGGCAAGCCTTAATCAAGGAAACTGATTTCGCCTTCAAACAGGCCTTTGCCTTTTGCCCCTATAGCCCGGAGATTGTCGTCCGTTACATTCAATTTCTGATGCAATTCAATCGCGTTGACGACGCGATTCTGGTCACGCAAACCGCCTCGAAACTGGACCCTTACAATGACCAGTTTACCAGCATCGTCAGCCAACTACAACAGATCAAGGAGCAAACGGCGGCGGGCGGCGCGCACGGCCAAAGCCTGCAACAAATGGAAGCTGAAGCGCAGAATAATCCGACCAATTTCCAAAACATCTTCCAACTGGCGCAATACTACTTTCAAACCGAGCAAACCAATCGCGTGATTGAACTGTTTGATCAAGCTTTGGTTTCTCCCAAGATTACAGCCAACGAAATCGGCGCTATCGCTCAATTCTATCTGCAAACCGGCAATCTGCCAAAATTGGAAGAGGCGGTGAAACGGCTCACCCAAATTTCCCCGAACGAACCGGAGCCGTGGTATGACCTCGCCTCGCTGGAAACGGTTTCCGGCAAAACCACCGAGGCATTGCAAGATTTGCGCACTTCGTTGGATTTAAACGCGGCGCGTTTGAAAACCAATCCCGCCGCCCGCGATTTGCTCGGCGAGGCGCGGAAGGATTCGCGCTTCAATTCATTGCGCAGCCTTCCCGGTTTCCAAAAGCTCGTTCCAACGAATTAGCCGCGCAAATGAGATAACGCATCGCAGTTGCCGGTTTCCCGCCAATAGTTTAATTTGATGACTTGGTTTTTCCGATAAAACCAAAGTATGAACAAATCCGAAGCACAAAAAATGGAAACGACCGAAGCCCCGGAAGCCGCCGCTCCAGCCGGAGAATTGACGCCGGAACAAATCGCGAATTTGCAGGAAGAAGTGGCGAAGGCCAAAGACAATTGGATTCGCACCGCCGCTGATTTTGACAATTTCAAAAAGCGCGCCGCGCGCGAACGTCTTGAAGCTGCGCAATATGCCAATGCCACCCTGTTGCAAAAACTGCTGCCGATACTGGACAACTTTGAAATGGCATTGTCCGCCGCGCAAAACGTGAAGGATGAAAAAACTGCTTCATTGCGGGCCGGCATCACGATGATTCAACAGCAGTTGAAAGGCATTTTGCTCGAATCCGGCCTCGAGGAAATTGACGCGACCGGAAAAACGTTCGACCCGACGTTGCACGAGGCGATTTCGCAGCAGGAATCTGCCGACATTCCCGAAGGTCAAGTGCTGCAACAAGTCCGCAAAGGCTACAAATTAAAAGATCGGTTGCTGCGACCGGCCAACGTGATTGTCGCCAAAGCTCCGGCTGAAAATCCAAAATGAAAAAACTGCTTTGGTGCAGTTCACTTTATACTTTTAATTTCTAATTTTTAATTCGTTCCGATGGCCAAACGCGATTATTACGAAGTCCTTGAAATCAAGCGCACGATGACGATTGAGGAAATCAAAAAGTCTTACCGCCGGCTCGCTGTCAAACATCATCCCGACAAAAATCCCGGCGACAAGGCGGCGGAGGAAAAATTCAAGGAAATCAGCGAAGCCTACGAAGTGTTGAGCGACCCGCAAAAACGCGCGGCTTACGACCAATACGGTCACGCAGCATTTGACTCGCGCGCGCGCGCCAGTCGTGGATTTGGCGGCGGATTTCATGATCCGTTCGATATTTTCCGCGAAGTGTTCAGCGGCGCGGGTGGCGGCAGCATCTTTGAAACGCTTTTCGGCGGCGGACAAAACGACCCGTCTCAACCGCAGCGCGGCGATGATTTGCGTTACGATTTGGAAATCACGCTCGAAGAAGCCGCGCTCGGCTGCGAAAAAGAAATTTCCGTCACGAAATTGGATAAATGTGAAACGTGCAACAGCTCCGGCGCGGAAGTCGGTTCAAAATTGAAAACGTGCGCAACGTGTGGCGGACGCGGACAAGTCTTGATGTCACGCGGCATTTTCAGCATCGCGCAGACGTGTCCGCATTGCAAAGGCGCGGGACAAATTCTCGAAAAACCGTGCAAAGCTTGTCACGGCGACGGTAAACGCGAGCGCACTTCAAAAATAAAATTGAAGATTCCGCCGGGCGTGGATTCTGGTTCGCGCCTGCGTTCCTCCGGCAATGGTGAAGCCGGTTTTCGTGGTGGGCCGAACGGCGACCTTTATGTTGTTCTGCGCGTCAAGGCACACGAAATTTTTCAGCGCGACGGCGATGATTTGCTGTGCGAAATTCCCGTCAGTTTTATCCAAGCCGCTCTCGGCGCGGAAATCGAAGTGCCGACGCTCAACGGCAAGGCGACGATTAAAATTCCCGCCGGCACGCAATCGCACTCCACGTTCCAGCTCAAAGGCAAGGGCGTGAAAAATCTGCAAGGCTACGGCCACGGCGATTTACATGCGCGCGTGCAAGTCGAAGTGCCGACACGCCTGACTTCGGAACAAAAGGCAAAACTGCACGAATTCGCCGCATTGCTGGACGGCAAAGAAATGCCGCTCTCGCAAAGTTTTTTCGAGAAGGCGAAGAAATTTTTCAAGTGAGCCATGCACCGCTTTTATTTGCCGCCTGAAAATTGCAATGGAAATGCAATCCGGCTTGACGGGCGCGAAGCGCATCACGCGCTCCACGTTTTGCGATTGAAGTGCGGCGATGAAATCGTAGTGCTCGACGGCGCGGGCAATGAATTTTTTTGCGAAGTGGAAAAAATCACACGCGATTCCATTTCCCTGCGCGTGACGAAAAAAATTCCCGTTCCCGCTCTGCCCTGTTCCATCACATTGCTCGTGGCGATTCCGAAAGGGAAAATCATCGAGAGCATCATTCAAAAATCCGTCGAACTCGGCGCGCGACGAATCGTGCCGTTGTTAACCGAACGCGTCGTGACGCAATTGGACAATGAGAGCGCGGAATCCAAACGCGAGAAATGGCGGCAGGTGGCGATTGAAGCCATCAAACAATGCGGCGCGGCGTGGTTGCCGGAAATCGAAACGCCGGTAACGATTGAAAAATTTCTGGCGCGCAAAGAGCCTTTTGACCTGTCGCTCGTTGGTTCATTGCAGAAAGAACGTCGGCATCCGCGTGAAGTTTTTCACAAGTTTGAAAAAAACAACGGACAACTGCCAAAAAACGCCGCCGTTTGGATTGGGCCAGAAGGCGATTTCACTCTGGACGAATTACGCGCGATTGAAAATTCCGGCGCACATCCCATTTCTCTTGGCAATCTCACGTTGCGCGTGGAAACAGCAGCGATTTATTGCCTTTCCATTTTGAATTACGAACTTCAGCGCGATTGAATCAAGACTTTGAAGGCGCGACCCAAATGTTCGGGATGCGTGAGCGTTTGAAATTGACGCGCACGCGCAGAATTCCATTCACCAAAATTTTTGGCTTTCAGAGTTTTTTCCAAAATCTGCGTCAGGAATTTTGGCTGGCTGTAAAAGATTTCGGTTTTCAAACCAGCAGTCTCGCCAATTTTTTGAATCGCTGAAAAATTCACGTGCGCTGTTAAATCCTGCTCACCGACATTAGCCAAAATATCGTCCACATGGTGGTGGCGAAAATACGCGCGCAGCGTGCCGCTGGTTCGCGCGGGGGAAAATTGTTCGTCGGCAGTAAAACCATAATCGAACGTCAGCAATTTGCCGGATTGCAAAATACCCGCCGCGTTGCGCCACCAATCTTCGGCGGCGGGAGAAATTTCGATAGTGTAATTGTCAGGCAGCGCTTCCAAAAGCGCAGATGGAAGATGGAGAATAGAAAATGGAGAATCCACAAGCGCGCCCCTCACCCCTGCCTTTTCCCCGTTTTGCGGGACGAGGGAGTTAGATAGGCGTTCCCAGACAAATTTTTCACCGTCGAACGCGACGCCCCACTCGAACCATTTTTTCTCTTTGGCGTCCCAACCAAAACGGTGAATCGGAAACGCGTCGAGCAGTTCATTGCTAAAAATAATTCCGTTGAAGTGTTGAAGTGTTGGAGCGTTGAAATCAGAAATCCAACGGACGTTTGGAAAATCTTTCAAGTTTTCGCGTTGCCATTCTGTTCGGCGCGGAGAAGGTTCGAGAATGTAATAATTGATTTGCTCGAACAGTTGCGGTTTTTTGATTCGTAACCAATCTAAAACATCTTTCGCCAATTGACCGTCGTGAGCGCCGGCTTCGCAAATGCTGACGGTTGATGGTTGATGGCTCGCGGCCAATGTTTCCAGCCATTCGGCGAATTGGAACGCGAGCAGTTCGCCGAATAAATTTCCGACGCTAACGCTGGTGTAGAAATCGCCGCGCCGTCCGGGATTGTCTTTTTTCGTTTCGTAATATCCATATTCGGGACAGTAAAGCGCCAGTTCCATGAAACGGGCGAAAGGCAGAACGCCGCGCCGGACAACTTCGGCGCGAATGAGTTCAAATAACTTGGTCATGGCTTATTTTGGCGCAACTCTAGCTAACATCCACGCGAAGAAGATAAAATTATGGCAAAAATTGATGCGTTTTTCAACTTGATGTTTGAACAGAGGGCGTCCGACTTGCATATGTCCACAGGCAACCCGCCGATTCTGCGCATCAACGGCGAAATGCAGCGTGTGGATTATCCGCCGCTCGAAAATGACGCGCTCAAGGCGATGCTTTACGAAATCGCGCCGGATTACAAAATCAAACAATTTGAGGAAATAGGCGACGTGGATTTCGGTTATGAAATCCCAAACATCTCGCGCTTCCGTGTTAATTTCCTGAATCAAAAGAATGGCATCGGCGCGGTGTTCCGTCAGATTCCCAGCCGTGTGCTTTCATTTGAAGATTTCGACAAGTTTGACGCGCCGCTGCCGCCTGTTCTGAAAAAATTCGCGTCGCTCAATCGCGGATTGGTGGTTGTGACCGGGCCGACTGGTTCGGGCAAATCCACGACGCTGGCCGCGATGGTGGATTATGCGAACAAAAATCGCAAAGACCATATCATCACTTTGGAAGACCCGATTGAATTTGTGCATGAAAGCAAAGGCTGTCTGGTCACGCATCGCGAAGTCGGTTTGCACACAAAATCTTTCTCGTCAGGTCTGCGCGGCGCGTTACGTGAAGACCCGGACATCATCCTCGTCGGTGAAATGCGCGATTTGGAAACGATTGAGTTGGCGCTGACGGCGGCAAGCACGGGTCACTTGGTGTTTGGCACGTTGCACACGCAAAGCGCCGCGAAAACGGTTGACCGTATCATTGACGTTTTTCCCGCCGACCAGCAAAACAAAATTCGCCAGACTTTGTCCGAATCGCTCAAGGGGATTGTCGCACAAACCTTGTTCAAACGAATTGATAAAAAAGGCCGGCTGGCGGCATTTGAAATTCTAGTGTTCACCACGGCGGTGGCCAACCTCGTCCGCGAAGGCAAAACGCATCAAATTCCGGGCATGATTCAGGTCGGCAAAAAAATCGGCAATCAACCGCTGGACGATCACATCATGGAACATTTGCGGATGAAGCGCATTTCGCCGGAAGCCGCTTACGAAAAGGCGCTGGACCGGAAAAAATTCCGTTCGTTTCTTGTCAGCCCGCCTGAAGACGAAGACGCCTGATTATGCGCCGACCCGAATTGGACAACATTTTGGCCACGATGCTGGCTTCCCAACCGGAAGTCTCTGACGTGCTTTTCACCACGGATCGTCCGCCGCAGGTTGAATCCTACGGCGAACTCAAGCCGGTCATTCTCGATCCACCCATCGGCAGGCTCACGCCCTATCAAACAGAAGTCATTGCACTCAATCTTATCGGCGACAATTATCAGCACATCGAACAATTGCTGCGTCAAGGATCGTGCGACACGGCCTATGCTCTTTCCGAAAAGGCGCGTTTTCGCGTGAACATTTTTTCGCAACGCGGCAATTATTCAATCGTTTGCCGGCAGCTGAACACGTTGATTCCGAGTCTGGAAAAATTGAAGATGCCGGAAATTTTTAAGGAAGTTGCCAAAGAGAAAACGGGACTGGTGCTGGTCACCGGCTCAACCGGCTCCGGCAAATCCACGACGCTGGCAGCGATTCTCAACGAAATCAATCAGGTCAAACCCGTTCACATCGTCACGTTGGAAGACCCGGTCGAATATGTTCATCCGCACATCAAAGCGACGTTCAATCAACGTGAATTGGGTGTGGATTTCGATTCATTTGCCAACGGACTGCGCGCCGCGTTGCGGCAGGCGCCGAAAATCATTCTCGTCGGCGAAATGCGCGATCGCGAAACGGTGAAAATTGCCTTGAGCGCGGCGGAAACCGGCCACCTGGTTTTAAGCACATTGCACACGATTAACGCCGGTGAAACCGTCAACCGCATTTTGGGCATGTTTGAATCTGACGAACAGGAGCAAATCCGAATTCGTTTGGCGGATTCTTTGCGCTGGATTGTGAGCCAGCGGCTCGCGCCCAAAGTGGGCGGCGGGCGTCATGCGTTGATTGAAATCATGGGGCATAATCTTCGCACTGAGGAAGCGGTTCGCGTCGGCGAAAGCGAAGGCAAGACATTTTACGACATTATCGAGGCCAGCCACACTTTCGGCTGGCGCACGTTTGACAATGCCTGCCTTGAAGCTTATGAGCGCGGCCTCATCACGGAAGAAACGGCGCAACTTTATTGCACCAAACGCGGTGTCGTTTCTCGCGGCATGGACAACATCAAGAAATCGCGGGGCGAACGCACGACCAATTTAAGCACATTGCGGATGAAGAATAGTAATCACTCGGGCGCGTCGCCGGTTGCCAGCACGCTCAAACTGAAATAATTTTATGACCGAAACATTCGATTTCATCAGCGCCGACGACAAGCCGGCGTTGCTCGCCTTCTCCACGCCGGAGTGGCTGGAAATCGCCAAAAACGCGCTGGTTGAACTCGGCTATAAAGTTCACACCGCCGCGACACATTCGGATTTCCTTGTGCGCTTCAGCCAGTTTCATTATCAAGTCGTCATCGTCGAGGAACTTTTCGGCGCAAATACGCTCGAAGAAAACCTCACACTTCAGGCGCTGCAAAATATGGCCGCCAGCCAGCGCCGCCATGCGACCGTGATTTTGCTGGGCAATTCATTTCAAACCTTCACGCCGATGGAAGCGTTCAAACACAGCGTTCACGCCGTCATCAACAGTTCCGAAATGTTTTTGCTCAAACAACTGATCGAAAAATCTGTTGCCGACAACACGCTGTTTCTTCACAGCTTCCGCGAAGTTCAAAATCGGGTTTATCTCACCGGCAATCACTTGTGACGCTGGCGGATTTTTGCTAGAGCTTTGCCAGCAAAATGATTCGCCTCGACCAAGCGCTGGTTGAACGCGGCCTCTGCGAAAGTCGCGAACGCGCCAAACGACTGATTCTCGCCGGCCAGGTCCGCGTCAATTCCCAAACCGCGCGCAAAGCCAGCGACACCGTTGCTCCCGCCGATGAATTGACTTTGGATGCCGCCGAAAAATATGTCAGTCGCGGCGGTTACAAGCTCGAGCACGCGCTTAAAGAATTTCAACTCAATGTGAACGGATTGACGGCGATTGACCTTGGCGCGTCCACCGGCGGTTTCACTGATTGCCTGCTGCAAAACGGCGCGGCCAAAGTTTTCGCGGTGGATGTCGGACAAGGCCAGCTTGCGTGGAAATTGCGTAAAGACAAACGCGTCGTCATCATGGAAAGAACCAACGCGCGTCATTTGAAGATTGAGCAGATGCCCCAACCATTTGCGCCGGTGGATTTGGTTGTCATTGATTGTTCATTCATTTCGTTGAAAAAAATTTTGCCGACGGCGGTTGCCTTGTTGAAAGTGAATGGCAAAATTGTCGCGCTCATCAAACCGCAATTTGAGGCGGGCAAAGCCGAAGCTGACAAAGGTCGTGGCGTCATCAGCGACGCGGCGGTGCATGAGCGTGTGTTGTGGGAACTCCGTGAATTTGTTTCGGCACAGACTGGCCTTTGCTGGCGCAATGTGGTTGAATCTCCCCTGCTCGGCCCCGCCGGCAATAAAGAATTTTTGGCGTTGATTGAAAAAAACGGCTGACAAAATCAAACGCATCGGACTTGTCGGCAATCCCGAAAAGCCCGGTTGCGATGAAATCATTCGCAAGGCGACGCGACTCATTGCGCGCGCCGGATGCAAGGCTTTTGTGAACGATGATTTGGCGGCACTGGCCCGCCAAACCGATTTGCTGCTCGTCTTTGGCGGTGACGGCACGATGTTGCGCGTCGCGCGCGAAATCGCCGGTTCCACCACGCCGATGCTCGGCATCAATATCGGTGGCCTCGGCTTTCTCACCGCCGTGCCTTCCAACAAATTGATAAAGGCATTGGAATTAATTTGGCGTGGTGAATTCAAATATGAATCCCGCGCGCTCATCGAAGTCAGCGGACGTTGCAACGGAAAATCAATCCGCAAAACGGCGTTGAATGACATCGTCATCAGTCGCGGCGCGATTTCGCGGCTCATCGCGCTCGACGTAACCGCGAACAATGAATTGATCACGCGCTATCGTTGCGACGGTTTGATTGTCAGTTCGCCGACCGGCTCAACGGCGTATTCGCTTTCCGCGGGCGGCGCGATTATTTTTCCGACCGCCGAAGTTTTCGCGCTGACGCCGATTTGTCCACACGCGCTGTCAAATCGCCCCATCATTTTGCCGCTGGCCTCGACCATTCGCGTCAAAGCCGTCAACGCCTTATCCCAAACAATTTTGAGTGTGGACGGCCAGATGGTCGCCGAACTCAACGCGAACGACACGGTGAAAATCCGCCGCAGCCGCCGCACCGTCCGCCTGATGTATTTTGCCGACAGTTCATTTTTGGAGGCGTTGCGCCGCAAATTGCATTGGCGCGGCGCGGCCCTGTAAATATGGTTCGCCTCAAAGACATTGCCCGGCACGCCGGTGTTTCCGTAATGACCATTTCCAAGGCGTTACGCGACGCGCCGGACGTTTCGGCGGCCACCAAAGCGCGCATCAAAGCGCTCGCGCAACAAATGGGCTACGTGCCGGATTCGACCGCGCAGGGACTTCGCACCAAAACAACGAAATTGTTCGGTCTGGTGATCCCTTCCAGCACCGACCCGGTTTTTGCCCGCATCGTTTTCGCCATTGAAGAACGCGCGCACGAACTCGGTTACAATCTCATCCTCACGCATTCGCTGAACAAAATTGAACGCGAGGAAAATTGCATCCGCCGGTTGCTCTCGCGGCGCGTGGACGGGCTTTTTATTTCGCCGGTTTATCGTTTTGAATCTGAAGCGCGCATTTACCGCGAAATCGTTACGCGCAAAACTCCGACCGTTTTGCTCGGACCGCCCGCGCTCTTTTGCAGAAATTTTCCAAGTGTTGAAACCGAGGAATTGCTCGCCAGCGAAAGCGCCACGCAACATTTGTTGAAATTGGGACATCGGCGAATCGCCTATCTTACCGGCTCACCGACCGCGCCGTGGGCGCACGAACGCTTTGAGGGCTATCGCCGCGCGCTGCGCGAAGCCAATCTGGACGTGGATGACAAACTGGTTTTTCAGGCCGGCAACACCATTGAAGACGGCACCAAGGCCGCGCTGCAAATGTTGAATGAATCCTGCGATGCCACCGCCGTTCAAGCCGTCAACGACCTTGTCGCCATCGGCTGCGCGGAAACCTTGCTCGCGCAAGGCTTAAAAATTCCCGAAGACATTTCCATCGTCGGCTTCGGCAACGTCTTGACGACCGAACATTTTCGCGTGCCGATGACGACCATTCGCCAGCCCAAATTCCGGCTGGGAAATGCGGCGGTGGAAATGATGATGAATTTAATTCACGGCCAGCCCGTTCAATCAAAACGTCTGCCCGCCGAATTGGTCGAGCGCAAAAGCACCGCGCCGCCGCGAACTCAAACAATTTAAGCCCACACATTCGAGTCAAGACCATGCGGGACTGCCCCCTTTATAGGCGTCGAGACGGGGAAATTAGTGACATCCCATTGATTAAATTGCAATGGGAGTTTTCATTGCAAAAATTTTCACTTCGCCGTTAATCTTTCCTTATCTGCAAGTGCTTTCAAGTCTGAGTCAGTATATAAAATTGCGATTGTGACATCTACATTTCCTACTAATTTTGTCGCAACAAGACGATTGCCCTGATGGATTTCCATATCGGTAGGTGCTTCATCATTTCCAAATTGTTTTCTAAGTAGTTCCATGACTTTCGCCTGTTCTTCCTTTCCTGCTTGCAAATCACCTATTTTCCCCACTGCCCAAATGCTATAAATTTGATGCGTTTTTGGCGTCACCATCACAAAATAATTTTTGAATGAACGGAATGCGTTGGTGGTGTTGAATTGATAACTAGGAATTCCGTCTTTCCCTTCTAAAATTCTGATCGCCGAACTTGGATCGAAAGTATCTCCGAGTTTCATTCCAAATGCACCTTCGATTTTGTCTGCTGCAAATGTAGCAATGCAAAGAAATACAATAATTAAGATTAAAGGAAATTTTTGCAGCCTGATATTCATTTAGAAACCGTAGCATTTCAACTACTGCTGTCAACGGATTTTAGGAGTCGCTACAGGATAAATTTTCCGTGCAAATTTTAAGAGAGTTCAACGTAAAAAGCATCCCTGCTTGCGTTAAATACACACTCCCGAAGAAATGCCACTCGTTTGAAAATCAATGCCGACGGCTTTGTCTTGAATTTTTAAGCTGTTACTGTTCCTACACCAATGAAAGCGGCTCAAATTGTCTTCCCAAAATTGGCGCGCTTTTGGTTTTCAACCAATTCTCCAAAACGCTCGCATACACATTACGAAAATCCACGTTGTATTTGATGTCGCCCTCGAACAAATCCTGCGGCGCAAGACTTGGATAACGTCCGAGCAATCCGGCTTTCACTTTGTTGCCGACGATGAACATCGGCGCCGCCGCGCCGTGATCGGTTCCGCCGTTCGCATTTTCTGCGACGCGACGGCCAAATTCGCTGAACGTCATCACGAGCACGCGCTGCATGTTGTTCTGCGCCTTCAAATCGTCCACGAACGCCTTCGTCGAGTCGCCCAAATCTTTGAGCAAACGGTTCTGCGTGGCGATTTGATTGGTGTGCGTGTCGTAGCCACCCTGTGAAACGTAATAAATCCGTGTGGGCAATCCGCCACCGATGAGTTTGGCGACGAGCTTGAGCGAATTGCCGAGTTGCGACGCCGGATAAACCGTCTGATTTTGCACGCGTGCGGCGATGGCGCGGACTTCGTCAGAGCTTTGTTGTGCGTCCAGCGCGGTGCGTTCGATAAAATCCACCGCTTTGCCGCCCTGCATTGGCATTCCCGCCGCGAGCATCCCGATGCTGCCGCCGGAATTTTCATCCGCTGGCGCGTCGGGCGCGACGCCGGACATTTCCGCTTCGTTCAATTTTTTGTAGGATTGTTCCGTCGCGCCGTTGGCCATGAAACGATAATTTTGCGGATTGTTGAAGCAAATGCCTTTGGGCGTTTTGGCAAAAAATGCTTCCGGCAACTGGCTGCCAATCGTGACGCCAACCGCCGGGTCAGCGCCGGAACAGCAACTGTCGAAATAGCGGCCAATCCAGCCGTATTTTTCAATTTTGTCCTCGTCGCTCGCCGTCTGCCAGATTTCTGTCGAGCGAAAATGCGAGCGGTTCGGGTTTGGATAACCGACGCCTTGAACGACGGCCAGATTGCCCGAATCGTAAAGTTCCTTGAATCCGGTCATCGCGCCGTGCAAACCGATTTCGCCGTTCAATTTCAAAATGTCGCCGGCCTTCAGGCCGATGCGCGGGCGCGCCTTGTGATAAAAATCGCTGGCGTAAGGCACGACGGTATTGATGCCGTCGTTGCCGCCGGCCATTTGCAGCACGACCAGAATGGTGTCGTCCTTGCCAGTGACGATTTGCGTGGCGGAATCCGCCGCCCGGCTCTGCAACGCGGCAAACGTGTTCGCCAGAAATGCGGGAACCGTCCACGACAGCGCGCTGCCGAGCACGGTGGTCCGCAAAAATTCGCGGCGGGTTTGGAGTGTGATTTCATTTTTCATAAATACCTCATGCAATTTGGTAATCCGGCGTGGACATGATGAGCCGGATGGCGGAACGGATGTCCTCATTGGTCAACTTATCGTGCGCGGCCAGAAAATCATACAAAGTTTTCTCCTGTTCGCCGGTCAATTCCGATTGTAATAACCGGCGTTCCAGCGAAGACACCAGCAAATCCTTGTCGGCAAGTTCGCGGACGGTCAGAATTTTTTTCACGTCCACTCCGCCGATGTGGATTCGCCGCAACGCTTTTTCAATTTTTTCCCCGCCTTGACCGCCGGGTTTGCGCGCAAAATCGTCCGCGCCCAGTTGCTGCGTCGTTCCCTGCACGATGGTGGCCGCGTCATTGTAACGCGCCAGCAGCGTGTTGGTGGTAATCCACGTGATGCCGCCGTCCCAACCCTTGACGTTTGGCGGCGCGAACAAATCCTGTCCCAGACCGCGCGTGACACCCCAACTCACGACCGCCGGCGGCAAATCGCATTCGAGCAAACGCGCGCTGCCCACGAGCCATTGCACCGGACTTTTGACCTGATTGCGAACGACGCTGTCGGCATAAAATTCCTCGCTGCGGAACATCACGCGTAAAAACGGCTTGAAATTGTTTCCGTTCTCGCGAAAAACCGCCGCCAGCGCGTCGTTCAAATTTTCATCCGGCACTTGACCGGCGAAGAAATTCCAGAGCTTCGCCGTGATGAATTTCGCCGCCTGCGGTTGCGCGACGATTTGCTCCATCATGTCGTCGCCGTTCAATTCTCCGGTTCTGCCGAGAAAAGTTTTTTCGCCACGGTCGTGAAACAGCGGACGATAAACGTATTTTTGGTCCAAACGGTCAAGCGACCAGCCCGTCAATGCGCGCGCGCCTTCGGTCACGTCCTTTTCCGTGTAATGCCCTTCGCCGAGCGAAAATAATTCCATGACCTCGCGCGCGTAATTTTCATTCGGATGCTCCTTGCGGCTTTGCGCCTGGTCGAGCCAAATGAGCATCGCCGGGTCTTTGCCCGCTTCCGTGAGCAAATACAGCCAATTGTCGGTGGCGAGGCGGCGGAACAATTCATTCTGCCGCCACATAAAATAAGCATCGCGCACTTTCTCAAAACTCGTTGCGAAGTGACCGTGCCAGAACAAAACCATTTTTTCCTGAAATGGTCGCGGCCCTTTGGCCATGCGATTGAGCCACCAGCCGCGTAATTCAATGATGCGCTGATTTTGCAGTTTGTTTTCCTCCTGCTGAAATTGTTTTTTTTCTTCCGGTGTGCCGTGCTGATTGATGTCGCGCTGCTGCCGCATTCGCGCCGGATCAGGCTGCGCCCAAACGGGAGCGGGCGTGTTGTCGGGAATCTTTTCGTAATCCAGCAAGGAAGAAATCGCCTGCTCCGGGCCGAGGTCGGCCAACTTTTGGATTTCTGCCGGCGTTCCGCCAAACCCCATGCGATTCAGCAAATGCGCCGTTGTCTCCAAATTCCACTGCTTCTCTGGAAGCGCCTGCAACATACGTCTCTTTCCCAGACGAAAGAGATTCCGCTCAGGTTTCAACTCAATCGGACTTTTGACCGCTTAGGAAAACTTGACTTGCCACGCCGCAAGTTTGAACTTACAAAAATCATGAACACGGAAATTGAAAAATTATTGGGCGATAGCTCCAAAAATCTTCTCGACCATCAATCTAAAACCATCCTGCGCGAAAAATTGCATCTGCCCGGACCGGACTTTGTGGACCGCGTTTACGCCGCGACCGACCGCAATCCACAGACGCTTCGCAGCCTACAAACTATTTTCAATCATGGACGATTGGGCGGCACGGGCTATTTATCCATTTTGCCCGTTGACCAAGGCGTTGAACATTCCGCCGGCGCGAGTTTTGCGCCGAACCCGGAATACTTCGACCCCGAAAACATCGTGAAGCTGGCGATTGAAGGCGGTTGCAATGCCGTCGCCTCCACGCTCGGCGTGCTCGGCGCAGTCGCGCGCCAATACGCCCACAAAATTCCGTTCCTCGTGAAATTGAACCACAACGAATTGCTCACGTATCCGAACAATTTCGACCAAATTTATTTCGCGCGCGTCGAGCAGGCGTGGAATATGGGCGCGGTTGCCGTTGGCGCGACGATTTATTTCGGTTCGCCCGAATGTCATCATCAAATCATCGAAACGAGTAAAGCGTTTCAGCGCGCGCACGAACTCGGATTGGCGACAGTGTTGTGGTGTTATTTGCGCAATCCCGCATTCAAACAGGACAAGGATTATCATTTGTCCGCCGATTTGACAGGACAGGCGAATCATTTGGGCGTGACGATTGAAGCCGACATCATCAAGCAAAAGCAGCCGGTCAACAACGGCGGCTACAAGGCGCTCAAAAATTTCGGCAAGACGAGCGATTTGGTGTATTCGCAACTGACCACCGACCATCCGATTGATCTGACGCGCTACCAAGTCGTGAATTGCTACATGGGTCGCGCCGGCCTCCGTGCGTTCGAGAACGCGCCGCCGATTGAAGGTCGGAATGATGACAGAGACTCGAATCATCTGAGGCAAATCTACCTTGCAGGCTTCTTCAGAACGTAAAGAATGTAGGGAGAAAAGTATTCGTCGATACTCTGCGAGCTGAATCTGGCAAATCCCCTTGACTCAAGGAGCTTCAGGCCCAGTTCTTCAGCCTGCCGTATCACACATTCTCTGGAGCCATAGAAGGTGTAAACGCCTGCTTCAACGATGTAGTCCCAATCCTTGAAGGCTTTGTGGCAGTTGGCCAGCTTCCAGCGCAGCTGATCGCGGTAATAGGGCGAAAACCAGTGCAGCGACTTCAGGTTGTGCGAAGAGTAGATGAGGGTGCCGCCGGGTTTGAGAACGCGAATGGATTCGCGGAGAGCTGTCATTCGTTGTGTGAGCGGAAAAGCGTAATCAATCCCATTGAAGGAAATCAGAACATGGTCGAATGATTCGTCGGGCTCCTCAATGTGGTCGTAGCTGCCGATCTCGAAGCTGAGATAAGGGAAGCGGCGTTGCGCCGTCTCGATAAAAACGGGTGACTGATCGACTCCCTTCACCTCAAGTCCCATTTCGTGCAGGATGAGGGTGGTTCTGCCCATGCCGCAGGCCAGATCGAGCAGGCGTTCACCGGCGCGATAGTACTTCGGGAAGATATATTCCTCATCTGGGTGCAAGCGGTAAACGGCGAATTCGGCGACTGCACTCGCCGTTCGGTATGCGGCCAGATTGATTGCCAGCTCTTTCGGAACGTTTCCCGTCAAGGCACATCTCCTCTCTCGGCGATGATGGAACCTCCTCATTTAGCTCTGGAGTTATTCCGGATTTTACATGAGCGGCGAACTGTCTCCGGCGTGCTCACCTTGCTCGTTTTGCATGGACCGTGGAGTACGGTATCT
>DASZXH010000002.1:0-50206 GCA_035545995.1 Verrucomicrobiia bacterium
CATTTGTCTGTTCGGCCATCGCGTGGTGGGTCGCAAGCTGGTTGTTCGACTGGTTGCAAATCATTCCCGCCTCGGTTTCGCCGTGGCGGCGTATTGAGCAATCACTGCTCATCGGACTGGCCAGTTATCTCGTCTGGGAAACTCCCGCCGTCCTGCTGCTCGCGCTGCAATTGTTGAACAATTATATTTATTTCGGGAAAAATCCAATTTGGGATTATATCAATACGCTCGCGCAAAAATTATTGCAGCCGTTGAAAGGAATTCCCTTGCGCACAGGCAAAATTGATTTCGCGCCGGTTGTGGGAATTGCCTTGATTTTCCTGCTGGCGAAACTGGCCGAACGCGGTTTGGATTTTCTTTACGCGCGAGTGCCGCTGTAAATTTCCGACGGCGGTTATCATTGCCAGTTTGCGGGAGTTTTTTCTGTCCTGACTTTTGGCAATTGCACCGTGACGGTCGTGCCTGAACCTTTTTCGCCTTCGATGGTCAGCGTGCCGCCGTGCAATTCAACCAGCCGTTTGGCGATGGTCAGCCCCAGCCCCAAACCCTGCTGATCCTGCAACTTGCGCTCGAATTGCACATAAGCGCCAACGCGCTTGATTTGTTCGGTGGTGAACCCACAGCCGCGGTCGCTTACAGAAAAGATCACATTGACCAGCGTTTCCGTCAGCGTAACGTGCACCGGCGAACCCGATTCGGAAAATTTGAAAGCGTTGTGGACCAATTCATTCACGACACGGCTGAAATACTCCTCCAGCATTGGCAGATATACTTCCGCGGTTTCAATTATTAAATCATTTGAACGGCCCGTCTGCTCCGACTGCGCGGTGGCGAGAATTTTCACGAGTGAACCGGGATGATCGGTCTGGCCGGTGCGCAGCGCGTTCACACTTTTCGTGTCGGTGGCGATCAATTCAAGCTGCGCGTAAATCAAAAAATTTTCGATGAGCCGTTGCAGGCGCTGGCTGGATTTGAAAATTTCCTGTCCCATTTCCGTGATTTCGCCCGGCTTGAGCGTTCCACCGGAAGTCGCCAGCAATTCGGCATTGGAAATGATGCCGTTGAGCGGCGTGCGCAATTCATGCGGCATCATCAAACTGATATTGTCGCGCAGGCTGGCCAGTTTGCGCTCGGCTTCGTCGCGAAGCGTCTGGGCTTTTTTCAACCGCGCCTCCACCGCTGCGTAAAGCGCCTCGGTGGTGAACGGCTTGGGTAGATAATCATCCGCGCCGAGTTCCATGCCGTGCCTCATGCCGTCGTTGTTGGCTAATCCGGTCATCAGGATGAACGGAATCGCCGCCGTTGGCGATTCACTGCGGAGCGAGGATAACGTGAGATAGCCGTCTACTTTTTCCATGTTGATGTCGCACAGAATAAGATCGGGCAATTCCTTGCGCGCTTTTTCGATGCCTTCCGCGCCGTTGGCCGCTTCCACCACATCGTAACCCCGTTGCTTGAGCGCCAGTTGAATCATTTCGCGCAACCACTCCTCGTCGTCTATGACCAGAATTTTTTTCACGATAAATCCGGTCAAACACAGCAAAATTCATGCCCCGTTCGACTGTCAAATTACACGGCAGCAAGCCCTTAAAAGAAAAATTATTTGCGTTCGGCCAGCGGAATATAAGGATTCAAAGTGCGCCCGACATAAATCTGTCGCGGACGATAAATGCGACTCTTCGGTTCCTCCATGATTTCCTTGTAATTTGCAATCCAGCCGGGCATGCGGCCAATCGCAAATATCACCGGAAACATTTCCATCGGCAACCCAATTGCGCGCATGATGATGCCACTGTAAAAATCCACGTTCGGATACAGCTTGCGTTCGACGAAATACGGGTCTTTCAACGCCGCCGCTTCCAAATGTTTGGCGATGTCCAACAACGGGTCACTGATATGTAACTGGGACAACACTTCGTCGCACGCTTTCTTGATGATTTTTGCGCGCGGATCGTAATTTTTGTAAACGCGATGGCCAAAACCCATGAGCTTTCGCCCGCTGGTTTTATCTTTCGCCGCCGCGATGAATTTTGAACCGTCGTCGCCTTCGCGATGAATCTCCTCGAGCATCTCGATCACCGCCTGATTCGCGCCACCGTGCAACGGTCCCCACAATGCGCAAACGCCCGCCGAACAACTCGCAAACAGATTCGCCTGTGACGACGCCACCATGCGCACCGTTGAAGTCGAACAATTCTGCTCGTGATCCGCATGCAACAGGAAAATTAAATCCAGCGCCTTCACCACTTCCGGCTTTAATTCATAATCCTCATACGGTGACGAAAACAGCATGTGCAGAAAATTTTGCGTGTAGTTGTAGGATTTCTTCGGATAAATCAGCGGCAAGCCGTGCGATTTGCGATACGAATACGCCGCAATCGTCCGCACCTGCGAAATCAATTTGGCGACAACACTGTCAAATTCCTTCGTCTTGCCCCATTGCCAGCGCATGATTTTTTCGTCGAAACAACTCGCCGCGTTGATCATCGCTGAAAGAATCGCCATCGGATGACCGCCAGCGGGAAATCCCTCGAAATGATACTTCATGTCCTCGTGCAAAAATTGATGCTCGGCAAGTTGATCCGAAAAAGTTTTCAATTGTTCGCGATTCGGCAACGAACCGTAAATAATCAAATACGCCGTCTCGATGAAATTGGACTTCTCCGCCAGTTCTTCAATCGCGATGCCGCGATAACGCAGAATGCCCTTGTCCCCGTCAATGAACGTGATTTTGCTCGCACACGAACCCGTGTTGCCGTAGCCGTCGTCCAGCGTGATGTAGCCCGTCGTCGCGCGCAGCGACGACACGTCCACCGCCTTTTCGCCTTCCGTGCCCGTGACTGTCGGCAAAGTAAAAATCTTTCCGTCCAATTCAAGTTTTGCTTCGTTGCTCATGCTCCCCTTTTCAATTTGATTTCGTTTTTCAAAATTTGCCGGTGAATGAAACGATTGGCAAGCGGTGAAAATGAATTTTCACAAAAACTCATGCCCTGATTTAGCGGAAGTGACTGCCCGGATGGATTTTAATTTTCTGATGATGCGGAAAAGAATTAACTAAGATACCAAAAAAGATAACGACGCAGTAATTCTTGAAAGTTATGATTTAAGACTAATCAAGCGGTCATTTGAATTCATTTGAGAGCAATTGGTAAAAATTATCACGATGATGATATTCATGAACATCAGCGTCAGGCATTCTACGGTGCGATTTTTGTTACTTGTGACAAAATTGCGAGGGCGTTGCCATGCTGCTACAAGGATTTTTGCTGACGGCCTCGGGATTTGATTCTCATGTGGCGATTCAAAAAGTGGAAACTATCACCTTCTGGCTGAAAGCGCTGCTCTTGAGCCAGCCGATCGGATTCATTCTTGGCTTTCTCATCATTCTGGCATATCCAATCACCCGTGCCAAAGCCAGTGAAGTCCGCGCCCAACTCAACGCGCGTAGCTGGAGCCAACGCTGATTTGCGGCCTTGAACCCTCTTACAATCACCCTTCCAAAATCGCCGTGGCCATCGCGTAATTCACCGTGTGACTCAAACTGACGTGCAATTTTTTCGCGCCACGCGCTTCAAATAATTTTTTCCCCTTGCCGTGCAGCATTATGAACGGCTCGCCGGATTCTTTCTTGCGGATTTCCATGTCCTGCCAGCCAAGTTGCGTGCAGATGCCGGTGCCGAACGCCTTGGAAATCGCCTCCTTCGCCGCGAACCGCGCCGCGACAAACGGCGTCGGGTCTTTGTGCGACAGGCAATACGCCATCTCGTCCGGTAGTAAAATCCGCTGTCCGAACCGTTCGCCGAATTTTTCCAGCGACGCGCGGATGCGCTCCACTTCGATGATGTCAATGCCGGTGCCGAGAATCATGCGCGATAATCTTTCATGACCGCCAGCATTTCCTTGACGGCGGTATCCATGCCGACATAAACCGCGCGGCTCACGATATTGTGGCCGATGTTGAGTTCAATCAGATGCGGCACGCAAAAAAGCGTTGGCAGATTTTCGCGATTCAATCCGTGCCCGGCGTTCACTTTCAATCCGAGTTGATTCGCCAATTTTGCGCCGTCAATCAGGCGTTGCAATTCCAATTCATATTTTTGTTTGTCGCCAAAACTTTCGGCGAACTGTCCGGTGTGCAATTCGATGAATTGGCTGCCGGTGCGCGCGCTAGCTTCAATCTGTTTTTCATCCGGCGCGATGAACAGACTCACTTCAATTCCCGCGTCGTTCATTTTCATGCGCGTTTCGGTCAGCGCTTTTTCGGCAGCGACCACGTCCAATCCGCCTTCGGTCGTCACTTCCAATCGTCGTTCGGGAACAATGCACACGATTTCCGGCCGTAATTCCAACGCGATGGAAATGATTTCCGGCGCGTTGGCCATTTCCAGATTCAATCGTGTTTCGATCTTTTCGCGCAACTCCCAAACGTCGCGGTCTTGAATGTGCCGCCGGTCTTCCCGCAAGTGCGCGGTGATGCCATGCGCGCCCGCCGCCTCGCAAATGCGCGCGATCTCAACGGGACTCGGCTCGCCGAATCCGCGCTCGCGATAACGCGCTTCGCGCAACGTCGCAACGTGATCAATATTGATTCCAAGTTTGAGCATAAATCAGGGTCGCACGAAATCATTTCGGGAGCAACGGCGGCAATTGAAACGCGCCGAGCGGAAAATTCGTCGCTTCCAACCAATGCGCCAGCGCGATCAATTCCGCCGCCGTCAAACCGACCGGCGCGCGGCGTGTCAAAGTCAATTCATCGGGCGCGGTTTGCGTGACGGTCGTGACGGTGTTACCAAGTTTTGGCGCAATTTGAAACAACCATTTGGCCGCAAGCGATTTGCCGTCCAATTGCGGATGACCGGACAACATCAACGCCAGTTGGCTCAAATTCAGAACCTGCGGAAACCGTTGCGCCGTGATTTCCCAGTGATAAAAAACGAGATTCGTCTGATTCAATGCTGAAAACAACTGCGCCGGCAATGGGTCTCCAGCCGGAGAGTTCGGAAAAACGCCGGCAAATAAAAATTGTCCCGCCGGCTCCTGCTCCGCCTGCACAAATGGAGTCACAAATGGCAACCCGCGCCAATTGATTTCCGCATGATTTGTCGCCAATTGAATTGAGCCGGGCGAATTCGCGTCCAACACCGCCGCAAAACGATTGGTCAATTTGTCGTTCAATTCAACGAGGACGTCCGTCGCATTTTCATACGGCGCGGCGACGTAAGTCTGGAACGGAATTCCGTCCAGCGCCCAGATGAACATTTGATTGGGCATCAATCGGCGATATTCATCCAAATCATTTTGCTTTTGCAGAAATGATTGGAAGCCGCGCAACGCCGTCAAACTCACAAATGGTTCGTGCAAAACATTGGTCGGAATCTTCCACGGTTCCGGTCGCAAATCGAGCGGGCGCGGAAAAACAAATTTGCCGAGGCAATGCAAACCGCCATCTTTCGGAAAAACCTGCAAACGGATTTCGGGCAGGTTCGGCTGGTCAGCAAACGGAATCCAGCGAGAGAGACGCAACAGATTCAAATTCAGGCTCAACCAGCCGTTTTCATCGGCGCGCGTGAAATTTTTTCCTTTGCGCGCCAGCCGGGCCAAATCATCACTCAAAGACAAAGCATCCTGCCCAAGCCCGATGACGACCCAATCGTCCGCGCGGACAAAGCGGAACAGATTTGGCGGCTCGTGCTTTTTCAATTGCCAGCCGCCGCGAATTTTTCCAGCCGGAATTTTCGTCCACGCTTCCAAAACGGTCGAAAGATTTTTGCTCCAGAGTTCCGCGCGATTTTTATCCAGCCGGATCGCCAGCGCAAATTCCGGCGAACCGCCGGTCGTGTCGTTGATTTCCAAAAACCATTCCGCTTGCGCCAAATCGTCCAGCAATGGACGCCATTGCGCGGCTTCGTCCGTTGAACCCGGCGGCGTCCGCTTCTGCAAAAGGCGATACGGCGCGCGCGCCAGCTTGTCGAGCGTCTGACTTTTCAACGCCTCGGCCTCGGCGGAACAAAAGAAATTGGTGAACGCGAGCGCATTCGCGCCGGCAAAATGAATGCGCGCAATCAAATTCGTTTGCGCGGGCGATTCAATCGCCGTCAACGCAAACATCGCACAAAATAAAATCCATTTTTTCATTGGGCGGCTTTTCTGTGCCAAATGCGCGCACGATTTGCAAACGCAAACACATTCTGATTGCCGGTTGGCGGCGGATTCGTTTTCATTGGTTGTGCCTAAATTCCGCGTTTTTTTGAAATACTGGCTGCCGGTTTTGATTTGGATGACGGTAATTTTTCTCGCGTCAAGCGACACCCGTTCGTTCAATCATTCGTCGGAACTGCTTGCGCCGCTGCTCCATTGGCTTTTTCCAAAAATTTCCGACGACACCGTTCATCTGCTCGTCTTTATCGCCCGCAAATGCGCGCACACGACCGAATACGCCATCCTCGCGGCGCTGCTTTGGCGCGCGTTCCGCCGTCCGGTGAAAAATGATCTGCGCCCGTGGAACTGGCCGCAGGCCGGCTGGGTTTTGCTGACCGTTTTTCTTTACGCGGGCAGCGATGAATTCCATCAAATTTTCGTCCCCACGCGCACGGCTAGCATTCACGATGTGGTCATTGACACGTTGGGCGGAGCTGCTGCTTTGCTTGCGATTTGGAGCATTGGCCGCTGGCAAAAACGATGGTGAATTATGAAACGTCCGCTTGCCGCCGTCGTTTCGTGTTATGCCGCCGGACTTTTTCTTGGCAATTTTTTCACGCCGCCGCTCGCCGCGCTTTTCTCGGTCTCATTTTTGATGCTGGCGCTCGCGGTTTTGCTCGAAAAATTTCGCCCGCATCTGCTCTGCGTTTTGCTCATGTCAGCCGGTTGGACCAATCTGGTTTTTCACACGGCAATCCTTTCTCCGAACGATTTGCGGAATTTAATCGGCGACGAAACGAAAATCGCTTCGGTGCGCGGCATCCTGACACGCACGCCGCAAATCAAAATCACCGAACGCCGCGGCGAAACTTCCGAGCGTTCAGCGACTCAAGTTCAAGTCAGTGAAATCCGACTGGAAAAAAACTGGCTGCCCGCGCGCGGCGAAATTCTGGTTTCCATTCCGGCTCCGCTGCCCGCTGATTTTTTCGACGGCCAGTCCGTCGAAATTTCCGGCGTGATTTCCCAGCAGCCGCCGCCTTTGGCCGACGGACTTTTCGACGCTCGAACTTATTTCGCCACGCGCGGCATTTTCTACCAGCTTAAAACCGCTTCGACAAACGACTGGCAATTGCGCGAACCCGTTTTGAAAACGCCGCCACTCACCGACCAGTTCCTGGATTGGTCAAAACGCATGCTCGCATTGGGTTTGCCCGAAGACGACACGCTGCGCTTGCTCTGGGCGATGACGCTCGGCTGGCGCACCGCGTTCACCGGTGACATCGGCGACCCGTTTCTACGCGCCGGAACCATGCACTTGTTTGCGATTGACGGTTTAAGAATTGCCTTGTTGTCCGGCATGATGGTTACGCTCCTGCGCGTGTTGCAATTGTCGCGCGCGTGGTGCGGCGCGATTGCCATTCCCGCCATTTGGTTTTACACCGCCGCGACCGGCTGGGAATCGTCCGCCGTCCGTGCGTCCGTGATGATGACGATTGTGCTCGGCGGCTGGGCGTTGAAACGTCCGGGTGATTTGCTGAATTCCCTCGCCGCCGCCGCATTTCTCATTTTACTCGCTGAACCGCGCCAACTTTTTCAAGCCAGTTTTCAACTTTCATTTTCCGTCATGCTCGTCATTGGATTGCTGCTGCCGAAACTGAATCATTTCACCGACGGACTTTTGAAACACGACCCGCTTCTGCCGGACGAATTGATTTCCCAATCCCGCCGCGCATTCATTTCCACCGCCAGAATTCTCGCGCGCTATTTCTCGCTCTCGCTCGCCGCGTGGCTCGGCTCAATTCCATTGAGCGCGCTCTATTTCCATTTGTTCAGCCCGATTTCGCCCATCGCCAATTTGATTGCCGTGCCGCTCGGCACGTTCGCGCTCATGGCCAACCTCGGCGCGCTCATCTGCGGAAACTGGTTTCCGTTCACGACCGAATTATTCAATCAAGCCGCGTGGTTTTTCATGGCCGCGATGCAATGGGTCAGCGCCGAATTCACCAAAATCCCCGGCAGCTATTTTTACGTTCCCGCGCCATCATGGATTTCGATTGGAATTTATTACGCCATTTTGATTGTCGCGTTCAGCGGCATTTTGAAAACGCTGCCGCGAAAAATTATTTTCGCCGCAATTTTAATTTTCATCGCCGCGATTTATTTTGTTCGCTGGGAAAATGCGCGTGGCCAAACCGAAATCACCGTTTTGCCGCTCAACGGTGGTCATTCTGTTTTTGTTGACGCCGCTGGACACAAAAATGACTGGTTGATTGATTGCGGAAACGAAAACGCCGTCAATTTCACGCTCAAAAATTTTCTCCGCGCGCAAGGCGTGAATCAAATTCCGCGACTTGTTTTGACCGAAGGCGATTTGAAAAACTGCGGCGGCGCGATTTTGCTCGATGAACTTTTTGGCATTGGCGGATTATGGACCAGCCCGGTTCATTTCCGCTCCGGCAATTACAATCAAATCGTTTCCGAATTTGAAAAATCAAATCGTCACCGAACTTTGAATTACGGCGACGAAATTGGAAATTGGAAAATCCTTTGGCCGACGACAAATAATTTGCCGCGCGCCGATGGCCAGCCGCTCGTAATGCTCGGCAATTTTTCCAGCGTGAAAATTCTGTTGCTGTCCGATTTAAGCCGCGCCGGTCAAAACGGATTGCTTTCGCAAACCAATGATTTGCGCGCGGACATCGTCGTTGCCGGATTGCCAAATGAAGACGAACCACTTTCAAACGCCTTAATTGAAGCGATTCAACCAAAAATTATTGTGATTGCCGACTCCGAATTTCCCGCGACACGTCGCGCAAGCCGTGAATTGAAGGAGCGATTGGCGCAGACGAAAATTCCGGTCATTTACACGCGCCATTCCGGCGCGGTGAAAATTGTCGCGGCCAAATCCGGCTGGAAATTGCAAACGGCGGACGGGCAGAAATTCAACTCCATTTCTTCGTCAAACTGACGGAAACATAGCGCGCTTCAGGAATCGGAAATTTTTTGATTTCGACCGTGACGCTTTCCGGCTTGAACTCAAACAAAATCATGTCGGCGATTTCGGCGGTGAGCGTTTCAATCAACTTCCAACTGCGCCCCTGCCCGAAATTCAGCAAAAGCTGGCTGACGGAAAAATAATCAATTGTGTGAACGATGTTGTCGCTGCGGGTAGATTCGGAAAAATTCAGATTCATCTCGACGGTCAGCAACAGCCGCTGCGCCTTCAGCCGTTCCTCGTCCGGCACGCCGACGTGGTAAAAAACTTCGAGGTCAACGATGGAAATTTTGCTCATGCGATAAGAAATTGATGTCGCCTAACAATCCAGAAACTCAACAAGGCGCAATCGGCGTTGACTTCAGCGCTGTGTTAGGCATCGTCTTTCCTTCCAAAGCGAATTGGACGTCCAAAGCTGAACAACGCCTCCTCATCCGGAAAACGCTGCTGAAAGAATGACCGGAAAACATCCCAATCCTCCGACCGAAATCCGGCAGGAGCAATCTGGAATGTCATCCTGCCCTCGAACTTGATCAAAAATGTGCCTCGACCGTTCGGGCTCCATGCTTTGAGTTGACTCCACCTAAAATCTCCAGAACCACGAAATAAAGTCCGAATCTTAATGCCCTCATCATTCCAAGTGATTTCGCGTGGGGTAAACACCGCGACAAAAATCCCGATGACCCCTCCCATAAATGCTCCTATCCATAGAACTTCGATAATGTGAAAACCTTTGCCTTGGAAATATTGAATGACGCATGAAATCACAGCGAAAGCGAAAGCTCCTGCGAATGTTTTCGCAGCTAACATGACGTAATTCGGCCTGATGGTCATACGATGCCTAACTGTTAATATGCGACTAGCCGTTCATATATCAAACTCAAACAAATGAGGTGAGATTGAGCAAGGCATAATTTGCGGAAAACCATTCGGCGCAAATACTTTTATTGTCCATAAAGTTTTATTCGGCTGCTAGTTTAAGTTGATTTTGTTCGTATATCACTTCGCTTTGCGCAGCTTTTTCACCGCCTCAATCAAAATTTTCGTCGGCTTGTTCAATTTCAATTTCTTCGCGTCATTCAATTTCACCCATTGAAATTCGCGGCCTTCGTCGTTCAATTTCACGCGCGGATTTTTCGCGGCGCAACGACAAACGTAATTCAGCAAAACAAAATGCGCGTCGCGATAAAATTCCTTTGAGCGGATGCAATCCTGCACGAGCACAAATTGGATGTCGCGAATTTTCAGCGCAGTTTCTTCCAAAATTTCGCGGCGCAGCGCGGCTTCAGATGTTTCGCCGAATTTGATTTTTCCGCCGGGAATGCCCCACTTGTCCGACCATTTGTGCGTGCGAATCAGCAGTGCTTCATTTTTGGAATTGAAAATCAGCGCGCCGACTGTGGAAATTGGAATCTGAAATTTGGTGGGGCGAGCGTCCTCGCGAGCCGCTATTTGCGAGCGACCATCGTTTTTCAGTTTCGGCTCGCGAGGACGCTCGCCCCACCGTTGGAGTTGAAATTCATTTTGTTCCAATATGGCGCGCAACTCGGAAAGATGCTCGACAATCAAATCCGGCTGGGCGGCGCGCAATTGCTCCAGCGTGTTGTAGCCGGTGAGCACGGCGCAGGAATGGATGCCGCCGTGCCGCGCGGTCTCGATGTCGTGCTCCATGTCGCCGATGAACAGCGTCTCGTCCGGCTGCAAATGATTCTCGCGCAAAATCTCGTGGATTTTTTTTCGTTTGTCCCAAACGTCCGTGTAAGGTTTTTCGAGAAAAATATCGAAGCCGGTGACGCCGCATTGCACCTTGAAATGGTCGGCGTGAACGGTGCTCAACAGAAACGCGCGGATTTTGTGCGCGCGGCAGAATTGCAGAAACTCGCGCGCGTGCGGCAGTTCGACAACGGAGGTTTGCGCGCGGCGAAATTCCGTGTGAAACCATTCTTCGAGCTGCGGCATCGGGACGTGCGGCGTGTGCCGGTCGTAAAATTTCGTGAACGGCAGGGAAAATTCCGCGCGAAATTGTGCGAGCGACATTTCCGGTTTGCCGGCCTGCGTCAGAACAAAATTCGACGCTTTCAAAACGGCGGGCAAATCGTCCACGAGCGTGCCCGACCAGTCGAAAATGATGTTGCGAATCACCCGGACATTAAACCGCCAAGACACCAAGACGCCAAGACAAGAAAATTTTTCTTTGCGTCCTTTGCGTTCTTTGCGGTTAAGATTTTGCGCGTGCTCATTGCATTTCACAAACCATTCGGCGTGCTGTCGCAATTCACGGGCGACGGCTCGAAGAATTGGACGCTCGCGGAATTTGGTTTTCCGAAAAATGTTTATCCGATTGGACGATTGGACGCAGATTCGGAAGGTTTGCTGCTTTTGAGCGACGAACCGGAATGGAATCAGAAATTGTTGCATCCAAAAAATACGCACGAGCGCGAGTATTGGGTGCAAGTGGAAAAAATTCCGTCGCCGGAAAGTTTGAAAAAATTGGAAAAAGGAGTTTTGATTCAAGGCCGAAAGACGTTGCCATGCCGCGCGTGGATTTTAGAGCCGCAGCCAAAAATTCCTCCGCGCAATCCGCCGATTCGTTTTCGCAAAAATGTTCCCGATTGCTGGATTGGTTTGGAATTGATTGAAGGTAAAAATCGGCAAGTCCGCAAAATGACGGCGGCCATCGGCCATCCGACGTTGCGATTGCTTCGCGTGCGTGTCGGAAATTTCCGGCTCGGCGATTTGCCGCCGGGCAAATGGAAAATTCTTTCGCCGGAAGAACGTCGATTGGTCGCGGGTGAATAATTTTATGGAATTATGTCCATGACGTTAAACGCGCAAATTTTCTCCCTCTCCTCGCCAAACGAGGAGAGGGCTGGGGTGAGGAGTTTGATTTGATTAAAAAATGAAGAACCCCTCATCCTAGCCTTCTCCCCGCTTGGGCGGGGAGAAGGAAATTTATGTCAACGCCATCATTCCACAATTTTTGCGGTCGGGCTTGCATTGCACATTTGAAAAATTAAACTCCGCCGCCCGTGTCAAATTTGAATTCGCTCAATCCGCAGCAGCGCGAGGCCGTTGAAACCGTCAACGGCCCGGTGCTGATTCTCGCGGGCGCGGGCACGGGCAAGACGCGCGTCATCACGTTCCGCATCGCGCATTTGATGGCCAAAGGCGTCGCGCCGGAAAACATTCTGGCCGTCACGTTCACGAACAAGGCCGCGCGCGAAATGCGGGAACGCGTGAACAAACTGTTGCCGAACGCGAAATTTCAGAAGCAAAATTTCGAGCCGCCAAAACGTCCGACGATTTGCACGTTTCATTCGCTCTGCGTCCGCATTTTGCGGCGGCACATCGAGCGACTTGGCTACAAACGCAATTTCGTGATTTACGACGAGTCGGAACAGCTCGCGGCGGTGAAAAAAATCTTGAGCGGCATTTCCGCAAAAGGCGAGAAAACCGATCCGGCGGCGATTCTCGCGTTATTGAGCAAATTCAAAAATGGCGGCGAACGCGCGGCGGTTTTTGCGGATGAAAGCGTGCGCGCGCTGGCCGAGCATATCCGCGCGCGTTACGAATCCGCTTTGCGCGCGTGCAACGCGGTGGATTTCGACGATTTGATTTTGCTGACGTTGCGGCTGTTCAATGAATTCCCCGACGTGCTGGAAAGTTGCCGCGCGCAATATCGTTACGTCATGGTGGACGAATATCAGGACACGAACGCCGCGCAATTTCAACTCGTCCACGCGCTCGCGCTCAATCACCGCAATCTGTGTGTGGTGGGCGACGATGACCAGAGCATTTACGGCTGGCGCGGCGCGGAAATCGCCAATCTGCTCGACCTCGAAAAATTTTTTCCCGAAGTGAAAATCGTCAAGCTCGAACAAAATTATCGCTCGACGACGACGATTTTGAACGCCGCCAATGTGCTCATCAAAAATAATCTGCGCCGCCGCGCGAAACAATTGTGGTCGGAGAAAGGTTCGGGCGCGAAAATTTCCGTGCGCGTGTGCGCGAATGAGGACGACGAAGCGCGCGAAGTCGTCGGGCAAATCGAATTTGCGCGGCTGGCGCGGCGCGTGCCGTGGTCGGACAACGCGATTTTGTTTCGCACGAATCAGCAATCACGCCCGATTGAAACCGCGCTACGGCAGTCCGGCGTGCGTTATCATTTGATTGGCGGGCAAAGTTTTTTTGACCGGCGCGAAGTCCGCGATTTTCTAGCCTATCTCAAAACTTTTCTAAATCCGCACGACGACATCAGCCTGCTCCGCATCGCCAACACGCCCGCGCGCGGCTTGAGCGACGTGACGATGGAACGCCTGCTCGCCGCGAGTCAGGAACGGAAATGTTCCGTGTTCGCCGCGATGAAAAATCCCGTCGTGGCCGCGACGTTCCAAAAGAACACGCAGCAAAGCATCGCCGCGTTTGTGGAATTGGTCGAACGAACACAGGCGCGATTGCGCGACGAAAATCTGGCGCGTGAACCGAATGTTTTGCAATTGTGGGCGAATAAATTTTTGGATGAAACCGGGTATTTCAACGAATTGCGCCGCCAGGAAAAAGACGCGGAAGCTGCCGAAGCACGCATCCGCAATCTCCGCGATTTGACCGCGACGCTGGATGGAAACTCTCCAATTGGAAAACTTCCCTTTGCGCGGCTGGAAAGTTTTCTCGAAGACATCACGCTGGATTCCGAGCGCGAAGACGAAGAAGAAAACAAGGGCGACGCCGTGACGCTCATCACGATGCACAGTTGCAAGGGATTGGAATTTCCGCGCGTGTTCATCGTCGGGCTGGAGGACGGATTGCTGCCGCATTCGCGCTCCGCCGCCGAAGGCACGCTGGACGAGGAACGGCGGCTGTTTTACGTCGCCGTCACGCGCGCGATGCAATCGCTGGCCATCAGCCATTGCGCGAGCCGGAAAAAATACGGTCAATTGATGCCGTGCCATCCGTCGCGCTTTTTGAAGGAATTGCCGGCGGAATTGATTGAAACGGAAGCAGACAAAAAGCCGGTGAATCAGGAAACCGGGAAAAATCTGTTCAGCGCCATGCGCGAAGTCCTTGGTTAAATTATTTTACAATTGACGCAAATGACCGGCTACGCGTTGCAAACATCCGTAGAAATGCGTTCCGACATGGCTTTGCGCTAACACAATCCCGCAAAAAAGAAAATCATTTTGGGATGGACGGCGCGAACAATAATTTATGCTAAATTACGCTTGATGAATACCATATTTGTGCTAGGCTGTGCTAAATGAAAAGAGAAGATTTGGAAAAATTAAAGGCATATATACAAAGTGGTTACGAAGCGGATATCGCAGCGGTAAATCAGCTTTTATCAAGATTTGACGAAAATAGACAAGCGAGGGTTGAACAACTCGCTGCGTGGACTGCAATGAATCGTCCTAGGCGAACCGTTTCTGATATTGTGGAGGACTTGATCAGAAAAACACAAAAAAATTTCAGGATTTACGATATTCTGAGGAAGCTTCAGACGGAAACCGGGAAAGAACCAACTCCAATTCGAGGTCGAATTGTCGGCCAGGTTATCAATAAGCTACGACAACGGAATCCGCCTGAAATTGAAGAAATTGAAAAAGGACGAGGGAGTCGAAGTGGAGTCTATCGGTATAAACCGATGAAAATTTCATAAAGATGTCCAGCTTGCCACTTCACTGAAAACAATTATGCTCCCAGCATGAAAGCAACTCAATGGGTGGTAGGTCTTTTAATGCTCATTTTGTGTGCTGGCGTTCGGGCGGATGCTCAATGGAGCGACGCAAATTCAATCGAAAGTATCAAAACCAAAGCTGAAAAAGGAGATGCGACAGCTCAATATAATCTTGGACAATGCTATGACGAAGGTCTTCTCGGCGTAGTTAAAGACATGGGTAAGGCCATGAAATGGTGGCAAAAAGCGGCTGAACAAGGTTATGCACTTGCTGAATATAATCTTGGAGTTATTTATGACAATGATGATTTGGCCAAAAGTCATGGAGTGTCCAAAAATTCTGGAGAAGCGGTAAGTTGGTTTCGCAAAGCTGCTGAACAAGGTTATGCAGGAGCACAACGGAATCTTGGCACTTGTTATTACTTTGGTGATGGCGTGCCCAAAGATTTCATTGAAGCTGCGAAGTGGAAACTCAAAGCCGCCAATCAAGGGGACATTTTTGCAGAAGGCCAAATCGGGCTATGCTACGAGGATGGCGATGGAGTTCCCAAGAACTATATTGAAGCATATAAATGGTATAGCCTTGCCGCAGCTCAAGGTAATGAAGATGCCAAAAAGTATCTGTCAATTGTCGAAATGCGTATGACACCGGATCAAATTGCAGAAGCACAGAGACTCGCAGCTGCCTTCATTCCGCAAAAAGAAACGCCCGATTCAAATTCTAATTCAGGCTCGCTGGATCCAAACGCCACCGGCACGGGCTTTTTCATCACAGATGATGGCTATTTGATTTCCAATTTTCATGTGGTCAAAGATGCGACCAAAGTTCGTTTGCTCACCAGCGCCGGAACAATTGACGCCAAAGTGGTTCAAACGGACGCGGCCAATGACATCACATTGCTCAAAGCAGAAGGAAAATTTTCATCGCTGCCCATTTTGCCAAGCCGTTCGGCGGGTTTGGGCGACACAGTGTTCACGCTGGGTTTTCCCGACCCGACGTTGCAAGGATTCGCGCCGAAATTGGCCAAGGGAGAAATCGCGTCGCTGTCCGGCGCGGCGAATGATGCACGGTATTTTCAGGTGAGCGTGCCGGTGCAGCCGGGAAATTCCGGCGGCGCATTGGTGGACGGGCGCGGCAATGTCATCGGCATCGTGTCGGCCAAGCTGGATGCGGCCACGGCATTGGCGGTGAGCGGGGCATTGCCGGAGAATGTCAATTACGCCGTCAAAAGCAGTTTTCTCTTGAGCTTTCTTGAATCCGTGCCGGACGTAACGAAGAAATTAAAATCGCCCAACACGGCGGATGAAAAGTTTTCAGACGCGGTCAAATCGGCGCAGGTCGCGACGGTGCTGGTTTTGGTTTATTGAGACACGAATTTCACGAATTGACACGAATTTTATCCGAGACTCCAAATTGCTGCTTCCGATTCGTGATAATTCGTGGAATTTGTGTCAAAACCCTTTCGCGTGGTTCGTGTATTTTGTGGTTGAGTTGATCTGCCTTCATTGACGCCGCCGATTCGCAGCATTAAATTCAAACCATGACAGGCGTTGCCGACATTGAATTGAATGAACCATTAAAAGTTCGCAAGGCCATGTCGCGCGAACGGTTTGAGCCGCTCGCCAAAGAAATTTACACGCTCAAAAAACAACTCAACGCCGTCATCCTCGCGCACAATTATCAAGTGCCGGAAATTCAGGACGTGGCGGATTACGTCGGCGATTCCCTCGGCCTTTCGCAGGAAGCCGCAAAAACGAGCGCGGACGTCATCGTGTTCTGCGGCGTGCATTTCATGGCGGAAACGGCGAAAATCTTGAACCCGAACAAAATTGTCGTGTTGCCGGACGCCAACGCCGGTTGTTCGCTCGAAGAAAGTTGTCCGGCGCCCAAATTGGAAGCGTTGCAGAAAATGAATCCGAATTTCTGGACGATTGCCTACATCAATTGCAGCGCGGCGGTGAAGGCGTTGAGTGACGTGATTGTCACGAGCGGCAACGCGGAAAAAATCGTCCACGCCGCGCCGAAGGATAAAGATTTGTTGTTCGTGCCGGATGAAAATCTCGGTCAATGGGTGATGGAGCAAACGGGACGCAAAATGACGCTGTGGAAAGGCAATTGTTACGCGCACGTCGAATTTCAACGCGACAATCTGTTGAAATTGAAATCGCAATTCCCTGACGCGAAAGTGGTCGTTCATCCCGAAAGTTTGCGCGAAGTGCGCGATTTGGCGGACACGGTGGCTTCGACGGAAAAGATGATTACGTTCTGCAAAAACAATCCGGCGAAACAATTCATCATCGTCACGGAATCGGGAATCATTCACCGGATGCAGAAGGAATGTCCGGGCAAGGAATTCATTTGCGCCCCGGTTTTTGACGCGCTGCGCGCGCCGACGGACAATTGCCGTTGCAGCGAATGCAAATTCATGAAAATGAACACGCTCGAAAAAGTGCGCGATTGCATGAAAAATCTTGCGCCGCGCATCGAATTGCCGGAAGCCATTTTGCAGCGCGGGCGATTGCCGATTGAGCGGATGCTGGAAATCTCCGCCGCGCCGCTCGAAAATGCAGGATAAAAAGGAGTCGCTGAAAATCCGCTGCCGTTGTAATTTTTCGCAGTCATGCCCATTGCAGACATCAGGCGGGATTATGCCTCCGGCAGTTTGCGGCGCGCGGATTTGGACGCCAATCCGATCGCGCAATTTCAAAAATGGTTCGCGCAGGCGGCGGGCGAAGTTTCCCAAAGCCGTTGGCGGAAAATCGGCATCGCGCTGTTCAATTTGTGGCGCGTGATTCGCAATCACCGCCCGGCGGATGTCAACGCGATGACGCTGGCAACGGTGGACAAAAACGGAATTCCTTCGACGCGCACGGTTTTGCTCAAAGGGATTGACGGGCGCGGTTTTATCTTTTTCACGAATCACGACAGCCGCAAGGGACGTGAATTGACGGAAAATCCAAACGCCGCGCTGACGTTTTTCTGGCCGGAATTGGAGCGGCAGGTTTGTGTCGCCGGTCGGGTTGAAAAAATTTCGCGCGAGGAATCCGCAGCGTATTTTCATTCACGCCCGCGTGGCAGCCAATTGTCCGCGTGGGCGTCCAACCAAAACGACGTGGTCAAAGACCGCGCCGAGTTGGAAACCAAGTGGAATGAAATGGAGAAAAGATTTCCGGACGAAATTCCGCTGCCACCGAATTGGGGCGGATTTGTTTTGAAACTGGAGCGGATTGAATTCTGGCAGGGGCGTCCAAGCCGCTTGCACGACCGTTTCAGTTACGCGCGGCAACCGGACGGCTCGTGGAAAATCGAGCGGCTTTCGCCGTAATTCGAACCGCACGTCTCTCAAAAATTATACGAAACCGCGCTGACGAGTTTTATGTCGTTGCGCTTGCGTCCGGCAGCCGGTTCGCTGTTGAAATTGTCGTCCACATAGACCTGCAAATTCAAGTTTTTGGAAAGCGCCGACTCGATGCCCACTTCGCCGTTGATGAGGTAGTTTTGAAATTTATCCACTTCCGGCAAATACTCGGCGCTTTCCCAAAAGCGCACGCCGTGATAGTTGAATTTGTGCTCAAACTTTTCCGCCAGACGCAATGTCGCGTAAGAATCGTCTTCGCCGCCCAACCGCTGAAAGATATAGCTTACGCCGCCTTCCGTTGAGAATGTGGTCTGCTTTTCCTTGATCAAATAATAGCCGATACCGGGACCGGCGGTGACGCGATAATCCAAGTCCGCGATGCCATCATGTAATCCTTCCGCGCGCAGATAGCCATACAATCTGTCGGAAAACAGATGATTCCATTGAGCCGTGCCGTGGAGCGTTTCCACGTTTTCCACCGAATCGTTCTCGCCGTAAGCGCCGTCCACGTCGAAGCTGTATTCGTTAATGGGAGTTTTTTTGTCAGTCAGAAATTTGGCCGTGAACAACAATGTGTCGCTGTTGCCTTTCGTCAACGTCAAACCCAAAGAGATGCTGCTGACCCAGGGAAATTTCGCCGGCGCGTTGGTCACCACCGGAGTCGGCGCAGGAGCGACAACATTCGTCACCGTCACCGTGTTGGTTATGGTCACCGTCGTGATGTTTGTGACAATCGTATAATTGGTTTGCGCTGATATTTTTGAAAATGCTGAAATCAGAACTGCGACAATGAAGATAATGATTTTCCTGTTCATGATTAAAAACAATTGTTGTCTCTAAATGATTATGCCCTTTAGTATAGATTTACTTTTTTTACTCTCCTCCGTCAACAGAATCCTGAGAATCTTCGCCGATGACCGGCGCGATGGCCTGCAATTTGTCGCCGGAATCGAGGTTGATGAGTTTGACGCCTTGCGTGTTGCGGCCGGCTTCGCGGATTCCATTGACGGAAATGCGCACCATCTGACCTTTGAACGTGATGAGCATGATTTCGTCGTTGTCGCGCACGGTGAGCGCGCCGATGACCGCGCCGGTTTTCTCCGTCGTCTTCATCGTAATGATGCCTTTGCCGCCGCGCGATTGAATCCGGTATTCCTGGAAGTCCGTGCGCTTGCCGATGCCATTTTCACCGGCGGCCAACAATTTTGCATCAGGAACGACAATGGCCAGCGCCACAACCGCGTCACCTTTGTAAAGATTGATGCCACGCACGCCGCCAGCGGGACGACCCATCGGGCGCGCGTCTTCTTCATTGAACCGGATGCTCATGCCGTCGCGAGTAATCAAAACAACTTCGCTCTTGCCCGTCGTGAGCTTCACATCAATCAGCGTGTCACCTTGATCAATGCCAATGGCAATGATGCCGCCTTTGCGGACATTTGCAAAATCGGCGAGCGCGGTTTTCTTCACTGTGCCTTGCTTCGTGGCGAATAAAATATAGCCGGGTTGTTCCCATGTGATGTCTTTTTTGTCGGCGTCTGTTTTTGAAAGAACGCGAATTAGTGCGGCAACATTTTCGCCCGCTTTCAATTCAAGCATGTTCGCGATGCTCCGGCCTTTCGCGGCTCGACCCATGTCGGGAATTTCATGCACGCGTTCAACGTAAACGCGTCCAGTGTTCGTGAAGAACATCAGATAATCGTGCGTGCTCGCCGTAAACAGATGCTCGATGAAATCTTTGTCCTCGTCGGTCGCGGCCTCGCGCGTCGTCATGCCGATGACGCCTTTGCCGCCGCGCCGCTGCGCGCGATAGCTGGAAACATTCGTGCGCTTGATGAGGCCGTTATGCGTGAGCGTGATGATGACGCCTTCGTTCGCAATCAAATCTTCAATCGCGATTTCGCCTTCATCCGGCACAATCTGCGTCTTGCGCGGCGTCGCGTATTTTTCGCGGATGACTTTTAATTCGTTTTTGATGATGGTCATCACGCGCGATTCCTTCGCCAAAATGTCGAGCAAATCTTTGATGCGTTCGAGCAATTCCTTGTATTCGGCCTCGACCTTGTCAATTTCCAGCGCGGTCAATTGATACAAGCGCAAATCGAGAATCGCGTCCACCTGCCGTTCGCTCAAGGCGTAGCGGCCTTTTTCCAAACGCTCTTCGTTGCGAATGAGAATTCCCCAGCGCTCGACCTGTTTCTGCGTCCACTCGAACGCGAGCAATTTCACGCGCGCTTCCTCGCGATTTTTGGATTTGCGGATGATGGCGATGAATTCGTCCAGATTCGCCAGCGCGACGAGATAGCCTTCAAGCAACTCGGCGCGTTCCTCGGCCTTCTTCAATTCAAAGCGCGTGCGGCGCAAAATGACTTCGCGGCGATGCTCGATGTAGCATTGAATTAGTTCCTTGAGGTTGAGCGTCTTCGGCTTGCCGTGGTCAATCGCGAGCGAATTGACGCTGAACGAAACTTCAAGCTGCGTGTGCTTGTGCAGATTCGCGATGACAACTTTCGGATTGCCGTCGCGCTTGAGTTCCATCACGAGCCGCGTGTTTTCGTCCGACTCGTTGCGCATCGCGGAGATTTCCGTGATGATTTTTTCGTTCACCAGCTCGGCGATTTTTTCTTCGAGCGCGGCGCGATTTACGTTGAACGGAATTTCCGTGATGACGAGTTGTTCGCGATTGCCCTTCAATTCCTCGACGCCGACGCGTCCGCGTAATTTCACACTGCCTTTGCCGGTCTCGAAATAACTTTTGATGCCCTCGACGCCGCAAATCATTCCGCCCGTCGGGAAATCCGGGCCTTTGATGAATTTCATCAATTGCTTGACCGTGATGTTCGGGTCGTCAATCTGCGCGCAAATGCCGTCAATCACTTCGCCGAGATTATGCGGCGGCATGTTCGTGGCCATGCCGACGGCGATGCCCGTGCCGCCGTTGACAAGCAAATTCGGAAACGCGGACGGAAAAACCGTTGGCTCGGTCATGCGCTCGTCGTAATTCGGCACGAAATCCACCGTGTCTTTGTCCATGTCTTCCATCAGCGCCGCGCCGAGATGCGTCAGCCGCGCCTCGGTATAACGCATCGCCGCCGGCGGATCGTCTTCGATGGAACCGAAATTGCCTTTGCCATCCACGAGCCGTTCGCGCATCGCCCACGGCTGCGCCATGTGCACGAGCGTCGGATAAATCACCGCTTCACCGTGCGGATGGTAATTGCCTGAAGTGTCACCGCAGATTTTCGCGCACTTGTAATGTTTGCGTCCGGGATAAAGCGAAAGCTCGTGCATCGCGAACAAAATACGCCGTTGCGACGGTTTCAAACCGTCGCGCACGTCCGGCAGCGCGCGCGAAATGATGACGGACATCGAATAGTCGAGGAACGAATTCTTAATTTCGTCCGCGACGTTGATTTTCGCGATTTTTTCTCCCGCGGCAAATAACGGCGTGTTGCTTACCGGTAAATCATTCGGTTCTTTGGATTTATTCTCGTCAGGCATTTTGTAAATCGGTTGTTAATCGTTTGTAAAATTTTTTGTCGGCGGAAAAACTTCAATTTTCATTTTTCTCGCCGCGTCCGCCAGCCGTCCGTCCGTTGTCACTAGCGGAAAATCCTGGCACAAATCCGCCGTCGCCAGATGAATCGCATCCAGCGTCCGCAACGGCGCGGGCGGATGACAATGTTCCAAACAATGAATCGCCTTCCGCAACACGGTTGAATTCAACGGCTCAAACTTGATTTCGTCATCCGCAATGCGCGCATGAAATTCCTTCCACGCAAGGCGGCGGTCAGCGGAATTAATTTTCCCGGCGCGCTCGCGCGCAAGCAACGCCGAGAAAACTTCTGTTTGCGCCAGTTCCGACGTGACCAGCCGCTGACCTTCCAGCGAACGAATAAAAAATTCACTGTCCGGCTCAACGACCAGCAATTTGACGATGATACAGGAATCGAGATACATGATTACCAGCCGCGCCCATCGCGATCTTCGCGGATGATTTCTTCCGCCGTCGGCCCGCCGCGCCATGGAGGCATTTTTTTCAAGTGATCCCACGTGCCCGTGAACACTTTTCGCTCTTTGCGTTTTTCCACCGGCGACAAAACTGCTTTCGGTTCGCCATCGCTTGTGATGGTCACTTCTTTTCCGCCCGCAACCATTTCGAGCAACGCCGAAAGTTTGGCTTTCGCCGCGCGCACAGGAATCGCTAAACCGATTCCCGGCAACGCAACGGCTTCGCGCAATGCCATTGGCTCTGTTGTTTCAGCTTTCATTTTTAATTTCGGCAAATGCTGCCTGTATAATGGTTTTTCTTTCTTCATGCGCGAATGTAGTCACTTGTGACTACTCTGTCAAATCTTTTTCTAAATTTTTTCAATCAAACGTCCAAATTCCTGACGTTCAACGCATTGTCTTCAATGAACTGGCGGCGCGGCTCGACTTCCTCGCCCATCAATTTGGAAAACATTTCCTCGGCCTCGACTGCGTCGGTCAAATCAATCTTGAGCAATTTGCGCGCGGACGGATTCATCGTCGTTTCAAAAAGTTCCTTCGCATCCATTTCGCCAAGACCCTTGAAACGATAAATCTGCATTCCTTTTTTGCCGACGGATTTCACGCCGCTCAAAATTTCTGGAATTGAAAACAGCGGCGTTACCGTCGCGCGCTCGCCTTCGCCCTCAATCAATTCAAACAACGGCTTGTCCTGCGCCGCATAATGGTCAACGGCCAGACCTTTCTTGGAAAGTTTACCGAGCAAATCCGCGATGGCTTTGCTTTCGTGATGCAAATCGGCTTCGGTGGCGCGGCGCGTTTGACTTTTCGGCTTGTCGGACTTTTCACGAATCTCCGTGTCACCACGAAACAAATCAGTGTTCTTATCCCTGAATTTCTGGACGTCGTCCAAATCTTCAAAATAATGAACCGTCTCGTCGTTGCCCTCGCGCACTTTGATGAGATAAACCGGAAACGTCCCTTTCTTGCCGCGCTTCTCGACGTAATCCGCGAAATCGCCGCCCTGTCGGCGGATGAACGTCGCGTATTTGTCGAGCGATTCGAGCAGCGAAAGAATTTCTTCCAATTGCTTCGGCGCGAGTTCGCGTCCGTCCGCGAGATTTTTCAATTTTACTTCCTCGACGCCGTTCTGAAGCAAAATGCGATTCAACTGCGCGTCGTCGTCCACATAATCCGTTTTCTTTTTGCGCGTGACGGAATACAACGGCGGTTGCGCGATGTAAACAAAACCGTCTTTCACGAGCTTCGGCATTTGGCGATAGAAAAACGTGAGCAGCAGCGTGCGGATGTGCGAACCGTCCACGTCCGCGTCCGTCATGATGATGATTTTATGATAACGCAATTTGGCGATGTCGAACGCGCCTTCGCCCTCGCCGTCGCCGATACCCGTGCCGATGGCTGTGATCATCGTGCGGATTTCGTTGTTCTGAAGAACTTTGTCGAGCCGCGCTTTTTCGACGTTAATCAATTTGCCGCGAATCGGCAGAATCGCCTGAAATTTCCGGTCGCGTCCTTGCTTCGCCGAGCCACCAGCGGAATCACCTTCGACGATATACAATTCCGTATTCACCGGATCGCGGTCGGAACAATCCGCCAGTTTCCCCGGCAAACCGCCGCCCGTCAGCGCAGATTTGCGGACGGCCTCGCGCGCCTTGCGCGCCGCTTCGCGCGCACGCGCGGCGTTCAGCGCCTTGTCAATAATCCGTTTCGCAATCGGTGGATTCGCGTCGAAATGCGCCATCAATCCTTCGTAAGTCACTGAGCCGGTGATGCGCTCGACTTCCGGCGAGAGCAATTTCACCTTCGTCTGCGATTCAAACTTCGGGTCGCTGTGCTTCACGGAAATCACCGCCGTCAAACCCTCGCGCACGTCATCGCCGGTGATTTGCGGGTCTTTTTCCTTCAACAATTCGTTCGACTTCGCATATTGATTGATGGCGCGCGTGACCGCGCTGCGAAAGCCGCTCAAATGCGCGCCGCCGTCGGGATTATGCACCGTGTTCGTGTAACAAAGCACTTGGTCGTTGTAACTGTCGTTGTATTGCATCACGACCTCGACATGCACTTCGATTTCCTTGTCATCCAGTTTTTCCTTCGTCTGCTTGCTGAACACAATCGGCTTCGGATGCAACGGCTCTTTGTTTTTGTTCAATTGCTTAACAAATTGCTCGATGCCGTCGCGGTAATAAAAACTTTCCGGCTTGGAATCCGCCTGCCGTTCGTCCCGAAAAACGATTTCAAGGCCGGAATTCAAAAACGCCAGTTCGCGCAAACGTTGCGAAATGATTTCCGCCTTGAACTCCGTCGTCTCGCGAAAAATTTCCGGGTCGGGCTTGAACGTGATGAGCGTGCCCGTGCTTTTCGTCTTGCCGATGACGTGCAACTTTTTCGTCGTCTTGCCACGCTCGAATTCCATTTCATGCACTTCGCCGTCGCGCGAGACTTCGACCTCAAACCATTCCGAAACCGCGTTCACGCATTTCGCACCGACGCCATGCGTGCCGCCGGAAAATTTGTAACCGCCTTGACCATATTTGCCACCGGAATGAAGCGTCGTCAAAACCAGTTCGACGCCGGGAATTTTATATTGCGGATGAATGTCCACCGGAATGCCACGCCCGTTGTCGCGAATCGAAATCGAACCGTCCATGTGGATCGTCACTTCGATTTTGTCGCAATGCCCCGCGAGATGTTCGTCCACGGAATTGTCCAAAACTTCCGAAACGCAATGATGCAGCGCGCGTTCATCTGTGCCGCCGATATACATGCCGGGCTTTTTGCGAACGGCTTCGAGACCTTCGAGTTTGCCGAGTTGTGCCGAGCCGTAACTGCCCTTCACTTTTTCATTGGTTGAAGCCGCTTTTTCTTCCGTCGAATCAGAATTTTTCGCCATAAAAATCGCGCCAAACCGACCGCAATTTCGCGCGTCGGCAGGTTCTAAAAATTGTAAAAAAATTGGCGTCCGGTCACAATGTTTATTTGCAGAAATTTTGGGCAAAAAATACCATTAGTTGTGGCGTTTTTTACTTGCCAACCAAACCTATTGTGTCTCCAAAATTTCTCGGTATTTAACTTTTCAAAGTTAAATCCATCTCGCTTTTTGCGCCCGCAAATTCTATTTTTGCGAATGGCTTTTGCCGAAAATTTACTGTCACACCCCGACCAATTTGTCCGCCGTCACATTGGCCCAAATTTTGTCGAATCCGCCGAAATGCTCACCCTGCTCGGCTTCAAAAATGTGGACGAACTCGTGGACGCCGCCGTGCCCAAAAACATCCGGCTCGATAAAAATTTGAACCTGCCCCCCGCGAAAAGTGAATTTGACGCGCTCGCCGAATTAAAAAAAATTGCGAACGAAAATAAAGTTTTCCGTTCATTCATCGGCCAAGGT
This sequence comes from Verrucomicrobiia bacterium, assembly GCA_035545995.1. Classification (GTDB taxonomy): domain Bacteria; phylum Verrucomicrobiota; class Verrucomicrobiia; order Limisphaerales; family UBA11358; genus UBA11358. Next base: position 25,566 of record DASZXH010000002.1, read on the forward strand.
TATTACGACACCATCACGCCGCCGGTGATTCAGCGCAATGTTTTGGAAAATCCCGGCTGGTTCACGCAATACACGCCCTACCAGGCCGAAATTTCGCAAGGCCGTCTCGAAGCATTGCTGAATTTTCAAACGATGGTCGCCGAACTCACCGCGCTCGACATCGCCAACGCTTCCGTTCTCGACGAAGCCACTGCTGCTGCCGAAGCCATGACCATGTCGCATCGGCTGAAAGACGGTCGCAATACTTTCTTCGTCTCCGAAAATTGTCATCCGCAAACCATCGAAGTCGTTCGCAGCCGCGCACAGGCTTTGGAAATTGAAATCGTCGTCGGCAACCACGAGACGTTTGAATTTTCCGACAAAGTTTTCGGCGCGCTCGTGCAATATCCCGACACCTTCGGCGCGATTCACGATTACTCTGGCCTTGCCGAAAAAGTTCACGCCGCCGGCGCATTGCTCACCGTCGCCACGGATTTGCTCGCGCTCACGCTCATCAAACCGCCGGGTGAATTTGGCGCGGACATCGCGATTGGTAGCGCGCAACGATTTGGCGTGCCGCTCGGCTACGGCGGACCGCACGCAGCGTTTTTTGCAACGCGCGACGAATTCAAACGCCAGATGCCCGGACGTATCGTCGGCGTGTCCAAAGATTCGCGCGGCAAACCCGCGTTGCGCCTCGCGCTCGGCACGCGCGAACAACACATCCGCCGCGAAAAAGCCACGAGCAACATCTGCACCGCGCAAGCCCTGCTCGCAAACATGGCCTCGCTCTACGCCTGTTATCACGGCGCAGAAGGTCTTAAGAAAATTGCCCAGCACGTTAATAATCTCACAAATTTACTGGCGAGTGCGCTGCAACGAGATTTCAAAATCAACGAGACCTTCTTTGACACACTGACTGTTGAAGTTGAGGATACAAATGCCATTCACAAACTCGCCGAAAAATCTCAAATCAACCTTCGCCAGATTGACTCGAAACACATCGGCATTTCTTTGAATGAAAGCTCTTCGCTCAAAGATGTGAACGACTTGATTGAAATCGTTTGCAACGGAAAAAAACTCACGCCTGTTCACGATATTCTTTGTGTTCCTTCAATCCCAAAGAACTTGAAGCGCACCAATGAATTTCTTCAGCATCCGGTTTTCAATCGTTATCACAGCGAAACCGAAATGCTCCGCTACATCAAGCGGCTCGAATCCCGCGACCTGTCGCTCACCGCTTCGATGATTCCGCTCGGTAGTTGCACGATGAAATTGAACGCCGCCGCCGAAATGTTTCCCGTCTCGTGGCCGGAGTTTGCGAAGATTCATCCGTTCGCGCCGTTGTCGCAGGCGCGCGGCTATCAAATTCTTTTCCAAAATCTCGAAAACTGGCTCGCGGAAATCACCGGCTTCGCCGGAATTTCGTTGCAGCCCAACGCCGGTTCGCAGGGCGAATACGCCGGACTCCTCGTCATCCGCGCCTATCACGAATCGCGCGGCGAAGCGCATCGCAATGTCTGTTTGATTCCCACGTCCGCGCATGGCACAAATCCCGCGAGCGCGGCGATGGCCGGAATGAAAATCGTCGCCGTCGCGTGCGACTCAAATGGCAACATTGACGTCGCCGACCTGCGCGCGAAAGCCGAGACGCACAAGGCCAATCTCTCGGCACTGATGATTACTTATCCCAGCACACACGGCGTGTTCGAGGAAACCATCCGCGAGATTTGCGAAATCATCCACGCGAACGGCGGCCAAGTCTATATGGACGGTGCAAACATGAACGCGCAAGTCGGCCTCACCTCGCCCGGCTTCATCGGCGCGGACGTTTGCCATCTCAACCTGCACAAGACGTTTTGCATTCCGCACGGCGGCGGAGGGCCGGGCGTCGGACCGATCGGCGTGGCGGAACATCTCGTTCCGTTTCTGCCAAGCCATCCGGTGTTCACGTCGCGACTTGGAGCGCGGGTCTGCGACCCGCAGCAATCCGAATCTCTGCGACTCACAGAGTCGCGCTCCGACAAGCAGCACATCGGCGCCGTCAGCGCCGCGCCGTGGGGCAGCGCGAGCATTTTGCCGATTTCGTGGATGTATATCGCCATGATGGGCGCAGACGGCCTGACCAAAGCCACGAAATTCGCCATCCTCAACGCGAATTACATTTCCAAGCGGCTCAAAAATTATTTTCCGACGCTCTACAAAAATCACGGACTCGTCGCGCACGAATGTATTCTCGACCTGCGCGCCTTCCACAAAACCACCGCCGAAGACGTCGCCAAACGGCTCATGGATTACGGCTTTCACGCGCCGACGCTCTCGTGGCCGGTCGCCGGCACACTCATGGTCGAACCGACCGAAAGTGAATCCAAATATGAACTCGACCGTTTCTGCGACGCGATGATTTCCATCCACGCCGAAATGACCGCGATTGAAAACGGCGCGGTGGACGCAAAAAACAATCCGCTCAAAAACGCCCCACACACCGCCGACCAAATCGCCGTCGAAAATTGGAATCGTCCCTACACCCGCGAACAAGCCGCGTTTCCCGCCAAAGATTTGCACGAATACAAATTCTGGCCGCATGTCGCGCGCGTGGACAACGTCTTCGGCGACCGCAATCCGGTCTGCTCGTGCGCGGGGATGGAGAATTACGCGGATTGATTTCAAGCGCACACTCGGATTACTGCGCAACCAAAATTGGAACGATGAAATCAAAGAAAAAATTTTGGATAATACTGTTAATCATCGTCGTTGCAGTGTTGATATTAAATCCTATTGGATTAATGGTAATAGGAGTTTTTGTGGGAATGGTTGGAATAAAATTCACCGAGGCTAAACTTCAAAAGCCAGCTATTTACCAGCCTGTGGCAACGAGATTGGCGACGTATTGTCAATCTGACCAAAATTTATTTCCCGAAATTCTTAGCTTTGCATGGCTGCCTCCAGAAGTATCGCATTTGGGGCATCCGTGGTGTGAAGTGAGAACTAATTTTGCTTCGGTTGAATTTGGTGGCGGATTTTATCACTTCGGGTATGCACTGAAACTTAATGAAGCTGCCTCAACTCCGGCGACAAATGTTTGGGAACTATCACTTGCACGGGAAGAATCGCCGGAGATACCTCTAATGACATTGAAATTGTCATCGTCGCAACATTACACGGCGGCTGACTTGGAAAAATTAGTTGGCGCAAATTTCAACCAATCAATTGAAAATGGCAAAGTCGGCGCCTATCGAAGTAAAATAATGTTGCAATTGAAGTTTGGACAAATTTCAGAAGCATCTGCGACTTGCACCGATTGGATAAAAGCAGAACCGGATTCTTGGCTTCCCCGTTTTACTTATGCTCATATCCAATGTCGTTTGGGGAATACAAATTCTGCTGCTGAATTTAGCGATTGGATTCATCTTCATAAAGATTTTCCAAACTCTATTTGTCTGGCTCTGTTTTATTATCGCGAAGGTTGGACAAATCAGGCCATTGAAGCAGTTCGTCTGGCGCTTGCGCAGCCATTGGCTGAATCCGACAGCACTGCGAGCAAATTTTATCTTGGAGAAAACGGCGCACTCATTGCTTTTTCCGCCGCTGATTATGATTTGTGCCAATCCATGTGCGATAAAATGCTGACGGATTCAGATAAGGAACTCTGGTGGCGGCGCAAAGCTTTACGAATAAAATCGGCGGCGATTTTTATGAAAGGTGACAAATCGGCAGCGATAGAGTTAATGAAGCAAGCCGAAAATGCGAACGCTCCTGACCCTTTTAGTCATGAACCCGCCGCAAAAGCGGACAAGGCGCTTCTTGATGCAATACAAAACAACAATATTGAATTTGTTAAAAATTTTCAAAATTGGGTGGATGGGCAAGAAAGTTGGTTCAGCCCATTTGAAACGGATGAATCTGGATTTCATGGCGGCGATTTGAAAATTGCTACACCATATCCCCCATCATGGAAGAGCGACGAAATGACTACGAATTTTTGGGATTAACTATTTGCGTTTCAAAATTTTTCGCGTTGAACTGAATCCGCATTCATCGGTGTTCATCCGTGGTTAATTCAGCCTGAATAGCAGCCAATTCCGCGCGCGGTTCGTCTTCGACGTGTTCCATTTTGTCGGCGCGGCGATACCAATAGCGGACGTTGCTCAAATCGCCTTCGATTTTGTGCAGCACGGCGTGAATCCACGCGGCGGTGGCGTTGTCTTCGTATTGCTGAACCAAATGGTGCGCGGCGTCCCATTCGCCAGCCAAAGCCAATTCAATCGCTTTCAACAATTCATCGTTCATCGCGCTCATGGATGGTTCACTTTCACGCCGGCATTGGAATCTTCGCCAGAATTTCCGCGACGACGTTTTCGACTTTGGTGTCGCGGAATTTTTCTTCGCGGCGGACGATGAGGCGGTGCGCGAGAACTTTTGGCGCGAGCGCTTTGACGGTTTCGGCAGAAACAGAATCGTTGCCTGCAATCGCGCTCATGGCTTGCGCGGCACGGAACAGTCCGAGCGAACCGCGCGGGCTGGAACCGAGCAGCAGCGCCGGATGTTCGCGCGTGGCGCGGACGATTTTCAAAATGTAATCGTTGACGGACGGCGGCACGTTCACTTCGCGCACGGCGTCCTGACATTTCGTGATTTTGTCCGGCGTCGTGACGGAATGAATCGTCTCAATCGGATGGCGCAATTGAAAGCGCACGACCATGGCCTTTTCGTCATCCAAATCCGGGTAGCCCAGATTCATCCGCAGCAGGAAGCGATCTTTTTGCGCTTCGGGCAAAAGGAATGTGCCTTCCTGCTCGACGGGATTTTGCGTGGCGATGACCATGAACGGCTTTTGCAAACGGTAAGTGACGTTGCCTTCGGTGACGGACGCCTCGCCCATCGCTTCGAGCAACGCCGCCTGCGTGCGCGGGCTGGCGCGGTTGATTTCGTCCACGAGCACGAATTGCGAAAAGAGCGGGCCGAAATGAAATTCCGAGCGTCCGGTCTGCGCATTGAAATGCGGTTCGCCGAGAACGTCGGACGGCTGCAAATCGGGCGTGCATTGGATGCGTTTGAACGTGCAACCGGCGCTTTCGGCGAGCGCGCGGGCGAGCATCGTCTTTGCCACGCCGGGAACGTCTTCAATCAATAGATGTCCCTCGGCGAGCAAAACGGCGACGGCCAGCGTGACTTGCTCGTGTTTGCCGACAATCACCGTTTCGACGTTGGCAATGAGTTGGCGCGCCACGGCGGAAACGTCCGCCGTCGAAAGTGCTTTCGGTTTTTCGACCGGCGGCACCATGACTTTCGGCTTTTCTTTTTCAGTTGGCGCAATGGAAATGGCCATAAATTTTTTTGCGGCGAATGATTCAGCTTTTCAACGAACCGGCAATGGAATTGGCGATGTCCTGCAACGCGTTGATTTCCGCCGCCGAGTATTCATGCTCGCGCCGCGTGCCGATGCCAAATGTTCCCACAATTTTGCCGTTTTGGCGAATCGGAACGCAAACCGCGCCGCCGACACCAGTTTGTTTCGCGCCCGGTTTGGCAACGCCGCTGGTGTCCGTCTGCAAATTGCAAATCGTCACCGGACGATTTTCCGCGGCGACTTGTCCGGCGATGCCTTTGCCGACGGGAATGGTTTTGACGATGTCCAACATTTGCGGCGGCAACCCGATTTGCGCGGTGAGATGCAGCAACTGTTTTTCCGAATCCAAAACGTGAATCGTTCCGGTCTCGGAATTGAATTTCGCGAGCGTCTCGCGCAAAGTTTTTTCCAAAGCGATTGTGTCCATAAATTTATTTCCCGCCGTTCATTGTAACCGGGCGCAGGCGAAAAACCAGCGCCGCGCCGGCCAGCGACAACGCCGCACTGTATCCGAAAGCTGTGGCCGTTCCGAACGCCGTCCACAGCGCGCCGACGATGATGCTGGACAGAAAATCGCCGATGCCGTTGATGGTCGCCAAAACGCCAAAGGCCATTCCGTGTTGCGATTCTTCGGTCAATTCCGCGCAGAGCGAATCTTCCAAAGTTTCTTCGAGCGCGACGTTCGTTCCGCCGAGAATGAAAATCAGCGCGAGCGTCCAAATGTGGACCGGAAACGCCATGATGCCGATGCACATGAGCGCGGCGAGCGAGTAGCCGAGCGTGAGCAATTTGTTTTTCGGAAAATGGTCGCCGAGCCAGCCGCCGATGTAGGCGAACGCCGCGTAAAAAATGTTGTGCAAAACGTAAAGCGCAACGGCGACGCTTGCGGCTTTGGCCGCGCCGAGTGTTGGCGTCAATTTTTGCGTCGCCAACAAAATGAGCATCGAATGGGCAAATGCGCCGACGCCGAATAATCCGACGGCGACGACAAATTTTCGATAAGCCGCAGGCAACATTCGCAATTGTTGCCCGAAAGAAATATGCGGCACGGGTTTCCGCTCCTTTTCCTTCACAACGAAGGCAATGAGACCGACGGCGATTAAACTCGGAACAAGCGTTGCCGCGAACAGCAGCGGATAGCGATGATGAAAAGCGATGAGAAGTAGAAACGCCGTGGCTGGTCCAACAATTGCGCCGCATGTGTCCATCATGCGCTCGAAGCCGAAGGCGCGTCCGTAAGTTTCGCGCGTGACCGAGCCGGCGAGCAACGCTTTGCGAACCGGCGTGCGCACGCCGCGACCAAGCCACGCCAGCGCGCGGGCAATCAAAATGTGCCACGCCGCCGTCGCCAAACCAAATGCCGCCGTGCCGAACGAAGTGAACAGATAGCCAATGACGGCAATCGGTTTGCGCCGTTGCAATTTGTCCGTGTAAAAGCCGGACGCCATTTTTGCAAAGCTGGAAAGCCCGTCGGAAACGCCTTCGATAAATCCGAGCCATGCGGCGGCGACACCCATCGTCGCCAGAAACGCGGGCAAAACCGCCGTGGCCGTTTCATGCGCCCAATCGCTGAACAGCGAAGCCAGCCCGATGCCGAGCACGGTGCGGTTAAGCCATTTCATTTAATGGCCGTATAAATAATTTTTGCCATCAGCTTTGCGCCGGCGGCGTTGGGATGCACGGTGTCGGGAGAAATGAGTTCCGGTTTGCCGGCGAACGGCGTGTTCAAATCAATGATATTCGCGCCGGTGTCTTTGGCAATTTGTTGGACGAGCGGAATGATTTCGTCGTGGATGGTTTTGTCGTTGATGCCCCAGCGTCCGGGAAAACAGGGCGTGGGCAAGCAAACATAAATCTTCACGGACGGATTCGCTTTGCGAAATTCGGCAATCAATGCTTCATAATCGGGCACAAAATCGGCCTTGTATTGCCAAACGTCCGGTGCGTTGCCGGAATCCAGACTGCCGTCGCCGCGATGTTTGCTGTCGTTGGTGCCAAGCAGGATGACGACGATGTCCGGTGTGAATGCAAGCGCGTTGTCATGCTCTTTTTGTTTGATGTAAGGCAGATTGCCGCGATGTAACAGCGTCGCGCCATTGTGCCCAAAATTGCGAACGTCGTAGCCCGCGCCCAAAAATTTGCCGAGTTGCGCGGGATAAGAATCGCGGTTGCGGTTGGTAATCGTTGCGCCAAACGTGATGCTGTCGCCGACACACGCGACGCGAAGCGCAGAGGATTGCGCCACGTCTGCCGCACGGATGTTGCCGACGATGCAGAAACTCAAAAAACCGGCGAGCGCGACACATTTGAACAAAGAGGAAGCGATGCTTTTCATTTCGTTTATTGGTTTGTGGTTTATCGTGTTGCGGGAATGGTAACGCAACGTCCATGATTTTTCGAGCGCGATTTGAGCCGGTGCATAATTTGCGGTTGCGCCGGAAAAGGAAAAGGCCATGATGTTGCCATGCGAGATTTGAAGCGCACTTTGATTTGGATTGTCTGTTTTGTCTGGATGCCGGCGGTTTCCGCCTTCGCGCAAGCCAGCGACTTGCCGCGCATTTCCGCCGTGGACGCGACGAATTACATGGATCAGGAAGTCGTCGTCACGGACAAGGTGGTGCAAGTGGCGGTGCGGCCCACGGTCTGGCTGCTGAACCTGAATCAACGGTATCCCGATTCGCCGCTGACGTGCGTGATCCGCAACAAGGATACAAATAATTTTCCGGCGCTGGAACATTATCTGGGCCGCCGCGTTGAAGTCACGGGGCAGGTTGTTAATTACGACGGTCGCCCGGAAATGGTTCTGACTTCCCCCGATCAAATCAAAATTGTGACCGCCGCCGGAAATAACACGAGTCCCGCGCCAACCGCCAAATCAGAAACAAAAATCCAGCCAATCGTTCAACCGAAAACCAGCCCGTCCGGACTCGCTCCGGCTGGAGAAAAGACGGACCTCGTGAATTGGTGGATGGCCAGTTCGCTGGTCGCGGGCGTTGTGCTGGTTGGCTTGCTATTTTTTATTTTACGGCAACGAAACGGAAACCCACAACCGGCGGCGCAATCCACCAGCGCTTTGACGCCGAGAAAAAGTGAAGCGCCAACCAATCCTGCGTCCGTCGAAGAATGGAAACAGCGCGCGTTGGTGGCCGAGGCGATGGCCGGTAAACAAGGACAGATGTTGCGCGAAAAAATCATGCCGGAATTGACCGAGTTCGCGAAACAAAGTCTCGTGCAAGGACTTTACGCGCAGCGCAACGCATTGATTGAAACCCAGCAAAAAGCGCAACAGGCGTTGACGGAAATGGAATTGCGGCTCGCCGCCATGCAATTGCCGCTGGCCGAACGCATCCGCGCCTACGAGAAGCGCATTGGTGAATTGGAAAAGGAAGTCGAATCGCAGGGCGAGGAAGTGCGTGAATTGACCCGCGCCACGCTCGCGCTGGTGCGCCGCAAACTGGAGGACGAACGGGAACTTCAGCGCACGCAAAATCGTTTTAATTGAGCGGAATTTTTCCGTTCAACGCACGATTCATTTTTGGATTTCCACAAATCATTGCGCGTGCGCGCCGTGAACCGGAGTCAGCATTTGTTTTTCCAAACCCGGTCCCGCCCACAAAATATGCAGGCTCGCATCGCCGGTCGCATGAACGTATTCAATTTTGACGGCGACCGGATGATTGGCGCGCAGTTTGATTTTTTGGGAGACTTCACCGCGTTCCGGTGATTTTTTGTCCAGCAACAATTTGCCGTTCACGAATACTTTCACCTGATTGTCGCCATCGGCGTAAAAGGTGTAAGTTCCATTGGTCAACGGCATTATCTTTCCCGTCCAGCGCACGGAAAAATTTTGTTCGGGCACACCGGCGGAAGCGTCGGGCGAACCGGTGCCGCGTTCGTCGCCGAGGTCGAAATCAATCATCGGTGTGACGGATTTTTTGGCGAGTTCGGTGAAATTCGCATCCTTGTAATACTCCACGTCGAACAACGGCGCGTCGGCAAAACCTTCAGCGCCGAGCAACGCCTTGACGTCATCCACCGACCACGGATGGCCGTCGGGATAAACGATTCCGTGGAATGGCTTCACCGCCTCGTCTTTGCGCGGATGCTCGCGATTTTCGTCCCAAGTGAACCGGCAATTGTCGCGGCCAATGCCCAATTCCCAGAAGATGAATCCCGTCCTACCCTTGAAATGTTCGACGATGCCCGGAACACTTTGGCCGGAGCGGTTCATACATTCGGTGTTCAACGCGTCCGGTGCGCCGGTGTAATCGTAACCGCCGTATTCATGCCAGGAAGCGAAATCGGAATACGCGTCGCCGGCGAAACCATGGCCCGTCGCCGTCAACGGAATCGTCGTGCCGGTTTCATGAATCCATTCGTAGGCGTCGTGCAATAATTGCCGGGTCTCGGCGGAATTGTTCGGCTCGTTGTAGGTTTCCCAGAACGCGATGCGTTTGTCATTTTTGTGCGCGGTGACAATGTCCTGAACGTAGGCTTTGAGCCTGGCCTGGTTTTCCGCGTAATGTTGTCGCACGTCTTCGCCGGGAGAAACGAGCCAGCGGCTGTTGTGAACCCCGAAAATCGGCGCGGGATATTTGTAATCCGGCGAAAGGATTTCCTTATCCGGTTGATTCCAGCAATCATCGAAGAACACAAATTCCACCTTGATGCCGTGTCGGTCGGCCAGCGTCAGAAAATTTTCGATGTCAGCGAGCAACGCATCCTTCTTTTTCAGGTAAATGTCATAATGCAGAAAAACTCGCACGCAATTGATGCCATAAACGGAAGCGTAATGCAGTTCGCGATTGTTGATTGCCGGATCGTATTCGTCCCATTGCTGGGCCTCGTTCACATATTTTGTCGGCACAAAAACCGCGCCCTGCACCCAGCGCCAGTCGGCCTTGTAACTCAGCGGCGGCGGCACGAGCGAATGGATGTCTTCCTCTGCCCTGACGAAGATTGCCGGCAAAAAGATTATTGCCGCGATTAACATTGCTCTGCTGATTTTCATCGGCGCGCGACGATTGGAAAAAATTGCCAGGCTCATGATTTTGCGATGAAAACCAGTTTGCAAAAGCGCCCGCCACGCGGCAATGCCGAAGTTTTTTCCTTCTCCCCGTTCAGCGGGGAGAAAGAATTACAATGGTTGGTGAACGGTATAATTCCCTTGAATTTTACGGAGATTGCAACCTCACCCTGAAAAACGCCGCGGCATTCGTCATCGAATTTGTCCAATTGACAATTCCATTCAATGGAATTGCCGTATTGGTGAGCACCGGCGTCCAATTGGTGGCCGCCAGGTTCGTTGACATTTCCAAAACGGCAGCATGATTGACGTCCACGTTTGTCGCGGTGATGATCAAAGCGTTTGCCGGAGATTGCGCGATAAAAAGCGCGGGGCTGGCGGCAGCCGGCGTGGTGAACGAAGCGATGCCCGAGTAAGGCGACGTTTGCGTCGCGTTGTAGGCAAAAATCCGGTAATAATACGTCGTCGAATAATTCAGATTGGTGTCCACGTAACTCATGTCTGGCGCCGCCACCGTCGCGATTTGCGCCCACGTTCCGTTTGTGGAAGTCGTGCGTTGAATGCCAAAGCCGGTCTCATTGGTGGAATTATAGTTCCAACTCAAAGAAAGGCTCACCGATCCCAAGACTGGAAATTGCGAAGCTGCAAAGCAAAACACCAACGTGCTTACTTGAGCAAGCCACACCGTTAAAAATGCGCGAGTTCTCATACGGACAAACCCAATGGCTGCAGCCTTTGTAACGCTTGTCGGTGATTTATTAGCTCGAAGGATACCAGCAAAGAATCAACGATTTCCCAACACTTTACGCCATTACCTCCGGTTTTTTTCAAATGTATCCTGCAAATCTGACTGCAATTTGCAAGGTCGCCCGCTGATTTTACAACTTCCCAAAATCAATCATCATAATCATCAGCCCCATTAAAATTTCAAATCAGGCGATGGCCGGCTTCGACGATTTCTTGACTCGCTGCGCGTGGAATTTATCATGCGCGGAAATTTTTTGCGGTTCAAAAAGAAATTATGACGAAAATTCAAACCATTGCAGCGCGCGAAATTCTCGACTCGCGCGGAAATCCAACCGTCGAAGTGGACGTCACGCTCGAATCCGGCGCCGCCGGACGCGCCGCCGTTCCCAGCGGCGCCAGCACGGGCGAACACGAAGCCGTTGAACTGCGCGACGGCGACAAAAAACGTTTTGGTGGCAAAGGCACGCAGAAAGCCGTCACCAATGTCACCGAAAAAATTCTGCCCGCGCTGCAAGGCATTGATGCGCTCGACCAATTGACCGTGGACAAAATCATGCTCGAATTGGACGGCACGGAAACCAAATCCAAACTTGGCGCGAACGCCATTCTCGCCGTTTCGCTCGCCAACGCCAAAGCCGCCGCTGCCGCGCTCGGCCTGCCGCTGTTCAAATATCTCGGTGGCCCAAACGCCAAAGTGTTGCCCGTGCCGATGGCCAATGTCATCAATGGCGGCGCGCATTCCGACGCCCCGATTGACTTTCAGGAATTCATGATCATGCCGCTCGGCTTGCCGACGTTCAGCGAAGGCCTGCGCGCGATTACCGAAACCTTTCACGCGCTGAAATCCGTGCTGAAGAAAAAAGGATTTTCCACAGCCGTCGGCGATGAAGGCGGCTTCGCGCCCAAACTCAGCAGCGTCGAAGAAGCGCTGGAGACAATTATCCAAGCCATCAAAGACGCCGGTTACAAAGCCGGAAAAGACATTTATCTGACGCTCGATCCGGCAGCCTCGGAATTTTACGTCGGCAATTCCAAATACACCTTCAAAAAATCCACCGGCGAAACCGTCACCGGTGACGACCTCGTCAATTTTTACGCCAAGCTCGTCAACAAATACCCGATTGTGAGCATCGAAGACGGCTGCGGCGAAAGCGATTGGACGACGTGGAAAAAACTCACCGACAAAATCGGCGACAAAATTCAACTCGTCGGCGACGACTTGTTCGTGACCAACGTGAAGTTCCTGAAAAAGGGCATTGAAACCGGCACGGCCAATTCCATTCTCGTGAAAGTGAACCAAATCGGTTCGCTCACCGAAACGCTCGACGCCGTGCAACTCGCGCAATTCAACAAATACACCGCCGTCCTTTCGCATCGCTCTGGCGAAACGGAAGATTCGACGATTGCGGACATCGCCGTCGCGACCAATTGCGGCCAAATCAAAACCGGCTCATTGAGCCGCAGCGACCGTTTGGCGAAATACAATCAATTGCTGCGCATCGAACAATTACTCGGCAAAAACGCCATTTATGCCGGCACGAGCGCGTTGCCGAAAAAATAATCCGGCACACAAATCCAAAACCAGAAGCTGCCTGACAGCTTCTGGTTTTTTGTTTGCGGAATGATGCCGTTGCCATCAGTTTCCTTCCCTCCGCCCCAGCGGGAGAAAGTCAGGATGAGAGGTTTGTCATTTCAACCAATCAAAGCGCCTCACCCCGGCCCTCTCCTCGTTGGGCGAGAAGAGAGAGGAAATTCCGAATCTCTCCGCTTTTCTTACGTCAAAGACATAATTCCATTTGTTTGCAAAAAACCCTTGCCAATTATTCAGGAGAGGCGTAGAACCGGATTGTCACACAGACGTTCCAAAACAAATGAAATAAATCTAAACCACAAACCATTTGCGTAGCTTTGCTACGGTCTGCCCAAAAACCGCGAAATTTTTGTCACGAGACCAATGTCAAGCGCGCGCCAACCGGCGCGGCTTGGCGTTCTCTTGTGACGGGCGCTTCGCGGTGCCTAGGGCAGGGGGCGTTAAGTTCGCGCCTTTTCCGTTTCCGGCTCCGCGAGAAAGGAAAAATGCAGAAAATAAAATTGTTCGGGTTAGCTCTCGGTATGCTTGCCGCTTTCACGGGACAGGTCTTCAGTCAAACCAATCTTCAATTCACCGCCGTCAAAGCCACGGACGAAGGGGCGATTCAATTGTATTGGTCAAGTCAATCGAACCATCTTTACGAGATTGACGAAGCGGATTCATTGAATCCTGATACCAACACCGGAACGATTACATGGCATCAACTTTACGACCAACTTCCCTCGCAGGGCACGAATACATTTTATGGCGATTTTGGAAACTATTTGGTGATGCCAAACATTTTACATCCCAAAAATGTGCCGATGCGCTTTTATCGCATCGTGGATTTGGGAGCAGACGACCTGACCAATGACGAACCCACTATTTCCATTGTTTCGCCGACGAATGGATTCGTCGCCACTGGCAATTTGACGATTACAGTATCTCCCAATACTGACCAGACTGGTCCAGTGACGACAAAGCTGTATGTGGACGGCCAAGAGATGTGGCCTAGCGAGGATGGAAGTAATTATGTCATCAACACCTGCGAATGGGGCAATGGCACACATGTTCTATTTGCGACAGTTGAATGTTTATCTTCGCCGGAAGGACCGCTCGGCACTTCTGCTGCTTTAGCCGGTCACGGAGTTTCAGCCTTTGTTCCGGTGGCTTTTAGTAATTTGGTAACACGCATCTCGTTTTCTCAACCATTCTTTGAGCCTTCGCTTGGACAAACACAGCAGGTCAGCGCTGTTTTTGCCGCCAATTCAGATTGGACACTGCAAATCAAGAACAACAACGGCAACGTCGTGCGCACCGTGACCGGCAGCGGCACCAACATGGTCTTCAATTGGGATGGCAACGGTGAGGGCGGCACGAATCTTCCCGCCGGTGTTTATCACTATTACGTCTCCGCGCAAACCAACGGTTTGGCTCCACAGAACTTGCTTGGTGGCAGCTCAAGTCTTGCTATTGCGTCGCGAAACAACGTCACTGAATTATGGGCTACGCCGGTAAATGGCGGAGATGCCGCTCCATTGAAAATCTCCCCACCAGAATTCGACACGAACAATTTAATCATTTTCCCGGCATCGGATTCCGAGATGGAAAATGCTCTGTTTTCAAGTGAGGATTCTTTTGAAATTTCCGGGTTCTCGCCCGATGACGCAATCACGCCACCGTCTCAAAACGGCCCACCGGCACCACTGCGACCACCAACTACGCCGATGGATAACCCAATTGGGACATTTGGTGTCGCTTTTCAAAATTATGCGGCCAATGGACTTGCAGGTTATCGCCCCCAGCTACCGCTGGGGTCGCAAGGGCCAAATATAGGCCAAATCACGATGGAAACTTATACCGCAGGCAATATGCCACCATTTACCCCTCTCCATAATGCGACTTCAGCGGCTAATTTTGCATTTGAAATGTTCAAAGGAAGCTGGCATCAGGGGTTTTACTATGCAAATGACCAGTTAACCATCGGTGCATTGCGCAGCAGTGGCAGTGGCAATCCTTTTAATCAGGTGGACATTGGCCTGCTGGCCTTGCATGGCACCTATGGGGCATCCATGGATTTTGACGCGAGCGGTTGCAAACAAATGTATTTTCCCATCACGTCCGGCACGAGTTCTCAATACATCCGAATGTCAGAGATGAACTTTGGCGGCTCTGCTCCCGGTGTCGGCTTAAAGTGGATGGCGTTGCTGGCGTGCAGCAGCCTGCATCAGGTCAATTGGCAGAGTATGCAAGACCAAAATATCAAACCTTACAATAGCAACCTGCACATGATTTTGGGAGCAGACACGGAATTTGAACTTGATGAAAACATATCTCAATTCTGGGCGGACTATATGCTCGGTGATCCAAATGCAAAGCCAACTCCGCGATTGCCAATGCCTATTCGGGAAGCATGGTATCAAGCAGCCAGCGATGCCTATCATTTTCCTACCAATCAATTTCATATAATAAGCCCAATGAAATTTGCAACTGTGTATGATAACAATTGCGTCGGCGATTATTTGCAGACACAGACAAATACCGTGTTGAGCGGTTCTTGGGGCAAAGATACTTCACAGGTTTGGCCTTAATTAAATTTAAACCATGAAAATTTCCACTCTTTTAATTTTGTTTCAATTATTTTGTTTGACGCTGGTTTTTGGACAAGCGGGTTCTAATAAGTTTGAAGATTTCGTGCCGCAGCTATCCACCAACACGCCCATTGTCTGGCAAGCGCCAACGAGCCAATTGCCGAAAAGCTTGTGGGTTTATCGTAGATTACTCCCCCGTGTCTTTCCAGCCGCAGTCATTTCCAATGCCGTTGTGCTGGCCTCATTGCAGGATAAAGGCATTCCACAACCTTCCACCAATCGAACGACTATTTGGGTTGACCACCTTGAATCCGATCCTATGCCGGGTTGCCTGACAATCAATCCCGACATCGCAAGCATAGGATATAGCAAAGGGCATCTGCAACAGGGGTCGTGGGAAAATGTTCCCGACGAGAAAACAGTCATTCAGCGCGCTTGGAACATTGCTCGGCAGCTTGGCTTGAATCCATCACAACTCATGCCGAAGTCAGTCAGTTCCACCATTTGCGACTATGATGATGCCGGACATGCCAACACCAATCATCAAGTTTGCGAACGCGGTCTGTTTATGAGTCGTCTGCTTGATGGCATTGATTTTTGGGATGATGAAACGGAAGGCTTTTGTGTCTATTTCGGGAGCAATGCCGCAATCCGTTCATTTGGTTTAACCTGGCCGGAATTGAGACGGGACGAATTGCGGCCGGTTGCCAGCCCCCAACAAATCATCGCCTGTATTCGAGCGCGTAAACTAACCGTTTTGCCGGATGGCAAAGATGGCGGCAACTATTTCGCGCGAATCAATTCTTTGTCAAAAGCCGAAAAATTCACCATCACCAAAGTCACACCGTATTACAAGATTGGTTCTTTTTTTGAAACCAATGACTTGGAAATGTCAAAATATGATGTTCCTGTTGCGGAATTGGAGGCGGTCGCCGACTTTGGAACGAGCAATGTCGCCGTCCGTTTATTTTCTCCCATTCTCGCTCCTGACGCCAGCCGACTGCTGGCGAAATAAAAAGCCATGAAATTCTTTGCGCTTTTTGTTTTGATTTCACTGGTTGTTTGTCCGGCGTCTGAATCACAAACATTTACTCCGTCCACCAATCTGGTTGTGCGTTGGGAAGCGTCAGAAAATCCGTGGCCAAAAGCCCTGTGGGTTTATGCCATGATACCCACAAAATTTTCCTCGGAAGTCATCTCCAATCTATTGCAGGCAACAGGCTATACCGCAAATGACAAAAGAGATTACGGCACGAACGGAATGATTTTCGTCAATTCCCAAAAATCCGGCAATCTGCGGATTTCCTTTACGGAAGGTGAGATTGAATACTGGACAACGCTCAATTATGGGCCAACCAACCTTGCTCGTGATGTGCCAGCCACCAATCAACTATTTTCACTGACAACCAATTTCTTATCCAAAACTGGCATCAGGCTGTCCGAATTGTCAAAAGACCGCAACGGACAACCGAAGATTTATTTTCCCGAAGCCTACACTGAATACTTCATCAGCAATACCGTCATCACCAACATTCAATATCGCATCGTCCGTTTCAATCGCGCGCTGGACAGCGTGGAATTCAGGGGCGCGGGCGGCAATGGAGAATTTGATTTTAGCGAGCATGGTCGTGTCACCAAAATCTGGTTGCATTGGCCGAGTTTGAAACGCGATAAATTATATCCCACGATTGCACCGGAAAGAATTATTCAGTGGATACGTGATGGCAAAGTCACCATCGGGCCAATCGTGGATGATTACGGAAATGAAATGACCATTGATTGGTCAAAAGTAAAAGCCCTGACTGTTAAGGAAGCGTCCGCCAATTATGCCGGCGAAGTTTTTTTGGGTGCACGCGAGCATCAACCCATTTTCCCCAGTTACGTCCGGCCAATGGCAACGCTTTGGGGAACGGTTGAAACGGGCACGAACATATTCAAAGTCGGCATTACTTGTCCGGTCATTGACGAAATCAAGCCGTTGGATGTGAAATGAAAACCTTCACATTTCTCATTGCGCTTTTCGCCGCCGCTTATTCGCTTCCAGCGGCGATGGCTCCGCTGGAAACTTTTTGCCCGCATTTCTCCACCAACATGCCGATTGTCTGGCAGGCAACGAATCAGTGGCCGAAGAACCTTTGGACTTACAAAATGCTCGTGCCGCGTCCGTTCACGGCGGAAATTCTTTCCAACGCCGTTATATTGGCTTCGCTGGAAAGCAGAGGATTTCCCAAACCTTCTACGCAATACACCTGCTTCTATGCTGACGATTGCCAACAGTGTTCCTGTGTGCTTCCCTGTTATTTTTCCATCGAGCCTGAATCCGGCAGAATCCAATTCACCGAACCGCACAAAAACAATCTGTCAGAAGCCATTCCCAGTGATGATGACATGGTGAAGGTCGCGTTGGAATGCGCCGCGCGGTTTGGATTGGCTGGCGCAAGTCTGATTCCAAGAAAAGATTATGTCATGCTTTGCGATTCCAATCGGATTTGCGGGCGCGGGATTTTTTTGTCGCGTTCGCTGGATGGCATTGGCTTCTGCGGCAATGGAAATGACAATTGGGGACCGGAAGGTTTCGGCATTGAATTTGGCGGCGATTGGCAAGTGCGTTCTTTTGTTTTTGTCTGGCCAACATTGGAACGTGATAAAAGCAGTCGAGCGCTTAACGCTGATGAAATCATCTCCTGCATTCGCGCGCAAAAGACCGTCGTGCTGCCCAACGGCGATGAAGATGGCTATTTCAACCGGATAAAATCGCTGGCGGCGGCAAAGAAATTGACCGTCACCCGAATCACGCCTTATTACAACGAAGGTGTCTATGGCGATACCAGTGAGGACCCGCCCAAAATGGTTTCGCCTTATGCGGAATTGGAAGCGGTCGCCGATTTTGGAAGCAGCAATGCGCCGGTTCAACTATGGTCGCCGATTACTACTTCGGAGGTAGCTTGCCTCATGCAGCCCAAAGGCAAATAAAAAAATCCGGGATTATATAGTTTCCTTCTCCCCGCCCAAGCGGGGAGAAGGTCAGGATGAGGGGATTTGAATTGAGAAGATTTTGCCCCCTCATCCCGGCCCTCTCCCAAAGGGGGCGAGGGAGAACCAATAGCCGGCGTTTGGTAAATTGTTGGTCAAAGGCATAATCCCGTTGGATTATTCAAAACTTTCCGAATTGAGGGTTGACGAAACTGCAATCACGATGTTTAGATACTTTCATTATGTGGCGATTCGTCAATTTCAATTCCCGTCCGGCCAGCATCATGAAATCATTCATTGTATGTGCGGCAATTTTTTTCACCGCTCGATTCGCTTCCGCGCAGTCATTGACCTGGCCGCAACTGGTGCAACATCCTGAATTGTGGCCGTCGCAATGCACGCTTAAGCGCGGATTCGATTTCCAAAGTGGCGCCAGCGTCAAAGCCGGTCAGACGGTGGCCGTTTTGGAGATTCACGCCAATCAAATGGTCGTCGGCACCCTCACGGGAAAAGCCATCAGTTTCGACGTGAAACCGGACGATACCGACGCGCTTGCCATGGCCAACGCGGCTTACGCGAAGTTGACGCCCAAACAGCGCGCGTTGACTTACGCGGCCATTTTTCAGAACAAGGATTTGTGGCCGTATTACCTGACGTTGAAAGACACGTTTGATTTAGACGGCGGCCACCGTGTCAACAAGGGTGACCGGGTGATTTTCCGCGACGTTGAAAATGGCAAGCTGGAAGTCGGCGTGGAAAAATTCAACACAGTGTTTGATCTTGAACCGACGGACACGGATTTGATGGAGCAGGTGCGGAAATTTGTGGAAGACCCGAACGGCGCGCCGAGCCGGTTGATTGCGGAATTGCAGCCGAATCTCATCGGTTCCACCACCGGCCAGCCGTCTCCGCTCGACACCAATTCCCTGCCGCGCTATCTCGTGTTCCTGCGCGGCGGCAATTTCTGTCCCATTTGCCAACAATTCATTCCGTCGCTCGTGAAATTCTATAACGAGACGAAACCGAAACATCCTGAATTTGAAATCATTTATCTTTCGTGCGATGGCAACGCGGCGGAGATGGCAAAATTCGCCAAGGCGGAAGGATTTTCGTGGCTGGCGGTCAGTTATGAACGCAGTGGCTACCTCTTTCAAGTAATTCCTTATTTCAAGCCGCCGATTCCGCAATTGACGGTCATGGATCAGCGCGGTCATGTGCTGATTTCAGGCGTGGGTGAGATGCAGAACGGAACGTTGCAAGCCAGCGCGGCCAGCGGCGGCGGCACAGCCGTTTCCGGTCAACAATCCGCGGCGGACGCCCTGCAACAATTCGCGGCGCTATTGGACAAGCAATTGGCCAGCAAATAAACTGGGGCTTCAAATTCTGCATCTGTTTGCATTATCAATCGTCCCGTTTCGCCAGCCAATATATGATTGCCATGACAAAAAGGCAGACCAGTGACATTGTGAGCGCCGGCGCAAGGCAGGAAACGCCCAGCATCACGAAACCGCCAAGAAACGGAATCCAAGACTGTTGTCTCTTGCCATAAACGATGTAGCCGAAGGCAACCGCGCTCCAAACGCATGATGCCCACAAAAAATTTTGATTGAGCGACCCAAGTTGTTTCAGCACATCAGACATTTGCGGACAATATGCCTTAACTTCTAATTACTGACCAGTTTCTGTTGCCATCTTGTCGTTGTTTTATCGGCACGGGGCGTGCTATATTATTCTCGTGAATCGTTTCCTGAAACGCAATCTTGACCATCGCGGGCGCCGAGCGCGCGGCGTGATGGGCGCGTTGATGCTCATCGCGGGCATCGTCATCGTGGATTACGTTTTCTGGCTGGGAATCGTTTTTGTGGCCGCGGGATTGTTCGCCATCTTTGAGGCGATTCGCGGCTGGTGCTTGATGCGCGCGTGCGGCATCAGAACCAAACTTTGATTTTCTCCCGCACAAAAAATTTCTCTTCGCGTTGGAATTTTGCTTTTAATAAACAAGCAACGAAACGCGGTAATCTGTTCTCCCTCGCCCCTTTGGGGAGAGGGAATTATTCATCGTTCGCAAACGACAAATTCCACTTCGCGCAACTTTTCTTTTCCTCGTGCAAAAATTTTGTATTCTGCGCTAATGAATTTATTGCCATTCGGAAAATTGCCGCCCGCAAAACCGCGCACGTTTGTTCCCGAAAAAATTGATTTAGGCGACTGGCCGCAAATCGCGCCGCTGTTCGACCAATTGGAAAAACGCGCGCCGCAAATCAAAAATACAGACGAGTTGGAGCAATGGCTTTTGGATTGGAGTGAACTTAACGCCGCGCTGGACGAGGAATCGTCGCGCCGTTACATCGCCATGACGTGTCACACGGACAATGCCGACGCGGAAAAAGCCTATTTGCATTTCGTCGAAAACGTCGAGCCGCAACTCAAACCGCGACAATTCGCGCTGGAAAAAATTTACGTCGCGCATCCGCAACGCGAAAAATTGCCGCGCGAACGATTTCATGTCTTCGACCGCGACGTGAAAAACCACGTCGAATTGTTCCGGCAGGAAAATGTTCCGCTCGAAACCGAGGAGGCCAAACTCTC
Source organism: Verrucomicrobiia bacterium (assembly GCA_035545995.1). Lineage (GTDB taxonomy): Bacteria > Verrucomicrobiota > Verrucomicrobiia > Limisphaerales > UBA11358 > UBA11358. Next base: position 46,391 of record DASZXH010000002.1, read on the forward strand.
GCAGCAATATCAAAAGTTGAGCGGTTCGCTGACGGTAAATTTTCGTGGCGAGGAAAAAACGCTCGTGCAAATGGGGCGTTATCTCGAAGAACCCGACCGCGCGCTGCGGCAGGAAGTGTGGGAACTCGTCGCCAAACGCCGTTTGCAGGAAGCGGACAAATTCGACGACATTCTTGACGCGCAAATCAAGGTGCGCCAGCAGATTGCCAAAAACGCCGGTTTCAAAAATTACCGCGATTACGCGTTTCGCCGGTTGGGGCGATTCGATTACACGCCGGACGATTGCACGCAATTCCATGACGCGACGGAAAAGGAAATCATGCCGATTGTGCGCGAATTGCACGCGCAACGGCGCGCGCAATTGAAACTGGAAACATTGCGTCCGTGGGATTTGTCGGTTGACCCGTTGAATCGTCCGCCGTTGAAACCATTTCAACAAGTCGGCGAAATGGTTTCGCGCACGCAAAAGATTTTCGATTTGCTTGACGGCGAACTCGCGCGTGGTTTCAAGCAAATGGACGATTTGCATTTGCTGGATTTGGACAATCGCAAGGGCAAAGCGCCGGGCGGCTATCAATCCACGCTGGCCGAATCGCGGTTGCCGTTCATTTTTATGAACGCCGTCGGTTTGCAGCGCGACGTGGAAACGATTTTGCACGAGGCCGGCCACGCGTTTCATGCGCTGGCAACGCGCGGCGAGGATTTATATCCGTATCGCAGCGCACCGATTGAATTTTGCGAAGTCGCTTCGATGAGCATGGAATTGCTCGGCAACGAATTCATCGAGGAATTTTATTCCGACACCGACGCCAATCGCGCACGGCGCGTGCATCTCGAAGGCGTTGTCGGCGTGTTCCCGTGGATTGCGACGGTGGACGCGTTTCAACATTGGATTTACACGCACGAAAATCACACACGCGAAGAACGGCGCAAAGCGTGGCTGGATTTGATGGACCGTTTCGGCGGCGACGCGGATTGGAGCGGTTTTGAAAATGCGCGCGCGAATTTGTGGCATCGGCAACTGCACATCTTCCTGCATCCGTTTTACTACATCGAATACGGCATCGCGCAACTTGGCGCGTTGCAGGTCTGGGCAAATTCCAAGCGCGACAAGGCGAAAGCGTTGAACGATTACAAAAAATCGTTGGAACTCGGCGGTTCGCGTCCGCTGCCGGAATTATTTTCCGCCGCCGGCTGCCGTTTTGAATTCAGCGAAAAAACCATTCGCCCACTGGCAAAAATGCTCCGCGAAGAATTGGCGAAACTTTAAGATGTGAAATTGAATTGAGCGCGGCTGACGGATTTTCTCCCTCTCCTCGCCAAACGAGGAGAGGGGCGGGGTGAGGAGTCTTGATTTTTCTTCGGAGTTTTTCATTCTTCCAGTGTGAGCTTGAAACAAATCACACGTCAACTTCGCCGCAATCAAACCGACGAAGAAAAGGAATTGTGGCGCGCCCTGCGCGGACGGCGGTTTGCCGGGTTCAAATTTCGACGCCAACACGCGGTTGGCGGACATATTTTGGATTTTTATTGCGCCGACGCAAAACTTGCCGTCGAATTGGATGGTTTTCAGCACGGTTTGCCGGATGGAATTGGACAGGATGAAAAGCGCGAGACATTTTTGCGGGAATATGGAATTGAAACGCTTCGGTTTTGGAATCATCAATGGCGGAAAAACCGCGATGGTTGTTTGCTGGAAATTTGGAATGCCGTGCAGCGACGGACAGGTTGTGTCCGGGTCATGACAAATGCGAAAGAACAAAAATTTATTCCGCCGGATTTGAAGAAGATTCAATTGAGAGAGAAAACGAACCCCTCACCCTGACCCTCTCCCCGTTTGGCGGGGAGAGGGAATAAAATGCGCGTGAGTTGCCGGGGTTATTTTCCGCCGCCGGTTGTCATTTTGAATTCAGTGAAAAGACCATTCGTCCGCTGGCGAAAATATTGAGGGAAGAATTGAAAAATTTTACAAATGACTACGGTCATTTGAGGCTGACAACACCTATGATTATAGCAATAAATGGTAAAAGCAACAGCACCCACCCTAGAAGACAAACTGCCCAAGCCGACGAGCGCTCTGTAATAGAAGCACTCGTTGTTGGGCCAATGTAATTACCCATCGCCCCAGCAAACCAGATACAAAACAACGGAAAAATAAGTGGGATGCCTATTTTACCCGCTGACTCTATTCCGCCATACGCATACGCAACGACTAAATAAATTAACCACACGAATCCAGAAAGAATTTTGTTCCAATTCCATCGGTTCATTTACATCACACCTCAATCCCATACGCTTTAATCTTGTTGTAAAGCGTCTGGCGACCGATGCCGAGGCGTTTGGCGGTTTCGAGTTTGTTGCCGTCAGTTTCTTTGAGCGTTTGGATGATGGCGTTGCGTTCGACGCCTTCGAGCAGGGTGAAGTTCGTGTCGTTGCCGTCGCTGGGGCCGGTCTTGACGTTCGTGATGGAAAGGTCGGCGGCGCTGACGTATTCGCCTTCGCTCAAGAGCACGGCGCGCTGGACTTCGTTTTGCAATTGGCGGATGTTGCCCGGCCAATCGAACGCCGTGAGCCGGTCAATGGCTTCGGGTTGAAAGCCGCGAATGACGCGATTGGCTTGCGCGGCGAAGCGTTTCAGAAAGGCGTTGGCCAGCGGCATGATGTCGTCGCGGCGTTCGCGCAACGGCGGCAGATGCACGGAAATGGCGCTGATGCGGTAATACAAATCTTCGCGCAGTTTGCCGTCCTTGATGGCTTCTTCGGGTTTGCGATTGGTGGCGGCGACGATGCGGCAATTGGTTTTGTAACTGACGCTGCCGCCGATGGGGCGGACTTCCTGATCCTGCAACACGCGCAACAATTTGCTCTGGGTATCAATGGGCATCTCGGAAATTTCATCGAGGAACAGCGTGCCGCCTTCGGCCTGACGGAAAAGTCCTTCGCGGTCAGAGTGCGCGCCGGTGTAGGAACCTTTTTTCGCGCCGAACAGTTCGCTCTCAATCAATTCACGCGGCAGGGCGGCGCAATTGATCTTGATGATTTTGTTTTTGCTGCGCGGACTCAAGGCGTGGACGAGGTCGGCGATGACTTCCTTGCCGGAGCCGCTTTCGCCGGTGACTAAAACGGTCACGTCGTTGGGTGCGATGCGCTCGACAGTGCGGACGACATCCTGCATGGCCGAACTGCGGAAAACGGGCGAGGCCGCGCCGCTCATGGTTTCGAGAGCGCGCCGGAGCGTGGAATTTTCCTCGGTCTGCTCCTTGCGCTCGATGGCGCATTTGACGTCGGCGAGCAATTTTTCGTTCTCAAACGGTTTGGAAAGGAAATTATACGCGCCGCGTCGTCCGGCTTCGACGGCCATCGTAATCGTGCCGTGTCCGCTCAAGACAATCACTTCGGTTTCCGGCCAGCGTTTTTTGATTTGCGGCAGCAGGTCGAGGCCGTGGGCGTCCGGCAATTTCACGTCGAGCAAAATGACGTCGGGCTGTTCCCGCGAATAACTTTTTTGCAATTCCGCCGCGCTGCCGGCCTCGGCGATGTCGTAAAAATTGTCCAGCACTGCGCTGAGCAAACCGCGCACGTCCGCTTCGTCGTCCACGATGAGAACTTTGGCTTTCATGATTTTGGCTTCGGTCGGCAGGCTTGAATGAAACGGCTGAAAATTGCGCGGTGTGAGGCATGGCGCTCCGTCAGTCGTTCGGGATGAAACTGCACGCTCAACAAAAACGGACTTTTCCGCCGCGCTTCCGGTTTCCATTCCATCGCTTCCACGATTCCGTCGCGCGCCTGCGCCACCGCCAACAAAGGTTCCGCCGG
>DASZXH010000003.1:0-9764 GCA_035545995.1 Verrucomicrobiia bacterium
TCATCAGCCAATCGCACGGCGGTTCCAGCAAGCAGGCGCAGTCGGTTGTCAATGGATTGGAAGCGGACGTGGTGACGATGAATCAACCGCTCGACATTGACCTGCTTTACACCGGCGGGAAATTAATTCCGGCGAATTGGGCGACGCGATTGCCGAACAAAAGCGTCCCTTATACTTCAACCATTCTTTTTGTCGTCCGTAAGGGCAATCCGAAAAACATCAAAAATTGGGACGATTTAATTCGGCCCGATGTTTCAGTTGTTATTCCTAACCCAAAAACTTCGGGCAACGGGCGTTACAGTTATTTGGCCGCGTGGGGGTATGCGTTGAAAAAATCCGCCGGTGACGAGAAACAGGCACGCGCGTTTGTGGCGAAGCTCTTCGCCAATGTGCCTGTGCTCGACACCGGCGGGCGCGGTGCGACGACGACTTTTGCCGATCGCGGCATCGGCGACGTGCTGTTGACGTTTGAAAATGAAGCAGCATTGGTGCAGGAACAATTTTCAAAAAATCAATTGGAAGTGGTTTTGCCGCCGACAAGCATTTTGGCGGAAAATCCGGTCGCGTGGGTGGATCACAATGTTCAACGACACCACACTGAAGCGGTATCACGCGCTTACCTTGAATATCTATACAGCGATGCGGCGCAGGAAATAGCGGCGGAACATTTTTTCCGTCCGAAAAACGAAACGATTCTTGCCAAATATTCCACTCGTTTCAAACCGGTGGATTTATTCACGGTGGATGAAATCGCGGGTGGTTGGCAGCAAGCCCAAAAGGTTCATTTCGCCGATGGCGGAATTTTTGATCAGATTTATCAAAAGAGCAATTAGGCCTGAATTTGCCTACCTCGCAAAGAGGAGGCGTAACGTTTAACTAAAATTTAGAAGGCTGACCGGTTCACCGGAGGTTCTTCGTTGAAGAAAAAACGAAAATCGCGTGATGGTGAATGAAGATAGCGGGCAAAACTCCACCCGATTGCTGTCAATTGAAATTGAAATTGGCGGAATCCGTCGTCTGCTTGGGCAGGTGACGCTGTCATTCGCGCATCCTTGCGTTTTCTTCAATCTGCAAATCGAACTATAACCGAAAAATCGTGAACCTATGAAATTCTCAAATCTTAAAAAATTATTTGTCGCCGGCATTTCATTTGCCGGATTAGCTCTCGTTCCAAACCTGCGCGCGGACGTTACCCTCTTCTTGGAAGGCGGCAGTGCGAGCCGACCCGTGCTTTACGACCGGGCAGCGAATCTTTTTACCAACGGCAGTTATACCGCCACAGGCACTTCTTCGTCCAACGTGCGCCGTTTTACAGGCACAGTCAGCCCTGATTCACCATTATATGGATATGGAACCATCACGCTGGACATCAATGTTGCCAACGGCGCCATCGCGGGTCTTCAAGCGTTGGTGAATCAATCAGCAGGTCCCGGTGACACAAATGTTGACGGTGTGCCGACCGTTCCGACATTTGTTGATTCCGTCACGTCGCCGGACGCGGTTGGCATTGATTCGGCGGCAAACAATCTCGTCGCGTTGCAGACTTATGTGGTTCCGGTGATTTACGTCAAGAACTCCGCTTTCCCGGATGTCAACGCCATCACCAATTTGACGCAACAGCAGGCGGTTTCTTTGGAGACTTCCCTGAACAAGGCGACCTTTTACGGAGGCTCCAGCACCAATCTCATTTATTTCGTCGGGCGCAACAGCCAGTCGGCCGTTCGCACGGAAACGGATTTGAATGTCTATAACGCGCTGCGCATAAAAACATTCACCAACAACGCGGCGGGATTGCCGGTGCAGGACACCAGCGCTGATCCGGGACTTACTTCCGGCACCACAGAAGCCGGTACGGTATTCGCGCTCACCAATTCCATCGGAACGATTGCGGTTCAAGACCTCACGGACAAGCCGCTGCTGGCACCTATCGCTTACAACGGTGTGAACTATTCCGTGGAAAACGTCGAAAACGGCAGCTATGCGATTTGGAGTTATGAAAATTATTATTACATCAGCAAGCCAAACACCGGTGCGCCATCCGACGCGCAACAGGCGGTGTTGAACGCATTTTATCAATCCGTCACCAACGCATCGTTCCAGAACATCAACAATCCAACCTTCACGAACAATTTTGTTCCGGTTTCCGGCTTGAAGGTGTCGCGCAATTATGACGGCGGCCCGATCATTCCCAACCCGAATTATTGATCAACCGGCAATTCAAAAAATTACATCGTATGAAAATTTTTATTTTAACAATTACAGCGGTGTTGACGCTGCTGGCCACGCCACTCGCGCGGGCGTGGAATTACAGCGACGGCGATTTGTTGCTAGTTTTTCGCAACGGTTCGCAGGATGTCGAGTTTGATTTGGGAAGTGTCACCAACTTTCTCGGCCAGACAAACGGCTACACGACAACCGTCAACAATTGGGATTTGAATCTGGTGACGAGCACGTTTGGCAGCGTGAGCGGATTGAAGGTTGCTCTGTTGGCAACCAGCTACCCGACAAATTGGTTGAGCAGCGCCGAGCCAAACACAACGGCCTACACCGGCAATTCGTCTCCTGATGAATTGAATGGCGTCATCGGTTCGGTTGGAACGAAGCCATTGTATCCAATCGCAATTCCCACAAGTGGACCCAATTCGTATTCCATTGATACTGGCGGCCAATACCGGACATCGTCCTACGACTACATTGTCGCCAACGGACATTCCAGTGGGATACCTCAATTGGGTGGCTATGCGCCATTCACCGTTGAGCAATCCGTTCCCGGCTTTCTCGACTTTTGGCAAATCGCGCCGACGACGGTTTATCCAAACTCGCCGCCGGACCAACTCATCGGCACGTTTTATATTACGAGCGACGGCACTTTGACGTTTGTGGCCGGGCCGCGGGCATCAACGGTCACGGGTGTTAGTCGCGTTGGTAATGTCAGCACCGTTTCGTTCACGACGACGGTCGGCAACATTTATTCTGTCACCCATGCCAACACGTTGGGCGGCGCGGCGAGCACCTGGCCGGTGGACAGCACAACGTTGATCGGCAATGGCAGCGTCAATTCCATCAACCACACCAACTCCGGCGACGCGGCGGAGTTTTACCGGGTGACCACGCAATAAATCAAAAGCAAAACAATACGCGGCAGGCCGTCGCAAACCGGCCTGCCGCATCGGATTTTAGAAAACGAATTTGTAGAGAGGACAACCGCGGCAAATGAGATTTCAACTTTGGGCGATAACGATGTTTTTGTTTGCAAAAATTTTCATTGGCGCGGCGGAAGAAACCAATTCATCCGCCGTCGTTGAAAATCTTTTTGCCAAGCCGTTACCGGCCACAAACGCCGTTGTAAAGCTGTTGCCTGCGCTGGACGTGCACAGTTATCTCATCGAAGGCAACACGCTTTTACAACCGCGCGAATTCGGGATGCTTTCCAATTACACCGGCGACGCAACCTTGTCGCGCGTGCGCGAAGGCTTGGACAAATTGCAAGCGCATTACCGCGACCTCGGTTTTTCCAATGTCACCGTCACGCTGCCGGAACAAAAAATCACCAACAGCATCGTGCGCGTGAAAATTTTTGAAAATGAAATGGAAGTCGCGTCGGAAACAAATCTAGCCACAGCCATCACCAACCTTTTCACCGCGCCAAAACCAACGATTGAAATTCGCGGTTACCAGATTGAAGGCAATACGGCATTGCCGCCGGAAGAATTTTCTTTTTTGACCAATTACACCGGCCAAATGGATTTCGCGCAGATTCGCGAAGGCATGGGAAAACTGCAATTGCGCTATCGCGATCTCGGTTTCCCGACCATCAGTGTCGCGCTGCCGCAACAGAAACTGACGAACGGAATCGTGCGTGTAAAAATCATCGAAGGCCGGTTGAACGACATCATCGTCGAAGGCAATCGGTATTACAGCTCCAACAACATTGTTCGTGCGCTGCCGAGTTTGACGACGAACATTTTATTGAACACGAAATGGTTTCAGCCTGAACTTGACCGCGCAAATCTGAATCAGGACCGGCAGATTTATCCGGTCATCGCGCCGGGACTTGCGCCGGGCACAACGGAATTGACGCTCAAGGTCAAAGACCAATTTCCATTTCACGGCCACATGGAAATCAACGACAAATCCACGCCGAACACGCCGTTGCTTCGCGTGGACACGGCGGTTCAATACGACAATCTCTGGCAACTGAATCATCAGATCGGTTTCGATTACAATTTTTCGCCACAGGCAATGAAAACCGGCAATTACAATTTTTATGACCAGCCGATGGTGGCCAGTTACAGCGGATATTATCGCGTGCCGCTCGGAATCGGACGCGGTTTGCGGGACAATTATGAAAATTTGCCGGTGACTTTCGGCTACGACGAAATCACGCACCGGTTTAATTTGCCGCCGGCGACGGGAAATCCCGAATTGATTTTTTACGCCTCGCGTTCCACTTCCGACACGCCGGTTCGTTATGGCCCAAAAACCATTCTTTTCACGAACCTCACCGAAGATGTTTATGCCCGTTCGGCGGAACGTGACTTGACTTTCAATGACGATATGGGAATGAAATTGACAATTCCAATCCGCGAATTTTTGCAAATTCAATCCTCGCTGCAAATCGGTCTTGATTACAAATCTTATGAGGCGAGCGGTTATAGCACCAATCTGACGACGTTTGACCTTTACGGCCTCAATCCATTTGACCCGACACAACGCGGCAGTTTAATCACATCTCAAACCGTTCCACTGCCGACCAACACCCGCAACGCGCTTTATTATATGCCGATTTCGCTGGGCTGGGTCGCGGCGCGGCCCGACAAATACGGCAGCTTCAGCTTCAATTACAATCAAAACATTTTTTTGACGCCGCTGGCTTCCGCGCGAAGTGATTTTCAAAATGTCGCCGGTTCGACCGAAGCCGGCGGCAATTACACGACAATTAACGCCGGGTTAATTCGACTTCAAAACCTGCCCGGTGATTGGTCGGCCGTTCTTAACGCCAATGGCCAATGGTCAAGCGCGCCATTGATTGACAATGAACAATTCGCGCTTGGCGGCACAAGCGGTGTTCGCGGTTATCAGGAAGGCGAAGCATATGGCGATACGGGCTGGCGCACGTTGTTTGATTTACGCGCGCCAGCCATGAACGTGGGCTATTTCCCGACGCAAACAGGCGACGTTCCAGCCAGCTTGCGCTGTTCGTGGTTTATGGATTATGGCCGTGTATATTTGCTAGATCGGTCAGTCAATCGCCCGTTCATCGAATGGGGCACCGGTCTTGGTTTTTATTTGACGGCGGGAGAACGTTTTGACGCTCGGCTAACTTTGGGCTGGGCATTGATTGGCGGAGCCTCAAGAGAGAATCCAAACGAAGCGTTGGTTACAAGTTCTGTTGGAAGCATGCAAGCTTACTTCAGCGTCGGATTTCAATTTTAACCGCGACCATGAAATTCCATTTCAAAAAAATTTCGTTCGCGGTCTTGTTGCTTTTCATCGGCAGAAATTTTTTGGTCGCAAATCCAACCGGCATGACGGTCGTATCCGGCTCAGCCAGCGCACGACAAAATGGTTCGCAATTGAACATCACAACCAGTCAATCCGCATTTTTGAATTGGAGCAGTTTCAATATTCAGGCGGGCGAGACGACCACGTTCATCCAACCTTCGGTAAACTCGGTCGTCGTCAATGCGATTGGCGGCGCAAGCCCGTCGCAAATTTTCGGCAATCTCAACGCGAACGGCACGGTGATTCTCGCCAACGCCAATGGATTTTATTTCGGACCGAATTCATTCATCAAAGTCGGCGGCAGTTTCATCGCCACCACCGCGCCGCTCACGCCGGATTTCGGTGCGGGTTCGGCGTGGCAATTCACCGGAATGCCGCCACTCGCAAGTATCGTGAATTATGGACAAGTGGAAGTCGGCAACGGCAAATCGCTTTTTCTCATTGCCGAGCAAATTGACAACGAGGGCAAATTAAGCGCGCCCGGCGGCAGCGTTGGACTTTACGCAGGCGAAAATGTTTTGGTCAGCGACCGTCCCGATGGGCGCGGCTTGAGCGCGACGGTGCAATTGCCGTCCGGCTCGGTGAATAATTTCGGACAAATCACGGCAGACGCCGGAACAATTGCGATGAACGCACAAGTCGTCAATCAGAACGGAATCGTCCAAGCCGACTCGATTCAAAATCAAAATGGCGAAATTGAATTGGTTGCTTCCGACCAATTAAATCTTGGCGTGAATTCTCAAATTTCCGCGCGCGGCGATGATTCAAGCTCGGGCAGTTCCGGCGGCAACGTGGTTTTGAAATCGGGAAACAATTTCAGCGACGACATCGGCAGTCAAATTTCCGTCACGGGCGGTTCGCAAGGCGGTGATGGAGGAAATTTGGAAATCAGCGCGCCGGACATTTTGTCGTTGAATTCGCAATTAAACGCACGGGCGCAAAATGGCTGGAATGGTGGAACATTTTTTCTGGACCCGGCCAATATAATTCTCGGCACTTCGACGGCGAACGGCGCGATTAACGTCAATTCCGCGTTCGCCGGATTTTCACAAATTGATTTGCAGGCGTCCGGCAATATCACGCTCAACGCGAGCATGACATGGGATTTGAGTTCCAGCACCGGCAACGGCAGTGGCCAGCTCACGCTTCAGGCCGGCGGCGACATTCTGTTTCAAAACAATTCCAAAATCGTTGACGAAAATAGTTGGTCGGTCACGCTCGAAGCCGGTTACGATTTTGTCAACAACGTCGTGCAATCCGGCGTCGGAAACATTTATTTGAACAACAATAGCGGCGGCGTCACGGGCGGCGGCTGGATTCAAACGACGGCGGGCAATGTCACATTGCTCGCGGGACAAAACATTTTGGTCGGCTCCGGTTCGGTCTCGACGATTGGCGGCGGCAGTATTTTTGCCGACGCGCTCGCGGGTAATATCAACGCCGGTTCGTTCAACGGCGGCGCGAGTTTCACCAGCGCCAGTTCGGATTACATTTTTGCCGACGATGGTTCGACGCCCAATTCGGTTCTTGGCGGCATTTCCACGGCGGCGGGCGGTGACGTGACGCTGATTGCGGGCAACAACATCACGAGCACGCCAACGGTTCCGTCGCGACAAGCGCCGGGCGCATCCGGCGCTTACGGTTCGGGTGATGTGACGGTTATCGCAGGTAATCAAATCACCGGAAATTTCAATCTTGCCAACGGCACCGGCACGATGCTCGCGGGCGTGACGGTTTCAAGCGCGCAGGCAAATGTTTTGCAAAATCCGACGGCAAATCCCCCGGCAACGGTGGCGACGTTGAGCGATTTGGAAACCGCCGTGATGCAATCGCAAAATGCAAATGGCAATGTCGGCGCCGCGCCGGTCGTGGGCAATCCTTCAACTGCGCCAGTCACTTTGAGTTTGATTTCCGGCGCGTGGAATGTTTGGGCGGCGAATGATATTTCCATCAAAGAAGTCAACAACCCGAACGGCGCATTCAATGTCGCTGACTCGTTTCAATACAATTATGCGCCGGACGCGGCGGCGAATTTTTGGGCGGGCAACGCGATTGAATTCATTGGCGCGAATTTGGGACGGTTGACTTCGCAAAATCGCACACCGATTTACGCGCCGGTTCTTTCGCTCAACGCGGGCGCGGGCGGAATCAAATTCGACACTTCAATCATCCTTGCGCCATCAAGCGAAGGCGCGTTGAGCATCGTTACGCGCGAGGGCGGAAATTTGACCGCGGCGCCGATTTCCGGCTCGACGGCGCTCAATGGGATTACAATGTCGGACAGCAGTTCGAGCGATTACACGACTTTTACGTCGGAACACGACGACATTCATTTGAATGACCCGAATCCGCAGCCGGTGTATTTGGACATTTCCGGCAGCATCGGGAATTTCAATCTCATTGTCCCCACGTTCGCGGACATCACTGTGGAAAGCGCCAAGCCGTTTGTAACATCTGATGGCAGTGATGTTTACGGGACGTATAATTTTGGTTTTCAAGGCCGCAATTTGTCCACCAGTCAAACCACGTCCATCAATGTGCTGGGCGCGCTTACTTATCGCGGCGATTTGACGACGATTGATTTGACCACCGCGCAACTGGCGGATTTGCTGCCGACAATATTATTTTCCGATAGCGCGGACGCGGCAGTGACGTCAAAACTGCATTACGACCCGACCACCGGCGAATTGAGTTATGTCGGCGTGATGAGCGCGTCCGATTTGGCGTTCCTGCTCAATCCAAGTGTTCTTGTGTTGGATAAAAATGGCAACCCGGAAATGCAACTCGTTCGTGACGCCAGCGGCCATCCGATTTTGGACGCGAACGGGAATTATGAAACAGTTCCGGTGACCAAGCCGTTGATTCTCGACAGCACACAAAAAGCCATGATCAATCAGTTGGCTGTCGCCAGTCAAAGCGCCTCGCTCGGTGATCAAGGACTCACACTGACCGGCCCCGGCAATTTCAACGTCAATGCAAATAGCATTGACCTCGGCGTTTCCGGTGGCATCCGCGTGCTTGCGCCAGATTCCGCGCTCGAATCAATTTCTTTTGATGGAGCAGACCTTAATGTCACGACCATCGGTGATTTAACCATGACCGCGACAAAAATTTCCAACGAAAGTTATTTGGGCGACGTGAACGTAAATGTCGGCGGCACGCTTGATGTCGGCGGACAATTCACAGCGCTGGGCGATGCGAGTTCTCCAAAAGGAATTTTTTCGACGAGCGGCGGAAATGTCAGCGTCATTGCCAACGGCGACGTGGACGTGAACGGCTCGCGCATCGCCGCTTACAACGGCGGAAACGTGACGGTCGAATCGCAAAACGGCGACGTGAACGCCGGCATCGGCAGCGAAGGCTATGTCACTTTGAATGCTTTGGAAATTGATCCGGCGACCGGACAATTGATTGTCATTCCCGCAGTTGCTGCCGGCAGTGGCATTTTGGCGACGACGGTTCATGGCTCCCACGCCTTGCTCGGCAACATTACCATCAATGCACCGAACGGCGACATCAATGCCAGCCTCGGTGGTATAACTCAAATTTCGTTCAACGGCGCGGACACGAAAAATAATTTCATAGAATTGAATGCGGGCAATGACATCAACGCTGAAGGTTCGGGCATCATCGGCAGCAATATCAGATTACAGGCGGGCGGCAACATCAACGGCCTCGTCATCGGCAGCCAGAGTGTTGACATCAATTCCGCTCAAAACGTGGACGTCGTTGCCGTCAGCGGCGGTGACGTGAACATCAATGCTTCCGGCGAAATTGCCGGCACGATTGTCGGCGGCGGCAGCGTGAACGTCAGTGGCGATTCCATCACGGCGGCGTTGGTTTCCGGTTCAATTTCCGCTTCCGGCGACACCAGTGGTGCGACCGAAGGCGTTCCGCAATCCAATGCGTCGAAAAATAACGCTGAAACAGCCGATGACGCTTCAACCGTCGCTGCCAAAACTGACGACGACGATGATGAATTGAAGAAAAAGAAAAAAGGAATTGCTTTGGCGCAAAAAGTCAGCCGCGTGACGGTGTTGTTGCCACAGAAAAATCGAAATGATTAAAAAAACTCAAAACCGAAGATTAAAAACTAAAAACTTATGACACTTCACCCAATATTTGGAGCGAACGCGGCGATGTATGCTTTGCACAACGCCACGTGGGAAGGTTTTTACACGGTCATCACGCTGTTGCTGCTTTCGCTGTTCAGTTGGACCATCATCATCACCAAGCTGCGGCAATTGCTCATCGCGCGC
>DASZXH010000004.1:0-44620 GCA_035545995.1 Verrucomicrobiia bacterium
CATGGCGGTCGGAATGCCGCATCGGATTGCCACGCCGAGCATATCCAGCCATCTTCCGGCATTGATTTTGAAGGCGTCGGTAATGAGACCGCAACCGCTTGCCACCACCAAATCGGCATTCAGCAGCGCCTCAACGAATGGACGCGCCTGATGAAGATTGGAGGGAAATGCCAATCGAACCAATGACAGAAGCCGGCTGACGGTCAATGGAAATTTGTTTCGGACATCGCGCCGGACATTCGGAAACAAAATGCGCGGCAGCGATTGGACATCAAGCCAACGTTTGCATCCCAGCCATGAAACTACTTCGGCTCCGGGACAATAAAATTCTAATTTTTCCGGACAATTACTTAAAACAAACAGGCGGGCATCAGGCCAGAGTCCTTTTAACCTTTGCAGAGCCACTTGCAGCATGGCGACATCGCCCATGTTGTCGCAGTTCAAAGTGCCCGGCAGTATAAATATGCGCATGATTTTTGAATTTCAGGATTTGCCAAGCCGCTTCAAAAGTTTTTCATGGATTCCGCCGAAGCCGCCATTGCTGAAAATGCAAACCACGTCGCCGCCGGAAACATTTTTGACGACATGCGCGACAATGGAATTTACGTCCGGCAAATACGCTGCATTCCTGCCCGATGCTTTCAAGTCCTGCATTAATTTTTCAGGATTGAGTCGTTCGTCGGCAGAAATTTGCTCCAGCCGCGCCACTTCGGAAATCACGACGGCGTTCGCGTCCGCAAATGAAGCCGCCAGCTCTTCCTGAAAAACTTTGCGCCGTGTCGTGTTCGAGCGCGGCTCGAAAATCGCCCAGATTTTTTCGCGCGGATATTTGATGCGCAATGCGCGCAGCGTCTCGCGAATCGCCGTCGGATGATGGCCAAAATCGTCAATCACTGTCACGCCGCCCGCAATACCGCGCACTTCCAGCCGCCGCTTGATGCCTTTGAACGTGTCGAACGCGCTCTGGATTTGCTTGTTCGACAAGCCGCAATGTTTCGCCGCGCCGATGACCGCGAGCGCGTTCCGCACGTTCAATTCGCCGACGAGATTCAAATGAAATTTGAAACTCGGGATTTCAAACTCTGTCGCTGTTGGACCGAAGCGCAGATTAAAGCCGCGCACGGCATTTTCCTCACCGAGGCCGAATTTTTTCACCGGACAGTGCGTGACGTTCAGCAACTCTTTGAGATTTGTGTCGTCGCCATTGCCGAGCAAGAGTCCGTTGCGCGGCACAAGCCGGATGAAATGGGAAAACGTTTTCTTTACCGCGTCGAGATTTTCAAAAATGTCCGCGTGGTCAAATTCCAGATTGTTGATGATGGCGATTTCCGGCAGGTAATGGATGAACTTGCTGCGCTTGTCGAAAAATGCGGTATCGTATTCGTCGCCTTCGATGATGAAAAATTCACTGTCAGTAAAGCGCGCGCCTTGCGAAAAGTTATTTGGAATGCCGCCGATGAGAAAACTTGGATTCAAACCATTGTGCTCAAACACCCATGTGAGCAGCGAAGTCGTCGTCGTCTTGCCGTGCGTGCCGGAAACGACGAGCGAACGTTTGCCGCGAATAAAAAATTCCTTGAGTAGTTCTGGCAGCGAGCAGTAACGCAATTTGTGGTCGAGCGCGAATTCCGCTTCGGGATTGCCGCGCGAAATGGCGTTGCCGATGACGACCAAATCCGGCTTGTGCGACAGATTTTTTTCATCGTAGCCGTTCATCACGGCGATTTTTTTTGCCGCGAGAAACGACGCCATCGGTTCATAAACATTTTGGTCGGAGCCGGTGACTTGAAAGCCTTTGTCGAGCATTGCTGCCGCCGCGCTGGCCATCGCTGTGCCGCCGATGCCGGTGAAATGAACTGATTTGATTTCGGTTGAAAACATTTTGAAGAAATTAACTGTCAAAATGGGAAGGCACAAAGTTTTTTGCGCGTTTTCAAAATTTCTGCATCCAAAGTCGCGTGGGCGACGGATATACTGGCAGGCAAAGGCAAGTTTTGCGTGGAATCGGCTGAAGACCAGACAACACAGTTCAACGGAAGCGAGGAATCGCCCGATTTTGAGGCGCGCGAAGAGGCGCGCCTGCTGACGCTTGTTGCCGGCGGCGATCAGCACGCGTTTGCGGCATTGTATCGCCGCCGAAGCAGATTGATTTATTCATTGTTGGCTCGAATGTTAATTCAGGAAACAGAAGCGCAGGAAGTCATGCAGGATACTTTTGTGCAAATCTGGCGGCGGGCGGCGCAATTCGATTCCGCGCGGTCGTCGCCGGTGGCGTGGATGATTATGATTGCCCGCGGGTTGGCGGTGTCGCGTCTTCGCGCGCGCTCACGGCGCATGACCAATCACGCAATGTATGAGCAGGAACTTGTGTCGCTTGAAATGGAAATCAGCGGCCATCACCAAATAGAGCGTGACGACCTTGCCGACGCCTGCGTTTCGGCGTTGAATCGTTTGCCGGAGGAGCAGGGCCGCGCGCTGCAACTGGCGTTTTTTCGCGGCTGGACGCACGAGGAAATCGCGCGCGCCGTCGGCGAGCCGCTGGGCACGGTCAAGGCGCGCATCCGGCGCGGCCTGCTGACGTTGCGAAAAATTTTGAAAGATTATCATGGTTGACATTCCATCCAACGAAGATGCCGCATTGCGTTATGTTTTGGGCGAATTGAACGACACGGAACGGCGCGAATTTGAATCGCGTTTGGTAGTGTCCGTGGAGTTGCGCGCGCTCGTCAACGAGTTGGAAACGGGCGTGGTGGCTGTGGCAACCGCGTCGCCGCGCCGCCGTCCGCCGGTAGAAATTTGGCAGCGCATTGAAAAAGCCGTGGCCAAAGAAGCCAAAACGAAATTGAAAGTTCCACGTTTCTGGTTTGGCTGGTCGCGCTATGGTTGGGCAACGGCTGCGGCATGTTTGACGGGGTGGTTGCTCTACGCATTTTGGGCGAATCAACGCTATGCGTCCACGCTGGCTCAGTTAAAACTCTCACAACGCGAAATCGTGACCGCAAATTCAACCGCGCCGCCGATACATGACGCGGTAAAATCTCCAGCGTCCGCCAACACCAACATCGCGTTTGAACTGTTGCAGTCCCGCACACAGGAAATCAATGAATTGCGTGGCCGGATTGCGCAATTGGAAACAAAAACGGGACAACTATTGCGTTCGCTTGCCCAACAACAATCATTATTGAATGAATCAAACCGGATTAAATTTTACCACTTGGTTTCTGATTCTACGGCCAATAACAATCCAAATCCGCCGCCGCTCTCACCGGGGTTGCAACGCGCCGTCTCGACCGCGTTGGCACGGGAACTTGGCTGGTTGCCGACGGCTTCGCAATCCGTTGAGCAGACCGGCGGCAATCTTTCCGCAACGCCAATGACCATTGCGGGAGTTGACTTCATAGATTTACGGACGGGCAACAATCAACAGCAGGTTCAATCATCAATCCAATCTCAAAATCAATTGCAACTCGGTCAATCGGCGGCGGATAATAATACGGCTGCCGCGCAAATTCAGCCGCAGGCTCAATCGCAAGTGGATTCGCAAGCTCAGCAACCTCAATCAGTGGCAGCTTCGCAAACGGCCTCAACTTCCCAGCCGACCATTCCGGCGTATGTCTCCGGCGACAATTTGGTGGTGGCTCTGGACTCAACCGTCGTGCCGACAGGTAGTTCGGTGGTGCTGACTACTTACGATGCGAATCAAAACGAAACCGGCGGCAGTTTTATTCTGGGAAACAATCCGACAGTGGTGACGATTCCGCTCTCCGCCGACGGCTCCACGCCCGTTCTCACCACTGGATTAGGAATGGTCATAACTTTCACGTCTCCCGCCGGACAAACCGGCACGTATTACTTTTCACAACTGTCGCAATCACAAACTCCCTGATTCATAAACACACAATTATCCATTCTTATGAAAAAAATCATCATGTGCATTTTTCCACTCTGCCTTGCGCTGGCCGCGCCGGCGCAAGGAGTCTTTCAAGCCTCGCTGGGCACATCACCAGACGGCGGTTTGCTTCTGGGAAAATTCTGGTTTCAGGTGGAAGATAGTGAAGTGGATTTTGTGGCCTTCGTCACTCCTAGCATTTGGACATCCAGTTTTGATCCGATTTTATCCGTGCCGGAAAGTTCGGTCGGGTTTTCACTAGGCGAAGTCCAGACAGGAATCATCGGTTCACAAATAGACCCCGACTGGAATCCGTTTCTTCCGCCGAAACCTCTCGTGCCGACCGGATATGACTGTGATGGAAATCCTTATTTTCTGTCGCCTGGCCCGGTGATTTGGGCTGAAAACTTTTACTCCGGCCACTTTGACCTGCCGCCGGGATTTCTGGACGAACTGCTGGCGGGCAACGGAAAAATCGAACTCAATTCGTCTATCGTCGGAAATATCACAGTGGCCGCCGTGCCGGAACCGTCAACTCTCGCGCTGGCAATCTTGATCGGTGGTTGTCTGTTGCTGGTGTGGCGGCGGAAATCGTCGCCGCGCCGCCGATGAAATGAACGTGTGAAAATTTAAGACAGGATTAACAAGATTTACAGGATTGGATTTGCATCTTGTTTGTCCTGTAAATCCCGTCTCAATTTTTTAATTTCCGTTCCAAAATTTCACCGACCAAATTCGGATTCGCTTTGCCCTTGCTCAATTTCATCACCTGACCTTTGAGAAAATTCAGCGCGGCGATTTTGCCGGCTTTGTAATCGGCGACGGAATTTGGATTCGCCGCAATCGCGTCGTCGCAGAATTTTTCAATCGCGCCCGTGTCACTGACTTGTGCTAAACCTTTTTCCTGAACGATTGCGGTGGGTGATTTTCCGGTCTCAAACATTTCGGCAAACACCTGCTGCGCGGCTGAACTGCTGATGGTTTTGCCTTCGACGAGATTGACAAGTTCCAAAAGCGCGGACGGCGGGAATTTTAATTCGGCCAGCGCATTGTTCGGCGATGCCCCCTTATCCCATCCTTCTCCCCCAGTGGAGGAGAAGGTGTCCGAAGGACGGTTGAGGGGGAATTCCGGCACTTTCGCAATCTCCGCCAATTTCGCGCGCAGATTGTTGATGACCCAATTTGCAATCGCTTTCGGATTTTTCGATTGTTTGGCAATCGGCTCGAAATAATTACCGAGCGCGACGTCGTTTTTGAAAACTTCGGCGTCGCCGGCCGGCAGTTGATAGTCGCGGATAAAACGTTGCTTGCGCGCGAGCGGCAATTCGACGACGCGCGCTTTCACTTCCGCCAGCCACGAATTTGTCGGCTCGAACGGCATCAAGTCGGGTTCGGGAAAATAGCGGTAATCGTGCGCGTGTTCTTTCGTCCGCATTTCTTCGGTGATACCCGCTACGTCGTCCCAACGGCGCGTGGATTGAATCAATTTGCCGCCGCTGTTCAAAACTTCGATTTGACGCGCAATCTCGTATTCCGCCGCGCGACGCACGCCGGAAAAACTGTTCATGTTTTTGATCTCGATTTTCGCGCCGAGTTCTTTTGAACCGCGCGGGCGAACCGAAATGTTCACGTCGCAACGCACCATGCCTTTTTCCATGTCGCAATCAGACACATTTCCTTGAAATAAAATTTCGACGAGCGCGTTAAGATAGGCATAGGCCATGTCCGCGCTGGTGATGTCCGGTTCGGAAACGATTTCCATGAGTGGCACGCCCGCGCGATTGAAATCCACGCCGCTGTTGCGGTCGAAGTGCGTGTTTTTGCCGACGTCTTCTTCGAGATGCGCGCGAGTAATACGGACGCGCGAAACGCCGCCGTTGAATTCAAAATCCACAAATCCGTTCGCGGTGGATGGCTGGTCGTATTGCGTGAGTTGATAATTTTTCGGCGCGTCAGGATAAAAATAATTTTTGCGGTCGAATTTGGCGTGACGCGGAATCGTGCAATTCAGCAAATAGCCGGTCAAAATCGTTTTGCGCAGCGCTTCTTCGTTGGCGACGGGCAGCACGCCGGGCATTCCGAGACAAACGGGACAGACGTTCGTGTTCGGTTCCGCGCCGTATTGATTGGCGCAACCGCACCACATTTTCGACTTCGTTTTGAGCTGGACGTGCGTTTCCAGTCCGATGATGGCTTCGTATTCCACGCAGGAATTTAATCAAAATTCGACTCGCTTGCCACGCTGAAAAAATCGAATATCGTGGACGAATTCCGTCGCCCATGAAAAAATTGATTTTTATGTCGCTATTGGCCTCTGCAAATTTTGTCTCCGCCGAAAATGTTTCGCTGCCGCGCAGCACGCCGGAAGCGCAGGGGATTTCATCGTCGGCCATTTTGGATTTTTTGGAATCGGCTGACAAAAATTTCAACGCGGACACGAACGCCGTTCACAGTTTCATGCTAGTGCGGCACGGTTATGTGGTCGCGGAAGGCTGGTGGTCGCCTTACGACGCCGAAACGCGGCACAAAATGTTTTCGCTGAGCAAAAGTTTCACTTCAACGGCGGTTGGACTGGCGATTGCGGACGGAAAATTAAGTTTGAACGATTCGGTCATTTCATTTTTCCCGGACGACGCGCCGGAAAATCCGGGCGATAATTTGAAAGCGATGCGCGTGCGCGATTTGCTCATCATGTCGAGCGGACAAAATGCCGACACCATCGCGCAATTGGGCAATGTGTTGGGAAGTTTTGGCCGCACGAACGAATCGCTCACGAAAGCATTTCTTCACGCGCCGATGGAAGTGAAACCGGGAACGCTGTTCATTTACAATACGCCGGGCACTTACATGCTTTCGGCGATTGTGCAAAAGGCGACGGGCGAAAAAGTTTTCGATTATCTGCGCCCGCGACTGTTCGCGCCGCTGGGAATTGAAAATGCGACGTGGGACGAAAGTCCGCAAGGCGTCACGCTCGGCGGAATCGGTTTGAACATCCGCACGGAAGATATTGCAAAACTTGGACAACTTTATCTGCAAAAAGGGAATTGGAACGGCAAGCAATTGATTCCAGCGGCGTGGGTCGAGGCGGCGACGACGAAACAAACTTCCAACGGCAGCAATCCCGGCAGCGATTGGGAGCAGGGCTATGGCTATCAATTCTGGCGCGCGCGGCACGGCATTTTTCGCGGCGACGGGCTTTACGGACAATTTTGCATCGTGATGCCGGAGCAGGACGCGGTTGTGGCGATGACCGGCGGCACGCGCGACATGGCCGGCGTGATGAATTTGATTTGGGACAAATTGCTGCCGGCGATGCAAACTAATCCGTTGCCCGCAAATGACGAAGCCTGCGAAAAATTAAAGGCGAAACTGGCGAGCCTGACTTTGCTTCAGCCAAAAGGTTCGGCGACCAGCGAAATGGCCGGACAAGTTTCGGGAAAAATTTATTCGTTTCCGACAAATGCTTTTGACATTGATTCGGTCAAATTTGATTTCAACGGCGGGGACGCGACGCTGATGGTTCGCAGCCGCGGCAAGGAACATAAAATTTCCATCGGCAATCAACGTTGGGAAAAAGGAGAGTGGATTGATTTCGTTGCCGGAGCGGATTGGCGCGTCGCTGATGCCGTCGAGCAATCCGTCGCCGCGAGCGGCGCATGGAGCGCGGATGACACTTACACGGCCAAACTCGCATATTACGAAACGCCGCTGGCGATTCGTTTCATCTTTCGTTTTGCCGGGGAAAAAATCCTGCTGCTCAATGTGAATTACAGCGTGACTTTGGGCGACATGAAATCAGGGATGATTGTCGGCGAAGCGAAATAATCCGTTTCCGAAAATTTTTCCCGCGAAGAACGGAGATGACGCGGGTTTTTAATCCGCAATTGACGACCGCAAAAAGAATTTCATAATTCGCCCATGCCCTTCGTGATGAGCAGCAAAACCAAACCTTCTTACGACGTCATCATTGTCGGCTCCGGCGCGGCGGGCGGTCAGAGCGCTTATGTGTTGGTGGCCGCCGGCGCAAAAGTGCTGATGCTCGAAGCGGGAAGAAATTACGATCCGGTTTCGGAAACGCCCATGTTCAATACGCCCAAACAAGCGCCGTTGCGGGGCGCGGCGACGCCGGACAAACAGTTTTTCGGGTTTTATGACGCCACAGTCAACGGCGGCTGGACGGTGGCAAACGAGCCTTACATGGTCCAACGCAAATCCCAAAACGGCTGGCACGAGGCAAAAGACATTGATGTCGGCGGCAGCGACCAGAATTTCATGTGGTGGCGTCCGCGAATGTTGGGAGGCCGCACGAATCATTGGGGGCGTTTTTCATTCCGCATGGGGCCGTATGATTTCAAGCCCAAAAGCCGTGATGGATTGGGCATGGACTGGCCGATTTCCTACGACGATCTGGCGCCGTATTACGACAAAGTCGAAGCGCTCGTCGGCGTTTATGGCAGCAATGAAGGTTTGGAAAACACGCCGGATTCCCCGCCGGGAATTCTATTGCCGCCGCCAAAACCGCGCGCGAATGAATTGCTGACCAAAAAATTCTGCGCGAAACTCGGAATTCCGGTCGTTCCCGCGCACGTCGCCATTTTAAGCCAACAACAGAATTGGAATAAAATTCCGCAGATGTTGCATTCAGACAATCCTGATGCTTCGGCGCGATTGGCCAGCAGCATGAAAACGCGGCTGGCGTGTTTTTGGGCGACGGCGTGCGGACGCGGCTGCTCCATCAAAGCCAATTATCAATCCACGACGGTTCATCTGCCGCCCGCGCTGGCATCAGGAAATCTCGACATCATCACCGACGCAATGGTGCGCGAAGTGACGATGGATGAAAACGGCAAAGCGACCGGCGTGCTTTACATTGACAAAACAACCGGCAAAGAAATGTCGGCCAAAGCGAAAGTGATTGTGCTGGCGGCAAGCGGTTGTGAATCGGCACGGATTTTATTGAATTCAAAGAGCGCGAAATTTCCGAACGGCCTCGCCAACAGCAGCGGCAAGGTTGGCCGTTATTTGATGGACACGGTCGGCGCAAGTTTGAGCGGCCAGATTCCGGCGCTGGAAAATTGTCCGCCGCACAACGAAGACGGCGCGTCGGTGATGCACCTGTATATGCCGTGGTGGAATTATCAAAAGCAGATTGCAGGTAAAATGGATTTTCCGCGCGGCTATCACATCGAATTCGGCGGCGGCCGGCGGATGCCGGAAGCAGGAATTTTCGGCGGGCTGGAAAATTTCACCGGCGGCAGTTATGGGAAAAAATTCAAGGAAGACGCGCGGCGATATTACGGCAGTTTCATGGGATTTTCCGGTCGCGGCGAAATGATTCCCAACGAGGACAGCTATTGCGAAATTGACCCGGACAAAAAAGACAAATGGGGCATTCCGGTTTTGCGTTTCCATTTCAAATGGTCGGAACACGAACTCAAACAGGCCGTGCATATGCAAAAGACCTTCGCGGAAATCATCAAAGCGATGGGTGGCAAAGTGCTGGGTCAGCCGCAAGCCGACGGTGCGAAAGCCATCGCGCCCGGCGGCGCAATCATCCATGAAGTCGGCACGACGTGTATGGGTTCGGACCCGAAAAATTCTGTGTTGAACCAATACTGCCAGAGCTGGGACGTGAAAAATTTATTCGTGACCGACGGTGGACCGTTTGTTTCCAACGCGGACAAAAATCCGACGCTGACCATCATGGCCAACGCGTGGCGCGCGTGCGATTATCTCGCCGGCGAAATGAAGAAAGGAAATCTATGAGCGAACGGATGGATCGGCGCGAAGCCCTCAAATGGATGCTCGCGGCCAGTGCGACGGTTTCGCTGCTCAACTTCAAAAGTTTTGGCGCCGGCGGGATGGCCGCCACCGGCTACGGCACAGACCCGGATTTGTTGAAAGATTACAAACCGGGCGATGTCTGGCCACTGACGTTCACGGATGAACAGCGGAAGACTGTGGCTGCGCTTTGTGACATAATTATTCCTGCAGATGAAAAATCACCAGCCGCCAGCAGCGTGGGCGTTCCCGATTTCATTGATGAGTGGGTCAGCGCGCCTTATCCCAATCAACAATCCGACCGCAAAGAAATTCTGACGGGTTTGAAATGGCTGGACGAAGAATCGCAAAAACGTTTCCAGAAAAAATTTGCGGACTTGGCTGAATCGCAACAGCGTGAAATCTGCGACGACATTTGTTATTTGCCGAACGCGAAATCGGAATTCAAAACGGCGGCAAAATTTTTTGTGAAATTCCGAAATCTGACCGCCAGCGGTTTTTACACAACACCGCAGGGTTGGAAAGACCTTCAATATATCGGCAATGTGGCGCTGGCAAAATTCGACGGGCCGCCGCCGGAAGTGTTGAAATATCTGAATCTTGATTGAGAAAGTTCGGGACGAAGAAATTTTGAGGTGAACTGAAACGAGTTTTCAGTCAGGTGCAACTCTGGTTTTTGGAAATCACTTCACCAAGTCCAAAGCCAGCCGCACGATGCTCACCGTCACGAGCACCAGACAAACGACGAACACGGAACCGATCGTGTCGGATTTGCCTTTCAGCGCGTGATTGATGCAACAGGTGGGATTGAGCAAATGATAGAACTTGCTGCGTTTGGTTTTTCCGTCAACGACTTTCATGACGGTTTGATTTCAGCATAAGTCAGGCCACGGAATTTGCGTTGAAATCACAGCGGTTTCCAAAGGTTTTTTCAGGCACTGTCTCAAAATCAGGCGGTCGCTGGATTGCTTCCGCTTTGGATGGCGGCGTGTCCGGCGTGTTTGCGCAAATACCATTGATGGGCGGATTCCAGATAGAGATAAATGACCGGAGTGATGTAGAGCGTGAGCAGTTGTGACACGACCAAGCCGCCGACGACGGCCAGACCAAGCGACTGACGCGAAGCACCACCCGCGCCGAGGCCGAGCGCAATGGGTAGCGTGGCCATAAGCGCGGACATCGTGGTCATCATGATCGGGCGAAAACGCAGAATGCAGCCTTCAAAAATGGCGTCCGCCGGTTTTTTGCCGTGTTCGCGTTGGGCGACGATGGCGAAGTCAATCATCATAATCGCGTTTTTCTTCACGATGCCGACGAGCATGATGAGGCCGACAAAGCCGTAAATGTTCAAGTCGAGGCGAAACAACATCAATGTTAGCAATGCACCGAATCCTGCCGACGGCAAACCGGACAAAATCGTCAGTGGATGGATGAAGCTTTCGTAAAGGCAGCCGAGAATAATGTAAATGACCAGAATCGCCGCGATGAGCAACAAACCGAGTCCTTGCACGGAGGATTGGAAAACCGCCGCCGAACCTTGAAAATTGCCGGTGATAGTCGCGGGCATACGTTGACCGTTCTCATCCCGCAAATCGCTTTCGATTTTTTGCAGTTGTTCAACCGCAGTGCCGAGCGACACTCCGGGCGCGAGGTTGAAGGAAATGGTGACGGCGGGCAACTGACCGAAGTGCGAAATGCTGGTCGGTCCGACGTCGCGCGTGAGTTTGGCGACGGCATTCAATGGAACGAGTTTGGCCGCGCCGTTGGTGTCGGTGAAGGAACTGGCGATGTAAAGTTGCGCGAGCGCAGCCGGGTCGAGTTGAAATTGCGGCAGCACTTCAAACACGACCCAGTATTCGGCGATGTCACCGTAAATGGTGGAGACCTGTTCTTCACCGTAAGCGTCATAAAGCGCATTTTCCACCTGCTGCGCGGTGACGCCAAGCGCGGCGGCTTTGTCTCGGTCAATGTCCACATTGACCTGCGGGTTGGCGATTTGCAAATCGCTTACCACATCCTGAAAGCTGGGTTGCTGCGACAATTTCTGCGTTAAAATCGGCGACCAATGAAATAGTTCCTTCGTGTCGGTATCCTGCAAACTGTATTGATACAACGCCTGTG
Organism: Verrucomicrobiia bacterium; assembly: GCA_035545995.1. Taxonomy (GTDB): domain Bacteria; phylum Verrucomicrobiota; class Verrucomicrobiia; order Limisphaerales; family UBA11358; genus UBA11358. The sequence goes on from DASZXH010000004.1 coordinate 11,792, forward strand.
TCAAATGGCCGCCGACGCGGATGAGCGGCGGATTTTGCATATAGACCGTGATGCCGGGAATGACCGCAAGTTTTTTGCGCAATTCCTGAATGATTTGGTTTGCGTTCAATTTCCGTTGCGACAGCGGTTTCAGGCGGATGAACATACGGCCTTGATTCAGCGTGGCGGACGAGCCGCTCGCACCGATGGACGACATGAAACCATCCACGTTTGGGTCGGCGGCGACGATTTTTGCCGCTGCCTGCTGGTGCGCGCTCATGGCGTCAAAGGAAATATCTTCCGCCGCCTGCGTGATGGCAAAAATCTGGCCGGTGTCTTCGTCGGGAAAAAATCCCTTTGGAATCAAGTAAAACAAAACCAACGTGGCGACAAAAACCGCGATGGAAACCATGAGCGTCGCGAATTGATGGCGCATGACGACGCGCAACGTGCGCTCGTAGGCGTTGCGCATTCCGTCAAAAAACTTTTCAAACGCGTTGTAAAGTTTGCCGTGTTTTTTTCCGTGTTCCGGCGGCTGGACAAAACGGCTGCACAACATCGGCGTCAACGTCAGCGAAACAAAACCCGACGCCAGCACGGCGACGACAATGGTCACGGCGAATTCGTGCAACAACCGTCCGAGCAATCCACCCATGAACAAAACGGGAATGAACACCGCCGAAAGCGACAGCGTCATGGAAATGATTGTGAAACCGATTTCTTTCGAGCCGTTCAACGCCGCTTGCATTGGCGACTCGCCGTTTTCCATGTGACGCACGATGTTTTCGAGCATGACAATCGCGTCATCCACCACGAAACCCACGCACAACGTCAACGCCATGAGCGAAAGATTATCAAGGCTGTAATTGAGCAGCGCCATCACCGCGAATGTGCCGATGAGGGACATCGGCAGCGCCATGCTCGGAATCACCGTCGCCGAAAGATTGCGCAGGAAAATGAAGATGATTAAAACGACGAGGCAAATGGCCAAAAACAACGTGCTTTCCACGTCCGAAACCGATTCCCGGATGCCTTGCGAGCGGTCGAACAGCACTTCCATTTTCACCGACGCCGGAATGCGCTCGCGGAATTGCGGCAGCAGTTTTTTGACGCTGTCCGCGACGGCAATCGTGTTGGCGCCCGGCTGACGTTGCACGGCCAACACGATGGCGCGCGTGTTGTTATACCAACTGGCGACTTTGTCATTTTGCACGCTGTCCATGACATTGCCCAATTGCTGCAACCGCACCGGACTGCCATTGCGATACGCAACAATCATCGGGCGGAACGCCGTCGCATCTTCAAGCTGGCCGTTGGCCTGCACAGTGAACGCCTGATGTTTGCCGTAAAGCACGCCGAGTGGCTGGTTCACGTTGCCTTGTTGCACCGCCTGCGCGACTTGATCAATGCCCAATCCATAAGCCGCAAGCTTGTTCGGGTCCACTTGAATCCGCACGGCGTATTCCTGCGAACCAAAAACGGAAACCTGCGCGACGCCGCTGACCTGCGAAATCTGCTGCGCCAGCATGTTTTCCGCATAATTGTCCACCGTCGAAAGCGGCAGCGTGGGCGACGACATTGCCAGATAAACAATCGGCGAATCCGCCGGATTGACTTTGCGATACGTCGGCGGGCTGGGCAGGTTCGGCGGCAACTGTTTCGTCGCCAGCGTGATGGCCGATTGCACGTCCGCCGCCGCCGCGTCAATGTTGCGGTCGAGCGAAAATTGAATGGTGATTTGCGTGTTTCCCTGCGCACTGACGGAAGTCATTTCGTCCACGCCGGCGATGACGGAAAACTGTTTTTCCAGCGGCGTCGCCACAGCAGACGCCATCGTTTGCGGACTGGCGCCGGGCAGACTGACCGAAACGCTGATGGTCGGATAATCCACGTCCGGCAAATCGCTCACCGGCAACAAATGAAAACCAATCAGCCCGAACAATAAAATGCCCGACATGACCAGCGTGGTCATCACCGGACGGCGGATGAAAAGTTCGGGAACGCTCATGGCGCGTTGATGGAAGAATTTGTCGCCGTGGATGGCGTTGAAGTTTTGACCACGACTTTTGCGCCGGGTGACAGGCGTAATTGTCCGTCCGTCACCACCGTTTCACCGACCTGCAACCCTTTTTCCACGACGGTTTCATTCTGGTAAGTGATGCCAGCCGTCACCGGACGTTCTTCCACCGTTTGATCCGGTTTCACCACGTAAATGTATTGGCCGTTCTGCCCCGTTTGCACCGCTTGTGACGGCACGACGACCGCATTCGTCAATTCAGAGAGTGTCAGGCTCACCTGCACAAATTGTCCCGGCCACAGCGCGCTGTTTTCATTCGGAAAGGTTGCGCGCAATTGAATCGTTCCGGTCGTCGTGTCCACGGTGTTGTCAATAAACGTCAATTCTCCCTGCGGCGGCGGCACGTTGATGTTTTCAAACGTCGCGGAAACCTTCAATTTTTTGGACTGCATTTCATTTCGGATTTTCGGCAGGAATTGTTCCGGCACGGCAAACGAAACATAAATCGGATGAATCTGCGTGATGGTCAGCAGCACGTCGTCCGGCGCTTTCACGACGTTGCCCGCGAACGCCTGCAAACTGCCCGCGCGCCCGTCAATCGGCGAACGGATTTGACAAAACTCCAAATTCAACCGCGCGTTCGCTATCGCCGCCTTGTCCGCTGCCACCGTGCCGGTCATCGCGTCGAGACTCGCGCGATTTGTGTCTAGTTCATCCTGCGAAATCAGTTTTTGGTCAAACAATTTTTGTTCCCGTGCGAAATTTTGTTGCGCGTATTCCAACTGTGCTTCGTCGCGCTGCAAATCCGCCTCGGCTTGCGCCAGCGCCGCTTCCGTCGGACGCGGGTCAATCGAAAACAGCAGGTCGCCTTTTTTGACTTCCTGTCCTTCCTGAAAATGCACGGTCTGCAAAATGCCGCCGATTTGCGAATGTATGGAAACCGTCGAATACGCCAGCACATGCCCGACCGGCGGTGGGTCAATCAACACCGGCACGTTGGTCGTGAAAGCCTTCGCCACCAAAACCGGCGGCCCCGGCATTTCTTTTTTCGCGCCGCGCGAGCAGCCATTGGCCAGCGTCAACGCAGCGACAAACGCGGAAAGGAAAATGATTTTTTTCATTCGATGTGTGTTTGGCAAAACGGACTCACTCTGCCCCGTTTTTTCGCGGTCGGAACACCGCCGCGATTCGTTTCAAAAATTTCGCGCGGTCGCGTTGAAATTTCCGGTCGAAAACCGATTTGCCCATGATCATTCTGGTCAATTGCGGGAACGCTACGGGAAACATCGTCAGCGAGCGCATCGTCAGCATCACGTGACGCGGGTCGAGATCGGCGGCGATTTGCCCGCGCGCTTGCCGCTGACGGATGCGCTCCAATCCGCGCGCGACGGAAGCCCGCCGTTGCTCCTCGTCAATCACCTTTTGCGGATGCCGTTGCAACGCCTCCCATTCAAACAGCCGGACCCAGTCCGCGTCCTTGCACGCCGCTTCAAACCAGAACGGCAGTGTTTCCGCCGGGTCGCCCGACAAATTTTCCGCCCACGTCTGCCGCTCAGAAATCTTCCGGCGCAGCACCGCGCGGAACAAGCCTTCCTTGTCGCCGAAATAATGGTAAAGCATCCGTTTGTTGATGGACGCTCGTTTCGCGATCAAATCCACGCGCGCCCCGGCGAAGCCGTTTGCCGCAAACTCCTTCAACGCGGCAGACAAAATGCGCTCGCGCGAACGCTCCGGATTCCGCGTGGCCGCGTTTTCGGTTTTGGCAGGTTTGGACATGAGCGGACATAAGTAACCATTAAGTTACTTAAAGCGCAAGCTGTTTTTAGCAAATCACGTCAGCAATGGTTTTTCCGTGTGCCAGCGCGTATTTTGCTCGTAAGCGTGCGCGATGCGCAAAATCGTCTCTTCGCCGAACGGTTTGCCCAGCAATTGCAGGCCAATCGGCAGCTTCGGATTTTTTGTGAAACCGCACGGAACACTGACGCCGCAGATGCCTGCGAGGTTGCACGAAATCGTGAAAATGTCCGACAAATACATTTGCAACGGGTCGCCCGATTTTTCGCCGATTTTGAACGCCGCCGTCGGCGAAGTCGGTGTCACGATGGCGTCCACCGTTTCAAACGCCTTGAGAAAATCATTGCGAATCAGCGTGCGAACCTTTTGCGCGCGTAAATAATAAGCGTCGTAATAACCGCTGCTCAAAACGTAAGTGCCGAGAATGATGCGCCGTTTCACTTCCGCGCCAAAACCCGCGCCGCGCGTTTTGGAATAAAGTTCAATCGGATCGTTGCCTTCAATCCGCGCGCCGTAACGAATGCCGTCGAATCGCGCAAGATTTGCCGAAGCTTCCGCCGTCGCGATAATGTAATACGTCGCAACCGCGTAATCCGTGTGCGGCAAAGAAATTTCGACAATTTCCGCGCCGAGCGATTGCAATTGCTTCACTGCGGCATCCACGGCAGTTTTCACTTCCGCGTCGAGACCATCAATCATGTATTCCTTCGGCAAACCAATTTTCAAACTGCGAATGTTGCCCGTAAGCGCGGCGGAATAATTTGGAATCGGCTGCGGCACGCTCGTTGAATCGCGCGGGTCAACGCCGCTCATCACACCGAGCAACGTCGCCGCGTCGGAAACATTTTTTGTGAACGGTCCGATTTGGTCGAGCGAACTGGCAAAGGCGACAAGTCCATAACGCGAAATTCTTCCGTAAGTCGGTTTTAATCCCACGACGCCGCACAGCGCCGCGGGCTGGCGAATTGAGCCGCCCGTGTCCGTGCCCAAACTGGCGATGCACTCGTCCGCCGTGACCGCCGCCGCCGAACCGCCTGAGGAGCCGCCGGGAATTCTCTCGATGTCCCACGGATTGCGCGTCACGCCGAACGCGGAATTTTCCGTGGAACTGCCCATCGCAAATTCATCCATGTTGCAGCGGCCAAAAACGATTGCGCCGGCGGCTTTCAATTTTTCAATCGCCGTCGCGTCGTAAGGCGAAATGAAATTGCCGAGAATTTTCGACGCGCAATTCAACGGCTGATTTTTGACAGCGAGAACATCTTTGATGGCGATGGGAATTCCGAGCAACGGTTTTTCCGCGTGAGCTTTGCCCAAAGCAATTTCCTTGTCCGCCGCGTCCGCTTGCGCGAGCGCGTCTTTTTCATCGCAACTGATGAACGCGTGAATCTTTCCATCCACGCGCGCGATTTGGTCAAGGCAGGATTGCACGACTTCGCGCGCGGAAATTTCACGCTTTGCCAATTTGACCGTGAGTTCGGAAATGGATAATTGATTAAGCATGAAATGGAGACAGGATTAACAGGGTTTTTTTGAAATGGTTTGCCTTGTTCTGAATCCGGATAATCTTGTTAATCCTGTCTAAAATTTTATTCGACGATTTTTGGCACGATGAAAAGGCCGTTGGCTTGTTTGGGTGCATTGCGCAACACTTCGTCGTGCGGCAGTGATGGTTGAATTTCGTCTGCGCGTGTCACATTGACCATCGGTACGGCGTGCGCGGTGGGTTCGATGCCAGTTACGTCCAGTTCCTTCAATTTTTCGATGTAGCCCAGAATCCCACCAAGCTGTGCGGCAAGTTTCGTTTCTTCTTCGGGCGTGAGCGCGATGCGCGCAAGATGCGCGACGTATTTGACATCAATTTCGGCGGCGGCCATGCGTCTATTGAAAACCGAAAACAGCAGCGCGGCAATTTTTATTCTTCGTCAAACTTGCGTTTAACAAGCGCTTCGAGTTCAGCGATGGCGTGCTGGGCGTCAGCGCCGGAGGCGTGGAGGGTCAATTTGCTGCCGGGGCCGGCGGCGAGCATCATCAAGCCCATGATGCTTTTGCCGTTGATTTTTTCGCCGTCTTTTTCCACGAAAATGTCGCACGCGAACCGGTTAGCGGTCTTAACAAACATGGCGGCAGGCCGGGCATGGATACCCAGTTTGTTTGAAACGGTAAGCTCTTTAGAAAAGAGTTCGCCGTCAGCCAGTTTTTTCGCACTCATCGGTTTGCTCACGTATAGTAAATCATTTCGGCAAAATTGCCATTGAATTTTATCCAGCCGGCGGTTCGGCGATGTTCATGTGTGCAATCAGGCGGTCGTTCAATTCCTGCGCGGCGTTGTAGCCGGATTTTTTCAATTTGGTCTGATACGCGGCGACTTCAATGAGCCGCGCCAAATCGCGTCCGGGGCGAACGGGAATGATGATATGTGGAATGTCAATGCCGAGCACTTTCACAAACTCCTGTTCTATGCCTAGCCGGTCAACGTCCGGCACTTCGTCCCACGGTTTGAGTGTGATGACGAGGTCGAGCGTTTTGTCACGCCGGATGCTTTTGATGCCGAACATGGAAGCGACGTTGATGATGCCGATGCCACGGATTTCCATGTGATTGCGCGTCAACTCGGCGCTCGTGCCCAGCACTTCGTGGCCGCTGACCAATGTCACTCTGGTCACATCGTCGGACACTAGGCTGTAACCACGTTCGATGAGCGCCAGCACGGCTTCACTCTTGCCGATGCCGCTGTCGCCACGAATGATTACGCCCACGCCCAAAATGTCCACCATGCTGCCGATTTCCGTTCCGCGCGGCGCGAACATCGTCTCCAATTCCAGCGTCGCCGCATTGATGAATTTCATCGTCACGTGCGGACTTTGAAAAACCGGCACGCCCGCTTTTTCGGCGGCGGCCAAAAATTCCTTGTCCGGTTTCAAACCGCGATTGAAAACGATGCAGGGAATCTTGTAGGCGAACAAATTTTCGTAACGTTCCGCGCGTTCCGCCGCCGACAACGAACGCAAATAAAAAACTTCCGCGTGGCCAAACGCCTGCACGCGCTTGAAGGCGAAATAACGCGTGAATCCCGCCAGCGCGAGGCCGGGACGATTCACCGTCGGCTCGCGGATGATGCGGTTCATGCTGCAATCCGTCATCGTCCGCAACCCCAGCGCCGCGCCGTGTTCCTTGAAAAATTGTTCAACCGTGATGGATGAATGCGCCATAAATTTACAAGTTAAATTCCGGGCCGAGATAAATTTCCCGCGCCTTCGGGTCGTTCGCCAGAAATTCCGCCGGCCCTTCCACGAGCACCTGACCTTTGTGGATAATGTAACCGCGGTCAATCAATTTCAAGGTTTCCCGCACGTTATGGTCGGTGATCAAAATACCCAAACCGCGCTCCTTCAAACGCCGGACAATTTTTTGAACCTCGTAAACCGCAATCGGATCAATGCCACTGAACGGCTCGTCCAGCAGCATCAATTGCGGACTCGTCACCAGCGCGCGGGTAATTTCCAGCCGCCGTTTTTCGCCGCCGCTCAATTGATACGCCTTGCTTTTGGCGATGGGCGTCAAATCCAGTTCCTCCAGCAAATACTTCAAGCGCACTTCGCGTTCATCGCGCGAAATTTTCAACGTCTCCAAAATCGCCAGAATGTTTTCCGCCACCGTCAGCTTGCGGAACACCGACGGTTCCTGCGTCAAATAGCCGATGCCCAGCCGCGCGCGTTTGTGCATCGGCAGATGGGTGATTTTATGCTCCTTGAATTTCACAAAGCCCTCGTCCGGTTTTACGAGGCCGACAATCATGTTGAATGTCGTCGTCTTGCCTGCGCCGTTCGGGCCGAGCAAACCGACGATTTCGCCCGCGCTCACATTTACGGAAACGCCGTTGACCACGCGCCGTCCGCGATACGTCTTCGCCAGCTTTTCGGTGGCGAGCAGCAAATGATTTGTTCCGGGCGTTTCCATTTCTGAAATTATTTTGGCGCGGCCAATTCATTAGTCGTTGCCGGCGGCGAATTCGTTTTGTGCAAAGCGTTGTCCAGGCTTTGACGGAATATCATCGTAAAGTTTGTCGAAGTGAAATGATTATTGGCGCGGTCCCAAACAATTGGTTCGCCCGTGCCCGTGTATTGCGCGTTTTCCACCCGCGCGTTGCCCGTCAACGTCACCGTTTCGTTCGTCACGGAATCTTTCACATTAAAATCATAAATCGCCCTGTCGCTCGTCGCATGATTGGTCTGGCCTTTGTCGTCCACAAAATCAATCACCACGTTCGTCTCGGCCACGATGTGATTGATGTGGCCGGATTCCGGCAAATCCACCACTAACCACGCGCACGTTAATTTCATCTGCGGGTCGTCTACATGCACGTTTCCACGATAAATCGTCTGGCGCGCCGCGTTGTCCAAAACCCAACTCTCCGAATGAATCACGGTTGGCGCGCGCGGTTCGGTTGCCGGAGCCGCAGGTTGATTTGTCGCAATGGTTGAAACTTCCGCGTTGGTTTGTGCGCGCGCGGCGAAACCGGCCAAAACGACAATCACAATGGCATACAATATTTTCATGGAGCGGCTTTGTTTTCCGGCGACATTTTTATCACGCTGCGGACATGATTGGAAATTGTGAGGAACGAATTCGTTTGCCGCCACAAAAAACCGTCGCCTTCGACGTAAAATTTCCCCGCGCCGTAATCCAATTGCAGATGCCCCGGCGAACTTGCCGTTTCGTTGATTGTGTCATAGACACATTCCGGCGCGCTGGCCGTGATTTCCGGCTGGCCGCTCAAGGTGAACGTTTCCAGCTTGAAATTTTTGATGTCCAGCAATCCGCCCGGCAGCGGCTGCGCTTCCGCGCCCGACAATCGTGTTTTCATCTGCTGCTGATGCGGCGCTTCGTAATATTCCGTCGAGATGAAATTATTCGCGTGGCCGCCGGCTTTTTGCTGCGCCCGCCCGCTCAATCCAAAAGTTAAGAACAAAAAAATAAAGGCCAATTTTAAGTTTCCGGTTTTGAATTCAAAAACTGAAAACTGAAAACTGAAAACTGAAAACTGATTTCGGGTTCTCATTCCGAATAATGCGCGACGAACGGATGCCATTTTCCCTGCGCTTTCAAAATCATTTCGATGATTTCGCGGATGGCGCCATGCCCGCCGCACGCTTTCGTGACGAAATGCGCCACCGCCTTCGCTTCCGCAATTCCATTGGCGACCGCGACCGACAATCCCGCGCGCGTCAACGGCCCCAAATCCACAATGTCGTCGCCGACGAAACAAGCGTCGTTCCAACTCAATTTTTCCTGTTTGAGCAATGCTTCAATCGCCCCGGTCTTGCTTTGCCGGTCGCCCTGTTGAATCAAAAAATCAATCTTCAATTCGGTCGCGCGCAATTCGGTGGCGAGCGACGGACGCGCCGAAACCCAGCCGATTTTGATTCCAGCCCGGCGCAACAGAACCAATCCCAGCCCGTCTTGAATGTTGAACCGTTTGAATTCCTTTTCACCGCCGATGAAAATGGAACCGTCCGTCAAAACGCCGTCCACGTCGCACAAAAACAATTTCACGCGCGCGGCGCGTTTGCAAATGGCGGCTGAAATTTTTGCGGACATGGAATTCAAAAAAGAAAATTACTAGATGAGGTTTGTTATTGCGAGCTAACAGCCTAACGTGTGTTTTTATGATTTCGTAAAACATGAATGATGACACCAAGACCACAAACTGCCGCCACAAAAGCTATCAAGTAGAGAATAAGGCCAACGTCATAAATAAATCCGGCCATCGAGTTCGCATCTGGCCCGTGGCCCCCTGCGTAGGAACGACTATTAAAAATCTCAAATCCATAAAAACCGCACACCCCCGCAACGCCAAGCATGAGTGAAGAATGAATCCATGCGATGGCTCTATCTCTCGAAATTGCATATCTCCAGCCTGACAAAACCAAGATAACGTAATAGATAATTGTGAGTAAGGACCAATACGGGCTCATAGCAAGCACTCCTATTGAAAAGAAACCCAGCAAAAGTGCTAAAATTGTTGCAACAATTGACGAAATATAAGGCATGAGGACTTAATATGCTTCGTTAATACTTATTGATTCATTTCACCGCTTCAAAAATTTTCTTCAATTCGCCCAGAACTTTTTTCATTTCGCCGAGCGGAATCATGTTCGGCCCGTCGCTCAACGCTTTGTCGGGATTCGGATGCGTTTCGATGAACAGTCCGTTCGCGCCGACGGCGAGCGCAGCTTTGGCGAGCACCGGCGCAAATTCGCGCTGGCCGGTCGTGCGGTCGCCGCCGCCGCCGGGCAGTTGCACGGAATGCGTGGCATCGAACACGACAGGAAAACCGAATTTTTTCAGAATCGGAATCGAGCGCATATCCGCGACGAGATTGTTGTAGCCAAACGTCGTGCCACGTTCGGTGACGAGAATTTTTTTGCCGCCTGCGAGTTGCGCTTTTTCCGCGACACGCCCCATTTCGTTCGGCGAAAGGAATTGGCCTTTCTTGATATTGACAATTTTTCCGGTGGCGACGGCGGCTTCAATCAAATCCGTCTGGCGGCAGAGAAACGCGGGGATTTGCAAAATGTCCACGACTTCGCCCGCGGCGGCGGCTTGCGCTTCGCTGTGGATGTCGGTCAAGACCGGCACGCCAAATTCGTCACGGATTTTGGCGAGCGTGTGCAAACCGTTTTCGATGCCCGGCCCGCGAAACGCCTTGCCGGACGTGCGGTTGGCTTTGTCGAAACTGGCTTTGAAAACATAGTAGATGCCGAGTTGCGCGCACGTTTTGGTCAGCGACGCGGTGACGGTGCGGCAGAGTTTTTCATTTTCAATCACGCACGGCCCGGCGATGAGAAACAACCGGCGCGGCGAATTGAGATTTTTCCAGATGGCAGCGTCGTTGAGCACGCGGAAGTTTTAGCAGCGAAAAGCACGGAAGTAAATGGCGGTGACAAATTTTGCGAAGCTGTTAAATTGGAATGCAAATGAAACGGCGCAATGCAAATTCATCCGCCGCGCGCCGCTGGGCGCGGCGGTTGACGGCGCGCGTGCAATCCGTTCTGGCCGAAAATCCGCGCGCCGACCGCGACAACGTGCGGCACACGTTGATTTTGCTGGAGCAGCCGCCGTTGGAACGCCTGCAAAAAAGTTTGATTCGTGGCCGCCAAACTGCCATTCGCGGAAGATGAAATCCGGTTGCTGACGGCGTTGTTGCGCGCGAAGGTGCGCTTCATGGTCGTCGGGCTTTCGGCGGCGACGCTGCAAGGCGCGCCGGTCGTGACGCAGGACGTGGATTTGTGGTTTGAAAATCTCGGCGAACCGAAAATTTCCCGCGCGCTGCAAACCGTCGGCGCGGCCTACGTGCCGCCGTCCCATCTTAATCCGCCGATGCTTGCGGGCAAAGGCGCGGAACTTTTTGACCTCGTGATTCGCATGGACGGTTTGGGGAATTTTGCCGACGAAATCAAAAATTGCGTGGAAATTCCGCTGGGCCGGCAAAAACTCAAAGTGCTTTCGCTCGAAAGAATTCTGGCGAGCAAAATGGCCGCGAACCGCGCCAAGGACAAATTGACGATTCCCGTTTTGCGCGACGCGCTGGCCGCCGCAAAATTTTCACGGCGCGCGAAGAAAAAATGATTTTCAAATCACCGTGCCGTGCGGAATCACGGCGTTTTTGGGAATGATGACGATGCCGTCGCGGATGTAATACAGTTCGTGGTCAACGCTTTCGGGTTTGCCGGCGGGCGAGATGGTCACGTTGTTGCCGATGCGCGCGTTCTTGTCAATGATGGCGTTCTCAATCTTGCAATGCGCGCCGATGCCGATGCGCGGGATGCCCTGACTTTCATTGCGCGCCACGGATTCGGCGGATTCGTAATCGTCGCTGCCCAGCGTCACGACGCGGTTCAATTCCGTGCCTTCGCCGACAATGGTGCGCAAGCCGACGATGGTGTTTTTGATGCGCGCACGATTGAGAATACAGCCGTCGGAAATCACGGCGTGCTCGATTTCCGCGCCATTGATTTTCGAGCCGGGCAGATAGCGCGGGCGCGAAAAAATCGGCGCGCTCATGTCGAAGAAATTGAAGCGCGGCAGTTCGGAAACCAAATCGAGGTTCGCCTCGAAAAAACTGCGAATCGTGCCGATGTCCTCCCAATAGCCCTGAAAAATGTAGGCGTTGACGCGGTGCGTGTTGATGGCGTGCGGAATGATGTGCTTGCCGAAATCCGGCAACGGATTGTCGAGCAATTTTTGAATCAGGCCGCGGTTGAAAACGTAAATGCCCATCGAAGCGAGAAAAACTTCGTCGCCTTTGATTTGGAATTTGGCGTGCAATTCCGGCGACACGGCGAACGGCTCCAGCAATTTTTCGTCCTTCGGCTTTTCGAGAAAACTGGTGATGCGCCGGTCGGGCGTGATTTGCATGATGCCAAGCGCGTGACATTCGCCGCGTTTGACCGGCATCGTCGCGACGGTAATGTCCGCGCCGCTTTCGACGTGTTGCTCGACGACCTGCCGGAAATCCATGCGATACAACTGGTCACCACTCAAAATCAACAGGTAGTCGAAATCGTGATTGAGAAAGTGAATCAGATTTTTCCGCACCGCATCCGCCGTGCCTTCATACCACGACGTGTTCGTCAATGTTTGTTGTGCCGCGAGAATTTCCACGAAGCCACTCGTGAACTGGTCGAATTTGTAGGTGCGCGAAATGTGCCCATGCAGCGACGTGGAATTGAACTGCGTCAAAACGTAAATGCGCCGGAAACCGGAATTGATGCAGTTGGAAATCGGGATGTCCACGAGCCGGTATTTGCCCGCGAGCGGCACGGCAGGTTTCGCGCGGTCTTTGGTCAGCGGAAATAGCCGCGTGCCCTGACCGCCGCCCAAAATGACGCAGAGCACTTTGTTGGCTTTCAAGGTTGGACGGCTGGTTTGGGGCATAAATCTTTTAGGTGCGAGCGCAATATACCGACAAATTTTCCGGCGGCAAGTTTTTGAATCACCGCGCGATGAACGGCGCGAATTCGTCGTGCAAGTGCGGCGGAATGCGCGCCTTAAATTTCGCCGTTTTGCCGTTGTAACGACGCTCGACGATTTGGCCGACCTGGTGCAACCGCGCGATGATTTCCGAACGTTCGTGCGGAATTTTCAATTCCAGAAATTCGCGCACCGGACGCAATTGCGTGCCGATTTCGGCGAGCAAATGTTGAACGCCATCGCCGGTTTTTGCGGAAATTTCAATCGCGTGCGGAAATTTTTCGCGCAAACGGTTCAACCCGCCGTTCGCGCCATTTTCGGCGAGTTTGTCCACTTTGTTGAAAACCATAATCGTGGATTTTTCGCCCGCGCCGATTTCGTTGAGCACGGAATTGACGGCAGCGATTTGTTCCTCGGCCTGCGGATGGCTGATGTCCACGACGTGCAGCAGCAAATCCGCCTGCACGACTTCTTCGAGCGTGGCCTTGAACGCCTCGACCAATCCGTGCGGCAGCTTGCGGATGAAACCGACGGTGTCTGTGAGCAACACATTTTGGTTCGTCGGCAATTTCAAGCGTCGCGTCGTCGGGTCGAGCGTCGCGAACAAAATGTCCTTCGCCAAAACGTCCGCGCCCGTGAGCGCGTTGAGCAGCGTGGATTTTCCGGCGTTCGTGTAACCGACAATCGAAGCGAGCGGCCACTGGCTGCGCTGGCGTCCGGCGCGCTGCGTCTCGCGCTGGCGGCGAACTTTGTCGAGTTCCTCGGAAATTTTGTCAATGCGCTCGGAAATTTTTCGACGGTCGGCTTCCAACTGCGATTCGCCTTCGCCGCCGATTGAACCGGTCGAACCGCGCTGGCGCGACAAGTGCGACCAAAAACGCGTGAGTCGCGGCAGCAGATATTCAAGTTGCGCGAGTTCAATCTGCAATTTGCCTTCACGCGTGCGGGCGCGTTGCGCAAAAATGTCGAGAATCAGCGACGTGCGGTCTTGCACGCGACAGCCGAAAATTTTTTCCAAATTACGCGATTGCGCGGGTGACAATTCATCGTCGAAAATCACCGTGTCAACGCGATTGGCTTTGCAAAAATTGGCAAATTCTTCGGCCTTGCCTTTGCCGATGAACGTCGCGGGCGCGGGCGATTCCATTTTTTGAATGCCGTCGCCGGCAATTTTCGCGCCGGCGGTTTGCGCGAGTTCGCCGAGTTCAGCGAGCAACTCGCGCACGTCCGTTCCGTTGCGGTTTTTCAATTCGACGCCGACGAGAAAAACTTTTTCCGGTCGCGTGCGTCTGGTTTCGGTGAGCGCTTTCAATGTATGCGAAAATCACGATAGCAAATCCGCCGCGCAACGCGATTTCAAAAAACTGTAACGCGCATTTTACTTTTCACGTCTGATTCGCTTTAATTTCGGTTATGAAAAATTTAATATCCACCCTCGCGCGAATTTTCCTCGCTCTCGTTCTGTTCGACGTTCCGGTTTTCGCGCAATCGCTCCCGCAAATTGAACTCAAGCAGGTTTTTCCGAAGCTGCAAATCGAGCGTCCGGTTTGGATGAGCGAAGCGCCGGACGGTTCGGGACGATTTTTCGCCGTCGGACAGGCCGGAAAAATTCTCGTCGTCAAAAAAGATTCGGACGGCGCGGACGCGAAGGAATTTCTGAACATCGAAGACCGCCATCCGTATTTTCAAAACGAAGACGGCCTGTTGAGCATCGCGTTTCATCCTGGTTTCAAGACCAATGGCCTGTTTTACATTTATTACACGCTGGAAAATCCCAAGGACCAGAATCTCAAGCCGCAGAATTATCCTTACCACAGTGTCGTCAGCGAATTCAAAGTTTCTGCGACCGACCCGGACAAGGCCGACATGAGTTCCGAGCGCATCCTTTTACAAGTGCCGGAGCCGTTTTGGAATCACAAAGGTGGCGAACTGTGTTTTGGGCCGGACGGTTATTTGTATCTCGGCCTCGGCGACGGCGGTTTGGGCGGCGACCCCTTTGGCAGTGGCCAAAGCACCTCGACGTTGCTGGCCAAAATGCTGCGCATTGACGTGAACACGCGTGACACGATTCATCACGGCAATCGGGAGGAGGAATTGCCTTATGGCATTCCGCGCGACAATCCGTTTGCGCACGAACCGAACGCGCGTCATGAAATTTTCGCCTACGGCCTGCGCAATCCGTGGCGTTACAGCTTCGACCGCGCAACCGGCGATTTATGGGTCGGCGACGTCGGGCAGGATTTGTGGGAAGAAGTGGACCTCGTGACCAAAGGCGGCGATTACGGCTGGAGCGTGCGTGAAGGCGCGCATCACTACAAACCCGGCCCTGAAGGCGCGCAATACATTGACCCCGTCATCGAATATCCGCATCGCGCCGACATGCAATCGCAGGCGATGTTTCCCGACCACAGCCCCGGCCTGTGCGTGATTGGCGGCTACGTTTATCGCGGCAAAAAATATCCGGCGCTCGACGGCGTTTATATTTACGGCGACAACAGCCTCGGCACGATTTGGGGATTGCGTTACGACCGCGACGCGCACAAAGTCACCGAGCACGGCAAATTGCTCCAGCAACCGCAGAACGTGAACAGCTTCGCCGAAGATGAAGACGGGGAAATTTACGCGATCATGATGAGCGGCAAAATCTATTCCATCACCGCGCCGTAAAAATAAAAGTGTCGCGAAAAAAATCAGTTTGATGAACCGCTGACGTTGTTCGTGGAATTGATTGGCGAAGCTGATTCTATTTCTTGACGAATTTTATCAATGTCTGCGCCTTTGAATTGCTTGAATCCGTATGTGATAATTTGCTTCAAGTCATCCCACGATGAAATCATATCTTTCACGTCCAATTCATTAAAATTTTCAACAAACATATCTTTGCGGTCAGTTCTTACTGCGTAACTAAGTAAAATTGCTACTAAACCATGCTTGTCATCCGGTGATAAATTTTTAACTTTTTTCAAGTCTGTCAGTTGCGGAATCACACTTTGAACGATGTCCCATTTATCATCGTTAATTGCCGCTCCGGCTAAAGCAATATATCCCATTTTGTAACCAAGCCTTACGGAGTTGGTGTAAGCGTCAATCGCTTTATCAGGAGATTTCAAAATCAGATAAGTTGTGCCTAGCATATTCCACGCACGGAAATCGTTTGAATAAATGTTCAGATATTGTTTTGTGAAATCAATGGAGTTTGAATAAAGGCCAAACCCGATACAACAGTAACTGATAAGCAGTTTAGCTTTTAATGACACATCATTTGTATGTCCCAAATAATAGCCTATTAACTCTCGACTCTGTTCCTCTTGAGCACTTCTATTTGTTTCAAATATGCCGGAAATTCCCATGTCATTTGCCGTGGCATATCCGTTCTTATCTAACAGTTTTGATGCATTTATTTCGTATGCGTCCAATTTTTGTTTTATTTCAATGGCTTGATTGGTGGTGATTGAAAAGTATGGGTAATCATCGGCAAACGCAGCAGTTGCCAATCCTAAAATTACAAATTGCAAAATAAGTAATTTCATAATTCGGAACTAAATCTGAAAATCCACCGCCGTCTTTTTGTCCGCTTTGCTTAATACGCGCATATCGAGGCCGTCATAAATCACCAGCGAATTCGGCGCGACGCTGTTCATGATAAAAACGTTGCCGCCAATCGTGCTGCCCGCGCCAATCACCGTGTCGCCGCCCAGAATCGTCGCACCCGGATAAATCGTCACGTTGTCCTCAATCGTCGGATGCCGTTTCTTGCCGCGCAATTGCTGGCCGCCGCTCGTGGATTTCGCGCCGAGCGTCACGTTTTGATAAATCTTCACGTGATTGCCGATGATGGCCGTCTCGCCGACGACCGTGCCCGTGCAATGGTCCACAAAAAAATGCGTGCCGATGCGCGCGCCCGGATGAATCTCCATGCCCGAACGTGAATGCGCCCATTCCACCATGATGCGCGGAATCAACGGAATCTCCTTCAAATACAATTCATGCGCGAGCCGCTGCACAGCAATCGCCTCGATGAACGGATACGAAACCAGAACCTCTTCCTTGCTCGCCGCCGCTGGATCGCCGTCAAAAGCGGCTTGCACGTCCGTTTTCAAAACTTCGCGCACGTCCGGCAATGTGCCGAGAAATTCCCCAGCGATTTGTTTCGCCAGCTTCGTGATTTCCTTTTTCGGCAAACCTTTGGGCGGTTGATATTCCAGACTCTTGCGGATTTCATCCTCCAATTTTCCGAAAACGGAATCCAGCAATTCTGCTGTCGCTACTTTGATTTCCGACGAATGAATCGGCTTCTCATCAAAAAATCCCGGAAACAGCAGCCTCAACAAATCCTGTGTGATGGCCGTGATGGCACGCTTGGACGGCAGATTTTTCCCGTCCAAATGATTGATGCCGCCCAGCCGCGCGTAAGACGCGACGAGGTCATTCGTGAGTTTGCTGACGGTTTCCACAAAAATCATTTACCACAAAGTCATCAGGACACAAAGTTTAATTAGCCACAGAGCCGCAGAGACACAGAGAGAAATTAAATTCTCGGCGACTCTGTGTCTCTGTGGCAAATCAAATTGATTTCAAAACAGCTTCGACGACTTTTTCGACCGCAATCCCGTTCATGCAGCGAAAATCAATCGGGCACTCGCGCAAAAAACACGGCGAACACGGCGCGTCCGATTTCAAAATTTTCGATTTGTCGGAAAAAATCGGTCCGGTCAATTCCGGCGACGTGCTACCGAAAATCGTAACGATTGGAACATCCAGTGCCGCCGCAACGTGCATCGGGCCGGTGTCATTGGTCAAAAGCACGCGGCACGATTTCAGTAGCGCCATCAATTCGCGCAAGGAAGTTTTCCCCGCGAAATTAAAAATTGCGGATTGCGGATTGCGGATTGCGGATTCGATTTGATTTGCGATTGCCAAATCGTTTTTTCCACCGAACAAAATCCAAACGCAATTTGTCCGCTGCTGAATTTTCTTTGCTGCCACGATGAATTTTTCGACTGGCCAGCGCTTGGCCGCGCCGTATTCCGCGCCGGGATTCAAACCAAAAATCGGGTTTTCAATTTTATCCAAGCCGAATTTTTTTCGCGCCGCTTCGATTTCTTCCGACGTGACAAATAATTTTGGCGGCAGCAGTTCAGAGTTTGCGCCAAGCGCCGAAACCAAATGCAAATACTCGTGGATTTGATGCCGCAAATCTTTGGATTTCGCCACAGAGTCACAGAGCACACAGAGTTCGTTTATTTTTTTACTCTGTGCTCTCTGTGCCTCTGTGGCAATTCTGTTTTTAATTTCGGCCAGCGACAATTTGCGCATTTTTACTGCGTCCGCGCGCGGCGGTATAGTTTGCGTCAGGAAGAAATTTCGCCACGGACGTGAGCAGCCGATTCGCTGTGGAATTCTGGCGAGGAAAACCTCAATTGCTGAACGCGGTGAATTGGGGAAGACCAAAGCCAAATCAAATTTTCCAGCGCTCAATTTTTTAGCAACGGCGAAAATTGTTTCGTCCGGTGAAAAGGAAATGACTTCGTCAATCGCCGGATGATTCAGCCACAATTCATGCAATTTCTTCGGCGTGAGAATAGCGATTTTTGCGTCAGGAAATTTTTCGCGCAGACGCAGCAGTGCGGGCGCGGTCATCACGGCGTCACCCAGCCAGTTGGTGCTGCGCACCAAGATGCGGCGAGGATGGAGGATGGAGGATGGAGGATGGATTGGCGTGTTTTCCATTTTCTATCCTCCATTTTCCATCTTCGTTTTCGCCATTTTCCATCTTCGATGCACCCAAAACCAATTGGCCGGGTCGCGGCGCACGGCGGCTTCAAACGAGCGATTCACGTCGCGCATGATTTCCGTTGTCGGGCGTGGTTTACCGTTCTCGTGCGTCGGAATTTTTTCGCCGAGTTCGAGCCGCCATTTGGCGGGCGCGACGCGAAAGCAAAACGCGGTGAACAATTCGCAGTCGTAGCGCAGCGCAAAAACCGCCGGTGCGGGCGTGGTGGAGCAATCGTGTCCGAAAAAGGGAATTTGCAACCCGTTTTTTCCGGCGTGCTGGTCGGCGAGCAAACCGAGAGCGATGTTCGGGCGATTCATCGCCATGCGCAGGAGCGGGCCGTCGGCACGGCGCTCGAAAAAAAGTGCGCCGGATTTTTCGCGCAGCGATTGCATGAGTTCGTTGAGCGCGGGTTGATTGAGCGCGCGATAGGTCGTGGCGCATTGATAACCGGGCGCGACGTCACCGAACCGGGCATACAACTCAAAATTCCCGAAGTGTCCGATGGCAATGACGAGACGGCGCGTGGGTGATAGAAGTTCTGGTTTGACAAATTCGACGTGCTGGCGCAATTGCTCGAAATTCATCGCGGCGGTCTTGATGGCGCAGCAGTAATTTTCGCCGATGCGACGATAATGTTCCTTCGCCAGCGCGCGGATTTCTTCCGGCGATTTTTCGGGGAAGCACAGTCGCAGATTTTCCAGCGCCACGTTGCGATGCCGCGCATCAATCCAAAAAGCCATTGCGCCGCCCGCACGACCGAGGTGCGCGACCCAATTCAACGGCAATGCTTGCAGAAAAGCGATGAGCGCGCGCGCCAGCCAATAAATCAACGTGTCCATTTAGCGGAAACAGATTTTGCGGACGCAATCCTGAAAATCGTTCGCGCCGCTGACGATTTGGATTTCCACGCGCATGAACAGAATCGGCAAATCGCGCCGGTCAATTTTCGGGAAGCGCACGGCGTCCTTTTGCGTGGTGATGATGACTTCCGCCTGCCGTTTTTTGCCGCGATTGATGACGTTCAACACTTCCTGCTGCGTGAAACGGTGGTGGTCGGCGAAACGCTTGGAATAGACCAGTTCGCCGCCGAGTTTAGCGAGGCTTTGCTCGAAGCTTTCCGGCTGGGCGATGCCGCTCAACGACGCAACTTTTTTGCCGCGGATGAGATCGAGCGTTTTTTGTTCGCCGGAAAAAACGTCTTCGAGGTAAAGCGGATTGTGGACGCACTCGATGATGGCCGCGTCGGAATTAAATTTGGCGATGCGCGCGCGCAGTTCGGTGGTGTGGCCGTCGCTTTTGGTGATGAAAATGGTGTTGGCGCGAGCGAGATGCGACGGCGGTTCGCGCAGCGTGCCGCGCGGCAGCAAATGCTCGTTGCCGAATGGTTGCTGGCGGTCAATCAACACTACATCGTGCCGACGACCGCGCAAATTCCAGTATTGAAAACCGTCGTCGAGCAGCAGCGTGTCGCAGCCAAATTTTTCAATCGCGTAACGACCCGCCTTCACGCGGTCTTTATCCACGAGTACGACGACGTCCTTGAGATTCGACGCGAGCATGTAAGGTTCGTCGCCGGCCATTTCCGAATCGAGCAACAGCGATTTGCCGTCGGACACGACGCGCGGCGGCGTCTGGTCTTCGCGCAGGAAAATTTTGTTGAACAGCCATTTGTGAAACGGCGGCGGCTTGGAACGATAGCCGCGCGAAAGAATCGCCACGTTGCGCCCGGCGTCGCGCAACTCACGCGCGAATTTTTCCACGACCGGCGTTTTGCCCGTGCCGCCGACGGTCAGATTGCCGATGGCGATGACTTGAACGCCGAGCGTTTTATCACGCAGGATGCGGACATTGTAAAGCCAGCGGCGGATTTTGACCGCCGCCTGAAACAGTTTTGAGCCGCCGAAAAGGGTGGCGCGCGTGAATTTCGCCTTGAAGTCATGGCGCTCCTCAAAAATGACTTCGAGGATGAAAGTCTCAAGATTTTCAGCCCAAACCCGGAATTTTTCGCGCATCGGCGGTTAATGTGCCAAGCCGGTGAAGTGGCGGCAAGGCGAAGGAATGATGGAAATTATCGTCTTTGTTTTCCAGGTAAAAATCATTTCCGCTTGACTTGAAAATCTTGAAACCGTAGATAAGCCGACTTTTATGAATAAAATCAGGAGCGTTTATTTTTGCCTTTTCATTTCACTGACATTTTTATGCTTCCGCGCGCAAGGGCAGGCGACCATAACTGACACGGTTTTTACTTTGGATCCGGCGCGAAGTTTTTTAGTCATCACCGGCAATTTAGCCGGAGTGACCTTTGCGGCACAGGGAACCGGAGCGTTGAGCAACACCTTCAGCGGCACGTTAGATGTCGAATTAGTCTATTCGTCAACGCCAACCATACAACTTTTCGGTGGGACCAATATCATCGCCAACGTCAACGGAAATTGGCAACCACAATTGGGCGGTGCTGCCGGCACTGCGCCCGGAAATTATGGAGTAGTGGCGCATAGCGTTCCAGTAGGACTTACGATACCGGGAGACGTTTATGCGACATTGAGAAATGCTTTTTTCGATTTGGAAAGCGTGCCGCTGCCGATTACCGGAGATAATTTCAACTGTGCCGGTAGTTATCTGGCTTTGTCAGAATTTGATTTCGATTACATCGTTTACACCAACAACCAGCCTTATGTTCATGGAGAATTTACAAAATACGTCATACCCGGCGGACAAACCTATTTCCCTAACTTCCCAAACCTGACCGGCTCCCTCACTTTTGATGCCGGCAGTGGAATTCAAACATTGGTCGTGCCCATTAATGTGGAGCTCCCTTACACGCTTTTGCAAGATGAAGATTCGGCCGTGACGTTCGTCGGTCAAATCGTCGCCACAAGAAATCTTTATGCAGTCAGTGGCGCGCCGGTCATCAACTCCATCGCCGTCAGTGGTCAAAATATCGTGCTGACCACTATCAACACGTCTATGCAATCAAAACTTTTAGTTTCAACTGATTTGATCAACTGGTCGGCGGTCGCCAACGCTACAATCACAAGCGGCAATACCGGAACAATTATTTTCACCGTGCCCGTCAGCGGGCCAAAAGCATTTTATCGCGTGCAGCAATAAATTGATTTCTCAAGCGAGCCGCTCAATAGCCCAGCTTCGCGACTTCGCTTTGCAGCGCGGTCTGAAAATCCTGCACGTCCGCTGGCGAAGGTTTGTAACCCTGTTGCGCGGGCACGACGCCGAGCCGTCCGGTCTGGTCCAGATACCAATCCGCCTTTTGTCCGTCGCTGAATGTGACTTTGCCGCTGACAATCGCGCCCGGTCGCGTAATTTGATCCACCGTCACGGAAACATTTCTGCCCAAAGTGGTCGCCGCTTCTTCCGGCGGAACCGGTTTTGTAGTTAGCGGAGATTTTTCGGCAGGCTTTGTTTCGGGAATTTTTGGCGGTTCAGGGTCCTTCGGCGTCAATTTCAAATCGTCCACCAGAAACCGCGTTTCCATGTAAGTCAGCTTGATACCAAATTCCGACTGCAGCCGGTTTTGGACTTCCGCCAGTTTTGCGCCCTGCAAAATCCACGCCGTGACGCGCTGCCGTTGTTCTTCCGTCAAATTCATGCGCTCAATTTAATCAAGCCGCCTTGAGAATCCAGTCGTAACCTTTCGCTTCGAGTTCCAGTGCTAATTCCTTGCCGCCGGTTTTTACAATTTTTCCGTCCACCAAAACATGCACAAAATCCGGCACGATGTAATTCAGCAGCCGCTGGTAATGCGTGATGACCAGTTGCGCGTTGTCGCGCGTCTTCAATTTATTCACACCCTCGGAAACGACTTTCAGTGCGTCAATGTCGAGGCCGGAATCGGTTTCGTCCAAAATCGCGAGCTTCGGTTCGAGAATCGCCATCTGGAAAATTTCGGCGCGCTTTTTTTCACCGCCGGAAAATCCTTCGTTCACCGAGCGCTTGAGCAAATCCTCGCTCAAATCGAGCAGCTTCACTTTTTCTTTGACGAGCGCAAGAAATTCAATCGCGTCCAATTCCGGCTGGCCTTTCGCCTTGCGGATTTCGTTCAGCGCGGCCTTCAAAAAATACGTGCTGTTCACGCCGGGAATTTCCACCGGATACTGAAACGCGAGGAACAAACCTTCGCGCGCGCGTTCCTCTGGATCGAGGTCGAGCAAATCGTGGCCGTTGTAAATGACTTCGCCGCCGGTCACGTCGTAGCCGTCGCGTCCGGCGAGCACCGCGGCGAGCGTGCTTTTGCCGGAGCCGTTCGGCCCCATGACGGCGTGGACTTCGCCCGCGCCGATGGCGAGGCTGACGCCTTTGAGAATTTGTTTTCCTTCCACGCCCGCGTGGAGATTTTTGATTTCAAGAATTGTTTTGCTCATTTTTAGTTTCAAAAAAACAGACACGAATTACACGAATTTTCACTAATTGAATTTTTAATTCGTGTGAATTCGTGAAATTAGTGTCTCATCCAACACTTCCTTCCAAGCTCACGCCCAAAAGTTTTTGCGCTTCAACGGCGAATTCCATCGGCAATTCCTTGAAGACTTCCTTGCAGAAGCCGTTCACAATCATGTTCACGGCGTCCTGCGTCGCCAGCCCGCGCTGGTTGCAATAAAAAATCTGGTCCTCGCCGATTTTTGAGGTCGTCGCTTCGTGCTCGACGGACGATGTCGTGTTCTTCACTTCGATATAAGGAAACGTGTGCGCGCCGCATTTGTTGCCGATGAGCATGGAATCGCATTGCGAAAAATTCCGCGCGTTCTCTGCGGTCTTTTGAATTTTCACCAAGCCGCGATAACTGTTTTGTCCGCGTCCGGCGGAAATGCCTTTGGAAACAATCGTGCTGCGTGTGTTCTTGCCGATGTGCGTCATTTTCGTTCCGGTGTCGGCCTGCTGATAATTGTTCACGACGGCGACGGAATAAAATTCGCCTTTGGAATTGTCGCCGAGCAAAATACAGCTTGGATATTTCCACGTGATGGCCGAGCCGGTCTCGACTTGCGTCCAGGAAATTTTTGAGTTTTTGCCTTTGCACAAGCCGCGCTTGGTCACGAAATTGTAAATGCCGCCTTTGCCGTTTTCGTCGCCGGGATACCAATTTTGCACGGTCGAGTATTTGATCTGCGCGTTGTCGAGCGTGATGAGTTCGACGACCGCCGCGTGCAATTGATTTTCATCGCGCATCGGCGCGGTGCAGCCTTCGAGATAACTCACGCTCGCGCCTTCGTCGGCGACGATGAGCGTGCGCTCGAATTGGCCGGACTTCGCGGCGTTGATGCGAAAATAAGTCGAAAGTTCCATCGGGCAACGCACGCCTTTCGGGATGTAACAAAATGAGCCATCAGTGAACACGGCGGAATTGAGCGCGGCAAAAAAATTGTCCGTGTAAGGCACGACCATGCCGAGATATTTGCGGACGAGTTCTGGATGTTCCTGCACCGCTTCGCTAAACGAGCAGAAAATAATTCCTTTTTCCGCGAGCGATTTTTTGTAAGTCGTGCCGACGCTGACGGAATCAAACACCGCGTCCACGGCCACGCCCGCGAGCCGTTCGCGTTCGCGCAGCGGAATGCCGAGTTTTTCGTAAGTTTCCAAAAGTTTCGGGTCAACTTCATCCAAACTTTTCGGGCCGTCGCCTTTTTGTTTCGGCGCGGAATAATACGTGATGTCCTGATAATCAATTTTTTCGTGATGCACCTTCGGCCACGTCGGTTCTTCCAGCGTTAGCCAATGGCGATACGCCTTGAGCCGCCAGTCGGTCAGCCATTCCGGCTCGTTTTTTTTGCGCGAAATCAAGCGGATGATGTCTTCATTCAAACCCGGCGGCGCGGAATCGGTTTCCATGTCGGTGTAGAAACCATATTTGTATTCCGTCTTGACCAAATCTTCGATGGTGTCGGTTGCTGTTGGCATAAAATCAAAATTATTTTTTCTTCGCGCAATCGGCGCAAACGCCGTGAACCGCGATGTCGTAGTGGTCCACTTTGAAACCTTTTGGTCGCGGCATGGCGGTGGAATTTTTTTCGAGTAGCACGTCAAAAACTTCGCCGCATGAATCGCAGTAATAATGGCAATGCTCTTCCATGTTTGGACAAAACCGCGTCGCGCCACGTTCCAATTGAACTTGTCGGACCAAACCACATTTCACCAACGCGTCGAGCGTATTGTAAACTGTCGCGTGCGAAATTTCCGGCATTTGCTTTTTTGCGCGAATAAAAACTTCCTCGGCGGTCGGATGATCGCGCTTGTGCAGAATCACGTCATAAACGTGCTGGCGCTGCGGCGTGAAACGAAAACCGCTCGTGTTCAGCCGCTCGCTGAAATTCTGATTCAATTTTTTCTCAACCGCGCTCACAAGATCAAGTTAGAAGCTAAACCATCAGCCGTCAAGATTTAGAATAATTCTAAATTATTGGATGTGTTGTTGCGCTGACACCGACATTGTTCGTAATTATTTCCCGATTTTTTATACAAATTCGGCAATCATGGTGTCTTTTATGTAAAAACACCGTGAAATCAATTATGAAAACAAAAATTGAATTCTTTGTTTTGGCTATCGTCTTTATTGGTCTGATGGCCGGCTGCGGCAAAATGCAACAGCACATTTTTTCCTCGATTAAAGATGCTGATACAGTCGCACGATTGAAATCATTTGTATCGGAAAAAGAGTCGCAAGCACGCACGGCGGCCGAAGCCAGTGGACAAGCGATGCCGCCGGAGGTTCAACAATTCTTTCGAGCGGCTGAGCGAGGTGACTGGCTGGCGGTCAGCAATCAGTTCAACGATTTTGTGCAAAATGACAGCCAGAGTTCCGACAGAACACTTCCGCGACTGCGTGGTATGTCTTGGGAACCAATGGTCAGGGAAACCTGGGGCGCGCTGGATGCTTTCAGCGAGGGCGAGGCAAAATATACCGCGCTTTATTCAAAAAACGTCATTGACTCAATTCCGTTCGGCAGCATTTATTTTGGCGGCACCGATGTGGGGCGATTCCTCATCACGGCGATGCAAAAATCACAGGTGAATGGCAATCCATTTTTCACCCTGACGCAAAACGCCTTGGCCAATGGTCCCTATCTCAACTATTTGCGTTCGATGTATGGAGACAAGATTTACATTCCGACGCCTGAAGAATTGCAGAAATGTTTTGATGATTACTGCGCAGATGCGCGAAAACGACTCGAACATAATCAACTTAAACGCGGCGAAGATGTTAGCATTGATGCAAATGGCAAGGTGCAAGCCCACGGTGCAATCGCCGTGATGGCCATCAATGGGCTGCTCGCAAAAATCATTTTTGACAAAAATTTGGGCGAAGAATTTTATCTTCAGCAGAGTTTTCCGCTCGACTGGATGTATTCGTATCTCGAACCTCATGGACTGATTTTCAAAATCAATCGGCAACCGATAAGTGAATTATCAGATGATATTGTTCAAAGCGACCATGATTACTGGACAAAAACTATTTCTCCCATGATTGGCAACTGGCTGACCGATAGCACATCGGTTGCCGATGTAGTCGCATTTGATGAAAAAGTTTTTGGCCGGCGCGATTTCCATGGATTTAGCGGAGACCGGCACTTTATTGAAAACCGATATGCCAGCGCGGCCTTCGCCTGGGATCGGTCGAATATTGCTGGCCTCTATGTTTGGCGGATGAACCATACGGGAAATTCGGATGAAAAGGAACGCATGGCCCAGGCGGCGGATTTTGCTTTCCGCCAGGCATTAGCCTTGTGTCCATATAATTCCGATACAGTTGACAACTATCAGGATTTTCTCAAAAGCCGGAACCGCGACGCTGACGCTACACTGGTCAATAACATGGCGCTAAATCTTGGAAGACCAAAGTAAAAGGGTATTACTTCCGAAAAACGCTGACGCGAGCGGGTGGCAGATTGAACCAGACGATTTTGGAGGCGTGCAATTTGAAATCGGAAGTGCCGCGTGTGCGCCGTTTATGGATTTGATAGGTGTATTGCACCCATTTGCCGTTTGGATGCAGAACGGAACGGATTTTTTGCGCGAGCGCCTCGGCTTCTTCAATCGGAAAATTCAACAACGGCAGACTGGAAATAACCGCGCCGACGCTTTCGATTTGCCGTCGTCGAAGCAATTCATCCAGTCGCCACGCGTCGCCGGCGATGATTTGCGCGCGTGGAAATTTTTCGCGAAGCAGTTTTGCCATTTTTGGATTACGTTCAATGGCGACCAATTTTTCTTCGGACAACCCGCGTTTGAGCAGAGCTTCCGTCACCGCGCCAGTGCCGGGGCCGAGTTCGAGCACGAAACTTTCGGGATCGCGCGGCAACCATCGCGCCATCGCTGCGGCAAGCTGCGGTGAACTGGGCGCAACTGAACCAACTCGTTGCGGATTGGCAAACCATTCACGCAAAAATAGAGTCGAATCGTTCAGTACGGCGATGATTTTCTTAGCCATGCAGTTTGGCTGTTTCCAATTTTGCCGGAAGTTTAATTCAAAATCATTTCCGCCGCCACAGGAAATTTTGTTCGGGCAAAAATTTTTACGCCGGGCAATTAAATGAGGCGAAAGGTTTTAATTTAGAACGCGAATGTTTGGGAATTAAAAGTTGCCAATGCTCCGGGCTGATTTATACTGGGCAAGTGAGATTAAATTGGAGTCTGGTGCATGCGGCGATATTTGTCGCGCTGGCGTTATTTGCGACCGGTTGCGGCGGCGTTAATGCCGGCACGACGGTTTCGCCGGCAACTTTTCTTTTGCCGGGAATCTTAAAAACCGACACACCGACGACCAATGCGCCGGTTGCCGCAACGGAAATCTCCAAAGAATTCGCGCTCACAAAATAATTTATGCGATTCCCATTCGCGCTGACCAAGAAAATCGCGGGACACATCATCAAGCACAAACTTCGCAAAACGCCGAAGTTTGCGATGGTCTTGCAACTCGAACCGCTGCACACCTGCAATCTGACTTGCACCGGCTGCGGCAGAATCCGCGAATACTCAACTTCGCTCAAAGACATGGTGCCGCTGGAAAAATGTCTGGCGGCGGCGACCGAGTGCGATGCGCCTATGGTTTCCATTTGCGGCGGCGAACCGTTGATTTATCCAAAGATTGAAGAACTCATCGCCGGTTTGCTGAAACAAGGCCGCGTCATTTATGTCTGCACGAACGCGATGTTCATGCGGAAAAAAATGAAGGATTATCTCGCGGCGATTTATGAAAAAAATAATCCGAGGCATGAGTCCTATTTGGCGCGATTGCTTTCCGAAAAACTTATCGTGGAAAAGGACGCGGAAACCATTCGCAAAGCCGACGAAGCTGCGAAAAAGAAAGTCGTCATTCGCCCGACGCAATGGATGTATTGGAACGTTCATGTGGACGGTTTGGAATTCACGCACGATTTGATTGTCGAACGCGAAGGTGTTTTTCAAGAATGTGTCGCGGCAATTAAGATGGCGAAAATTCTCGGCTACCAAGTTGCGACGAACACGACCGTCTATAAAGAAACCGACGTGGCCGAAATCGAGGACATGTTCAAATTTCTGTCGTCGCTCGAAGTGGACGGCCACACGATTTCGCCCGGATACGATTATGATGCCGCGAAAAAAGACATGGTCAAGCGCCTCGGCAAAGACCCGAAAGATTTCTTCCTCACGCGCGACATGACGCGGAAAAAATTCGCCAAAATTGAGCAATGGGGCAAAGCATTCACGATTTTTGGCACGCCGGTGTATCAGGAATTTCTTGCGGGCAAACGCGAATTGACCTGCACCGCATGGGCGATTCCAACGTTCAATGTGCGTGGCTGGAAAGCGCCATGCTATTTGATGACCGACGGTCATTACGGCGGTTATCAAGAGATGCTCGAAAAAGTCGTTTGGGAAAATTATGGCGTGGTGGATGGCAAAGCGCGCGACCCGCGTTGCGAACATTGCATGGTGCATTGCGGCTACGACCCCAGCGGTGCATTGAGTAAAAGCCCGCGCGATTCTTGGGTGAACATGAAATATAACTTCGGCGCGAAACCAAAACCATATCCGGCATCACCCGAATTAACGAAACGCGCGTTCAACGGCGTTTCCATCGGCAAAGGTCATTTGGCTGAAGCGAAAGCGGCCATCAATTCGCCCGCCGCCGGTGCGCGCGGGGCGTTCTCCAACGAAGTCCATCACGAAGCGCATGTCGGCACCTCCTGCGGCACAACGGACACGAGCGAACGTGATGAATTGCTGGCGAAAATCAAAAACAGTGCGGCAAACAAATCCGAAGCGAGGCCGCAATAATTTATCGCTGCCTTGATTAGTTTTGCAACGCGATTGCTTATTTTGGTTCAGGTCCTTGAGTCACCTGCGCCAAATCGTTCGGGCGAATCCATTTGGCAAAAGCATTTCTGACATCTTTGGTGGTGAGCATCGTGTAAATCTTTCCGGCGCGGACCGGCTCATCCAGCGGCATGTCGAGCAGCGAATACTTCAGCCACACTTGTGCGATGTAATCCACGCTAGATTCGGCGAGCGGAATGTCGCGGAGCAGCATCAATTTGGCCTGATACAATTCGTGCGCCGAAACTTTTTTCGCCTGCATGTCCTTCAAATCATTCAAGATGACCGCGCGCGCTTTGGAAACGTTCGGCGGGTCGCACGCGTATTCCAGTTGGTAAATTCCGCGTGTCTGGCCGATGTTGAACGATGAATCCACGAAATAAACCAGACCGCTTTTCTCGCGCAGATCGCGATACAATCGCGTCGCATAAAATCCGCCGCCAAGAACGTGATTGCCGAGTTGCAGTGCGTAATAATCCAAATTTGTCCGCGTGAGTTGCAACGTTTCGGCCAAAGTCACCTTGTCCTGCACGCGGCTGGCATCGGGCGCGTGTGTGGTGGAAGTCAGATTATTCGGCGCTGATGGAAATAGCGTGTTCGGTTTTTCACCTTTAGCCTTCCAGTCGCCAAAATATTTTTCAACGATGGCAACGGCTTTTCCGGGAGTAACTTTTCCGATGACAATAATGGTCGTCAAATCAGGCCGGAACGCGCTTGTGTAATAATTTTTCACATCATCAATCGTCAACGATTTCACGGATTCGGGTGTCGTCTGGCGCGTAGCCGGGTCGGTTTTGGGAAACAGTGCAAGCGTCAACGCGTGGCCGGCGATGTGATCGGGACTTTGCAATTCGCCGGCGACGCTCGCGGCAAGCTGGCGTTGAACGATCTTGAAATCATTTTCGGGGAGCGCGGGAGAAATCTGATTGTCCGCGAGCAATTGCACGCCGCGCTCAAAATGCTCCGGCAACACTTGCAGCGAAAAATCCGCGCCCGCTGATTCGTTCGCGCCGATGTCGTCCAGCGCTTTTTGGAATGCGAGCCGGTCCAACGTTTTCGTGCCGTAAGAAAATAATTTGTCGAGCGCCGTGTCCACGCCGTCTTTGCCGTCCGGCATTTGCACTTTCGGATTATTTTTGACGCGACCATAAATGCTCACGGTGTCGCTGACGGTTTCCGGTTGCACAATGATTTTCAAGCCGTTCGCCAAATTTGTGACCAATGGGTCGAGTGTCATTGCGGGAACGGGCAATTGTTCGGTGATTTTCTTGGCCCATGACGGCAATTTCACGTCCGCATTTTTCGAGGAGACCAATGATTCGCCGCCGCCAAAACTTTTGCCTGAAATCGGTTTGTCGGAAGGCGTCGGCGTGAGAACCGCGGAAATGGCATGGTCAAAATCCAGATATTTTTTGGCGGCGCGATTCACGTCGTCCACGGTGACGGCGCGGAACAGATTGATGTCGTCGTCCGGCGAATTTCGATTTTCAATCGCGACGGCGGTTGACCATGCGTTCGCCAGACCGTCAATGGAATTTTTTTGCAGTTCGGCGCTGATGATTTCGCGACGTTTGGCGGCCTCGACCAAATCGGCGCTGACGCCGTTGGTAATTTCAGCAAGCAAAATTTCTTTCACTTCATTCAGCAGATTCGTCGAATCGCCGCCGGCCGGAAATCCGGCGATGGCGTAGCCGAGGCCGGATTTTTGCAACGTGTCGTAGGAAAATTCCGCGAAAAGCGCCTTGCCTTCCGGCACGAGGTCGTAAAGTTTTCCGCGTTGGCTGCTTAAAACATCGGAGAGAATTTGCGCGGCGGCGAAATCAGGGCTGTCCGCGCCGGGAAAACGAAACGTGAGCGCAGTCAGGCCGTAAGGTAAATCCGTGTCCAACTTCAACAAGTCAGACTTGACGGGCTGAAAATTAAATTCCGGTCGCACGGGCAATTCTTTGGCCGGAATTTTGCCGAAAACATTTTTCACCTGCTCCAAAACTTTTTGCGGTTCAACATCGCCGCAGATGACGAGTAGCGCATTGTTCGGCGCATACCAAGTGTTGTGAAATTTTCGTAGATCGGCGTCGGTCGTTTTGTCGAACGACGGGCGCGTGCCGAGCGGGCTATGTTCATACGGCGTGCCTTTGAAAACGGCGGCGAGCAATTGCTCGTAAAAAACGTATTCGGGGTTGGACAAATCCTGCGCGACTTCCTGTTCAATTGCGCCGCGTTCTTTCGTCCAAAGCGATTCGTCCGGCAGCAAATCTTGCATCCGTGTCGCTTCGACTTTCAGCGCGACTTCGAGATTTTCTGCGGGCGTGGTGAAAAAATATTGCGTGACGGCTTGTTGCGTGTCGGCGTCGTCATCGCCGCCGAACGCTGCGGAAATCGCGGCGAGTTGATCGGCGTTCAAACCGGGGCTGCCACGAAACATCATGTGCTCCGTCGCGTGCGCCATGCCGGGAAAACCGGCGGGCGCTTCGTCCGAACCGACGCGATAATTCACCATCGTTGTGACGACGGGCGCGAGTGTGTTGCGGACGATGATGACTTGCAATCCGTTGGTGAGCGTGGAGCGCAGAACAGCTTGCGCGCGGGCGGCGAAAGAAAAAGTCAGCGCGAGAAGAATCGCGGACGCGAGCGAAATGAATTTCATAATTTGATTTTCAGACAACGATAAACACAGCTTGTTCAAGTGCGAGAAAAATTGTTGTCGGTAAAATTTGCATTAGAATCAGTGCGTGGATTTGAATTGGGAAAAATTATGTGCATTGGCATCATCGGAAATCGAAACAACGATGATGTCGTTACCGGAACCATTGCGTGAACAGGCAAAGAAATTGCCGGTGACATTTGAGCGTCAGCCAAACAAAGAATTGCAGGCGGACGGAATCGAATTGGACACGCTGGGGTTATTTGTCGGCCCGGATTTCGTCGGTGAAAACGACGTGCCGATGCCGCCGCAAATCATTTTGTTTCTGGCAAACATTTGGGGTTTTGCCGAATGCGATGAAAACATTTTCCGGGAAGAGGCGCGGACGACTTTTTTGCACGAGTTGGGACATTATTTGGGGCTGGACGAAAAAGATTTAACAGAACGGGGACTGGATTAACCCTATGAACAAAGGGGGTTTTCAATTTTCAATGTCTTGAAAAAAAATAAAAAAAACTCTTGCAAGGAATCGGGCGGCTGATACATTTGTCTGCCCTTCGTGATGCGAAGAGTGTGGCCGGGAGGCCAATTGACAAGTGGCGCGGGTTGAATACGCGCCCTCAAAACTCGAATCTGATTGCCGGGTTGAAAGTGGTGATTCGGCAGTTGGGTTTTTTTATCCCCTAAACGGGAAAGAAAAGACGGCGGGTTTTGGAGCAAATTTTGAGCGGTAAAACGCTCGTTGCTCTTTGAAAATTGATTTGTGCGATTAGTGAGAGCCCCTTCAAGATTGGCCAGTTAGTGGCCGGTTTTGAGGGTTTTAACCAAAAATTATAAAGCCCTTCGATTTTTACGAATTGAAGGCGAATCAACTAACGTTTTTATACGGAGAGTTTGATTCTGGCTCAGAACGAACGCTGGCGGCGTGGATAAGACATGCAAGTCGAACGCTGACTTTTAGGTAGCAATATTTGAAAGTTGGAGTGGCGCAAGGGTGTGTAACACGTGGATCATCTGCCGTGAAGTCTGGAATAACTCGCTGAAAGGCGAGCTAATACCGGATGTGAATGTAAATTCAAAGTTGGGGACCGTAAGGCCTGACGCTTCACGATGAGTCCGCGGCCTATCAGCTAGTTGGTGAGGTAACGGCTCACCAAGGCGAAGACGGGTAGCTGGTCTGAGAGGACGACCAGCCACACTGGAACTGAGACACGGTCCAGACACCTACGGGTGGCAGCAGTCGAGAATTTTTCTCAATGGGCGAAAGCCTGAAGGAGCGACGCCGCGTGGGGGATGAATGGCTTCGGCCCGTAAACCCCTGTCATTTGCGAACAA
>DASZXH010000005.1:0-16926 GCA_035545995.1 Verrucomicrobiia bacterium
TCGCCGAAAATGTTCACGGGCGATTGGTGCGCGGCGAGTTGCGCGCCGAGCGTGCCTTCGGCGCAATAGCCGATGAGCAGCACCAGATTTTTCGCGTCGCCGACGTTGTTCGCCAGATGATGCCGGACGCGTCCGGCTTCGCACATGCCCGCCGCGCTGATGATGACCATCGGGTCGTGGCGGCTGTTCAATTTTTTGGATTCGTCGGCGCTGGTGATGTAAGTGAGATTTTTCATGCCGAACGGGTCTTCGTTGTTGCACAGCGTGTCATAAACCGTGTCGCGCAGACATTCGGGATGCTTGTTGTAAATGTCCGTCGCGTTCACGCTCAACGGGCTGTCCACAAACATCGGCACGCGCGGCAACTTGCCGTCGCAAACCAATTCGTGCAGCACATAAACGATTTGCTGCGTGCGCCCGACGGAAAACGCGGGAATGATGACTTTGCCGCTTTGCTTCAACGCTTCGCCGACGAGTTGGGCGACCAGACTGTCGGCATCCGGGCGTTGTTCGTGCAAACGTCCGGCGTAAGTAGATTCGATTTGCAAGTAATCCACGTTCTCGACCGGAATCGGGTCGCGCAACAATTCATCGTTGCCGCGCCCGACGTCGCCGGAAAACAGCCAGCGAAATTTTTTGCCGTTCTCGTTCACGTCTAAAATCACCTGCGCCGAACCGAGAATATGTCCCGCGTCGCGGAAGGTGACATTCACGCCGCTAATGGCTTCAAAGGTTTTTTCGTAATCGTGCGCGACCAGTTGTTTCACGCATTTTTCCGCGTCGGCGGTGACGTAAAGCGGCGTGACCGGCGGCAGATGCCGGCGCGCGCGAATTTTGGAAACGAACAGCGCGTCCTGCTCCTGAATGTGCCCGGAATCCAAAAGCATGATGCCGCACAAATCTTTCGTCGCCGACGTGCAGTGAATCGGGCCGTCGTAATTTTTGCACAGGCTCGGCAATTTGCCTGAATGGTCGAGGTGCGCGTGGCTCAAAACCACTGCGTCCACCTGGCGCGGGTCAAACGGCAGCGCGCGATTCAACGCTTCGGATTCCTGCCGGTGGCCTTGAAACAAGCCGCATTCGAGCAAAAGTTTTTTGCCGTTGACTTCGATGAGATACATCGAGCCGGTGGTCGTGCGCGCCGCGCCGAAGAAATGAATTTTCATTGCCGAAAAGATGCCCGCGAAATCGGGAAAGTCCAGTTTGCTTGGAAACTTTCCTGTAAAAACACAGTTGCCATTTTGCGCCGTTCCGTTAAATTCCGCTCACCGTTATGAAATCTGAAATGACCAACAATGTCTTGAAATTTATATTGCTGGTGCTGGTGATTTTGGCCGTGTGGTTTACGCTGTGGACGGTGAAACAAACACGCGATTACCGCTCCTTGAGCGCGCAAGTGGCCGCTAAAAATAATTATATTCTCAGGGCGCAGGCTCTGGCCAACGACGTCGCTGTCTATAACCAGAAAACCCCCAGCCCTGAACTCACGCGCATCCTGCAATCCATTCAACCCAAAGCGCCCGCGCACTAATCAACCGAGACATCATGAACGACACCGAAACAAACCCGGCTTCCAGTGATTTTTCAGAGCAAATCGCCGATTTGAAGTCTCAAATCTTTACGTTGATGCTTGCGCTGATTGTCGTGACGGGCGCGCTGACGGCCTATTTGTATTACCAATCGCATGTCGTAAGCGAGAGCATGGACACGCTCAAGTTGCAGTCCAAACCCATAGTGCAAACTTTTGCCCAAGACCAGCCTATCATCCAGAAATTTGTCGAAGAACTTCAGACCTACGGCGCGTCGCATCCCGATTTTGAATTGCAAGTCCTTAAAAAATATAATCTTGCGCCATCCACCGCGACGAACACGCCCAAAAAATAAATTCACGACACCTTCACGCCGCAGTTTGGACAATAGTTCGCCTGCGGCGGAATTTTTTGGCCACAATTCGCGCAATCCGTGTGCGCCTTTTCATGGCGGTAATGGATGATTAAATTCCGCAAATACGGAATCCACGGAAACAGATAGGCAAAAATAAAAACGGAATCCGTCTTGCGCAGCGCGTAAATCAGCAACAACAGCGACCCGGCCAGGCTCAACCACCAAAACGCCACCGGCACGGTGACTTGCTTCTTTTTTTCCGTCACATACCACTGCACGAAAAAACGCGAGAAAAAAATCGCATTGCCCAGCCAGCCGACAACTTTCCAAACGCTCCATTCAATGCCCAGCAACTTGCCGTTGTGCCAAATTAAGTTCGTGATGAAATCCATGGCTGAATTAAGCCGGAGTCGCGCGGCGGAAACAATTCATTTTCGGCGGTCAACCGGCGGCAAAGATTCAGCCGCCCGCGACAATTTTGACGATTTCCAATTTGTCACCCGCATTCAAAATGCGTCGGGAAAATTCCGATGGCGCGACCGCCTCGCCGTTGTGCTCCACCACGACGCTGCGCGGCAGCAATTTTTGCGCGAGCAGAAATACTTCAATCGAACACGGCACATTTGCTTCGACTGATCTGCCATTGGCGATTACAACCGGATTCATGGCTTCACAAAATGGTTTGAGATACTATTGAAAATAATGTCGTCTTTGTCGCCAAATTTTCGATTGCGGCCGGCGGAACGAATAACGAAGTTGGTTTGTTGTAAAAATTCGATTTGATAAGGCGTTCCCCACGGATCAATCATTCCGTTCGGATGTTCACTTTGCCATATAAAATTCAAAAACGCCGTCTTTTGTGGATTCTTGCCTTGTAAATTCTCGCCAATAAGAATGCGTTCAATTGATTCGGCATCACCAATTGGAAGAACGCCATAGGAATTTGAATAAGCTTTCAATGCTATAATTATTTGCGTTTCATCAGAGCGCACTATGATAATTTGAGCTTTTTCTTTACGATGTGAAGACAGATTTACAATTAAACCTATAACTACAAGTAAAAAGAGAAACGTCAGCCAGCCTAAATAGACTTTATAAACGGGAATTTCCTTGAAAAGCCAGTTAACCATGTTTTTTCAAGACGTTAGTGCCGCGTCCCAATCTTTCCACACCGGCTCGTAACCGAGTTTACGAATCAATTCCGCAACTTCTTGCGGCGAACGGTCGTCGGAAATTTCAAACTGCCCCGTCGCATTCGTCGTGTGGCCATTTGAATTTCCATTTGCCCATTCGCTGCTGCCATTCGCCAGTTCCACAATTTTTCCGCGCACGGTTTGATGCAATTTTTCGCGGCCTGCGCCGGTGTAACCGCCCGGCTCGGTGTGACTGCCCGCGCTCATCAACGTGATGCCGAGTGGAATCAAACCGTCGCGCAATTTCGCCGGTTCGCGCGTCGAAAGCACGAGGCCGACGTCGGGAAACATGATGCGAAACGCGCAAATCAGTTGCGCCAGTTCACGATTCGAAATCTGTGTGAGCGGCTGAAATTCGCCCGCGCACGGACGCAGGCGCGGCAAAGAAATCGTCAGTTGCGCCTTCCAACAATTGCGTAAGAGATAATCCGCGTGTGCGGCAACGCAAATCGCCTCGTAACGCCAATCGCTCAAGCCGAACAGCGCGCCGATTCCCAGCCGACGAAATCCGGCAGCGTAAGCGCGTTCCGGTGTTTCCAGCCGCCAGTCGAAATTTTTCTTTGGACCGGCGGTGTGCATTTCGTCGTAAATTTTTTTGTCGTAGGTTTCCTGATAAACGACGAGTCCATCCGCACCCGCTGCGACGACGGGCATGTAATCTTCAGTCTCCATCGGGCCGACTTCGAGCGACACGCCGGGAATTTCTTCGTGCAGCGCGGCGACGCAATCGCGCAGATAATGGTTGGAAACAAATTTCGGATGTTCGCCCGCGACGAGCAAAATGTTGCGAAAGCCTTGCGATTTCAATTCTTCCGCTTCGCGTTTCACTTCGTCAGTCGAAAGCGTCACGCGCAAAATCGGATTGTCGCGCGAAAACCCGCAATACGAACAATTGTTGATGCACTCGTTGGAAACGTAGAGAGGCGCAAATAGCCGCACCACTTTGCCGAAACGTTGTTGCGTGATTTTTTGCGAACGGAGCGAAAGGGGTTCTAAAAATCCCGCTGCTTTGGGTGAAATCAATATGGCGAAGTCATTCAGCGAAATTTTTGCTTTCGCAAAACTTGCGCGCACCTCATCCTCGCCCGCGTTCAGCGAACGTTTCACCAACGATTGAACCGGCAATGAATTGAATTCAGCGACAAAACTCACTTTGGCAATTTAGCAAAGAAGCGCGCGAAGTCGAGGCGTCGAAGACGAAGTCAAAAAATTAGGGAATTATATACAACATTACCCTAGGGAATTAAAATAAGTAATTTAAGGATTTTGGGAAGATATTTATGGGGTATGAAAAAATGGTTAAAAGAGGGTAATGACTATTGGTTTACGAATTGGATGTTTTTTTGGTATATGGTTTTTATCATTGGTTCTGGGATTCTGATTCCTCTAATTTGCTTATTGATGTGATGAAAGGTATGGAATCCAGACTGCGAAGAGTTGAAGTATAAATCCTATTGCTATTAATGACAAACCGCTTTTTGAAAGACGTTTATATTTAATCTCTTCGTGAGCATCTTTCTGTTTGGCATCTTTGCCGGTCATTTTCCCCCATTTTGTAGAGATTATGTTATTATCTTCCAATCCAAAACTAAATGACTGTGGTTGTCGGGATAGTCCCCATTTGAAGACAAAAATTGTTCCGATAATTGAAAGAATTAAACCAAGGGAATTTAAGATTTGAGCACTCATAGAATTTTGATTATTCTATAAATCTCAATTGCCTATAGTGTCAAACGGATTTTGAATTGCATCGTCTAAGTTTTGTTACGGTACTTGAAGACGGAAAAAGAGTTGGTTCCAGTTTGCCACGTTAAAATACTGCGGATAGTTTATGCTTGAATTTGTTGCCGTAAAAACTGCGCCTTGATTTGTCCACGTGTTCAAATCGCCCGATACCTGCAATTGGTAATTTGCTCCAATAGCAAGATTTGAAAACGAGGGTATGACCGCCTTGACCAAACCGACTTGCGGTTGCAATTCATAAGCATACAGTTGAAGCACTTCGTTTGTTGCCAGCGCACGGTTGTAAATCCGAAAGTCTTTAACATCCATAGTCATTCGTGCAGAGGAATTAGACCCACCGTTCCACCAGTGTCTTCCGATAGCAGAATTAACCATAGGAAACGGACTAATAGCGATGTTTGTGCTACCTATCAATGCTCCATTCAAATATGCAGCACAATTACTAGGACTATAAACCAATGCCAACTGTTTCCATGGCGCATAATTTGTGACTGTGAATGGAAAATCCGCAGTTGTGTTTTGGTCTTCTATATCAGAATCGTGTTGCCCAATATCCACATAGTTTCCGTTGTTATTATCGAACCATACATAATATTCGGCGTAGATGCCATCACCCTGGTCAGTCTCGCCTCCGACCCATATGGATATTGTAAAACCGGAGTTCAAGTTCCCGTAGTTAGGCAACGCCACATATCCACCACCACTATAATAAAGTTGATTGTCTCCAATCAGATGCAATGTTCCGTCTGAAAGGTATTGATAGTTACCTTGAACACTTGCGTTATTGCCATTTCCGCTCACGTCATTCGCATTTCCATTAAACGGATAATATGCAATCAGACCATTTGTGAGAAACGATTGTCCATTTCCTGAAATTGCCAATTCCATTGTGAGCAAAACAAGCAGACCAATGATTTTTTTCATATTTTTTGAGGGTTTAATTGTTATTTTTTCTTCCGCACAAAAATCTATAAAACCATGATTTTGCGTCAAGAAAAAAATG
The DNA here is from genome assembly GCA_035545995.1 of Verrucomicrobiia bacterium. Lineage (GTDB taxonomy): Bacteria > Verrucomicrobiota > Verrucomicrobiia > Limisphaerales > UBA11358 > UBA11358. The sequence continues at coordinate 5,824 of DASZXH010000005.1, forward strand.
AACAACTGTTCATAGAACGATTGTTCCTATTATTGGCAGCATGGCAGCATGGCAACAAAAGATTTTGTACAATGTTTTGCCGAAGTGGTTCGTCATCGCCGAAAACAAATAAGAATGTCTCAAGAGAAATTGGCGGAGAATTCCAATCTATCTATGAGGATGATTTCCCTTGTTGAGAGTAGTAAGCGGACTCCCAGCATCAGAGTGGCAAACAGTATTTCTAAAGGTCTTTCTATCCCATTATGGCGAATAGTAAAAGACGCTGAAAAACTCCAATCAAAATAATGTGAAAAATTCATTTTGACACTTGACAACCCTAACTTTTTAGGGTAACTTTCTTCCATAATGAAAAACGCATTTGAGTTCAAAACATTGACAGATTTTACGGATTATTTCTGCGATGAAGAAACTTGCCGTAAGTATTATGCACAAATCCGCTTTGCCGATGGTGAATTTTGCCCCCATTGCAACCACAAGGAAATTTACACGTTCAAAGACGGCAAACGCTACCGTTGTGCCTCTTGCAAACAAGATTTCACCATCAAAACGGGAACTGTTTTTGGTGAAAGCAAATTGCCACTTCGGAAATGGTTCATTACGATTTATCTTCTTTCCACAAACAGCAAAGGGATTTCTTCCGTGCAACTTGCCAAGCAGGTTGGTGTGACACAAAAGACTGCTTGGTTTATGGCACATCGGATTCGAGAAGCGCATCAACAACCCCAAGAACAACTTTCTGGCACGATTGAAGTTGATGAAACTTATGTTGGTGGATTGGAGAAGAACAAACACGAAAACAAACGCACCAAAGGAACACAAGGTCGCAGTGCCAAAGTCAAAACTCCAATTCTCGGCATGATTCAGCGAGGAGGGGAAATCCGTGCAAAAGCAATTGACCGTGTAACGATGCAGGCAGTTGAAAATAATATCGAAGAGAACGCAAACAAAGACTCACAAATTATCAGCGATGATTTTCTTTCCTATGCTCGCATCGGGAAAAAGTTTTCCCATACATCGGTGAGTCATGCTCGTGGGGAATATGTAAAAGGTGATTCACACACAAACACCATTGAAAGTTTTTGGGCATTATTCAAACGTGGTTATCACGGCATTTATCATCATATGAGCAGAAAACATATGCAACGTTATGTGAATGAATTCACTTTCCGATTCAATCGGCGTTCCAAAGAAATGCAAAATGTCTTTTCTGACGCGGTTTCTCAAGTTGCCAATCAGGTGAATTTACCCTACAAAACCCTCATCCAAAAACCAATATGAGCAGACCACAAAAAATTATCCCCCCAATCAAAGGCAACTTTAATGATATTCTGAAATCAATCGCCTCTGGAAAAGGTGTTGAGAGAAATAAACCCAAACAAATTATTTATGCTCAAGGGAAAATTTCAGATGTGGTAAATCTAAAACAAAAAAGTGAGCAAAAATAAGGAATAATATGACTCAAAATGAAAAAATTGCACTAGAATCGTCTGCTCAACTAATGCGCTATGTCGCTACTATTTTTGCCGACCTTTCTTCAAAATCGAGTTTGATGCTTGAACATTTTCCAAATCTTTCTGCCGAACAGAAGAGAATGCTTCGAGACTGTTCAAGAACTTATCAAACTGTTTCGAGGAGAGTAGAACGTCAGAAAGATAAGCTCGAGTCAACTGCAAGGAATAATCACTAACACTTTTTTTCTTTTTCATCCCAATAAATATCACCCAGATTCCCCAAAATTAAGGGTGATGTTGTATATAATTCCCAAAAATTAAATTGCGGCTTGTGATTGGGGACAAAATGGGTTTTCTTGAAATCGCTTGTCCAAATTTGAGGTAAATCAGGCATGAAAATTGCCAACAGCCGGTGGATTTTATTTTATGAATGACGTTTCTAAGAGCAAACCTGAAGGCGAACTTCAAACTACAAAACGCCGGATTGCGTCCAACGCGGATATTTGGGCGCGCATCGGCCTGCTGTTCAGCGCGCTTTGCTTGGTCAAGTTTGGAATGTTGATTTTATTCAGGGAATATCTTTTTGAAATTCATTGGCGGTTGACTCCCCTTTCTCCAACTTGGGTGAATCAATTTTTATTCTATTTGTTTGTGTTGTTGGTCGGATCGAACTTGTGGGTTCTTGGCACACGCTGTTCGGTTGCGGGGATTCGCTCTGTGCGAATAACCAATCTCTGCGTGTTGGGATTGGGCTTGATGTTTATTTTGTTGACGTTTCATGTGGACGATAAAAATTACCTGTCTCCGGTATTAAATGGGATTTTACCCTGGCAAAAGATTGGATGGTATCTGGCCATGGATTTCTGTTTTCGTCCGCCATTTTTAGCCGGGTGGATTTTGGCTTACATCTTCAGCTACTATTTGTTGGCGCGAACGGGACGAGAGCATTGGATGTTGCGAATTACGTCCATTTACGCGGTGGCTTATCTGGTAATTTGTTTGAACGATTTGACGCCATATCAGAAAGCCTTGTTTGCGATTGATTGTGTGGGGACGGCTTCATTTCTGGGAGCAATTTTTAGTTCTGATCGGCGTTCGTTGCCTTTGTTGTGGACTTGGCTGCCATTGGTGATGATGGCATTTTGGTTTGTTTTATTTCATCGGCAAACCATGCAATTATATCGCCTTGAACGAGAATTTTTATTGTTATCGTGCGTCGGCTTGGTTTTATTTGCGGTCACGACTTTGACCGTGCGGCGCGCTGGCGGCTATGCGGCATGGTCATGGGGCTTGCCGTTTGCATATTCAGCATTCTTAATTTTGATTAACTCCAATTATGCCCTTGCCGGCAATTACGACAGGCTGCTGATACTTGGACTGGCATTGCCACATTATTTTTTGGGCGAGTTTGCCATGGCTGCTTTGCTTTGCGCCGTTGCTTTTTGTTATCGGTTGTTATTGCCAAAAGCTTCGCTGTGGTGGTTGGACGTCATCAATTTGTTTCTGATTGCTCTGGCATTAGCTGATTTACGGCTTTCGCAAATCATGAGCGTGCGGTTGGACTGGCAGGTTTTGCAATTTGGAAACAGTCCGATAATGATGTGGCGTTTGGCGAAACCTTATCTGCCGTCATTCTTTCTGACATTGGTCGTCTTGACCGCATTATACTTGATTGCGCTTTTTGTGATTCAAAAATATCGCAAGCGGGCGACCGAAACAGAAAAAACACCGAAGACGGGCCGTTGGATTTTTGCATTGACCGCCTTTGTCTTGCTCGGGCTCTCCGGATGGAGCTTTGCCGACCGCGACAAGGTCGAAGGTCAAACGATAACTTCGTTGATAGCGACGAACCCAATTTGGCATCGCGCTCAAAATCCTCCGCTCGACCAACAACAATTCATGGAAACCACAAAACAACTTGGTATTCAGTTATTAACCACATCAGTCGCGTCTCCAAAACCTGAAAGCCCGCCGCGCGATTTGAATGTCGTCTTGATTTTCCAGGAATCGTCCTACAACAAATACCTGTCATTGTTTGATGGAACAAACAACACCGAGCCATTGCTCGCACAATATAAAGACCGCATGGAACTATTTCCCAACTTTTTTTCCAGTTTCGCCGGTTCCATTTACGCCCGTTTTGCCACATTCACCGGACTCTATCCGGTGCGAAATCTGAAAAGCTTTACCTTGCAGCGAGTGCCGGTGAAAAGCATTTTTGAAGTTTTACACGACCACGGCTACACCTGTTCTTTGTTTGATTCATGTTTCTTTGACTACGACGGCGAACGCGATTTTCTTGCCGGACGCGAGTTGGATGAAATGTATGACACGGACACCATGCCTGGTCCGCACAATTTGCCATTGGTATCTTGGGGTTTGCGCGAGGAAATAACACTGGCGGCGATACAAAGCCAGATAAAAAAATATGCCGCCGACAAAAAGAAATTCTTTCTGACCTACGCGCCAGTGGCTCCGCATAATCCCTTTGATGCGCTGCCGGACCGTTTCCGCACGCGCAAATTAGGAAAAATGGGCGATTACACACCGCTCTACCTTAATTCTTTGAATTACATGGACTGGATTATCACATCGGTCATTGACCAATTGAAGGAATCCGGTTTGCTGGATAAAACCTTGATTGTCATCACGGACGACCACGGCGAAATGCTGGGTGAGAACGGCGGGCCTGTTGGCCACGGCTGGGCGGTGACACCACCATTGGCCAACATCCCTTTGATTATCATGGACCCGGCCAAGCCCGGTTATTCCGTTAATCCCGTTGTTGGTTCACAGGTGGATTTATTGCCAACCATTCTTGACCGATTGAACATCCCGCTTCCCGGCGGCCAGCTTTATCAGGGTGCTTCCCTTTTTTCAACCGGCCTGAACACCAATCGGCTCATCTACTTGAGTTCCTTTCAGCAATACGGCCTGCTTCAAGACCATTTGTTAGTTTGCGGAGACCGGGAAACTGAAACACAAAATGGAGTAGAAAATTTTGACAAGACCTACGCCATGTCTAATCAAGGTGCGCGCACCTTTTTTACCCAAACCAACACGCCGGATATTTCTTTGCCTTCCATTTCTGAATTCGACATATTTCAGGATAATTTCATCGCCAATTACGCGCATTATTGTGATTTGCTAAAAACGCCAGCCACGCAAAATTAAAAACGGAATGATGCCTTTGATGAGGGCAAGCGATTTGACGGGAAAAATTTTCTCCCTCTCCTCATCAAGTGAGGAGAGGGCCGGAGTGGGGAGACCAATGCTTTTCCGGCTCAAATCCCCTCACCCTAACCCTCTCCCCGGCGGGGAGAGGGAATTAAGATCGCTTGTGAGCGGGATAATTCCCAAAATGAATTGTGCCGCATCCATCTGGTGTCCCGTTCTTTGACAGTTCGCCACCGAATGAGACAACCCCGCAGGATTGTCGGATAAAAAACGCCGAAACTTTGGTTCTTCCGGGTTGTTTAATGATTGGAATGTCGTCTTTGTCGGCAAATTCAGGCGGTTGGTTCGGCTGCTGAATCTGGCATTGAGCCTGCTTTATGTGAAGCAGATTGCGGTTGTAACAGGCAATCAAGTTGAACAAAATGTCATTATGAATTGTAACCCGCCTGTTGCTACGTTCACACCGCAAGGAAAATAGAAAGAAAAAGTAGTATGAAAACCAAAACATCCCGTAAAGCGGGTTTCACGCTGGTTGAAATCATGATTGTCGTGGCCATCATCGGTCTCTTGGCCGCCATCGCGATTCCCAACTTTATTCGCGCCCGCCAGACTTCGCAAACCAATGCGTGTATCAACAATCTTCGCCAGATTGATGCTGCCAAGCAGCAATGGGCGTTGGAAAACGGCAAGGTGGCGAGCGATACACCGGGTAGCACGGACGTTGCACCTTATGTCGGACGTGCGGGTGATGGCACAGATGTTTTTTGCCCGTTGTCCGGTCAAGGAGCAGCCTTTAATGGTTATACCATTAATGACGTCAGCACGGTTCCGTCGTGCCTTAATGCTAGCACTGCATCTCATAACGCAGTCCTTCAGTAATTATTGAGCTGGTTTATACGCAACGGGCTTGAATTTTTATTCAAGTCCGTTTTTGTTTCTGTTGTGGACTTGAATCCGGCGAATGGAAAGGATTGCGCTATCAGGCCGACTTGACCTATTTTCGTTGCCTAAGAATAATCAATGCTTGCTTTTGCAAAAAAGACCGACTGCATTGTCAAAAAATATTTTTGAGACCTGTGCAAAATTCAGTGATACAAATTCAAGGCCTCGCTATAAAATATCGGGCGCGCGGTTTCAGGCAAAACTCGACTGTTGCCGTAAAAAATCTTGATCTGGAAATTCAACGAGGCGAAATCTTCGGATTTCTTGGTCCTAATGGCGCAGGCAAAACCAGCACCATTCAAGTATTGCTTGGTTTTGTGCAACCGGCCAGCGGCACGGCGTCCCTTTTCGGCATTGATTCGCGCCAGCCCATTGCCCGGCAACGCATTGGCTACCTGCCGGAATTGACGTATTACTATAAATTTTTGACCGCCGAGGAATTGTTGCGTTTTTACGCGAAGATTTTTCAGATTCCACGCGCCGAGACGGATAAACGCATCGCGCAATTGCTCAAACTGGTGGAATTGGAATCGGCGGGCAAACGCCTCATCAAAACGTATTCCAAAGGGATGCAACAGCGCGTCGGTCTCGCGCAGGCGCTCATCAACAATCCCGACCTGCTGATTTTGGACGAGCCGACCAGCGGCCTCGATCCGTTGGGCCGCATGAAAGTGCGCGAAATCATTCAGCGCCTGAAAAACGAGGGCAAAACGGTTTTCTTTTCATCGCACGAACTGGGCGAAGTGGAAACGGTTTGCGACCGCGTGGCCATCCTCAACAAAGGCGAACTGAAAGCCGTTGGTCCGGTCAGTGATATTGCCGGGCAACACCACGGCAATCTTGAAAAGGCATTTTTAGACATCATCGGCTATCAACCGCAAACACAGATATGAGACACGGATTGCACGGATTTTCACGGATTCATAATAACGGCCACAGCAAGAACACGGGTCTCGCAAAATTTGTCTCCCTCTCCTCGCCGAGCGAGAAGAGGGCTGGGGTGAGGAGCCTTGATTTCAATCTTGAACCCCTCACCCTAACCCTCTCCCCATTTGATGGGGAGAAGGAAATTTCCGATAAAAACATAATTCCAAAATGCATAAATCAATCCGTGTAAATCTGTGAAATCCGTGTCTATGCTCCATGTCTATGAATAAAATCTCCGCCATCGCCGGCGTCGTCATCAAGGAACTCTACCGCCGCAAGGATTTCTATGTGCTGTTCGTGCTAACGGCGTTGATCACGGTCGCGGCGGGCAGCGCGAAATTTTTCCACGACTCCAGCATCGTGCGTTACATTAAGGACATCTGCCTGCTGTTGATCTGGATTTCGGCGTTGATTATCACCATTTCCATGACCGCGCGGCAAATTCCAGCGGAACGCGAGAACCGCACTATCTTTCCATTATTGGCCAAGCCGGTGACGCGCGGACAGGTGATTCTCGGAAAATTTTTCGGCTGCTGGCTGGCCATCGGCATGGCGTTGATCGTGTTTTATGTTTTCTTCGCCATCGTTTCCGGCTCGCGCGAACAGAGTTGGCCAATCTTGAATTATGCGCAGGCAATTCTATTGCAATGGGTGATGCTTGGCGTGGTGACGGCCATGACGCTGCTCGGTTCGATGATTTTTTCCGCGCCATCAGCCAACATGACGATTTGTTTCATCGTTGTCGGCGGCATTTTATTTTTGGGCCAACATTTGAACACCATCGCCTTGCGCAATCCCGAACCGATGCGCAGCGTCATTTACGCGATTTATTTTTTGATTCCCCACCTCGAAATGTTTGACGTGCGCGAACGCGTCGTCAACGATTGGCCGCTGATCGGCTGGCTGGTTTGCGGCGTGGCGGTTCTTTATGGAGCGGCTTACACGGTTTTGTTTCTGTTTCTCGCCTGGCTCGGATTCCGCCGCAAAAGCCTGAATGCGTGATGAAAAAACTTTCGCCAATCTCATGGCTGATCGTCCTCGTGGCCTTGTGTTTCACGCTGGCGACATTATTTGTGCCACGCGCGGAAAATTGGAACGGCCAAACCCAATTGGCGAATGCGTTCACGCTGCTGTTCGGTGAGGGACGGAAATTATTTGCGAATGAGTTTTTTGTCATGGGCGACGTGTATTTCCACAGCGGCTTTTATCCCACCATTTTTGACCAGCAGGAAATGGATCGCGACGTCGCCGCGCCCGCGCATGGAGAAGCGGATGACACCGACCCCAACGAAGATTTTCGCGGCAAGCCGAAGGATTGGATTGACCGCCTGGAACGCGCGTTCACGCCCAACAAGCACACTCATTTGAGCACCGGCGGTGCGGATGGAACGGTGAAAGCCGCTGGCGTTCAGGAAATTTTGCCGTGGTTGAAACTCGCCGCCGACACGAATCCGCAGATGATCGAAACCTATACGGTCGGCGCTTACTGGTTGCGCACCAGCTTGAACAAGCCGCAGGAAGCGGAAGCGTTTTTGCGCGAAGGGTTGCACTATAATCCTCGCAATTATGAACTGCTTTTTGATTTAGGACAGATTTACAACGAAAATTACCATGACACCGCCCGCGCTCGGAATGTCTGGCGGGCGGCACTGCGCGAATGGCAGGCGCAAAGCGATGCAGAGAAAAAAAATGACAAATTGGGTCTGGACGAAATCGCTGCGCAACTCGCCCGCTTGGAAGATGGCGTTGGAAATTACCAACAGGCCATCCGCTATTTTGAACTGGCCAAAACGGTTTCGCCCAATCCTGACGCCATTCAGGAACAGATTGACACCATCCAAAAGAAAATGGCCATGCAACCGGCCAGCACCAAAAACGCCACGCATTGACCGCGCAATTGCGCTTTGTTTTTCAAATCGTAATTTGGTTTAATGGCCGCGATGAAAGCTCGGCAGGCCAAAGTCAAACGCCATACGCTCGAAACCCAAATCTCCGTCAACCTCAATCTCGACGGCAACGGCAAATCGCAAATCAAAACAGGCATTCCGTTTTTTGACCACATGCTCACGCTGTTCGCCAAACACGCGGTCGTGGATTTACAGCTGAAATGCGCCGGCGATCTGGAAGTAGACGCGCATCACACGGTTGAAGATTGCGGCATCGCGCTCGGACAGGCGTTCGCGACAGCATTAGGCGACAAACGCGGCATCCGCCGTTACGGATTTGGATTTGATTTGGAAAATCTTAAAAGCAGGACAGGCTTCCAGCCTGTCAAAAAAATTGAGACAGGCAAGATACCTGTCCTACGTGGTGAAAGTTACGTGCCGATGGACGAATGTCTCGCGCGCTGCGTGATTGATTTCGGCGGGCGACCACATTTGGTCTGGCGCGGATTGGATAGATTTTCGCAAAAGAAAATTTCCGAGGCGGAAAAAAATCAGGATGCGTCCAGCGCATTCCGTTTTGGATTGGCGAGAGAATTTTTTCAGGCTTTCGCGAACGAAGCGCGGTGCAATCTGCATCTGGAATTGCTTTATGGCGATGAACCGCATCATATCGTCGAGGCGTTGTTCAAGGCATTTGCCCGCGCTATGGACGCGGCGCGGCAATACGATCCGCGCATCGCCGGCCAATTGCCGAGCACGAAGGGGAAATTGTAGAAATTCTAAAAGCGCGCCGGCGGCGCAAGATCACTGGAGATTCGGCAGCCAGTGTTTGATGATTTGATTGGCCTCGCCATTCTGCTGCCATTTGATCAGCGTCCGGTTGGCGTCGTCGAACAGTGCCAGATTAGATTTGCTGACCGCCCAGGCCAATTGTTCATCGGTCAATTGAATCGGCACCGCCACAAGTCCGTCCGCTTCGTTGGCGCTGGCCAGCCACCAGATCGTCGGCGCGTCGCTGATGAACAAATCAATTTTCTTCTTCTTCAACGCCTTTGCGCCTTCCTCGCCGTTGCTGAAGGTTTTTAATTTTGATCGTGCAAATTCCTGTTCCACGAGAAATTCACCTGTTGTGGCTTTTTCCGCGCCGATCACACCCGGCGGCGGCATCGGAAAACCGAGCAGATAATTGTGATAATCGTCGCGTCGCACCAGAGCCATTTGGCCGCTGCGCAGGTAAGGCGTGCAAAAATTGACGCGGAATTGGCGTGCTTTGGTGATGGTCATGCCGGACATGATGATGTCAATTTTGCCGTCGAGCAAAGCAGGAATCTGATCCGGCCATTCCACTTCCACGAATTTGACTTCGCGTCCCAATTCTTTTCCAAGCAATCGGGCAAAATCGGCTTCGATGCCGGCGATTTTGCCGTCCTGTTTGAAAATGACTGGCGGCAGATTCGGCGTGACACCCACTTTTAGCGGCGGCAATGCGTCGTCAGCAAATGCGATTTGCGCCACGCACAAAACCAGTGCGGCAATGGCGAATGAAATAATTTTTCTGAGTTTCATAGGTAGTTTCGGGATTTTAGTTGAATTTATTGGCAAAACAATACTTCACACCAGACGATTTGCAAAAGAGTAAATAAAAAATGCCCCACAATTTCTTGCAGGGCATTTGCGATTTGAATTTCTATGAGCCGACACTCGCCAGTTCTTCGCCGTTCTCGACGTTCACAATCTTGAACTGTTCGGCGTGCATTCCGGTATCAGCGCGGAAGGACAGTTTGCCGAAATAGCGTTTTTCCATTTCGATGAGATGTTTTTCGTCCTCGGTTCGCAAGCGTTCCAGCACGGTCGGATTGACGACGATGCGGAGTTGAAAATCCGATTCGTCGCGCGTGCGTTTCTTCAAAATCTCCTGCAACTTGCGTTGAATTTCCACGCTCATCGTCACAACGCTCTTGACCTTGCCGCGGCCTTTGCAATATGGGCAATCGTCATAGACCGCCGAGCGGACGCTTTCGCTGTGGCGTTGGCGCGTCATTTCCATGAGGCCGAGTTGCGAAATCGGCAGGATGTGCGTTTTGGCTTTGTCACGGCGCAAACCGTCTTTGACTTTTTGATAAACGGCCTGCTGGTCGCGCCGGCCTTTCATGTCAATGAAATCAAGCACGATGAGTCCGCCCATGTTGCGCAGGCGCAATTGCCGCGTGATTTCCTCAGCGGCTTCGAGATTCACTTTCAGAATCGTCGCTTCCTGATCACGATTGCCTTTGTGACGGCCGGTGTTCACGTCAATCGCCACGAGCGCTTCGGTTTCATCAATCACGATGTAACCGCCGCCCTTCAAATGCACTTGCCGCGAAAACGTATTTTCCAATTGCTTGGAAATGTTGAAACGGTCGAAAATCGCCTGCGCTTCGGTATAGAATTTAATTTTGCTCGCGGAACGTTTTGAGATTTTTGAAATCATGTCGCGCATCCGGTCGTGGGCTTTTTGACTGTCCACGACAATGCGCTCGACGTCTTCCGTGAGGAAATCGCGAACGGTGCGTTCAATCAAATCCGGTTCCTGAAAAACACAGGTAGCTGGCGGCTGCGATTTGATTTTTTCCTGCACGCTGCGCCATTCTTCGAGCAACAACGCGAGGTCGCGCACGAAATAACGCTTTTGCTGGCCTTCGCCGGCGGTGCGCATGATGACGCCCATGCCGTCGGGAATC
>DASZXH010000006.1:0-4365 GCA_035545995.1 Verrucomicrobiia bacterium
AATAATCCAATCATATCCGTCATCCTTTTTCCGCGTTGATTTGTCGCGAATGATCAATTGTTTTTCCTCATAAATCACAAGCGAATTTGGCGGAACGCTGTGCATCAAGAACACATTCGCGCCGATGGTGGAATTTGCGCCAATAATCGTCTCCCCACCGAGAATTGTTGAATTTGGATAAATCGTTACACCGTCCTGCACATCGGGATGTCGCTTGCCGCCTTTGACGATTTTGCCGGATTCGTCTTTGACAAAACTGCGCGCACCGAGCGTCACGCCATGATAAAGTTTCACGCGTTTGCCGATGCGGCAGGTTTCGCCAATGACGACCCCCGTGCCGTGATCAATGAAAAAATGCGAGCCAATTTGTGCGCCCGGGTGAATGTCAATGCCCGTGCGGCTGTGCGCCCATTCCGTCATCATACGCGGAATGATTGGCGCACCAGCCAGATATAAAATGTGTGCGAGTCGTTGAATCGCAATCGCCTCAATGAACGGATACGATAAAATGATTTCCTCGCTGTAAAGCGCAGCGGGATCGCCTTCGTAGGCGGCTTCAATGTCCGCACGCAAAAGTTCGCGCACTGTCGTAATGGATTGGCAAAATTGCCGGAGAATCGGCGGAGTGCGGCCAGTCGGTTTTTTAGGGTCGCCGATACGGACGCTTTTGCGCACTTGGTCTTCGAGTCGTGCCGCAACACTTGAAAGACGTTTACTGGTCAATTCCGACAACGTGCCGTGATGAACAGCATCGTCATCATGAAAACCGGGAAACAATAATTGTAGTAAATCTCCACAAATCTGTCCGACAGCGCGTGTAGATGGCATATTGTGCGCATCGCGATGGTTCAGCCCGCCGGCCGTAGCATAAGAAGTGAGCAATTCTGATACGAACTGGTCGTAAAAATCCTTTTCAATTCCTGAGGTCATGAGCAAAGGTTCGTTGCCTTTGGCCGACAAAACGGGTGCTGCGGGAATTTGATTCAAGATTTCTTCCACAACTTAAAATCGGTGATGGCAACTAGTCAGCGGGAACAACTTTATGCCGATTTGTTTCATGAAAATTATCAACAGGCTCGAAATCTTGAACTGGTTGTTTTCGCTCTTTATTACTCATGAAATGCGGATGAGAAAAACCGGACAGAATCCTGCATAATAATGGAATGAGAGCGCCCCGGTCATCAGCATCGTTAAAATAGTCAAACCTGCCTTTCGTAATCGGCTTTGCTGCCGGCAGAGTCCTATTTGCATGCTTAAAATCTAACCATTGCTTCCACCATATACTTAAAAAACCAGCTTTCGACGAAAGCAACTTTCTTGGAGTTGAATCTTGTATAATAGCCATAGATTTTATTTTTCATAGGAACCTCCAGTTGCCCGGTCAGCCCAAATTTAATAACGACTTATTTAGTAGTTATTTAAGCTTTAATTCGTACTTTGTCAACAATTTTAACTAAAATTCCAAAACAGAAATGAAAGCCATCCTGTAAATGGTTGGATTTAAAAATTATGAAATTCGGACAGTATAAATGCGGTAAAAGCAAATGATTTGCCTAAATGAACAATCGGGTTATGCAGCTTTTCAAGCATTGACATCGAACATTGATTGGCTAATGTGCATCCAACTCAAGGCGATAACGCCAGTTTAATTTTAATCTTTCTATAACCGACTGGGCAACTGGAGGTTTTGAAAAATGACAAAATCATGCCAGCCAAATCAAGTTATCACGGGATTGAGCAATATGTCGGTCGCACACCATTAATCCGCTTGCGCAAGTTGTCGCAATTGACGGGTTGCGAAATTCTCGGCAAGGCCGAATTCATGAATCCCGGCGGTTCGGTGAAAGACCGCGCTGCGCTCGGCATCATCACCGAAGCCGAGCAGCGAGGGCAATTAAAGCCCGGTGACACCATCATTGAAGGCACAGCCGGCAATACCGGCATTGGCCTCACCGTCATCGGTCACGCGAAAGGTTATCGCAGCGTGATCGTTATTCCTGAAAATCAATCGCCGGAAAAAATCAGCCTGCTGCGCTCGTTGGGCGCGGAAGTCGTCACTGTGCCGGAAGCGCCTTATAGCAATCCAAACAATTACAATCGCGTGGCGCAACGGCTCGCTGAAAAAAATGGTTGGTTCTGGGCAAACCAATTCGACAACACCGACAATCGCCTGGCACATTACCGGACAACCGGACCGGAAATTTGGGAACAAACCAACGGCACAGTCAACGCCTTCGTTTCCTCAGTTGGTACCGGCGGCACGCTGGCTGGCACAACCTTGTTTTTGAAAGAACGCAACCCAAAAATTGCGGCGATTTGTGCCGACCCCTACGGTGCGGCCATGTGGTCATGGTTCACAAACGGTAACACCGACACAAAGGATGGCGATTCATTTGCCGAAGGCATTGGCCAAATGCGTGTAACAAAAAATGTTGAAGGTATTTCTGTTGATCGCGCGTATCGCATTCCTGACCAGGAAGCGTTGGCTGTCATTTATCAATTACTGCGCGAGGAAGGATTATTTTTGGGATTGTCCTCCGGCATCAATCTGGTTGGCGCATTGCGTTTTGCGAAAGAACGCGGCCCCGGTCAAGTCATTGTCACGCTCCTTTGCGATTCGGGGTTAAAATATCAATCTAAACTGTTTAACCCCGCATGGTTGACGGAACATAACCTTGATCCTCATTTTCCTGTCGAATCCATCTGACTTGCAAGGCCATTAAAAGCAAATCCGCGCCAAAGAAAATTTCATTCAACAGACATCACAGTTTGTCGGCGTTGGGAAATTGTTTAAGAATCGGTTCGTGCCGGACGGGCTGCAAAAATCCCAACGCAAATTTGAAAACTGGATTGATCAATGGCGAAACATGACCGGCATACAAATCCAACGGCACAAGTTTCATCTGCAAATGAAGTTTGGGGTCATAATTCAACTGGCCGGTCTCGTAGCGTTTCAACTTGTGATCCAGCGACCAACGGAGAATGTCGCGGATGGTCACATAATATAGCTGCAAGTCAAACGCGATGGCGTAATCGAATCCGATATTCAAGTGCTCGATTATCCCGTCATGCACCAGGCAAAGCGCGAACGCCGCAATTTTCCCGTTCACACGCCAGATAAAAAATCGCGCCTGATGTGGCATCTCACGACCTATGCGCGCAAAAAATTCCGGTGTCAGTCTTTCAAAACGCATCTTCGAACGCTCATGCGTTTGCAAATACAAGGCGTGTAATTCACTGGCGATGGGCGACACATCCGTCAGCACTTCAAACGGAATGGGCGGCTGTTTGTTCAGTTTGATGTATTTGTAACGCAGTTTGCGGCCGAGCCGTTTGGTCATGAATTCCTCAAACGTCGCAAAATCCAAATCCAACGTGCAACCGGGCATACTCGGCACGCGACGAAATTTTCCTGATTCAGTAAGCGATTCCAGAGGAGCGCGAAATTTTGCCGGAAAATCCTTCAGCAAAATCATCGCGACCCCGGACTTGCGCGCGAATTTTTCCAACGTCTCTTGCAGCGCCGCCACCGCCCACGGTTCAGAGCAATCCAGCGCGCCGCTACCGGCGGAACATCCCGCGAAAAGCATTCGCGCTTTGAGCCATCGGGGAAAGATTTTTCGCGGCATGGCAATTTTTTTTGCGAATCGAGGTTGCAAGCCATCCAATAAATCCTGATCGGCGATGAAAATCGGCTGCGTCGCGATTCGTCCTGATTGTTTGTCTTGCAGTTGCAGAAAAAAATGCTCGAATTGATCGGCCAGCGTTTCCGCCGAAATTTTCTGGTAATAAAAATTCTTTAGTTCGTCCTGAAATGCCCGCGCTTGAACTTCCGGCACAATGTTGGCGGCAGACTTATGAACAATCACATTCGCGGTAGAGGTTTCAAAGCGCAACGGCGGCAGCGCGTTGTCTTCAAAGAAGTTTAATTTGCTTTGTGAAACCGGCGCTGGAAGCGGAAGATTCCGCTTTTTGTCCCGGAAATCAAAACGGGACTTCGATAATAATTTTACCAAATTCGCCGGCAGTGATGGTTTTATCCGTTCCGAACTTTGTGGAATGGCCATAAATTTTTTCATTTGTAGAAACTTCCCGTTGTCTGATGGACTTGCATTGATAATAACGACTTATTTGGCGGTTGTTTAATCGCAGCTTCTATCATCTCAATAACCTGAATTTTCATTTTAAGCGGTGAACGAAAAATCAGTTGGTTCCCTCAGTTGCCAACCCGACTTTAGTGATATTGAGTTGTTGGAGAACATCGAGGATATTGATCATGTATTGATAATCCACGTTATCATCCCCCTTGACCACGACGGACAAGTCAGGATTGCTCTCTTGGAGTTGTTGCAAATTAGTTTTGAG
>DASZXH010000007.1:0-2629 GCA_035545995.1 Verrucomicrobiia bacterium
TACTAATTATTTAATTGTTGTTTTGTTCAGATGACGGTTTGCGAAATCTAGCGGAATCACGCGCGCTGTCAATCCGATTTGAAATTTTTTTAGCACTGCCAATGCCAACGGCGATTTTTGCAAAAATCCAAGCAAAATCGCGTGGAGAAATTTCATCCCGCAGCAAACCGCGCAAAATTTTCACGCGCCGCGCGTGAAAATCGCGCATCCGCCATGCGATTTGCGTGATGAAAATCTCATTTACACAAGCGCGCAATTGACGAACACTATCCGGCTCAATTTATGGCCGAATCAAAAGAGAATCCGCTCATGGAAAAAATCGTGTCGCTGTGCAAGCGGCGCGGATTCATTTTTCAGTCGTCCGAAATTTACGGCGGCATCAACGGTTTTTGGGATTACGGCCCGCTCGGCGCGGAATTACGGCGCAACATCCGCGACTGTTGGTGGAACGACATGGTGCGCCGCCGCGATGACGTCGTCGGCCTCGAATCGTCCATCATCATGCACCCGAAAATCTGGGAAGCGTCCGGCCACGTCGCTAGCTTCAACGACCCGATGGTGGATTGTAAAGCTTCCAAACAACGCTTTCGCGCCGACCAATTATTTTTTACGCCGGTCGTGATTGATGGAAAAATCGCCGGTTACGTCAGCGTGCTGGAAAGCGAAACGACCGCCGCCGATTTGCAGGAGCAGGCAGAAAAATTAAAACGCAAAAAAGCGATTCAAGGAAAACTCGAACCTGTCGCGCCTAGAGATTTTACGGAAGCGAAACCTGAAGAAATTCCGTTGATTCCCTCGCCCGCAACCGGCGAGCCGGGCAGTCTGACGCCGCCGCGCGCGTTCAACATGATGTTGCAAACTTACGTGGGCGCGTTGCGCGACGAATCGGCGGTCGCGTATTTGCGACCGGAAACGGCGCAGGGCATGTTCGTGGACTTCAAGGCGATCTTGGACACGGGGCGCGTGAAAATTCCGTTCGGCATCGCGCAAATCGGCAAATCGTTCCGCAACGAAATCACGCCGCGCAATTTCATTTTCCGCAGCCGCGAATTCGAGCAGATGGAAATGGAATTTTTCATCAGCGACGAAGACGATTGGCAAAAGTGGCATCGCTATTGGATTGATTGGTGCCGCGAATGGCTGATTTCCGCCGGCATTCCGGCGGCGCAACTTTCCGAATACAATCATCCGCAGGAAAAATTGTCGCATTACTCGAAGGGCACGACGGACATCATGTTCCATTATCCGTTCGGCGTGCAGGAGCTTTGGGGCATCGCCGCGCGCGGCAATTATGATTTGTCGCAGCACGCCAAATTCAGCGGCGAGCCGCTGGAGTATTTCGACGAGGCGGCCAAACGGCGATATGTGCCGCACGTCATCGAACCGGCGGTGGGCGTTGACCGGATTCTGCTGGCGATTTTGTGCAGCGCGTATTCCGAAGACCAAATGCCCGACGAAAAAGGCAAAATGGAAACGCGCGTCGTATTGCGTTTCGCTCCACGCATTGCGCCGATTAAAGCCGCCGTTTTTCCGTTGCTCAAAAATAAGCCGGAACTGGTCGAAAAGGCAAAAGCCGTCCGCGATTTGCTGCGCCCGCATCTGACGGTTTTTTACGACGAAGCCGGCGCGATTGGCCGACGCTATCGCCGTCAGGACGAAATCGGCACGCCGTTCTGTGTGACGATTGATTTTGACACGCTGGGCGAAAAACCGGAATTGAAAGACACGGTGACGGTTCGTCATCGCGACGACGGCAAGCAGGAGCGCATGGCGATTTCAGAATTGGCAAACTGGCTGCTTCAGAAAATCCGGTAATGGCTGAAGACACAAAAACAGCAAAGCCGTCAAAACCGGCGAAAAAACGCGCGCCGACGTTATATTTGATTATCGTCGGGAAATTGCTCAAAGGTCTGTTCGCGTTGGCGCTGGCGTTTGGCGTTTTGAAGCTGGCGAACAAGGATTTGCCGGAGTTGTTCAATGATTTGATGACGTGGGTGCATCTCGATCCCGAAAACAAATTTCTCTCGGAAATCAGCGACCGACTGAATCAAATCACCGCCGCCAACGTCCGCATCGTCGCGCTGGGCACGTTTATTTACAGCCTGTTTTCGCTGGTTGAAGGCATCGGATTGTTTTTCCGCTGGTCGTGGGCCGGCTGGCTGGCCATTGGCGAATCCGCTTTTTTTATTCCGATTGAATTGCGTGAATTGGTGCATCGCCAGCCTTTTTCGTGGTTCGTTTTCAGCATTCTGGTCGTGAACGTCTTTATCGTTTGGTATTTATACGCCAACCGCCACCGCCTGTTCAAACATCATTGAAATGGACGTGATTTTTTACTTGCGCCCGCCGGGGAAAAGGCTTAAAAAGCTGCATGATTTAGATTGGCCGTTGCGCCAATTTGCTTGATGCGAAATCTTACAGTCATACCACAACCGACGAGCACCGTGCCGGTGCTGCCCGCACCTTGAGCCGCCCTTTCCCCTCACGTAATTCCGCGCCGGCATCGTTCCTTCGGGTCAACGGCAAAATCCGCGCCCGCGAAGTCCGCGTCATTGGAGCCGACGGCAAACAGTTCGGCGTCATGCTGCTGAACGACGCGCTCAACCTCGCGCGCCAGCACGGCGTGGAT
>DASZXH010000008.1:0-31218 GCA_035545995.1 Verrucomicrobiia bacterium
GGACGGATGTGAATGATGGGGAATACAGTTTATTGAGCGATGGCAGCACGTTCAGTGTGCAATTTCCCGCGCCGACGGCGGCAACCCAATTCTATCGGGTCGTCGCTCAGTAGAAAGGTTCAATTCGGTGAAAAGTATTAATACAGTAAATCCAATGTTAAATTTACAATTCAAGTCAGTGAATAAGAGGAATAAAAGTGGCATTATTCCACCATTAGGGTTCACTTTGATTGAATTATTGGTGGTCATTGCAATTATTGCTATCTTGGCCGCATTGCTTCTTCCAGCATTGGCAAAAGCTAAAGAAAAAGCAAAAGGCATTTATTGCATGAATAACACTAAGCAATTGACGTTGGCTTGGATAATGTATGCGGATGATAACGGGTCGAAGTTGCCAGAGAATGAAACCAGCTCTACGGGCGGCGATATATTCGGCTGGGTAAATGGCATAATGAATTGGGATCCAAATAACCCGGATAATATTAATACAGTGCTTATGTTAAGTGGTGAAATTGGACCATATACCAAAAATGCGAACCTTTATAAATGTCCGAGTGATTTAAGCATTGTTACAATAACTCAAGGGCGGAATATCGGAACACAACCTAGAGTTCGCAGCTACACAATGAATTGTTATGTTGGCTACAACCCAGAGGACTCTATTAAAATAGATCCAACATTTAGGAAGTTTGTAAAATCAAGCGACATCATACATCCAACGATGACGTTCGTTTTTATTGACGAGCATGAAGACAGCATTAACGATGGATGGTTTGGAATGAACATGAATGGGTATGAAAGCGATCCAAGTCAGTACGGAATACGAGACTATCCGGCGAGCTATCATAACAGGGCTGCCGGACTTTCTTATGCTGATGGCCACTCAGAGATTCGTAAATGGCAAGATGCTCGCACAACACCTGCTGCTAAGCAGGGTCAAGCTTTGCAGCTTAATGTGGCTTCACCGAATAATGTTGATGTTGGATGGTTGCAGGAACGGACTACTAGCCTAAAATGAATTGATTAGTAGCTATGGTGTAGAAGCCTATCATGGGCGACCACCGATCTTGGTTGAAGGAGAACCGGATCAGGGCGATACGCAATTGAATCAAGGAGCGTGGGTAACTGCCGGCTGAAGTTTGAGTGAGGCTACACAGCTGGTTGGGGTTCGCTCTCCCTTCGCTGGGAATGGACAAGGGAACAACGAAAACATAAACGAGAACTGGTGTTTGGACCAACACCACATGTGAACCATAAAATTGGGTTCGGTTACTATTAAAATATAAAAAATATAATGTGCTTAAAAATGTCACGATGCAGCTATTTGGCAGCGACTTATATTGCTTGGATGGTTGTGAACTGCAATGCCTTAGCAACACCGCAAGAAAATGAGGTGCTTTGTGTTGGAGATTCTTTGACTGCGGGCTATGGTGGTGATGGTGTAACCTATCCAGGGGTATTAGCCTCTGCCGGAAAAATCGGAACCATCAATCTTGGTAAATCAGGGTATATTCCCCGACATATTATGTATTATTTTTTGATTAATGAAAGCGAGAATTTAACCATCGAACAGTTGAAAAATATACCTCCAAAAGAATATGAAAATAGAATACATCAACCTAGGATAAATGCCCTTCGATACTTCTTCATAAATGGACAGGTGGTAAAAGTTCTGCAAGGATCTAATTATATTGCCTATCGTTGGGACGAAAAATCAACGGTAGATGGTCCAAATACTATCAAGCCGCGGGTGATTGGCGATCTTTCAAACAAACCTGTCTTTAGAACTGGACGCTGGATTGAAGAAGGCCCGACGTCGCCACCAAAGAAATTGCCTCCAATTTGTGTGCTGGAAGTTGGTCCGAATGGAATGGAGGTTGAGGATGTTTCTAATTGCCTCACAACAATTCTCGATAGTTACCTGAAGCAGGATAAAAATCGGTATTTTCTCGTTCTGGGTCTTGTGAATCGGCTAAATTATGGCAGTAGCAGGCAAGAAATCGAGAACTGGGCGCGCTGGATTGGACAGTGCAATTCCTACCTTAAAATGACTTACCCAGTGAACTATTGCGACATGCAGGCATGGTTTACTTCAAGCGGCATATACGCAGGAGCCGGATACAAGACACGGGACTGGTTTCCGTACGCAACGGATCAGCAAGTTGCCGATGATGAGACCGATCAACGCTTGGGGCTTATGCCTCGTTCTTTACACGCTCAAATATCAGAGACGCATTTCAATGGAATTGGGTATAAATGTATCGGTATTTTGGTTCATAATATTCTTAAGGAAAAACAATGGCTGTCTGAATGACAGATGCGCGATAAAATAGCAATACTTGGAATTTCACAAATCCCTCGTTATAGATTTAAGTTGATTGCAAGATCTTGTTAGTTAAGATTGTTCTATTTTCATGAGTAAACGGGTTTCGATTCGTGATGTCGCCCGACTAGCCTGTGTGTCACACACGACAGTATCTCTTGCTTTACGTAAAGACCCTCGTATTACGACGGAAGTCAAACAGCGTGTTGAAAAGGCTGCAGACCATTTGGGTTACCATCCGCACGCGGTTGTGTCGGACTTAATGGCACAATTGCGCAGCCTAAAATACAGAGCAGAAACGGCCACTTTGGGATTCATTACTGCTTGGCCAACTCGAGATGGCTGGAAAGAATCTTCCAATCACCGCCGCTTTTATGAGGGAGTGAAACGACGGGCTCTGGAGGTGGGTTACAATGTTGATTCCTTTTGGTTGCGGGAGCCAGGTATGACTTCTCGGAGAATGAGCCGAATTCTCTACACGCGTTCTATACGTGGGTTGATTCTACTGTCGTTACCGAAGGCACACGGTCATTTGTCTTTAGAGTGGCAGTATTTTGCAGCTGTAACAAAGGGGTTAACAATTTTTCGACCGAAGTTGCACCGGGTTATATCATCTCATTACGAAGACATGCAATTGGTCGTGCATCAGCTTCGAAAACTTGGATATCGGAGATATGGTTTGGTTCTGAGCGCAGATCAGGATGAGCGCACTGACCGAGCATGGCTTGCTGCTTACCTCTTACATCAGCATGACTCGCCCGCCTGTGATCGGGTGCCGGCAATGGTGTTAAACGGGACTGATGATTTTAGGAAATTTAGCCAGTGGTATATACAAAACCGGCCTGAAGCAATTCTTTTTGCCGGAGTCCCCATACCTGCTTGGGTTGCAGAGTTGAAATTACGTGTTCCGGAGGAGGTTGGCCTTGTGGTTCTTGATTGGTCCGAAGAAGACAGCGCCCTTGCAGGCATTGACGCTGATGGGGAAGCGCAGGGGATGGCAGCTGTGGATCTGTTAATAGGACAACTTCATGCTCATGAATATTCAATTCCAAAAAAGGAGAAAATCGTGGCAGTGAGAGGCCGTTGGATTGATGGAAGATCACTTTTTTTAAGGCGCTGAAAATCCTGATAAACTGCTATTGCAAAAGAAAGAAGATCATCTCATGGGAATTCTGAATCTTTTGTGGATAATAACCGTTATATCGGCGGAACAAATACCGATTTCGGTTCAATGATATCAGCTTCAGACAATTATAGTGCGCTTTTATTAGGAAAAGTTAAGGCACACGTTTTACTGTAAAACGTGTGAATCATTGAGGTATCACGTTATATCTGATTTATTGCTTGTGATGTTTGATTCACTGTTTTGTATTAGAAAAGTGGAAATGCGTATCATTCCTTGTTTGGTCCACATCAGATATCGTTAAGCTAATGATCAATTTTATGTTTGACTATGTCAGTTAAAGACCTAGTGACTGAAACGAGCCGATTTTCAACCAAGAGCGGCCATGCTTCTCGTGTGCATTACAAGGTAGCTGGCCTGGCAATGCTGTTGGCAATGATTACTTATTTGGATCGAGCCTGCATTGCGACATTGGCACCCAATATCATGCACGATCTTAGTTTGACTAAGGGACAGATGAGTTGGGTTTATAGTATTTTTGCCTTTTCTTATGCTCTATTTGGGATTCCAACGGCGTGGTGGGCTGATCGCATAGGTACGCGAAGGATTTTAACTCGTATTGTAGTTTGGTGGTCTGTTTTCACCATGGCAACAGCATTAGCGGTTAATCTTGTCTCATTACTGGCGATCAGGTTTTTGTTTGGCGCAGGTGAAGCAGGGGCGTGGCCGGCGGTGGCTCGCACATTTTTTCGATGGATCCCGCGCAAAAAACGAGGTGCTGTTCAGGGAAGTTTCTTCGCGGGCGCTCACATAGCAAGCGGTTTGGCCCCGCTTCTTGTGTTAGCACTGGTGCAGGTCGTTAACTGGCGGGTTGTTTTTATTTTTTTTGGATCGTTGGGTTGTGGATGGGCATTGATATGGCACAGGTGGTTTCGTGATGATCCAGCGAGTCATCCGGAAGTCAATGCCATGGAATTGGAACACATAACTGCCGGGCAAGCGTCTGAAAACGAACGCTATGGCGGATGGAAATTCTGGCGGCAATTGTTAAGTCAACGAAACGTGCTCCTATTATGTTGTATGTATTTTCCGAACAGCTTCGCATTCTACTTCTGTATCACCTGGTTGCCTACCTACTTGAAAGAGTGCCACGGTTTTACCGCCATGTCGCTGGGATTTTTCGCGGGATTGCCATTGGTTTTGAGCGTGGCAGGTGATTTGTTTGGTGGCTTCACCACGGATGCGGTGGCGAGGCGATTTGGGTTGCGTATTGGCAGGTCCTTGGTAGGAGTCGGTGCATATCTTATTGCGGGCGTAGGAATGATTTTTGCTGCTGAAACGCGTAACCCTGTGCTCGCGGGATATCTCATTGCACTTGCGGTTGCTGCCAGCATGTTCGTTCTGGGCACCGCTTGGGCAACCTGCATTGATATCGGCGGCGATAATGCGGGTGTGGTAAGTGCGGTAATGAATACCTCGGGACAAATCGGTGCTGTGATCAGCCCACTAATGGTTACGGGACTTCTTGATCTGTTTGGTAGCTGGAATGCATCGCTTTTTGTAATGGGGGGACTTTTTCTGATTGGAGCCACGTGCTGGTGTTTTATTGATCCTAGGAAACGGGTATTTGAATAACTTTTCTACATGCATTTTTGAATTATATGAACAACATAAAAAGTAAACTTCTTACGAAGACTCCGGTTCTGGGCGGATGGCTGATGACTGGATCGCCAAATATTGGCGAGATTATGGCCGATGCTGGGTTTGATTTTATTGTTGTGGATATGGAACATACTCCAACTAATGGGGAAGGTTTTTATCAAATAATTTTGTCTGCCAAAGGCACTGGGTGTGGCGTTTTCGCTCGACTGGCTTCTTGTGATCCCGTTGCTGCCAAGCAGGTGCTCGATATGGGTGCAGCAGGAATCATCGTGCCCTCTGTTAATTCTCCTGATGAGGCGGCTCAGGCTGTGGCGATGGCAAAGTTCCCGCCTGAGGGCATACGTGGAGCCTCATTCTGTCGGGCAAGTGGATTTGGTCATTATTTTCAAGAATATTTTCAGCAACACAACAAAGAAGTGCTAGTCGTAATAATGCTGGAAAGCATCGTTGCGTTGCGACAGATTGAAGCAATACTATCAACTCCTGGAATTGACGCCGCACTCATCGGCCCCTATGACCTATCGGCGTCAATGGGGTTGGCCGGTAAACTGGATAATCCGGATGTGGTAAAAGCCCAACAGAGAATCCTTAGTGAGTGTAGCCGAAAAGGAATTCCAGCGGGCATTCATGTTGTTTCAGTTGATCCCAATGAAGTGCTGAGGCGGGTTAATGAGGGATTCAGGTTTATTGCCTGCGGCATGGATACGTTATTTATCCGCGAAGGTTGCCGCCAAGTTTTGCAAGCAATGCCCCAAATTAAATAAAAGGATATGAAATTGAAGATGGCAATCGCCACCATATTAGTCTTGTTACTTCCAAGTTTGCGAGGCGCCCCAACGAATGGCATGTCAAAGGTTTATATCAAGACAAATACCAATTATATTTCTTCTGTCCTTGACCTAAAGAAAAGAATCCAGACGCAATTGCAAGCCACACAACCAAACTACGTGGTATTCGTGCCTAAAATGAATCCAGACATCAGTGACACTTGCAATGAACATTTTCTTGTATTTTACGGACCCGATGGTTCGCTTATGGCCGTGTGGACGCAAAGCTCACTAGAAGCAGCCCCGGATCAACATATTGTTTTTTCTCGCAGTACTGATGAAGGCGTAACATGGTCCACTCCGCGTGTCATAGCTGGTCCCAGAAAGGCCGGAGAAGGTTATATTGCCAGTTGGGGATACCCATTGGCGAGCAAGTCTGGCCGGATTTACGTGCTTTATAGTCAAGATAATGGCAAATGTGACACTTCCTATGATGCTACAGGATGGCTGTATGGTATTTACAGCGATGATAGCGGTGCAACGTGGTCTAACCCCCAGAACATACCTGTGCCTCGAAGCATTTACGATAATCCTGACGCCAGTTATCCACCTAACATGATTTGTTGGCAAGAGCCATTAAGATTAGGGAAAGATGGTAAATATCTTGCGGGTTTTACACGTTGGACGAGCTATGCCGTCAAAAAAAAGGCGACCAAACTTTGGATTTCCGCTGATTCGCATGTGGAGTTTATGCGCTTTGAAAACGTGGATGATAATCCTGAAATGCAAAATTTGAAAATCAGTTGGTTTGCCGCTAATGATAAATCTCTTTCGGTGCCGTATCCAGGACATCCCGAAACAAGCGTCTGCCAGGAACCGTCAATCGTCAAACTGCCGGATGATCGTCTTTTCGTCGTTATGCGCACCGCTTCGGGAAGCCCGTTTTGGTCTTTGAGCGCTGATGGAGGTGAGACTTGGACCAAACCGTGCAGGCTACTATATTGCGATGGAGGAGCCCCGATCTTGCAACCGCTATCGCCTTGTCCGATTTATGATTTGAACGGTAATACTACTGGGAGCGGAGAATATGCTCTATTTATTCATAACAATGATGGTTACTACAAAAATTATGGCCCGGGCGATAGCCACAACCGGCAACCTATTTATCTGGTTCCTGGATATTATAAACCAAATGCCAGTCAGCCAATTTGGTTTGAAAGGCCCAAACTGTTTATGAAACCCGTTGAAACGACCCTCGGTAAACCCGGAACGGATGGTCGTATAGACATGTCTTTGTATGGCAGTTTTACTTTCCATAACGGCAAGGCGGCGCTTTGGTATCCCGACCGCAAGCTCTTATTGTTAGGTCGTATTATTGGGAAAGAATGGTTTCCTCAAGACAATCCGAGCGATGATTTCACCGGAAAAGAGCGTTAGGATTGGTTATGAACGAATTGGCTTTGATTATGGAAGCAGAATCTCAGAAATATAAAATACTTTTCTGTGCTGCAAATTGCCCAAATATTTTCTTAAAGCGGTCACTTCCAACAGAATGTAACAAACATGAATGTTGCGCCAAACGTTGAGGGTATAATCCAGCACCTTGAACGCAGCTTTAGCCAACAGTTGACTCGGTTTCGTATGGCCATTGTCCTCCGTGTCGCTCGTCGAGATTGTTAGATAGCCAGATTCATCAAAATGACGAAAGGCATGTCAATCCCAAAAGCTGATTGCAAATAAAAGATGAGAATAGCCATCGTCCCTAATGCCTTCAAAGGGAGTTTCACCGCCTTCCAAGCCGCTGCTGGCATTGAACGCGGCCTCAAAAAAGCTTTGCCGGACATCTCTACTGTTAAGATTCCCATAGCTGATGGTGGCGACGGCACACTTCTGGCAATCATAGAAGCGACCGGTGGACGACAAGTGAAATGTTCGATTAGTGATCCGCTTGGCCGCAAGATCCAATCAACCTTTGGCCTTACTGGCGATGGTCGAACCGCCGTAATTGAGATGGCCATGGCCAGCGGCGTGGCCCTGCTCAAGCCAAATGAACGTAATCCAATGCTTGCCAGTTCACGGGGCACTGGCGAATTAATTTGCGCGGCTTTGAATCTTCACGTGAAGGAGATCATCGTTGGCATTGGTGGCAGCGCCACTAACGATGGCGGCACGGGTATGGCCCGCGCTCTGGGCGTCAAGTTTTTTGACGCTCGGAACCGTGAATTATCCGATGGCGGCGGCGCGTTAACCAAACTGTCCCGCATTGATATAACCCGGCTGGACACGCGATTGAAGGACACAACCATTTCTGTGGCGTGTGACGTGGACAATCCATTGTGCGGACCTCGTGGTGCTGCTCGTGTCTACAGCCCGCAAAAAGGCGCGACCCAAGGAATGGTAAAACATCTCGATAAGGGGCTGAAGCGTCTGGCAACGGTCATCCAAAAGGATTTGGGTGTCAAAGTGGCGAAGTTGCCGGGAGCCGGGGCTGCAGGTGGACAAGGTGCGGGACTGGTCGCATTTCTTGGTGCCCGGATGCATCCGGGCATAGATATTGTTACCAATGCAATAAACCTCGAAAGTAAACTGACCGGCTGCGATCTGGTTATTACGGGCGAAGGCCGATTGGATGGACAGACTGCTTTTGGCAAAGCGCCGGCTGGCGTGGCAAGGATCGCGCAAAAGCTTGGCATCCCGGTCATTGCCATTTGCGGTTCGCTTGGCCCGGGTGCCGACAAAGTGCGGATGGTCGGCATTAAGGCTTTTTTTTCGGCATTAGAGGAATCGGTGGCAGAGGAAGACCTGCCCCGGCGCGCAACCGGCATGTTGGAGCGTTGCGCCGAACAAGTTGGACATTTGATTACCTTGAAAGTCAACACTCAAAATTTCTCCAAAACTCCGGTCATAACATGAATACGAAGAACATAACTTTTGCCGCAGGCGACGGGAATATCGCCGGTTTCATTCAATCAGAGCAGAAACTTTACCGGAAAGTCACTATTCGTCTAATTCCCTTCTTATTTTTCTGTTACATTCTGTCCTATCTCGCTCGTGTCAATATAGGTTTTGCCAAGTTGCAAATGCAACAGGACTTGGGGATGAGCGATACCGTCTTCGGATTAGGCATGGGCATTTTCTTTGTTGGCTATTTCTTTTTTGAAGTGCCCAGCAACATGATTTTACAGCGGATCGGAGCGCGTCTTTGGATTGGCCCGCTTATGATTGTGTGGGGAATGGTTTCCTGTGGTTTTATGTTCGTCAAGACGCCATTGGTTTTTTACCTGCTGCGGTTTTTGCTCGGCGTGGTCGAATCTGGCTTTTTCCCGGGTGTGATATTATATCTGACCTATTGGTATCCTGGAAGGTATCGGGCTCAAATGGTGTCCGCGTTTATGAGTGCGATTGCGCTGTCGGGCGCTCTTGGCGGACCGGTTGCAGGATGGATTATGTCCGGAACATCAAACCTGGATGGTTTGAACAGTTGGCAATGGCTGCTTGTTATCATGGGTATTCCATCCATAGTGGTTGGCATCGTGGCAATACTTTACCTTGATGATGGACCATGGCAGGCCAAATGGTTGCAGCCGGCCGAGCGCGAGCTTTTGATGCAACGGCTCGCTGAAGACGAGGCTGGCAAACGAAGCAGCAATCATTCCCACCATACATTTGCCGATGCGTTCAGAAGCCCCCAAGTGTGGTTGCTGTGCTTGGTGTATTTTTGCGTTATGATGGGTAACTACTATGTCGGCTTTTGGATGCCGCAACTAATCAAGGATAGTTTCAGCCAGATTCCTTGGAAAATTGGGCTAATCTCCGCAATCCCTTGGGGGTTTGCTGCTCTGACCATGATCTTTTGGGGCCATCACTCCGACGTGACCGGTGAACGCCGCGGACATTTGGCAATTGCCTTGGTGGTGAGTGCCGTTTTTCTGATCTTGAGTGGTCTGCACGGAATGTCTCAAGTGCTAGGTGTTGCGGTTTTAGCGCTGTTGACAGCTGGAATCATGTCGTCCATATCCACTTTTTGGGCGTTGCCGACCGGCATTTTATCTGGATCAGCAGCGGCTGC
Organism: Verrucomicrobiia bacterium; assembly: GCA_035545995.1. GTDB lineage: Bacteria > Verrucomicrobiota > Verrucomicrobiia > Limisphaerales > UBA11358 > UBA11358. Next base: position 9,945 of record DASZXH010000008.1, read on the forward strand.
CGGGATTGCATGGATCAATTCTATCGGCAACTTGGGCGGGTTTGTCAGCCCTTATGTTGTGGGAGTCATACGGGATAAAACCACCAATCCGATTTATCCCATCCTTGTGATAGCCGCCGCTTGTTCCATGGCGGCTTGGTTGGTGATGGCGGTGACGCGCACGAGCAAGTTGCCTATGAATCATTGAAAGCAAAACAAAAAGGCAAAATGTAATTTATTCCAAATCACCAACAATAAATGCACACTATGCGAAACACCTTTATTGAGCCATTCCTCACCGCCATCGGCATTTGGGCATTCGGGTTCGGCTCAATGAGGCTGGACGCACAGTCGCCTGTGCCGCCGCCCGGCGGGATTGATAATTACAAATCTGGCCCAGACTCAATGCCACAACCGGGTGTGCCGAAAGGGAAAACATTTTGGTTCAAGTTTGCAAATTCGAAGATATTTCCCGGCACCAGCCGCATCATCACCGTTTATGTGCCAGCGAAATACAAGGGCGACAAGCCTGCCTGCGTTTATATGGGGCTCGATGGGCTTGGCTTCGATGTGCCAATCGTATTCGACAATTTGATTTACAAGGGCCAGATGCCGGTAACCATCGCCATCGGTGTCTCCCCGGGCGGGGTCGTGTCGGTAAATGGAAAGGAGAATCCGCGCTTTAATCGCAGCTTTGAATTTGACAGCCTCGACGACTCGCTTGCTCGCTGCATTGTCGGGGAGATTTTTCCCGCAGTTGAAAAACATCTGACGCCGGATGGCCTGCCGATCAAGCTCTCGCGCGATCCGAATGATCATTGTGCCGGCGGCGGCAGCACGGGCGGCATTGGCGCCTTCACTCTTGCGTGGGAGCGGCCCGATTTATTTCGGCGAGTGTTCTCGGCCATCGGCACATTTGTTTGCATGCGCGGCGGCGACCGTTATCCGGTGCTCGTGCGTGAAACGGAGCCGAAACCGCTTCGCGTATTTCAGCAAGACGGTTCACATGACGAAGCAGGGATTCCGGAAGTCGGTGATTGGTGGATGAGCAACCAAACGCTTGAACGCGCGTTGGATTTTGCCGGCTATGACCATCAGCATGTTTGGGGCACCGGCTCGCACAACGCTAAACAGGCCACGGCGGTTTTTCCCGATGCGATGCGTTACCTATGGAAAGACTGGCCGAATCCGGTGCTGGCGCATCCGGCGAAGACACAAAACGTGATGCTCAAGGCGATTCTCGATCCCAGCTCAGCCTGGCAAGCGGTTAGCAATGCGGGTGTTGCTTGCGACTATCTCGCGGTGAATCCGCGCGGCGAAATCTTCTTCCATGACATGGCGACGCAGCGCACACGCAAGTTTGGCACGGATGGAAAAGTCAGCGATGCCCCGGAGATTCCTAGGGACAAGGCATTTGCTTTCGCGGCAGATGGTCATGTAATAACCGTTGCTGGTATTAATGCGACCTATTTGACGGTGACGAGCAGCGGTCTGATTTACGCGACTGATGCGGATGCCGGCAAAGTTTGGATCATCCAGTCCGACGGCACGAAAACACTTCTTGATGAAGGCTTGAAACAGCCGACGGGCATCGCGTTGTCACCTGATGACTTGTGGCTGGTGGTCATGGAGAGCCGCACGCATTGTGGCTACAGTTATCGGGTAAAACTGGACGGAACGGTTGACTTGAAGCAGCAGTTCTATTGGGTGCATGTGCCTGACTGGGCCGATGACAGCGGCGCGGGTGGCATGTGTATGGATCGTGACGGGCGCCTGTATGTGGCCACGCGCATGGGCGTGCAAGTCTTTGACCGCAATGGCCGCTCACGCGGAATTCTTCCAATGCCGGTGGGCGAGGCGACGAACGTCTGCTTCGGCGGCACAAACTTCGATACGTTGTTTGTCACAAGCGGTGGCAAACTTTATCTGCGCCACATGAAGGCGGTGGGCGTGCCTGCTTTCACCTCGCCCATCAAACTTCCACCATGGGGAGCGTATTAATAATTCCTCGCTCGAAAAACTGATGAATCCGCCTGATAATTGAGTCGTATCAGCACGGCGAAACAATTGTCAGGGAGTCGTATGACAGTTCTGAAATTCTTCAACCGCTCTGCATTGACATTCAACATAGTGACGCCGATTCGCAAGCTAACTGCCCGGTCTGATGAAATTGCCAGGCAGGTATCATGCCCTCATCGAAGAAAATCAGTCCAAGGTTCGAGACATTGTGGTGATGGGAAGCAAGCCAGAGGAATATCGCTTGCAGGCTTTCAATTAACACATATTTCTGTAAAAATAATTTCGAGGACAAATTTATTACGCTTTTACTGCACATATTCATAAGTTATTGATTATGTCATGAATGGAACTGGCGAAAGGAAATCGAACTCTTGTTTTTGCTGATTTCCTTTTCGCGCGTCTTTCCTCCCCAAAAACCGACATGAGGGATAATAACAAAAATTGAATGCCGTAATAGGCCACACTGATATTCCGTCATTTAGCTGGACTATCAGCGAAAATGTCAGCAACAGGACTGAAAAATTATGTAAAATTGTCGCCCGTTAGCCCGAATTATCTTTGATTTTACTGATGTTTTACTATTTTCAAAGTGTCTAAATCAATGCAACAGACGTGTTTCATCTGTGGTTATTTTTGATTTTTTATTTCCGCTTCGCGTTTTAACTTCCGCCAATTTTCCAATCGCTCCTTGATTTTCTTTTCCACGCCTTGTTCAGTCGGCTCGTAAAATTTTTTGTCCGCGCCGAGATAATCCTGTGGCACGTAGTGGCCTTCAAAATCGTGCGCGTATTTGTAATCCGCGCCGTGGCCGAGACGTTCCGCACCTTTGTAACTCGTATCGCGCAGATGTTTGGGCACTTCGAGGGTGCGACCGGATTCCACCTCGCGCATCGCCGCGCCGATGGCGGCGACGGTGGAATTGCTTTTCGGCGCGGTGGCGATGTAAATCGTCGCTTCGGCCAGCGGAATCCGCGCTTCCGGCCAGCCGATGAATTCCGCCGCTTGAAACGCCGCGTTCGCCAGCACAAGCGCCATCGGGTCGGCAAGGCCGACGTCTTCGGCGGCGTGAATGACGATGCGCCGCGCGATGAAACGCGGGTCTTCGCCGGCGTGAACCATTTTGGCGAGCCAGTAAAGCGCGGCGTCCGGGTCGCTGCCGCGCATCGCCTTGATGAACGCGGAAATCGTGTCGTAATGCGCGTCGCCATCGCCGTCATAAACGACGGCTTTTTTCTGAATACTTTGTTCGGCAACGGCGAGCGTGATTTTGATTTCGCCGGATTTTTCAGGCGAAGTTGTCAACGCGGCGATTTCGAGCGAATTCAACGCTTTGCGCGCGTCACCGTCGGAAATTTTTGCCAAATGGCGCAGCGCATTTTCATCGGCGACAATTTTCAGATAACCGAGTCCGCGTTCTTCATCGTGCAACGCGCGTTGCAGCAGCGCGAATAAATCGTCTTCGGTCAGCGGGCGCAGTTCAAAAATTTGCGAACGCGAGACGAGCGGGGAATTGACGAAGAAAAACGGATTGTGCGTGGTCGCGCCAATCAATTTGATGACGCCGCTTTCCACATCCGGCAACAAAACGTCCTGCTGCGATTTGTTGAAGCGATGAATTTCGTCAATGAATAAAATTGTTGGCTGGCCGGTGTTTTCGAGACGATTCGCGGCGGCGGACAAAACGCGACGCATATCGGCGACGTTGGATTCCACGCCGCTCAAGCGTTCAAATTTCGATTTGGTCTGGCTCGCGATGATTTGCGCAAGCGACGTTTTACCGGTTCCGGGCGGCCCGAAAAAAATGAGTGACTGAATCCGGTCAGCTTCAATCGCGCGGCGCAGAAGTTGTCCCGGCGCGAGAATGTGCGATTGCCCAACGTATTCGTCCAAATTGCGCGGGCGCATCCGCGCGGCGAGCGGCTGGCTGCGAAAATTATTTTCAGAAGTTGGCGGCGACGATTTTTCTTCCGGTTGATTTTCGACTGGAGCAGAAAACAAATCGTCGCGCGGCATGAATTCAAGTTAGCATCATCGAAAGTTTTTGCCCAAAACAAAAAGCCCGCAACGGGTGGCGGGCTTTGATTGCCGGGGTTAGCATGCGTTCCGGCAATCCTGAAAGAACCCCCACCGTTGCCGTGTGATGCCCGATCCTTTGAACATGTTTTGCAACATGTGGAACTCGCGCGACGGCTTTCGGCTTCCAATCAAGGCCTGTCGGCCACCGCCGCAACTCATCCCGGGATTCGTATAACTACGGTTCAAGGACTGCAAACAATCACGAACAGGGCAGGGAAATTAAATGACAATTTCAATTCAAAGAACTTCTAACTTCTGACGTTTTATCGCTCTGCACCGGAAAATACTCAAGGAAAAAATTTCAAAAAAATTCCGCGTCAACAGTTGACAAATACGATTTGTAACTTTCGCCTGGAAGCAGAAAACTTCCACTCGCGCGCGAGGAAAATTTTCATTAAGCTTCATGTTCGTTTCAAATGATGACGTCCGCGCAAATCCGCCAATCGTTCCTCGATTTTTTCAAATCGAAACCGAGGGAACATACTATTGTTCGCAGCTCACCGCTTGACTACAAATCTCGCGACGGCGCGAGAATTTTCACAAATGCCGGCATGAATCAATTCGTTCCGATTTTTCTCGGCGAAGAAAAACCGGAAGTCAATAAATGGGCTGATGTAATCCCCGGTTTGCCAACGCGCGCCGCCGACACGCAAAAATGTATTCGCGCCACCGGCAAGCACAACGACTTGGATGACGTTGGCCTCGACACCTATCACCACACGTTTTTCGAGATGCTCGGCAACTGGAGCTTCGGCGATTATTTCAAAAAAGAGGCGATTGATTGGGCGTGGGAACTCGTCGTCGAAAAATGGAAATTTCCGGCAACGCGACTTTACGCGACAGTTTATTCGCCGGACAAATCCAAAAACGATCCGAGCGAATTTGATCAAGAAGCATGGAATTTTTGGGCGGACAAATTTCGCGCCGCCGGATTGAATCCGCAAATCCACATCGTCAACGGCAACAAAAAGGACAATTTTTGGATGATGGGCGAAACCGGCCCGTGCGGTCCGTGTTCCGAATTGCACGTTGACCTCACGCAAAACGGCGACACCAACGGTGCGCTCGTCAACAAAGGCAGTTCTGAATGTATCGAAATCTGGAATCTCGTTTTCATCCAGTTCAATGCGAATCCCGACGGCACATTTTCGCCGCTGCCCGCCAAACACGTGGACACCGGCATGGGCTTCGAGCGCGTCACGAGCATTTTGCAATGCACGAAAGGATTTGCCAATTTTGGCACGACGATTTCCAATTACGAGACCGACATTTTCCGTCCGATTTTCGACGCGCTGGAAAAATTGAGCGGGAAAAAATACGGCTCGACCTTGCCGAAATCCGGCAGCGCGGGCGAAACCGAGCAGGAGAAGATTGACGTTGCTTTCCGCGTCATCGCCGACCACATCCGCACGTTGAGTTTTGCGATTGCCGACGGCATCCAACCTAGCAACACCGACCGCAACTACGTTTTGCGCCGGATTTTGCGCCGCGCCGTGCGCTACGGTCGCACGCTCGGATTTCACGAGCCGTTTTTCTACAAACTCGTGGACGTGCTGGCCGACACGATGGGCGATGTCTTTCCCGAAATTCGCGCGAAGAAAAAACACGTGCAGGAAGTCATCCGCGTCGAGGAAGAAGCGTTCAATAAAACTTTGGATCGCGGCATTCGCCTATTTGAAGAAGGAATCGAAGCTGCGCATGAGACGATCAGTGCGTTGGCTGGTCACGCTGAAGCACTGGGCCACAAACTCACTACTTCTGAACGGGCAGCAATTGTTACCGGCAACTTGGCGTTTGAACTTTACGACACTTACGGATTTCCGCTCGACCTCACCGAATTGATGGCGCGTGAACGCGGTTTGACGGTGGACAAAGACGGATTTGAAAAATTGATGGAAGAGCAGCGCGCCCGCGCCCGCGCCGCGCAGAAAAAAGAAGTCATTTCGCTCTCGCAAATCGAAACCACCACGCCCACGAAATTCATCGGCTACGAAAATCTTGCGGTTCAGGCCAAAGTTTTGGAAGTCGTTTCGCTTAAAGATAAAACTGCCGTTGTGTTGGACACGTCGCCGTTTTATGCGGAAATGGGCGGTCAAGTCGGCGACACCGGCGAAATTTCCAGTGGTGGAAATTTGTGGTGCGTCGTGAATACACAGAAAAATGGAGACACATTTTTGCATTTCCTTGAAAGTGGCGATGTTCCGGCGATTGGTGCGACAGTTACGCTCGCAGTCGAGAAATCGCGCCGTGATGCGATTCAACGTCATCACACTGTCACGCATCTTTTGCACTGGGCGTTGCACGAAGTTGTCAGCAAAGACGCAACGCAGAAAGGTTCGTTCGTCGGGTCGGACAAGTTGACGTTCGATTTCAACAGCGCGTCGCTCACGCCGCAGCAAATTGTGGACATCGAAAAGTTGGTGAACGAAAAAATTCTCGAAAACGCAAACGTCAGTTGGGTTGAAGTTCCGCACGCGGACGTAAAAAATCGCAAGGACGTGATGCAATTTTTCGGCGACAAATACGGCGACACGGTGCGCGTCGTCCAAATCGGTGGCGACGCGAAAAAACTGAACGGCTACTCGATGGAACTTTGCGGCGGCACGCACGTGCGCGCGACAGGCGAAATCGGTTTGTTCCGCATCGTCGGCGAAAGCGCGATTGCGGCGGGCGTTCGGAGAATTGAAGCCGTTGCCGGACTTGAAGCTTACAAACGCGCGAACGAAGAATTGCATTTGATCAAAGCGCTCGCGGGCAAAGTGAATTCGCCGGTTCACGAATTGGAAAAGAAAATCGAATCATTGCTGGAGCATCAAAAGGAATTGGAGCGGGAAATAAAAGTCGCCATGCAGCGCAACGCGTCGAACGCCGCGAGCGAATTGCTGGAGCGCGTGCATACGGTGAGCGGGATTCCGTTCATCGCGCACAATCTTGGCGTGGCGGAACCGGACTTTTTACAGGCGATTGCCGACGCGCTCAAGGGACGGTTTCGGGGTGTCATCTTGCTGGGCGGTCACAAATTGAACGCAGTCACGCTCATTTGCGCAGTCACGCCGGAATACTCGGCGAAGGTGAACGCCGGGAAAATCATCCAGCAAATCGCGCCGATTGTCGGCGGCAAGGGCGGCGGCAAACCGGACAATGCGCGCGGCGGTGGTCGGGATTCGACCAAGTTGGATGAAGCGCTGGCGAAAGCGAAAACGCTTTTAGAATCTTAATGGTTTGAGCTGGGAGGTTGTCCTCCGCCCATTTTCTTCATGAACTGCGCGCGCATCATTTCCTGCACGTTATCATATTTGGTGAAGCCGGCCGGCGGATCGAACAAGCTGGAATCGGGTTTGGCCAGTGAAACATTTTTGAACAGCATGGCAATGTCGTGACCGGCTTCGGTCGTTTGGATTTTTACCGGAAAATTTTTCAGGTCCGTCGCGTTCCAAGTGGTGGATTCATGTTTTTCACCCTTGCTGTCAGTGATGACAACTTTGTTTTTGTCGCAAACATGGCCGTCCACGGTTTCCTGACCCAGTTTCGTGGTTTCCATCTTGAAATTGTTCGTCTTGCCGGTGTCCGCGTTTGGCGTCGCGATTTGAGCGTAGCTTTCCATTCCGGGATAGACCAAATAGGTGACTTTTTCGTCCGGTCGTGTGATGGTCACAATCTGATCCATGCCCATCGCTTTCATTTGCGCAATGGCCTGCGGATTCAACTGTTTGCTTTGCATGTCTGAAAGTTTCATGTCAAAGCGCGTCTTGCCGGAATTGAACGACATGGTGCCGGGCGCGCTGAAGGCATTGCCGCCTTCATCGGTGGTCTGCACTTCGACAACGGCGGAAAAATTTTGATTGTCGCCGAAAAGTTGGCGCAAGGCGGCGTTGAATTCCGGACCCGACTGACCACCCATTTGTGAATATGCAGGAATCAGCCCGGCACAAAGGATGGCGGAAATCAGGATGCAAATGTGTTTTTTCATGGTTTTAATCTGCTTTGTTCGACGGATTGAAAGTCAGATGTCTTGTAAAGTCCAGTTCAAACCGTTGAATTTTACCCGCGCGATTTGCGTGCGTTCTGACAAAGGATGTGTTACAACTAAATTAGATGAGTTCGCCTGAAAAACATCGCGTCGAAATCCCACACTGTCTCGCCCGCTCAGTGGCTGACACGCTGGCCGAGGAACCGGCGCTGGAAGCGGTGACGATTGACCCGGCGCAAAATAAAATTTCCGTCGCCACGCTCGGTCGCGCTGATGTGGAAAGACTCACACAACGGCTTACGGAAAAATTACAATCCGCACAGAACCCGGAATCAAATCAGGCCTGCTCGCTTTTGAGCGGCAAAAACGATTGCGCGATTTGCGACGCGCCGTTGTCCGAAACCGAGCGGGCGAGAATTGTCGTCAAACACGACGGCGCGAGCACGACGATTGCACGCGCGACGTGCCCGACCGCGCCGAAATTCTGGCGCTGGCGCGATTTGCCGCTGCCGAGAATCGTTCCGCGCGACGTGGAGTTTCTCGAACACGCCGACGAGGTGGACGAGTGGAAACCGCAATTGGCGCTGGCGATTCTTTGCGGCGTTTTCGGGCTGGCCGGATTTTTTTCACCCGCGCCGTTCAAAATCATTTTTTATGTCGCGGCGTATCTCGCCGGCGGTTTTTATCCGGCGGAAGAAGTTTGGGAACGTCTGCGCAAGCGCACGATTGATGTGCATTTTCTGATGCTGGCGGTGGCCGCCGCCGCTGCGTATCTCGGCGCGTGGGGCGAAGGCGCGACGCTGTTATTTTTGTTTTCGCTGTCCGGCGCGCTGGAACATTTCGCGTTGGGACGGACGCAAAAAGAAATCCGCTCGCTGTTCCGCGACGCGCCGAAGACGGCAACAGTTGTTGATGAGCGCGGGCGCGAACGCGAATTGCCCGTGGAAACGCTGCGTCCGGGAATGCGCCTGCTCGTCAAGCCGGGTGCGCAATTCGCCGTGGACGCGGAAGTCGCCAAAGGTGCGACGGCGGCGGACGAATCGAATTTAACCGGCGAAGCGACGCCAGCGGAAAAAAACGTTGGCGACGCAGTTCTGGCCGGAACCATCAATTTGTGGGGCGCGGTCGAAGTGGTCGTGACCAAATCCGCCACGGAAAGTTCGCTGCAAAAAATCATCACGCTCATCCGCGAGGCGCAGCAGCAAAAAGCGCCCGCGCAACAATTCACGGACAAATTCAGCACTTACTATACTTACTTCGTGCTCGCCATGTTTGGCGTGATGTATTTCGTCTGGTGGCTTGGCTTCGGCCTTGCGCCGGGGCGGTCCATCGTCGAATCCCACAGCGCGCTGTATCGCGCGGGCACGCTGCTCGTGGTCGCGTCGCCGTGCGCGCTGGTGCTTTCGATTCCGAGCGCGATTCTGGCGGCAATCGCCTTTGGCGCGCGGCACGGAATTCTTTTTCGCGGCGGCGCGGCGGTGGAAAAACTGGCGGAAGTCAACGTCGTCGCGCTCGACAAGACCGGCACGCTGACGACCGGCGAATTGCGCGTTGAAAAAATTGAAAGTTTTCCGCCCGGACGCGAATTGGAAATCGCGCGGCTGGCGTATTCGCTCGAAAAATTGTCCACGCATCCGCTCGCCCGTGCCATCACGCGCTATGGCAAACAGCAGCAACTTGAGCCGTTCGCGCTCAACCATTTCGAGTCCATCACCGGCGAGGGTTTGCGTGCGCGTTTCGACGAGCAGGAAACGTTTCTCGGCAAACGCGAGTGGGTTTTGGGGAGCGCAGCCGCCTCGGCTGCGGTTCGGCGCGCCTTCGCGCCGGACGAAAATACCAACGACAAGGCGTCGTTGGCCGCACGCGAGGCGCGTGCGCTCCCCGTTTCAACTGGAATTTCTGAAATCTGGATTGCGCGCGGCGATTTGCTTGGAAGAATTCTTTTGCGCGACGACATCCGGCCACAGGCGGCGGCGGTCGTTCAGGAATTGCGCGGCGAAGGGCTGCGCGCGGTGGTTTTGACCGGCGACCATTCCGCCGCCGCCGAACATTTGCGCGCGGAATTGAAACTGGACGACGTGCGCGCCGAATTGAAGCCGGAACAAAAAGTCGCCGCCATCCGCGAATTGAGCGGGCAGGGGAAACGCGTTGCGATGATTGGCGACGGCGTGAACGACGCGCCGAGTCTCGCCGCCGCCGACATCGGCGTGGCGATGGGCGCGCGCGGTTCGGACGCCGCGCTGGAGCAAGCCGACGTGGTGTTGATGCACGACCGCTTAGAAAATTTTCTGGCCGCGTTCCGTTTGAGCCGGCGTTCGCGCACCGTCATCAAACAAAATCTGGTCATTTCGCTCGGCACGGTCGCCGTGCTCGTGGCGTTTGCGCTGATTGGAAAAATTCCGTTGCCCATCGGCGTCGTCGGCCACGAAGGCAGCACCGTCGTCGTGGTGATGAACAGTTTGCGATTGCTGTTTGGTGGCGGGCCGAAAAAATGAAAACGATTGTGTCGTTCGAAAACCGTTCGACAATTCCCTCTCCCCGCCCAAGTTGGGGAGAGGGTCAGGGTGAGGGGATTTTAGTTCAAAAACGTGGCCTCCTCACCCCGGTCCTCTCCTCCTTTGGGGAGGAGAGGGAGAATGCGCCGACGTTCGCTATTTGTTTGCTGAAGATGTAATCTCAAAAATGAATTGTCTTTGGCGCGATTAATCGGTTTATTCGCGGCATGAGGGAAAAATTCATGCGGGAAGCCATCCGGCTTTCGCGTTCCAAGATGCAGAAAAATTGCGGCGGACCGTTTGGCGCGGTCGTCGTGCGCAACGGGAAAATTGTCGGGCGCGGCTGGAATCAGGTGACTTCGACGAACGACCCGACGGCGCACGCGGAAGTGGCCGCAATCCGCGACGCGTGCCGGAAATTGAAGACGTTCCAGCTCGATGATTGCGAACTTTACGCCAGTTGCGAGCCGTGCCCGATGTGTCTGGCGGCGATTTACTGGGCGCGTTTCAAAAAAGTTTATTACGCCAACACGCGCAAGGACGCGGCGAAGATTGAATTTGACGACGATTCGATTTATCGCGAAGTGGCCAAACCGGTTTCACGCCGCAAAATTCCGATGAAACAATTATTGCGCAAAGAAGCACTGAAAGTTTTTACAGAATGGGAAAACAAGGCGGACAAAATCTGTTATTGAAGTTTGTAGCCTCTTCATATTAGGCGTCTGGCTGTCGAAATAATAATCGTGCCCATTTGACCAACCGAAATAGTCCGGCAAATACTAGAGTCCATACCAATGACTGAACGAGCACAACCGCGAAGACACTGCCAACGCTGAAAACTCCAAACCCGCGACTCAAAAATACGGCAGAGAAATTCAGGAATAGAAAGAAAACAGAAAACACGTCACCAATTCGAGGTGCAGAATGGCCTGAAAAGAAGAATAGCATACAAATAGGCTGCCAAATAAAGTAAACACAAGAAATGGCCTCGACCAATAACGCCAACCGCATCGCTCTATACACTGTGTTCGCCTTTTGAATCGGATGGGCTGAACCGTCCTGCAAAGCTCGCTTGAGCTTGTAGACGGTGAAAAAACAATGAAACAGCCAACTAAAAAGAAGGGAACCGACAACTGAATATAGAGCAAAGTGCCACATCAATTCGCGCCAGTATCCAAGGTTGCCAAGCGGTATGTGAGAAAAAGGCCACAATGACGTGGTGTATGCTCCTTTTAGAATGATAATTGGTGGCAAATGAGCGCCTGTGATGAAAAATATCGGCAAACACCAAAACACGGCGAACAAGAATAAAAGAATTACCAACAAGAACTTCCAATCGTAACTGCTAAAATTTCTGGCGACAGCCCGAAACGTAGCAGAAAACGTGCACATGGCGATTCCGATGATTACGCCAAAGTAGATTAGGATAAGGCTAATCTCCATATATGCAAAAACACCTAATCTTAGATTAGCTGCGAATTTTGCAGTCTAAACTTTTCATAGAATTAACCTTACGTTCGGTAAAAAGACTTGTCCACAATCATTTATACAAAAACGCAATCATGGTTGGGAGGGTCGCCGTGTCGGCAACCCAAATTAAGCAGGGACGGCAGCACGCCATCCCTCTCAAATAATAATTCGCTTCGCCAAAACTGTCATTACCCCGCATAATACGCATCCACTTTCGCGGCGACATCTTTGTAGCCGATGTCCATTTCGTAAATGAGCTTGAATTGTTCGATGGCTTCCTCTTTTTTGCCCATGCTTTCGAGCACGCAGCCGAGATTGTAAGTCAGTTCCTTTTTTTCATCGTCGAACACCGGCTTTTCCTTGATGGCGTTCTGCAACGTGCGCGCGGCAAAATCGAACATCTTCTTTTTGGCGTAGCATTGCGCGAGGCAACCCATCGCGGCGATGCGTTTGTGTGGGTTGCCCTGCGCTTTTTGAAGTTCCTGAATCGCCTCGTTGATTTTTCCAGCCTGCAAATATAACTGGCCCATTTCAAATCGAATCGCCAAATCGGTCGGATATTTTTCCACGCGCTTCTGACATTCGGTGATTTGGAAATTCAATTTCTCGGCCTGAAGTTTTGCGGATTGCTCGGCGTAATTCGGCGCGGCGGAATTCAATTGCTCCAGTTGAAAATCGTAGCGGCGGACAATCGTGTCGGCCATCTGGCGTTCGAGCGACGGGTCGTTGCCCATCTCGGAATTTTTGATGCGGTCGTAAAGCTCCATCGCTTTGTCGAACTGCTTTTTCTCCGTGTAAAGTTTCGCCAGTTCACGGATAATCTTGAGATTGTTCGGCTCGGTCTGCATCCGCGCTTCGTATTCGCCGATGAGCCGTTCCGCCGTGTCCTCGGTTTTGACGACGCGCTTTTCCTGTTCGAGCGAGACGGCTTCCGCTTTGTTCTTCAAAATGTCGCGGAACGAACCTTTGCCGCTTTCCAGTGCGCTGTAACCGCCTTCGTTCAACGTCTTGCGCGCGGACAAATTTTTAAGCGCCTGATTCAATTCGCCGTCGTTGGGCATTTCGCGCTGCAAATCCATCAGAATTTTTTCCGCGCGACTGCCTTCGCCGATGGCGGAAACGGCGTGGGCGAATTCAATCGCCAGATTTTTGTCCTTCGGCGAATTTTTGGCGAGCGTTTCGTAGGAGAGCGCGACGGTGCGTGGCAATTCCAGTGTCGCGCCCGCTTCAACAATCAATTTATGGCCGCCGGAACTGTTCGGGTCGGTGTTCAGAATCTGCTCGGCGATGGCCAGCGCGTGCGCCGGATTGCTGCGCAGGGCGATTTGACCCTTGGCCACGAGCGGCGAAGAACCCGCGCCGCTCAACATTTTTTTGAAAAAGCCGCCGCCGCCGCTGCCGGCTTTCTTGAATTGTGCCGCGCGCAACGCTTTGCGGCCTTCGTAAAAGCCCGGCTCTTTTTCCAGCACTTGATTGTAAAGCGCGATGGCGTAATCCAGGTTTTCCCGCTGAATCGCCTCGTTCGCCTTGGTGTAAAGCGTCCGCGCCTCGCGCGCGATTTCGTTGATGTTTTTTTCTGCCATAGTTTTGCTTTGAAATAAAATCGCCTTTGCCGCCAAAAAATCAACCGCATTGCGCCTTGTGCCGCAGCGCGTGGTCAACCAAAACCAGCGCCGTCATCGCTTCCACGATTGGCACCGCGCGCGGCAACACGCACGGGTCGTGACGCCCGCGCGCCTTCAATTTCGTGTTTTCGTAATGCACGTCCACCGTGTCCTGCTCGCTCATAATCGTGGCGACCGGCTTGAACGCCACGCGAAAGAAAATCGTCTGCCCGTTGGAAATGCCGCCTTGGATTCCGCCGGAAAAATTCGTCGTCGTGAAAACTTTTTTGTTCTTCGCGCGGAACAAATCGTTGTGCTGGCGCCCGGTCAAAAGAATTCCGCCAAAGCCGGAGCCGATTTCAAATGCCTTTGACGCCGGCAAACTTAACATCGCCTTCGCCAAGTCCGCGTCCAGCTTGTCAAAAACTGGTTCACCCCAGCCTGCGGGAACACCGCGCGCGATGCCTTCGACGATGCCGCCAACCGTGTCGCCTGCATTTCGCATTTTTTCGATGAGCCGGATCATTTTCTCCGCCGCGATTTTGTCCGGGCAGCGCACGATGTTCGCTTCCACGTCCGACAATTTCACTTTGTCAGGATTCACATCGCCGATAATTTTTTGCACCTGTTTGACGTAGGACAAAACTTCCACGCCGAATTTTTCGCGCAAAATTTTCTTTGCGATTGCGCCCGCAGCGACACGGCCAATCGTCTCTCTTGCGCTCGCGCGTCCGCCGCCTTGCCAATTGCGGATGCCATATTTGGCGAAGTAAGTGAAATCCGCATGCGACGGACGGAATTTTTCCTTCATTTCCAAATACGCTTCCGGTCGCGCGTCCTCGTTTTTCACCCACAGGCAAATCGGCGTGCCGAGCGTCTTGCCCTCGAACGTGCCGGAAAGAATTTGCACCACGTCCGGCTCCGCGCGCCGCGTCGTGATTTTGGATTGCCCCGGACGACGGCGATTCAAATCCGGCTGAATGTCCGCTTCGGTCAATTTCAAGCGCGGCGGACAACCGTCCACGACCACGCCCACGCCACCGCCGTGAGATTCGCCCCACGTCGTGATGCGGAAAAGCTGTCCGAAAGTGCTTGCCATGTCATAATTGTGGAAAAAAATCGCAGCGCGGTCAACTTATCCGCAGATTTCGCCGATTACGCAGGTTCCATTTCAAAAAATCTGAGACATCTGTGTAATCTGCGGATTATCTTGAAACTTTTGGGCTGAAACTTGAAACTTATTTGAATGAATCGCATTGAAAGCTGCTTCGCAGAATTGAAGCGCGCAGGTAAAAAAGGTTTCATCGTCTATATCGGCGCGGGCGACCCGAATTTGAAAGCCACGCGCGAACTAGCGCTGGCCTTTGACAAATCCGGCGTGGACGTTTTGGAACTCGGCGTGCCGTTCAGCGACCCGCTCGCCGACGGTTTGGTGAATCAACTCGCTGCGCAACGCGGTTTGGAATCAAAGACAACTCCGCCCAAAGTTTTGGAAACGGTCGCCGCCATTCGCAAAAAATCGCAAATTCCAATCGTACTCTACATTTACTTCAATTTGATTCACAAAATCGGCATGGAAAAATTTGTCCGCGCCGCCGCAAAAGCCGGTGTGGATGGATTGCTAGTTTTGGATTTGCCGCCGGAAGAATCGGACAATTACGAAGCCGTGATGAAGAAAAATGGTTTGTGTCACATTTATCTCGTCGCGCCGACCACGCCGGAAGACCGCATGGAATTCATCGTCAAACGCGGCAGCGGATTTATCTATTACATTTCGCGCGAAGGCGTCACCGGAATGCAATCGCAGGTCGCGACGAATCTCGCGTCGCAAGTCGCCAAAATCCGCGCGCACACCCCTTTGCCGATTGCTGTCGGCTTCGGTGTGTCGAATCCCGAACAGGCCAAACTTGTCGCGCAAAATGCGGACGCCGTGGTCGTCGGCAGCGCCATCGTGAATCAAATCGCCAAGCACGGAAAAGCGAAAGATTTGGCGAAGCGCGTCGGCAAATTTGTCAAATTACTGGCGGATGCGGTGAAAACCATTTGAGGCACGAATTACACTAATTTTCACGAATTGATTTTAATTTGTGTTAATTCGTGAAATTCGTGTCAAAAAATTATGAAAACAACTTCAGACATCAAAAATCGTTTCGTCATCATCATGGCGGGCGGGCGCGGCGAACGGTTCTGGCCGTTGAGTCGCGAGAAAACGCCCAAGCAATTGCTCGCGTTGCTCGGGAAAAAATCGTTTTTGCAGGAAGCGGTCGAGCGCGTCCTGCCGATTGTTCCGGCGAAAAATATTTTTGTCATCACCAACGAGGCGCAATTGCCGGAAGTCAAAAAGCAACTTCCCAAAATTCCTAAAGCCAATCTCATCGCCGAGCCGATGGGCCGCGACACTTGCGCCGCCGTCACGCTTGGCGCAGCGTTGGTCGGCGCGCGTTCGACGACGGGTGTGATGGCGGTGTTGCCCGCCGACCATGTGATTCCCGACGCGAAAAAATTCCAGCAGGTTTTGAGCGACGCGTTCGATTTAGCCGCGCAAGGTCAGGCGATTGTCACGATTGGCATCAAGCCGACCGAGCCGGCGACGGGTTACGGTTACATTCACGTCGGAAATGAATTGCCGAAATTGTCCGGCGTGAAAGCGAAGACGACATTTTTCAAAGCAGAAAAATTTGTCGAGAAGCCGGATTTTCAGCGCGCGCTGGAATACGTCAACAGCGGGCAGTATCGCTGGAACGCGGGGATGTTCGTCTGGAGTTTTGTCACGGTCACAAACGGATTGGAAAAACATCAGCCGGAAATGTTCTTGGCGTGCCAGCGATGGTTCAAGGTGGCGGGCAATCCGGTGAAGCTCGCGAAAGTTTTGGCGAAGGAGTATCCCGAAATCAAAAAAGTCTCGATTGATTACGCGCTGATGGAAAAGGCGCAAAATGTCATCGTGGCCGACGGCAATTTTGAATGGGACGATTTGGGCGCATGGAACGCGCTGGCGCGGCATTTGAAACCGGACGCGGAAGGCAATTGCGCCGTGGCGGATTTCATCCACGTGGACGCGGCGCGGAACATCATTTTCGACGCGCGCACAAAAAATAAAACGCCGATTGCGGTCGTCGGTTTGCGCGATTCGATTTTGGTGCAGACGGACGACGCGGTTTTGCTGGCGCACAAATCACAGGCGCAGAAAGTGAAAGAGTTGGTTCGGCAACTTGGTGAAAATGCGAAGTTGAAGAAGTTGATTTAACCGCAAATTGCACGGATTGACGTTGCGGCAATTCCGGCGCACACTCGCATTTATGATAAATCGGAAGAATTGCCTGCTGGTTTTGATGGCCTTAATTGTTTGGGAGAACAGTTGTTTGCTGACTGCTTGCCATGCTGAATCCGCTACAAATTCCACGCCTGACCCGGAATACAACGGCAAGCCTTTGGGTTATTGGTTGGAACATTTGTATCACTATGTCGGCAGCGCATGGACAATTGACCATGATTCAGAAAAAGTTGTGCTTCAAATCGGTTCAAATGCGGTGCCGATGTTATCAAGTTGGATTACTAAACCTGAAGGGGGAGGTTGGGGCCTACCTGACCATGCCGTCGAAGCATTTCAGTTGCTTGGTCCGACAGCAAAGGCGGCCGTTCCTAATCTGATAAAAGCAATCGGGCAAAACCAGAATTATCCCGAGCGAGCTTTGGTTTTTGTCGGCAAAGATGCCGTGCCGCAACTGGCTGACAAATTGGTAGAAACCCTTTCTGACACGAACAACCCATATTATTTCACCGGCATCAGGATGGCTGTCAAAACATCAAGCGGTTATTTTATTCGAGACCGTATTCTGGGCGTTCTAAATCAATTGGGCACCAATGCCGAGGCAGCATTGCCAGCTTTGATTCAAACAGTAGCAACCAATCGCCAACAAATCTATTATCTTCGGGAAGGGAATTGGATGGGAGGAGGATTCTCTCAAAATCCTTACAACGTCCTAGCTCACGTCGGACAAAATCATCCAGAGGTCGTCGTTCCAATCCTGCTTAAAGAATTCTCCAATTCATCATTGCCGCAAGTGGAAAATCAAAGAGCGCAAGCCGTCGCACTGCAAAAACGGAACCAAATCGTCGAGGCCATGACAGCTTTTGGAACCAATCAGGCCAAGGTTTTTATGTCCGTCCTGATTGCCGCCCTGTCGGATAATACAACTAACGACGACAGTCGCATCGAGATGGGCGAAACTTTGACGGAAATCGCCAGCAACCAACCCGACGCGCTAATCCCGGTATTTCTGGCTGCAATGACAAACAACGCCAATGATGACCGTATCCATTGTGGCTTGGCAGGAAGCTTGGTCAAAATCGCTCGCAATCAACCAGACATCGTGGTGCCTGCCTTGGTAACGGTTTATACCAACTCGGAAATTGAAGGACGAAGTTCCATTGCCGGTATGCTGGCCGAGTTCGGCGACAAGTCCCGTTCGATGGTGCCACTGCTCATACAGGACAGTCACAGCAAAGATTTGCCTGTTAACCGGCCAGATTGGAAAATCACTTTTGCAGTCGCCGCTAAAAAAATTGCGCCGGAAAACACCAATGCGTTGTCAGCACTGATTGATGACTTTGAAAGTTGCGATGCAGGAACCAAGCAATGGCGGTTTCGGGCATTTGGTGGGTTGGGCACCAATGGTGTGGATGCCGTTCCGGTAATGCTGAAATTTCTGACCAATGATACCACGCAGGTTCGGTGCGACGATATTGAGGCTTTGAATGCCATCGGTGTAAAATCGGACGAATATATTCATAACTTGAGTCAGACTGTTGGCGATACTAATGTCTTCGTGTCTCAATATTCACAGTCGGCACTTTGCTCACTTGCCGCCAATTCCCAATTAGCCTTCGAGGCCACGCTGAAATATGCCGTCAGCGCCCGTGTGGACAGGGATGAAGTGCAAATGCAAGCCGTCTATCGGCTACAAGATATTTCCCGCAAAAATACCAAATTTCTTGTGAATTGTTTGGACAACCCTGACCCAGCCATCCGCTCTGGTGATTTGGTGGTTTTCTATAATCTGAACCAATGTGTGCGAGAATCTTTTAATAAGTTGTTCCTCATGTCGGCAAAGGAACCAGATGCTTCCATACGGACTCTTGCAGATGTAGTCTTCCATCAACAATTAGGGTTGCAATAAACATAGATTTCAGATTTCCGAATCCAATTCTTGACCTTTGGCGGCAAATCTTCATTATACGCAGCCCGGCAAATCCGCCGCTTTCCCGTTCGCGCCACGTCGGCGCAATGGTATTTTAGCAAGGTGAGTGAACCGGTCATTTACGATATGCAGCACATCCGAAACATCGCCATCATCGCGCACGTTGACCACGGCAAAACGACGCTCGTGGATTGTCTGCTCAAGCAGTCGGGCACGTTCCGCGCCAATCAGGCCGAGACGCAGGTTGAGCGCCTGATGGATTCGATGGATTTGGAAAAGGAAAAGGGCATCACCATCCGCGCCAAAAACGCGGCGTTCAAATACAAGGATTTTCACATCAACATCGTGGACACGCCCGGCCACGCGGATTTCGGCGGCGAAGTCGAGCGCATCATGAACATGATTGACGGCGTGTTGCTCGTGGTGGATTCAGCGGAAGGACCACAGGCGCAAACGCGATTTGTTTTGCGAAAGGCTCTGGAAGCGGGCGCGAAGCCGATTGTGGTGATCAATAAAATTGACCGCGACAACGCAAATCCGAAAAAAGTTTTGGATCAAGTTTTTGAATTGTTCATGTCGCTGAACGCAACGGATGAGCAATTAGATTTTCCGTTCATCTACGCTTCGGCAAAGGCGGGCTACGCGAAATTGGATTTAAACGATAACAGTACGACGATGGAGCCGTTGTTCGACGCGATTGCCAAATACATTCCGCCGCCGCGCGCAAAGGCAGGCGACGGTTTTCAAGTGCTCGTGGCGAACCTGGATTATTCGGATTATCTCGGGCGAATTGCGTTCGGAAAAATTTACGAAGGCAAGGTGAAAGTTGGCGACGCGGCGATTTGCCGTCATGGCAACGGGAAAATTTCGCGCGGTAAAATCACTATGCTGTATCATTTCGAGGGCATGAAGCGCATCGAAATTCAGGAAGCGCACGCAGGCGACATCGTGGGCATCACGGGCTTTGAAGAAGTGTTCATCGGCGAAACGATTTGCGACAGCGAAGCGCGTCCGGCATTGCCATATATCCCGATTGACCCGCCGACGATTCAAATGGAATTCGCCGTGAATGACGGTCCGCTCGCGGGCAAAGACGGAAAACTCGTGACAGCGCGGCATATTTGGGACCGTTTGGTAAAAGAAATTCGCACGAATGTCGCGTTGCGAATCGCGCAGACAGGCGACGCGAAAATTTTTGCCGTGAGTGGTCGCGGCGAAATGCAAATCGCGATTCTTGTCGAACAAATGCGGCGTGAAGGCTACGAGGTTTTGGTTTCGCGACCGGAAGTTTTGTGGAAAAAAAATGCGAACGGAGAAATGCTGGAGCCGATTGAAAAATTGTTTGTGGAAATCCCGAACGAAAATCTCGGCGCGGTGATGGAAAATCTTTCGTTCCGCAAGGCGGAAATCACGAACATGAATCATCACGGTAATCAGGTGACGATTGAGGCGCTGATTCCGATGCGCGGGTTGATTGGCTTTGAAACCGATTTGGTGAATCAAACCAAAGGCATGGGCGTGATGAGCCATTTGTTTCATGAATACGGCGCGGATCGTGGTGAAATCGCGGCGCGCAAGAACGGTTCGCTCGTTTCGATGGAAGGCGGCACGGCGACGAGCTACGCGCTCAATGCGGTGCAGGAGCGCGGGCGTTTGATGGTTGAGCCGGGTGATGAAATTTATGTGGGCATGATTGTCGGCGAAAATGCGCGCGAAAATGACATTCCGGTGAATCCGGTGAAGGAAAAGCGTTTGACGAATATGCGTTCGCAAGGCGATGGCAAGGGCATTCAGCTTTCGCCGCCGTTGAAATTGAGTTTGGAGCGCGCGTTGGAATATATTGACGTTGACGAATATGTTGAGGCGACACCAAAGAATTTGCGTTTGCGGAAAAAAATTCTCGATGAGAACGCCCGTAAACGCGCTGAGAAATCGCGAGTGATCAAATTCGTGGAGAATTAATCACGATTTTTGCGAAATAAAATCAAAAATCAACAGAAGGTAACGAAGGGGACGAAGTTCAATGAATTCTTTGCTTCCTTCGTTGGCTTCTGTTGATTTGATTTCGTGCCTTCTCTGATTTGAAAAACTGATGCGCAGGGCGCTCGCTTCGCGAAAAATTCAAAAGGACTTACCGCCTCCATTTCACGGAACTTGCAACCAACGCAATGGCGAATTATCTTGCGCGTCCTTATGGAAAAAGTCGTCATCATCGGTTCGGGTTGCGCGGGTTGGACGGCAGCGCTTTACACGGCGCGCGCCAATTTGAAGCCGGTTGTCTATACGGGAATACAGCCCGGCGGTTTGCTCACCACGACCAGCATCGTGGAAAATTTTCCCGGTTTTCCCGAAGGCGTGGACGGTTATGAATTGATGACGCGGATGCAAAAGCAAGCCGAGCGGTTTGGCGCAAAAGCCAGTTTCGGCACGGTTGAAAAAGTGGATTTCAAAAAATCACCG
>DASZXH010000009.1:0-32278 GCA_035545995.1 Verrucomicrobiia bacterium
CAAAAATTACGACGCGGAAACGTTGAACATTTATTCCGGCGACGTGCTGGAAAAAATTCGCGATGGCGATGAATCCTTGTCCAGATTGATTCCACCGCAAATTTTTGAAGTCATCAAAGCCAAGAAATTGTTTGGCTGGAAAGAACGGGAGACAACGGCGGGAATTGATTCCTGATGATTTTTAAGAGCGGCGGGTCGCCATATTCTGTCTCGTGTGTAAAAGGTTTGTGTTGCACTGAAGAGTGCGCGTGATAATAGTGTTTGGTTAAACAGTGATGGCATCATGTTCTTAATCAAATTAGCCGCCGGATTGGCGCTGATTATTTTTGGCGTGCGCTTTCTGCGCAAAGGATTGGACCGTCTCTTGGGCGGACGGCTGATTGTCTGGCTGGAAAAAGCAACCGGCAACCGGCTGCAAGCTTTAGGCGCGGGCGTGCTCACCGGCGTGCTTGCGCCGTCTTCCACCGGATTGTCCTTGCTCACCGCGCAGATTCTCGGCAACGGAAAAGCCAGCGCGGAAAAAATGCTGGCCGTGCTGCTGGGCGCCAACATCGGCATGACCATTCTGGCCAATGTCGCCGCGTTGCAAATCGGCGATTACGCGGGTGTCCTGTTGTTTTTCGGCGTGATTGGATTTCAATTCGCCACGCCAGAACGCGTTCGCGGCATCGGCCAGTGTCTGCTGTCGCTCGGCTTCATTTTTTTGGCGATGAATTTTCTGCGCGACGGCGCAAATGATTTCAGCAGTAGCAACGATGTCAGCGTTATTTTCAGCGTTCTCGATCATCACCCCTACATTCTTTGCTTCACCGCCGCCGTGCTGGCGGTGTTGCTGCAAAGTTCGACCGCGACGGTGGGCTTGGGCATCGGCTTGGCCGGCGGCGGCGTTCTGCCGGAATCGTTGTTCATGGATTGGATTATCGGCACGAACGTCGGCCTCGGCTTCACTTCATTGTTTGTCGCGCGCACCAATCTCGAAGGCCGCCGGCTCGGTTTCGCCAATCTCTTTGCGAAAATCGCGGTGGCCGTTTTAATCATGGCGTTCGTGCCGCGAAATTTATTTGTCACCGCCGCGTTGCCCGTGCCGCAATTGCTGGCGCTCATGCACACCGCCTTCAACGTGCTCGTGGCCGTGATTTTCCTGCCGTTGCTCGGCGGATTGCTGGCGGCCATCAAAAAATCTTTGATTCCCGACCCGCCGAATTCGGAAGAAACGCCAAAATCTTTCCTGAATCCCGAAGCGTTGGAAACGCCTTCGCTCGCGCTGGCGCACGCGACGCGCGAAGTTCTGCGCATGACCGACGAAGTGAAAATCATGCTGCAGAATCTTTGGTCCGCGCACGCGCAAAACGACGCCCGGCAGGTCGGCAACATTCGCGCGCAGGACGACACCGTTGACGAGATCAACCAGCAATTGATGCTCTATTTGAGCCAAATCAGCGAAATGAACGACTTCGACCGCAAATGGCATTTCACGCTCTTGAGTTATTCCAGCGAATTGGAAGCCATCGGCGACATCATCGAAAAAAACCTCACCGGCACGGTGATGAAACAATTGTCTGAAAATGTTTCGCTCAATCCCGACGACGAAGCCGCGCTCAACCATCTTTACCAGCGCACGCTCCTGCAATTCGACCTTGCCGCCGGCTTCATCACCACCCGCGAATCCGTCACCGCGCAGAAAACCATCAACGCCAAAAACGAAATCAATTCGTGGTGCCTCGTCCAAAAGAAAGCGCACTACGAACGATTGAAACCCGGCGACCGCGAGGCGCTTTCCGGCAGTTTATGTTTTCTGGACCTGCTCGACGGTCTGCGCCGCATCAATAATCATTTGAGCGTGGCGGCGCAGGGATTCAAGCCCGCCGGCGCGCGCGCGAAAAAAGTCCGGCAAAAATCCGAACAAAAAGTTTCTTCACGCGCGGACGAACCAAATCAGCCGCCGCTCATCGCGCCGGAATTGAACCCGCGCAAAAGCGGCTCGTAATTTCGGGTTAAATTATCTTCCGCGTTTTTGAAACGGTATTCAGCGAATAACGATTTTTCGTCCTGCTCAATCGCAACGGCACATCAAACGCGGTCGAAAGCAATTGGCCGTTCAGTTCCTGCGATTTCAATCCCGCCGCAAGGACGCGCCCTTTTCGCAAAACCAAAACGTGCGAAAACACGGGCATGATTTCTTCGACGTGATGCGTCACCAGAATTAACGTCGGCGAATTTTTATTTCCACCGAGCCGTTGTAAAAATTGCAAAAAATGTTCGCGCGCCGCCGGGTCGAGTCCAGCGCACGGCTCGTCCAAAATCAACACGCGCGGCTTGGCCATCAACGCGCGGCCAATCAAAACCCGCTGCCGTTCGCCTTGCGACAACACGCGCCACTCGCGTTCCGCCAAATACTCACATTCGATTTGCCGCAAAATTTTCATCGCGCGATTTTTGTCAGCGCGACCCAATCGTCCCCAAAAATCAATCATCGCGTATTTGCCGCTGGCGACCGTTTCCAGCGCTAATTCGTCGTCGGACATCATTTGTCGCACGGACGAACTGACGATGCCGATTTTCTTCCGCAATTCGCGCCAATCGGATTGACCGTAAGTTTTGCCGAGCAACGAAATTATTCCCGCCGTCGGCATCAAATAACCCGTGAGTGCGCTCAACAACGACGTTTTTCCAGAACCGTTCGCGCCCAAAATCACCCAATGCTGGCCACGCGCCACGCGCCAGTTCACGCCGTCGAGAATCGTTGTGCCGCTGCGTTCAATCCGCAGATTTGAGATTTCCAAGATCGGTCTCACGCGGAAATTTTGGCTGAAAAACGAACAGAAGCAAACGAAGGAAATGAAGTGAACCCACTTTTCTTTGTCTTTGTTTTCTTCGTTTGCTTTTGTTAAAAGTGCGCCATGAAAAATTTGCTTTCCACTGTTCTTGTTTTGATTTGCGCCATGACGGCGCACGCGGCCATCCACACCGAGGTTGTTGATTACAAACAAGGCGACACGACGCTTGAAGGTTTCCTCGCTTACGACGATTCCATTTCCGGCAAACGCCCCGGCGTGCTCATCGTCCACCAATGGCTCGGACTGACCGATTACGAAAAACATCGCGCCGAACAACTCGCGCAACTTGGCTATGTCGCGTTCTGCGCCGATATTTACGGAAAAGATTCGCGCCCGAAAAATGTGCAGGAAGCCGGCGCGCTCGCGGGCAAATATAAATCCGACCGCCAGCTTTTGCGCGCCCGTGTCAACGCCGGATTGGACGAATTGAAGAAAAATGATTTGGTGGATACGAAAAATGTCGCCGCCATCGGCTATTGTTTCGGTGGCACGACCGTGATTGAACTCGCCCGCAGCGGCGCGGAATTGAACGGCATCGTCAGTTTTCACGGCGGTCTCGATTCGCCGACGCCCGCCGACGGCAAAAACATCAAATGCAAAGTCCTCGCGCTCGCCGGCGCGGACGACCCGTTTCAAAATCCCGCCGACCTGACCGCGTTTGAAAGTGAGATGCGCGACAACAAAGTGGATTGGGCGATCACATTCTACGGCGGCGCGGTTCACGCCTTCACGCAGCCGAATCCGGGTTTCGTCAATGCTGGCGCAAAATATAACGAGAAAGCTGACAAACGCTCATGGCAGGCCATGAAAGATTTCTTCGCCGAAATTTTCAAATGATATTTTGGGCACGGATTGAACGCGGATGAAACGCGGAAAAATTTTGACACGAATTACACGAATTTTCACTAATTAATTCTCATTCGTGTTAATTTGTGAAATTCGTGTCTAAAAATCTGTGTTCAATCCGTGTTTCATCTGTGGCTAAATAATTGCCATGCGCATCACCGGCGGCAACGCGGCGCGGCGGATTCTGAAAGTGCCGAAAGGACTCGACGTTCGCCCGACGCCCGATTTGGTCAAGCAAGCCGTTTTCAATTCGCTCGGCGAACGCGTCGGCGGCGCGAAGGTTTTGGAATTGTTCGCCGGCAGCGGCGCGTTGAGTTTGGAATGTTTGAGCCGCGGCGCAGCTTCGGCGCTGTGCATCGAGAAATCGCAGAAGCACGCGAATTTCATCCAGCAAAACGCCGCGCAGCTTTCAAATGCCAATCTGCAAGTGCGAACGCAGGATGTTTTCACCGCGCTTTCGCAACTCGCGCAAAATGGTGAACAATTTGATTTGATTCTCGCCGACCCGCCTTATGGCGAAAAAAACGTCGGACGACGCTCGGAATCGCTCGCGCAACAATTGCTCGACGACAAAAATTTGCCGAAACTGCTCGCGCCGGACGGAAGATTTATTCTCGGCCACACGAAACGCGATACTTTGGAATTGGTCGTGCCGTGGTGCGAAGTAAAAATGCTCAAGCACGGCGACACCGTGATGCGGTTTTTGGAAATTGGTTAATCTTTTCGCAACCAAGGTCCAAAACACCAAAGCCAACAGCCGTAAGTTGCCAGCACTGGAACAAATAGACAAAGCAGCGCAAAATAAAATGTAAGTGAACCGGCCAAGCCAAGTAATACGCAAGAAATAATTCCACAAACTGTCAGCGTAATTGCCAGAATGTGAATGTAGCGGGGAAAACGCGCGCCTTTGCGCAGCCATGAAATCATGCAGGCAATCCAAGCGACAGTGATCAGAATTGAAAAAGCGAACCACAAAATTGATAACGCTTTCATAAATTGCCTGAACTTTAATCCGATTCTGTTGTTTCCGCAACTGCTTCACGAATCGTATCTTTGAATTTCTCGATACCTTCGTCGAACGCGGCGGAAATCGGCAGGACTTTGACCTTTTTGATTTTCGTTTTGAATTGCTTGAGATTTTTTTCAGCAATGGCTTCGTCCATTTTGTTTGCGACGACGAGGCGCGGTTTGGCCACGAGCGCGGGGTCATAAAGTTCCAGTTCCTTGAGCAGTTGTTTGTAATCGTCCCACGGCTTGCGGTTGTCGGTGCCGGCCATGTCGAGCAGCAGCACGAGAATTTTGCAGCGCTGGATGTGCCGCAAAAATTCATGGCCGAGGCCGACGTTGTTGTGCGCGCCTTCGATGAGTCCCGGCACGTCGCAAACGGTGAGGCGATGCCAGTCGGCGTATTCCACGATGCCAATTTGCGGATGCAGTGTCGTGAACGGATACGGCGCGATTTTCGGACGCGCTTTGGAAATGGCCGTGAGCAACGTGGATTTGCCCGCGTTCGGATAACCGACGAGGCCGACTTCGGCCATGATGCGAAGTTCGAGCAGAAAATCGCCTTCTGCGCCGGGTTCGCCGGGCTGTGCGAAACGCGGCGTCTGGCGGCGCGCCGTGGCGAAATTGCGATTGCCCAATCCGCCGCGCCCACCTTGACACAAGACAAATTGCTGGCCGTGCTGCGTGAGGTCGGCGACGAGTTCGCCTTTTTCGGAATCGCTTTCGGAATATTCTCCGACGCTTTCCTTACTCAAATCAATTTCCTGTGCGATGTAACCGCTGGCACTGCGAATCAACGGTCTTGCGCTGGCGCTAGTTTTGAATGTCGGCTTTTCATTTTCGTCTTCACCTTCATCTTCAGCACGGGACTTTTTCGTTTCAACCGGCGGCGTGGTATCGCGCAATTTCCAGACGAGCGTGCCGCAGGGAACTTTGACGATTAAATCTTTTCCGGCGTGGCCGTCCATGCCTTTGCCCATGCCCGCGTCGCCGTTCTGCGCGAGGAGGCGCGGCTGATAATACTGCTGGATAAGATTATTCAAGTCGTGGTCGGCCTCCAAAATCACGCTGCCACCACGTCCACCGTTGCCGCCGCTCGGACCGCCTTTCGTGATGTAAGCTTCGCGGTGAAACGCAACGCAGCCTTTGCCGCCGTGCCCCGCCCGCGCGTAAATTTTTATTTCGTCAATGAACATGAAATGAAATTCTAAACAAAATTATGCAAAACGAAACTGAAGTGGACAAATATAAATGGCTGACACCTGATTTTTATTCAAAAGCTTACGACAAATTCGTGAGACTTTATTGGAAACATGATCCATTTCCAAATGAAACTCCAAACTTACATCTACATCCAGACGACTATCGGTTTTCTTCACGAGAACAAGAAAAAACCCCCGGATTTTTCTTCGGTCAAGGACTGTTCGAACTTTCAACGATGCACCTTGTCGGCCAAATCAACGAATTTTATTCTGATATTATCAAACTAATGGTTTGGGAAAAAATACTTGCCGAATACGAAAACGAATCGCAGAAGTTGCATCTAATTGTTGAATTTATTGAGCCGCTTGTTACATCGTGCCTGACTGTTCCTTACGCATTAAAAAACCAAATAATCTTTGCAGGTACGCAAATTGCCATCTTGCTAGAAAAAAATGTGGCCATGAAAATTCCAGAAAATCATGAAATAAAATTTTCAGCATTCAAAAAGTGGGCCGGAACTTGGCCAGAGTTCACAACAGTGGAAATAGCATTGACAAAATTATCTGAAAAAGAATTTAACAGTTATTTCCGACACAGATTTACTCATCAAATGCCTCCCAGAATTGAAATTGGTCTTACAGCTAATTACCGTTTTTCACGTGAAGGCAAATTTCTTAAAATTCAAGGTGGCAATGAACCGCCATTGCCATTATCCAAAGCTATTGAATTATCACTTGAGCAACACAAAATTTGTATAGAGACGTTCAAAGCATTTTGGACGATGCTAAAAACTAAATTAGCGGAAAACAAAAAAAGCGAGGCGTGAACCTCGCTTTGAAATTTTCAGAGCGGATTTAATTTTTCGCCGCTTCGGCCACCACGTTCACGCGGCTGCCGTTCTTGTCGAACTGCACTTTGCCGTCGGTGAGCGCGAACAACGTCCAGTCGCTGCCGATGCCGACGTTTTTGCCGGCGGTAAATTTGCTGCCGCGCTGGCGGACGATGATGCTGCCGGCGCTGACGATTTCGCCGCCAAATGCTTTCACGCCGAGACGCTTGCTGACGCTGTCGCGTCCGTTCTTGACGCTGCCTTGACCTTTTTTATGTGCCATAAAATCGAGAGATTAAAATTAAGCGTTGATTGCGGTGATCTTCACGACCGTCAATTCCTGACGGTGGCCGATGGTTTTGTGATAACCTTTGCGGCGTTTCATCTTGAAAGTGAGTTTTTTCTCGCCGCGTTTGTGCGCCACGACGTCGGCCACGACGCTCGCGCCGGAAACGGTCGGCGAACCGACGGTGACTTTGTCGCCGCCAATCATGAGCACGCGGTCAAACGTGAACGGTTTGCCGGCCTCGGCATCGAGGCGCTCGATTTCCAGCGTGTCGCCCGCGGCGACGCGATATTGTTTGCTACCAGTTTCTAAAACGGCATACATAAATTTCCCCGCAAAGGGTCGGAAATTAAATCAGATTTCCGCAAACTGTCAACGCTTGATTTACGAAGAAATTGACTGTCGGCAAGGGGAATTTTGCCATCTCCGGCAAATTTCAATCGGTCAAAGCTCAAGTATTCTGGCCGCTTCCACCATATTTTTGCAGGTGGCTAGGCGCGGACGGCGTTGATAATGAAATGCCGCCAAAATGTTCACACCGATGTCTTTGCCGGGGTCAGGAATAATCCGCACGACCATGCTCACCCCTGCGTGTCCGAGCCGATCCATGATTCGCCCCAGTTCCGGCGCACAGTCCAACGTCATAAATTCCAGTTGGCTGAAATCCACCAGCAGTCGAAAGCCCGGAGACAGCTCGCCAACTTGCTTTTCAAAATCTTCGCGGGACTTTTGAAATTCCATCACGTCCACCCGCCCGATGTAGCTGACGAATAATAATTGTTTCAATTTATTCGATGTGACCAACAACATTGAAACACGTTAAGCGCTGAAGAATAAGAATTCGAGTGAATAAAATAATTCACCCAACACGGTTTTGCGTTACGAAATCTGACCAACGTTAATCAACGATGCCAGCCACCGCGATGGTATCCGCCGTAGCCGCCACGCCAACCGCCGCCCCAGCCGAAAGAAAAGTTCACCGCCGGATACGGATAATAGGGATAATAGTAATACGGACGATAATAATTGGCGTAATAATTATATGTTTGTGTGTCGGGAATGATATAAACGCTCGAAGTCGGAACCGTTTGCACATACGTCACCGCCGGCGCGACCACTGCATTTGGAGTTTGCGCCGCCACATCGGAACTGACTTGCGACTGCGGCGCGGGCGCGGACGAAACTGTCGGCTGCGCTTGCGGACCGCGCTGGCTCAACATCGTGTTGAGAACCGCGTCGGAAACTCCCTGCTGCCGCAAATAAATGATTTGGTTCGCATCCAAACCGTAACTGTTGCCCGAATTTTGGATGTAAGTGATGATGGTGCTGTCGCTGACCTTCGCCTGCGACAGTTGCAGGATTTGCGGCACGCCGTAGGACAATTGCGGTGCGGTGACGGTGGTTGTTGCCGTCGCTTGCGCGGCGGGAACGTTTGTTTCCTGCGCCAAGACCGTTGAGGCCGACAACGCCACGCCGGTCAAAATCACCGCCGCCAAAATCTTTCCTGAAAAATTCGTCTTCATAAACTCACCAGAACCTTTCGTTCACACTATCAATCGCCTCATTCACGCTGTCAAATGGTTAGACGCGCGGATGCGGAAAAAGGTTCACAAATTTGTCTTCACAATTTTGTTCCCAATTGAAAAATTATTTCGCTGGATGAATCTCGGATTTTTCCTGCAAAAATCCGACAATTTGGTTGAAAAGTTTTTCGTTCAAACCAGCTCTAGGCATTAACTTGATGTGCTTTCTGATTTCTTTTGAATTCAGAACGATGATTTCTGTGTCTGTAGCCTGACGGTTTATCCACCAGCCCGGTAAAGTAAGAATTGGAGATACTTCCACATTTTCGCCTGTTCGACGAAAAAGTTCCTTTCGCAAAGTTTCAGAAATGGCCTTAATCTGTTCCAGTGAATCTGATTCACTGAAATTAGGAAAACGAAGTTGTTTCCCGTCATAATTAACCTCTTGATTGCCTTTGTAGTCTGTTTGTTTGCTTCGCGCTTTAGTTTCAATTGCAAAAACTCCAGTTGAGCCAACGACTACATGGTCAATGTTAAAAAGTTTGCCATTAGCGTTTTCAAATGGCACATCGTGAAAAATATGAAAACCGTCCGCGATTAGTAGCGTCAAATGTTGTGCAGTTTGCCGCTCACCGTCAAAACCAAGTCGATAATTCGCTCGCTCCTTCACCAAACCACGTATTTCCAAGGAAAAAGCAATACTAACAAGAATCGCAGCTAACATAAAACCAAATGAGCTAACACCAAGTTTCGATGTTTCGATTTCCTCCCCAACAGCACAACCAATGGCAATTGCAGCCGCAATAAATATCCAAAGAAAGTGGTCGTTGATTTTGTCGTCAAGCTCTTGGATTTTTTGACGTGTGCTTTCTCCGGGTGGACGTAGTGTTAGTTCTGTGAAAGGATCACGAGACGCTTTCTTCTCAATTTGACGTGGGCGAATTGCTATAAGCCAAATGGCTGCCGTCATTATTGCGAAAAGCAGTAATTCAAAAATTAGTAATAAATTCATTTTATTGTTCCTTCCCGCCGGCGAAAATCGCGCTCGCGCCGTTTGATTTCCGCCGACAATAATTCTTCCGCCGACCAGCCGCGCGACTGTGCGAATTCCGTCAGTTTAAAAAGCTCTTTTGCCAGTGTGGATTTGGACAGTTTGCGTTTTGAATTTTTATCGTCCGCAAGAAATTTTGTTTTCCGCGCCTTCTTCAAAAGTTTTTCCGCGCGCAACAACGCGGGCAAATGTTTTGGGATGCCGTCGAACGCCGATTTGCGCTCCAAGTGCGTGCCTTGTTTTTCCGCACGCTTGATTTTTTCCCAATTCACCCAGACTTCGTCCACGTTTTTGACTTTAGTTTTGCCGAAAACGTGCGGATGGCGACGAATCAATTTCTCCACGAGTAAACGGCAAACTTTTTCAAAATCAAACGCGCTGCGCTCCTTTGCCATTTGTGCGTGAAAGACAACCTGCAACAATAAATCGCCGAGTTCTTCGGCCATTTCGTGGTCATCACGCGCTTCAATTGCGTCAATCAATTCATAAACTTCCTCGATGGCGTGGCGGCGCAAACTCAAATGCGTCTGCTCGCGATCCCACGGACAACCTTTAGGCGACCGCAGCTTCGCCATGACGCGCAATAGATCTTCAATTGCAGATTTTCTTTTCATTAAAAGACAGGATTTACAGGATTAACAAGATTGAGAGGGAAAGAACCTGATTCTAAAAAATCCTGTGAATCTTGTTAATCCTGTCTCTTTTCGCTTACAAAATCACTAAATCATCGCGGTGGACGAGTTCTTCCTTCGGCAATTTGCGTTCGCGCACGGCGACGGAATTGAATCGCGCGATGCCGCGCGCAAATTCCGTTCCGTCCAAATCACAAATGCGCACGACGTCGCCTTCGGAAAAATTTCCTTCGCAACGTGCAACGCCCGGCGGCAATAAACTTTTGCCGGATTCGCGCAAAGCCTTTTTCGCGCCGTCGTCCACAAATAACGTGCCTTTCGGATGATGAAAAAAGGCAATCCAGCGTTTGCGGCCTTGTAATTTGGTCGGCTGCGCGACGAACAATGTGCCTTCGTCTTCGCCGCCAAGAATTTTTGCGAGCACATTTTTCTTTTTGCCGGATGCAATGACGAGCGGAATTCCCGAACGCACGACAATTTTCGCCGCCTCAATTTTCGATTTCATGCCGCCGACCGCCGTTTCACTCGTCGTGCCACCAGAAATTTTTTCGATTTCCGAATCAATTTTTTCAATTGCCGGAATTGTTTTTGGATTGGCCTTGCCGAAATTTTCAATTACGCCGTCCACCGTCGTCAAAATGACGAGCAAATCGGCGGGCAAAAGCGACGCGACGAGTGCGGACAATTTGTCGTTGTCACCGAATTTGATTTCCGTGAACGATACGGCGTCATTTTCGTTGATAATTGGAATCAAGCCGCGATTGAGCAAAGTAACGAGCGTGTTGCGTGCATTCAAATGCCGCTCGTGATGCTCCAAATCCTCGTGCGTGAGCAAGACCTGCGCGACGTTCAAATCGTGTTTCGCGAAAAATTCGGCATACGTGGCCATGAGCCGTGATTGACCAACGGCGGCGCAGGCTTGTAATTCAGCAAGTTCAACGGGGCGTTTTTCGTAACCGAGCGCGCCCATGCCCGCGCCAACCGCGCCGCTGGTGACGATGACAATTTCCCTGCCCGCTTTTCGTTGCGAGGCGATTTGGGCGACGAGTTGCTCCAACTGCGCCGGGTCAATTTGTTTCCGGCTGTCGGTCAACACGCCGGTGCCGAATTTGACGACAAGGCGCGCGGCGGATTTGAGAGAGTCGCGTTGCACACAATCAGGTTAAAGAGAATCGTCTGAACCGAAAATGCTAAAATGTTAAATCAAATAATCTGAAAATGGCTTCCATCGCATTCACGTTCTTTGCTTTGGGATTGTTACCAAAAACTGAACTGAAAAAATAATTGCTTCGGAGTTCAACGAAGACGGCCAAACTCATCAAATCATTTTCCGATTTGACGTCGCGCAGAGGCCAATCTTGAATGCCAACTTTCGCAGTGCGATCATTTCGTTGATCTCGCAAGTCAATGAATTTCATCGTGCCGACGGAGACATTCAGCACGTCAATTCCTTTGAAATCATAGCCGGTTTGCTTTTTGAAATTCATCGGGGGATTGTTGTTTGATTTTTTCCCCGTCGAACCACCGAGCGACAATATGTTTGTTCGTCCAAGTTCATTTTTCACGATGTTTAATTCACCGAGATTGAACCGCAAAAGGGTCAGGTGAATTTCCCGATGCGCGAGCGCGTCGCGGTCGTATTCAACGTGGATTTCGGGAATGTCGAGAAACAGCGTGCCGCCGAAATCTTTTGAATTATAGATTTTCAGATTCTGGATTTCGATGGTCGGTTCGGTAAGCGCGAGATGAAAGCGCCCGATTTCCGCGTCCATGCCGGTTTGCGCGCGGATATTGCGCTCGATAATGAGGCGCAAAATGGAATTGTAAGACAGCAGCGCAATGACGATGAGCACGACGGCCAAAATGAAGAGCCGCAACAGCCATTTGAAAATGAATTTCATAATTGCACGTCTTCGGGCCGCACTTCAAGACATTCGTCCTGATCTTCCCAAATCGCGGCGGCGTAAAAGTTCAAAAGTTTCGTCGCGAGATTTTTTCCGGCGTGCGCCAGAAGTTTTTCCGCATCTTGCGCGGCATTTTCGTAAGCCGCGTCGTAATTGCCCGCGCGACGGCGTTGATGGTCGTCCCAGTGCGCGACGGCGTGAACCGGTTCGTATTGTTGCGCCCACGATTCGATTTCACTGTGTAGTTCGGCGGGAATTTCCTCGAACGGCACAAGTGTTTCGTTGCAATGCTGACAAATCAAACCGCTCTCACGCACATCGCGCGTGAGCAATGGCAGAAACGGCGCGCGACAACACGGCGATTCCGCGTAAGCCGCCGGCGGCGTGGCCATGCGCTTGTGCCAGATGGAACGTTCATTACCAATTTGCGCCGCGAGCCGATACGCGCCGACGAGCGGATGCGACAACCGCCACGATTTGCCTTCGAGCTGGCCGAGCGTTTGTGCCAGCCAGCGCGCGAGCGTGAGGTCGTCGAAATCCGTGAACACGCGTCCGTATTCCTTCCAAAGCGTGTCCAGCGGTGAATCGGATTCAAATGCCATTGCCGCAGGATGACGCGGAAAAAAAGCTTTGTCGAGCGATGTTGCGGCTTGAATGGCCGCAGCCACAACAAATCTCATTAAGGTGTTGATTTTCAGCATCTTTTAACTTTGTCCAGCCCTTGTAACTTTCCAAAAGCTGCTCCGTCTAATCCAATAAATGGCAATGACGCCACAAAAAATTTAAGTTATGAAAACTAAAATATTACTCATGGCCGCTTTGCTCGGCGCGGCAACTTTATCTGCTAATGCCGGCGTTCGTTTAAGTTTTTCATTTGGACTACCCATACCTGTAATCGTTACAGCGCCTGTCGCGCCTGTCGCGGTGGCAGCTCCGGCTGCGCCAGTGGTAGTGGCAACTG
Source organism: Verrucomicrobiia bacterium (assembly GCA_035545995.1). Taxonomy (GTDB): domain Bacteria; phylum Verrucomicrobiota; class Verrucomicrobiia; order Limisphaerales; family UBA11358; genus UBA11358. The sequence continues at coordinate 13,078 of DASZXH010000009.1, forward strand.
CACCTGTTGTGACTGCGCCGGTAATTGCACCGACAACCGTAGTGTCCATTCCGGCTTGTCCGGGGCCGGGTTATGTCTGGATTCCGGGATATTGGTCGGTCAACGGCTATAGTCGTGTATGGATTTCAGGTTGTTGGCAATATCGTCCAACGCATGTCGTTTACGGCTATCCTCACGGCTGGCATCGTTGGTGAATCAGGCGCGAATTTTTATTCGCGATTTATTCGCGAGATTGGGCTTGGGGTGATAACTCTCGCTCTCGAAGTCGAAGATTCACTTTGACGTCGCGTATTTGGCAGCGGCGATAAATTTGGCTGTTACGGCGGACGCGGCCAACACCTTCGGCGAGAGCAGCATGAGCAAGGCCGTGTCCGGCTTGTGCTCGCGCAGTCCGCGCAGCATTTTCCTGGGTAGTTACAGTTCCTGAAGCAATCGCAGCGTGGCGTATTATCGGTTGCTGATCGAAGTTACGACAAAGCGCAGAACGTCCAAAAGTTCGGTCACGAAACGAAATTGAACAGTTTGAACGACGGGAAAAAGTAATCTGTCTCCAACGCCATCAGCCTTGGGAGGACACGTTCTGCACAGCGTGTCCCCTTTTCAGCTTATGCATCCATTTTCATGCAAGATTTTTATGATTGCGTGACCTAATAGGTTAAGTGTGAAATAAATCCTGCATGACTACCATCATCGGACTTTCGGGCAGCCTTCGCGCCGGTTCGTTCAACACCGCGTTGTTGCGCGCCGCCGCCGGTGTGATGCCGGACGGCTCGGAATTGCTGGTGAAAACCATTCACGGCATTCCGCTTTACGACGGAGACGTTGAAACCACCAACGGCATTCCGGCAACCGTGCGCGAACTGGGCGAAACCATTGCCAACGCGGATGGACTGCTACTCGCAACACCGGAATACAACAACTCCATTCCCGGCCCGTTCAAAAACGCGATTGACTGGCTTTCGCGCATCGAAGACGCCGCGCGGCCAGTTTTCACCGGCAAACCTGTTGCCGTCATCGGCGCTTCGCCCGGCGGATTCGGCACATTGCTGGCGCAGAATGCCTGGCTGTCCGTGCTGCGCACATTGGAAACGCATCCATGGTTCGGCGGGCGGCTGCCTGTTTCGCGCGCTGCCGGATTGTTCGACGCTGCCGGCCAGCTCACCGACGAAGCGACAAAGAAGAAACTACGGGATTTTGTCGCAGGATTCGTTGGTTTCAGCCAAGCAGCGTCATCGTAAGTCATACTGCCGGTTATGCTCACCCAAACAACAAAGTATTTCGAGCGCGGCGCGAATGGCGTTAAAGTGACAACATGATTCCCGTGCGCTCCGTGTTTGATTACAACGGTCTTTGGCCGCGAGTTGAGTCCGTTTCTGCTGCTCGATTACGCCGCGCCTTATGAATTCCCGCCCGGCAACGAAAAACGCGGCGTCGGCGGCCATCCGCACAAAGGATTTGAAACCGTCACCATCGCGTATCAAGGCGAATTGGAATATCGCGATTCCAGCGGCGTCGGCGGAAAAATCGACGCGGGCGACGTACAATGGATGACCGCCGGCAACGGCATCGTCCACGAGGAATTTCATTCCGCGATTTCACGCGCCGCGGCGGTCCGCTGCAAATGGTTCAACTTTGGGTGAATTTGTGCGCGCAGGACAAGAGTGCCAAACCCGGTTATCAAACCTTGCTCAAGGTGCAAATTCCCAACGTGGAATTGCCGCAAGCCGCTGGAACCGTGCGCGTCATCGCCAGTGACTTTGCCGGACAAAAAGGCGCGCGAAGGCGACCTCGCCATTTTCGCCCGCCTTTGTTTGTGATTTGAAATTCAGAAATAAAATTTCAATACCGATAGTGCTCCGGCTTGTAAGGGCCTTCAATGGGCACGCCGAGGTATTCGGCTTGCGCTTTGGTCAGCTTGGTCAATTTCACGCCGATTTTTTCCAAATGCAGGCGGGCAACTTCTTCGTCCAATTTTTTCGGCAAACGATAAACACCAACTTTGTTTGTGTCGCGATTCTTCCACAAATCCAACTGCGCAAGCACTTGGTTCGTGAACGAATTTGACATGACAAAACTCGGGTGGCCGGTGGCGCAGCCGAGATTCACCAAACGCCCTTCGGCGAGCAAATAAATGCTGTGGCCGCCCGCGAAAGTGTATTTGTCCACTTGCGGTTTGATGTTCAATTTCTTCACGCCTTTCGCGTTGTTCAAACGGTCAACCTGAATTTCGTTGTCGAAATGACCGATGTTGCAGACGATGGCCTGGTCTTTCATCTTCGCCATGTGTTCGAGCGTGATGATATCCTTGTTGCCAGTCGTGGTAACGTAAAGGTCAGCGATGCCGAGCGTGTCTTCGACGGTCGTGACTTCAAAACCTTCCATCGCGGCTTGCAACGCGTTGATGGGGTCAATTTCCGTGACGATGACGCGCGCGCCGAATCCGCGCAACGAATGTGCCGAGCCTTTGCCCACGTCGCCGTAACCGCAAACACAAGCGACTTTGCCCGCGACCATCACGTCGGTCGCGCGTTTGATACCGTCGGCCAGCGATTCGCGGCAGCCGTAAAGATTGTCGAATTTCGATTTCGTCACCGAGTCGTTGACGTTGATGGCGGGAACCAAAAGTTTTCCCTGCTCCAACATTTGATACAAACGATGCACGCCGGTCGTTGTTTCTTCGGAAACGCCTTTCCAATCTTTCACAATTTCGTGCCAGAAACCGGGACGTTCTTTTGCCACGCGCTTTAACAAATTTTTGATGACGGCGACTTCGTGATTGTCGCTGGGCGTGTTGACCCAATCGCTGCCGTTTTCCAATTCATAACCTTTATGAATCAGCAACGTCGCATCGCCGCCATCGTCCACGATGAGTTGCGGACCTTTATTGCCCGGATACGTCAGCGCGCGCAACGTGAAATCCCAGTATTCCTCCAGCGTTTCGCCTTTGTGCGCGAAAACGGGAACGCCCGCTTTCGCAATCGCGGCGGCGGCGTGGTCTTGCGTGGAAAAAATGTTGCAACTCGCCCAGCGCACGGACGCGCCGAGTTCGACGAGTGTTTCAATGAGAATCGCCGTCTCAATCGTCATGTGCAGCGAGCCGGTGATGCGCACGCCTTTGAGCGGTTTCGACGGGCCGTATTTTTTGCGAATCGCCATCAAGCCCGGCATTTCGTGCTCGGAAACTTGAATCGTTTTGCGCCCCCATTCCGCGAGCGACAAATCGCGCACGGAATAATCGGGTTTGGCCGCGCCGTTGCCGTTCGATTTAACAATCGTGCGGCGCGCAGGAGAAAGTTTGATTTTTGTTGGCATGAAATTTTCGGTTGAGCGTTAATTCAATTTCAAAGCGCGCTTCAAATCTTTGGCCTTGTCCGTTTTTTCCCAAGTAATGTCGGGATCATTTTTGCCGAAGTGACCGTAATTGGTCGTCTTGCGATAAATCGGACGCAGCAAATTGAGTTGCTTGATGATGTTTGCCGGTTTGAAGCTGAACACTTCGCGCACCGCGTTTTCAATTTGCGTATCGGTGATGCCGTCAACCGCCGTGCCGAACGTGTTGATGCAAACACTGACGGGCTCGGGATAACCGATGGCGTAGGCGAATTGAATTTCCGCGCTCGTGGCAATGCCCGCCGCGACGATATTTTTCGCGACCCAACGTCCCATGTAAGCCGCGCTGCGGTCAACCTTCGACGGGTCTTTGCCGCTGAACGCGCCGCCGCCATGCCGTCCCATGCCGCCGTAACTGTCCACAATGATTTTGCGCCCGGTCAAACCCGTGTCGCCTTGCGGTCCGCCGACGACGAAACGTCCAGTCGGATTGATGAGAAATTGCGTTTTCTTCGTGATTAAATTTTTTGGCAGCGTCTTTTTAATCACTTCCTCGATGCAAAATTCCTTGATGGTTTTGTGCTTCGCGTCATGCGCGTGCTGCGTGGAGATGACGACGTTTGTGATTTCCACCGGCTGGTCATTTTCATAACGCACCGACACTTGCGATTTCGCGTCCGGCCGCAGCCATTTTACTTTTCCCGTTTTGCGGATGCGCGTCAGTTCGCGTCCCAGCCGATGCGCGAACATGATGGGCGCGGGCATCAGCTCCGGCGTTTCGTCGCAGGCGTAGCCGAACATCAAACCCTGATCGCCCGCGCCTTGCTCGGCGGTGTCCTTGCCTTCCGCCGCGCGCGCGTCCACGCCCTGCGCGATGTCCGGCGATTGCGACGTGATGGCGTTCAAAATCAAAACCTTGTCCGCATGAAAAACGTCGTCGTCGTGCGTGTAGCCGATGTCGCGAATCGCCTGCCGTGCAATCGCGTTGAAATCCAGTTTCGCCTTCGTCGTGATTTCGCCACCGACAACCACGAGATTTGATTTCGCGTAAGTTTCGCAAGCGACGCGGCTGAATTTGTCCTGCGTGAAACACGCGTCCAAAACATAATCGGAAATTGTGTCGCACACTTTGTCCGGATGGCCTTCGCCGACGGACTCGGAAGAGAAGATAAAATTTTTGCTCATGCAATTAAACGTATTGACGTATCAAGATTTGATGATATAAAAAAATTCAATAACGTCAAACGCTTTTTTGAAAAACATTTGTCCACAGATTTCGCCGATTAAAAAAATCTGCGTGAATCAGCGAAATCTGCGGATGGAAAAATTTTAACCAATGTCCTCAACCTTGAAATCTCTGCGCGCGTTGTCCGACCCGACGCGGCTGCGCATCGTCGCGCTGCTCGAACGCGACGAACTTTCCGTGAACGAACTTCAGGAAATCACGCGGCTCGGCCAGTCACGCATTTCCACGCATCTCGGCCTGCTCGCCGATTGCGAACTCGTTCGCGCCCGTCGCGAAGGCAAGCGCACGTTTTACAAATTGAACGAGAACGCCGACACCACCGCGCGCGAATTCATTCAACTCGCCATTCGCGGCGCGAAGGAGTTGCCCGAACACGCCGGCGACCAAATCAATTTGAAGCGCGTCCTCGCCCGTCGCAAAGAACAGGCGCAGGTTTATTTCAATCAAATCGCCGGACGCTTCGACCGCGTTTATGGCCCCGGACGTTCGTGGCAGGCGTTCGGACATTTGCTGCTACGGATTTTGCCGCCACTTGTCGTCGCCGATTTGGGCGCGGGCGAAGGTCTCTTGAGCGAACTCCTCGCGCGCCGCGCGAAGAAAGTCATTGCCGTGGACAATTCCGAAAAAATCGTCGAATTCGGCAAAGCGAAGGCAAAAAAAAATCACCTGAAAAATTTGGAATTTCGACTCGGCGATTTGCAAAATCCGCCGATTGACGCGAACAGCGTTGACCTCGTGATTTTGAGTCAGGCATTGCACCACGCCGAAAATCCGGCGGACGCCCTCGCCGCCGCGCACAAAATTTTGAAGCCCGGCGGACAAATTTTGATTCTCGATTTGCTCAAGCACAACTTTGATAAATCGCGCGAACTCTATGGCGACCGCTGGCTTGGCTTTGCCGAAAGCGATTTGCATCACTGGCTCGAAAACGCCGGATTCAAAAAAATCGAAATCAGCGTCGTCGCGCGCGAAGAACAGCCGCCGCATTTTCAAACCATTCTGGCCGGCGCAGAAAAATAAAATTGCTGCGTGAAATTTTTTTAGCCACAGATTTTCACAGATGGAACACGGATAAAATTATTTTCGTCGGACACGAATTTCATAATTATATTCAGCGTCAGGACGAATCCATGAGTCTCGAATTTTAGGCCGAGCAGGTAAATCGTCTGGAATTTCGAGCAAATGATTAGTCGAAGATTTGTAGAGCGATACCAAATCGCCAATTGTTTTCCAACGTTCCTTTTCACCTCTGAGAAGACGTTTCCAAACATTTATCCGCGCCGAAACTGCTTTCTCAATTTCTGTTTGGCTGGCCAAAAGAATTTCTACCGATTCGTGAGCAGATTCAATTGCTGAATAATCCATCAAGCCCGAATCGTAAGTTGCGGAAACTTCTGCGCGCATTTCTTCATTTGTTATTCGCGCAATTCCTTCGTGATTTGTGGCAAATGGAAAGAGTGAAATGCTATTTCGATATGTTGCGAAGGTTTGAATTTTAATAAGAACATTTGCCAACGACAGCGGATTCCCTTCTGGTGTTTTCAGAACCACAGTCACTAATTTTGGCAAACAAAGAGACATTTTTTATGCGTGCAATTTGTGTCTTAAACCTGTGTTCAATCCGTGTTTCATCTGTGACTAGAAATTATTTTCACCCAACAATCAAATTCACCATTTTCTTCGGCACGATGATGACTTTTTTAATCGTTTTGCCTTCGATGAACGGTTTCACTTTCTCGGAATTTTTCGCCACCGTTTCCAAATCAGCTTGCGTCGCGGTGGCGGAGACTTTGATGACGTCGCGCAATTTACCGTTCACTTGCACCGGAATTTCGCTTTCGCTTTCGACGAGCAATGCCGGGTCGAATTTCGGCCACGCGGCGTAAGTCAGCGACGGTGAAATTTGTCCGAACGTGGAATGCAATTTCGCCCACAATTCTTCCGCGAGATGCGGTGCGAACGGCGCGAGTAGTTGCAGAAAAATTTTCATCGCCGCGAGCGGTTTGGTCTGCCACGTCATCGCGTCGTTGATGAAAACCATCATCGCGGAAATCGCGGTGTTGAAGCGCAAGCCGTCCAAATCTTCCGTGACTTTTTTGATGCACGTGTGTAGCATTTTCAACTGCGCGGGCGTGGCGGCGATGTCCATGATTTCACCGTTCAATAAAATTAAATCCAACAATTCTTCGTGACTTTGTGTCTTGGTGGTTTCCGCCTGCTCGTAAGCCGTCTCGGATTTTTCGTCCACGAACAACCGCCAGACGCGACCGAGAAAACGATACACGCCTTCGACGCCTTGGGTGTTCCACGGCTTCACCATTTCGAGCGGTCCCATGAACATTTCGTAAAGGCGAAACGCATCCGCGCCGTATTCGTCCAGCACGTCGTCGGGATTCACCACGTTGCCGCGCGACTTGGACATTTTCTGCCCGTCCTCGCCGAGAATCAGCCCTTGATTGACGAGTTTGAAAAACGGTTCGGGCGTGGAAACATAGCCGAGGTCAAACAAAACCTTGTGCCAGAACCGCGCGTAAAGCAGATGCAACACGGCGTGTTCCGTGCCGCCAACATACAAATCAACGCCGGATTTCGTTGAATTGTTGAATTGTTGAATCGTTGAATTGGTTTCCGATGTAACAATTTCACCATTTAACGATTTAACGCTCCCCATCCAATAACTCTCCGCATCTTTGCCGACGAATGCGGAATTATTTTTCGCGTCCAAATAACGGAGATAATACCAACACGAACCAGCCCATTGCGGCATGGTGTTCGTTTCGCGCACGGAACCGTCGGGCAGATTAACCCAATCTTTGGCGCGGGCGAGCGGCGGTTCGCCGGTCGCGGTGGGTTTGTAATCCGTCAAATTTGGCGGCAAAACGGGCAACGAATTTTCCGGCAACGCTTCGTGATACAAATTTCCGGCGGCGTCCTTTTTCCAAACAATCGGGAACGGCTCGCCCCAATAACGCTGGCGCGAAAACAGCCAGTCGCGCAATTTGTAATTGATGGTGCGCTTGCCGAGATTTTTGGATTCGAGCCAATCGGTGATTTTCTTTTTGGCTTCGGATGTTTTAAGCCCATTCAAAGAAATTTCTGGGTTCTTTGAAAATCCTGCGTCACCTTCACCAGTGAACGCAGAACGAAAATCTTCGGGATGATTGTAATAACGAGTTTCAAATTTTGAGACGCTATTTTCTCCTTTCATGTCCGACGGAGCATTTTCAGCAAACCACTTATTTTCATTTGGCAATACAACAACTTTAATTGGAAGCTTAAATTTTTTCGCAAATTCAAAATCACGTTCGTCATGCGCGGGCACGGCCATGATTGCGCCTGTGCCGTAACTCGCCAAAACGTAATCGGCAATCCAAATCGGAATTTTTTCGCCGTTGACGGGATTGATGGCAAACGCGCCGGTGAACACGCCGGTTTTTTCTTTCGCCAATTCCGTGCGTTCCAAATCCGATTTTTTGGAAATTTCAGATTTGTATTTCGCAACCGCGTCGCGTTGTTCCGGTGTCGTGATTTGGTCAACCAGTTTGTGTTCCGGCGCAAGCACCATGTAGGTCGCGCCAAACAAAGTGTCGGGGCGCGTCGTGAACACGCGGATAGTGGCATGGGCGTCTCGCCCGTGAGTTTCTAAATTTGATTCACTTTGGGAACACACAGGTGAGACGCCTGTGCCACTACTGGCGATTTGAAAATCAACTTCCGCGCCTTCGCTGCGGCCAATCCAGTTGCGCTGCATTTCCTTGAGCGAATCGCTCCAGTCAATCGTGTCCAAATCGGTCAAAAGTTTTTCAGCGTAGGCGGTGATGCGGAGCATCCATTGGCGCATCGGTTTGCGGACGACAGGAAAGCCGCCGACTTCGGATTTTCCGTCCACGACTTCTTCGTTCGCCAAAACTGTGCCGAGTTGTTCGCACCACCAAACCGGCGCTTCAGTGACGAATGCCAGACGTTTTGAATCGCGAAAATTTCTTTTTTCAATTTCTGTTTTGCAATCCGTTGGATACTCCAAATTTTCAATCGGCTCGGCTTTGTTCGTTTTCGGATTGAACCACGAGTTGTAGAGCTTGAGAAAAATCCACTGCGTCCATTTGAAATAATCCGTGTTGGTCGTGGCGAGTTCGCGCGACCAGTCGTAGCTGAAGCCGAGCGATTTGATCTGGCGCGTGAAATTCGCGATGTTCTGTTCCGTCGTGAGGCGCGGGTGCTGGCCGGTTTTGACGGCGTATTGTTCGGCGGGCAAACCGAACGAATCCCAACCCATCGGATGCAGCACATTGAAACCTTGCGCGCGTTTGTAGCGGGCGAGAATGTCCGTGGCGGTGTAACCTTCGGGATGGCCGACGTGCAAGCCCGCGCCGCTCGGATACGGAAACATGTCGAGGATGTAAAATTTCTCCGGCAACTGTGCGGCAGGAACTTTGCCAGAAATTTTGTGGCGCGCGGCGAATGGATGGTTCGCGGGAATTTCTTCGTTGGGATTGAACGCGCGAAAAGATTGCTGTTCGTCCCAATTTTTTTGCCATTTGGGTTCGATCAAATGAAATGGATATTGTCTACGGCTACTCGACATAGAACGATAGATATTACGCAAAAAAACGGCAGACTCAATCGCGGAATAAAATTGAAAACGGAAGTTTTTACAGAAGCGAACAAAGGAAACAACGCCAAACTTTAATTCTTTGTTTTTTTCATTGTCTTCTGTTCAAGATAGCTTTGTCGAACCAGCCGCAACCCTTCGAGCGTCAAATCATTTCGGACAGCGAAAACTTCCGGCAATTTCGCCGCGATTAATTTCGCGTAGCCGCCCGTCGCCACGACCGGCAAATTTTCCGCGCGCAACTCGCGCTTCAATTCGCCGATGAGTTCGCGAATCAAACCGCGATAGCCATGCACCGCGCCGATGAGCATCGCCTGTTCGGTGCTTTTGCCAACGACGGATTTAATTTCGCGGATTTCGATGCGCGGCAGCAACGCCGTTTTTTCGTGCAAATAATCCGTCATCGCCGCCAAGCCGGGCGCAATAATTCCGCCGACATAATTCCCTTTTACATTTACCACGTCAAATGTCACCGCCGTGCCAAAATCCACGACGACAACCGGCGCGCCAAAATAAAATTTGGCTGCCATCGCATTTACCAGTCTGTCCGCACCAATGGATTTTGGTTTCGGATAATCAATTCCAATTCCGTGAACGGTTTTGGAATTCAATTCCAGCGCGTTGAAATTCCAATTGGTGCGAACAAATTTTTTTACAAATGGCGTCGCGCGCGGCACGACGCTGCACAAAATTGCGCCGGCGATTTTATTTTTACTGGCAAATTTTTTGACAAGCGAACCGGCTTTTCCGCCAAACCATTCGCGCGTCGGCACGTTAGTCTGTCTTGCGACGCGATTTTCATCCGCAAGCCCGACGTGCGTGTGCGTATTTCCGATGTCGAAAAGTAAAATCATTTTTCCAAAGTCACGTCGCCGCCAATAATTCTTTCCAATCGCCCATGCTCTGTTCGCAGCAGCAGCGCACCATCGTCGCCGAGTGATTCGGCGCGCCCGCGAATTTTCCGTCCGCCAATCTGCACGACGACATTTTTGCCAATCGTCGCGCAATGCTGTTCCCATTCGTCGGCGATTTCGGAAAATCTTTGGGCGCGAATTTTAGCGTAATCGTTGTCCAGTTCACGCAAAATTGCCGCCGCCAATCGCGCGCGCGAAATCGCTTCATCGGCCTCAATTTTCAACGACGTGGCGGTTTTTTTTAAATCCGCCGGAAATTCATTTGTGTCCAGATTCACATCCACACCGACACCCAAAATCACATGACGGACTTTGTCCAACTCCGCACTCAATTCCGTCAAAATGCCCGCGACTTTTTTGCCGCCGAGCAACAGGTCGTTCGGCCATTTGATTTCCGGTTTCAAATTCGTTTCCGCAAAAATCGCGCGGCGCAAAGCGATGGCCGAAGCGATCGTCAACTGCGTCGTTTCCTGCGGACGCAAATCAGGCCGCAGCAAAATGGAAAACCAAAGTCCTTTGCGCGCGGGCGAAAGCCACTTGCGACCGAGCCGCCCGCGGCCTTTGGTTTGCGATTCGGCGAAAACGACGACGCCTTCGCGCACACCGTCGCGCGCCAATTTTTCAATCACGTCGTTCGTCGAAGTCGTTTGCTCAAAAACGCGGATGTCGCGTCCAATAATTTTCGGGGGGGCGAGCGTCCCTGCGAGCCGGGCCAGCAAATCATCGGCAATCAATGCGTCCGGTTCGCTGACAATTTTGTAACCAAAATGCGGACTCGCCTCGATTTCGTAACCGACTTTTCTCAAATCTTCGATGCGCGCCCAAATCGCGGCGCGGCTGATGCCGAGCTGTTCGGCCAGTTGCGCGCCGGAAATGCCGTCGGGATTTTCGCGCAGAGCTAAAAGAATTTTTGCGTCGGTCGTCATTCAAAATCCAAGCCGATGTCCACAGCGCGGGCGGAATGGGTGAGCGCGCCGACGGAAATGAAATCCACGCCGGTCTGGGCAATCGCGTGGACGGTCTGTAAATTCACGCCGCCACTAGCTTCGGTTTGTGCGCGACCAGCCACAATTTTCACGGCGGCGCGCAAGGATTTCAAATCCATGTTGTCGAGCAAAATGAAATCCGCGCCTGCGTCCACCGCTTGCGTGACTTGTTGCAAAGTGTCGGCTTCGACTTCGATTTTCAATTTCGGAAATTTTTTGTGCGCGCGCAAAACGGCGGCGGCAATGGCGTTCGGCTTTTCATTTCGCAACGCGGCGAGGTGATTGTCTTTAATCAAAATCATGTCGAACAAGCCGAGGCGAAGGTTTGTGCCGCCGCCGCAAGCGACCGCGTATTTTTCAAATCGTCGCCAGCCGGGAGTCGTTTTGCGCGTGTCGAGAATTTGTGTTTTTGTGCCGTGAACCGCTTCGACAAATTTCGCGGTCAACGTGGCGACGCCGGAAAGTCGTTGGACGAAATTCAGCGCGACGCGCTCGGCGGTCAAGATGGCGTGGGCGGGGCCGGAAATTTGCAAGATGGTTTTTCCGGCGGAAACTTTTTGTCCATCACGCGCGAATTTTTGAATTTTGATTTTTGGCGAAAGCTGGCGAAACGCGATTCCGGCAAATTCAATTCCGGCAACAATCAGCGGTTCGCGCGCGTGCATGAGCGCAACAGCGTTCAGATTTTTTGGCACCGTCGCCAAAGTCGTCGCGTCGCCGCGGCCAATATCCTCGACCAAAGCGGATTTGACGGCGGCGCGGATTTCTTTGGTGTTCAATTGCACGAGGACAAAATGGACGGTCAGAAGGCGGCGCAAAAGGAAAAAGCAAATGAGTTTTATCCGGCGGCGAAATCCTGCGCCAGAAATTCCTCGGAAAGGCGGTTGAAATCGTGCGCGGCAAGCGAGTCCGGTTCGGCGGCAAGAGCCAACACCAAACCGTCGGGGCGGGTGGCAACACGGATTTCGCCTTTGGCAAAGGTCCACGTCAGCCAGCGCGCGTCAAAACCGTAGTTGGAATATAATCCGCGTCCCTCGGCGAGAAGTTTGACGGCCATTTCCAACTGTTCTTTTGACCAGCGGTCGTTGAAATTTTTAACCAAACACGTGCCGTCGGACAAACGGAAGCCACCGCCAATCATTCCGGGTGCGGCGGCGCAACTGTCAAGCCAATGATTGAGCGTGTCGGGATTCATTTTCTTCCGGCCTTTGGATTTTTCACTTTTTCTTCGGCCACACGGACGAAGACCATGCGGTCGGGTTTGATTTGCGCGATGACGTGGTGGTCGGGCAATTGCAGTTCGAGCCGTTCAAAATCTCCAAGCGGCAGGGCTTTGTCCAATTCCTCCACCTGCAACGTGATTTGCCGGAGCAGAGTGACGCGGGAATTGAAATTGGGGCAATTCGCGGTGTAAAGCGTCGCGCCTTGAAGAGAGCAAATCAATGTCTCAAGGATTTGCGGCGGTTCTTTTTCCGGTGGCGCGGAGATTATTTTTTCCAGTTCATCGTCCGGCGCGGTGGCGGGCGGGTTTGACGCGACTTCGTCGCGCACGCGCGCGGCTTCCATCAACAGAAACTCCCATTGGCCGTCAATGGTGCGCTGCGGCGGCAATTCAAACGGTTGCAGATGAAATTCGCCGCTGGACAGTGCGAGCAATTTCTGAAACGCGATTTCGCCGGTGTCGTTGCCGACGGCGGCGTGGACAATTCTGCCGTCTTCGATGTAAATGCGCCCGCGCACCTGCGTGTTGTGGACTTCCAGCACGGATGAATTGCGCCCCAGACATTCCATTTGGATGACATCCTGCAAACCGACGCGCCGCAGCACACCGTGAAATCCTTCACGCGGCGTCCACGCGATCAATTCATTGAGCATGGCGAAAACGGATTTCAAGCCGTCCGCCGAGCGCGGTTTTTCGATGAACAATTCCGCACCGTTGGCCAGACAATCAGCGCGTTTTTCCTCGGATGCCAGCGCGGTGATGACGGCTTTTTTGATGTCGGGATAGCGGCGGTTGAGAATGCGAAGCAATTGCAAGCCGTCGAGCACGGGCATATTCACGTCCACCACCACGAGGTCAATTTTCTGCGTCCGGAGGACTTCCAAAGCCTGATCGGCGGACATCACGCAATGGATTTGCCACGTCTTTTTACTCCACAGAGAAAAAAGTTCCGCCACCATTTCGAGGAAAACGCGTTCGTCATCCACGAACAGGATTTGATGATGCTGAACTGAATTGCTCAACTTTATGTCCAAGGTTGCGCGACATTTCAGTCGCTATTTTCAAATGAAAGATTGCCGACAACCGACGGGAAAGACAAGCGCGACCATCAAGCCAGCGCTGACAACGCGCGATGGGCGATTTGCCGGACATATTGATCGGCGTCCGTCGCAGCGGCGGCGAGCAATGGTTCCGCGCTTTTGGCCTCCAGATTTTCCAGCGCCTGCACGGCGGCCAATCGCAAATCGCGATTGCGGTCACGGATCAATTCGGCGAGAACGACAAAGACCGCCTGCGGACGCGCGCCCAGGTCGTCGAGTTTTTCCAGCGCATCCGGTTCGTCGGCGCTGGCGCTGATGCGTTCCAAAATTTTGATGGCGCTGTGGCGGGTCCAGTATTCATTGCTTTCCGCCGCCTTTTTGAGTTCCGGCACCATCCGTCGAACGTCTTCCGATTTTTCCCATTTATGGTCAATCTGATCCAATGCGTTGGCAGCAGCGGCACGCACGGAAGATTCCGTATCTATCAGCACCTGCACCAAATGTCCAATCGCGCGTTTGTCGCCAATCCGCCCCAAAGCCGACGCGGCGCTTTCGCGCACGTCACGATCCTCGTCCTTTAACATTTCACATAACGCATCCACCGCCGCTGACTCACCCAAAGCGCCCAAGCCCTTGATGGCAGAATGGCGAACTTCCCAGACGGAATCTTTCAAACGTTTGATCAACGCCATCACCGCGCGCCCGCCACCGCATTGAATGGCCGCTTCAATGGCCGCGACGCGAACATTGGAATTCCTGTCCGTCAGCATTGGTTCGATGCCGTCGTAAGCCTTCGGGTCGGCGCGACGTTCCAAAGCGCCCAACGCCGTGAGCCGGATGGCTGTGTCATTTTTTTTCAGTGCCGACACCAACGGAGCAATGACGCGGTCGTCTTCGATTTGTGACAGCGCCTGCACGGCGGAAAGTTGTTTGTCCGGCGCTCCAGTGCGAAGGATTTCCGCCAAAGGTTGAACGGCGGACGGCCCTAATCCGGCGAAATCATTCAAGTTGCCCGTCGCCGTGACTTTCAACACCCGCTCGCTTTCCGTTTCCGGTTCCCAACCCAAACGTTCCAGACTGCGTGAAGCGCGGGCCCGGACGGTTGTTTCATCATCCCGCAGCGCATTCACAAGTTCAGTCATGGCGCGGGAATCGCCGAGTTGCCCTAAAATTTCCGCCGCGAGCGTGCGCGCTTCCGCCATCGGATCTTTCAACATTTGCATCAATGGCTCGACCATTTTGGCTTCGCGGAATTTGCTCAAGGCTTTCATGGCCGCGCAACGCACTTCGACCTTTTTATCTTTTAGCGCAAAAAGGAGCGGGTCCACGGCGTCTTCGGGATTGGCTTTGGCGAGCTTTTCAATCGCCTCAATCCGCGTCTTGGGATTCCATGCACGAAGTTGTTGATATTTCCACCAGAGCATAAATTATCGCGTCAGAATAAAGCGATTTTCACGCCAAAAAATGCAAATTTGAGGAAGAAAAAGTTTGCGTGACGAAAGAATTAAAAAACGAAACAAAAGGTTAAAACCAACCAAAATCATGCGGATTACTTGAATTTTTTGATGACGCGCGCAATGGCATTCAAGCCTGATTCCAGTTTTTCGACTTCTGGCCCGAAGCTAATGCGGCAATAATTTGTGTAACGCGCCGTCGCCCGACGATTGCCAGGATTCACATCGAAAAATACGCCGGGCACGACGATGGTTTTTTCCTTCAAACATTCGCGGAAAAAATTCATGCCGTCATCGAGCGGTTTCGGCAATTTCGCCAGATTCGCCCAAATGTAAAATGCGCCTGCCGGTTCCGCATCGGCGGTGATGCCCAACTTTTTCAATCGCGACAAAAGTAGCTCGCGTTTTTTACCGAAATGTTTTTGAATCGCCAGCGTTTCCGCTTCGGCATTTTTTGGATTGAGCAACGGCAGCGCCGCGTTTTGAAACGGATGATTCGCGCCGCCGTCCAAAAATGAACCGGCACTGGCAATCGCTTCGATGACGGCTTTTGGTGCGAGCGTCCAACTGATGCGCCAGCCGGGATAACGCCAATTTTTTGTCAGGCCATCCACGACGATGACGGGGTCGCGTTCCACGTCTTCGACAAATTCGGCGGCGGAAACCATCTTTGGTTTTGCAGAATTTTTTTCGGAATAAATGTAATGCGAATAAAATTCGTCGAAAATCATCGAACATTGGCAATCGCGCGCGAGATCGCACCATGCGGACAGTTCCTTGCCTTGCATCAATTGCCCGGTCGGATTCGACGGATTGCTGACGAGCAACGCGCTCAAGCCGCGTCCGAGAATTTCCTCTTTCAAATCGCGCGGCGAAATTTTGTAGCCATTTTCCGCGCGCAACAAAATCGGAATCGGCGTGAACGCTTTGAACACGCTCAACAATTCTTCATACGCCGTGTAATCGGGAATGAAATGTCCCATGTTGATGTTGCCGAGCGTGCTGGCCAGCCGCGTGAGCGCGAGACGTCCGCCGCTGGCGATGCTTACGTTGGCGGCGGTGTATTTCGATTTTTTCCCGCGGCGATAGGTGGCGTTGTAAAAATCGGCGACGGCCTGACACAGCAATTTGTTTCCGGCGACCGGGCCGTATTGCCGGCTGGCTTCGGAAATCGTGACTTCGGTGATGCGCGGCGGCGCACCGGGAATTTTGCCGGTTTCGGGCGAGCCTTGGCCGAGATTTGACCATTCGGGATTGGAATAAGAAAATCCGTGCCGTGTCGCCTCGTGCGTGACGTAAATCACGCCCGTGCGCGGGACGCTGCGAAAACCGGGAATTGAATTGGGCGGTTCCATGAACACGGCATCTTACGCGGCACACAAACCGGCTGTCAAAAAAGATTGGTCATTGCCTTGCCGCAAATTTTGCGCGATGGTAGAACCAATTAAAATTTATGAGCGCTGAAAATCAACTCGACCAATTGAAACAATTCACCGGTGTCGTGGCCGACACGGGTGATTTCGCGACGATGAAGCAATACGCGCCGCGCGACGCGACGACGAATCCGTCGCTGATCTTGAAAGTCGCCGACAAACCGGAATACAGTTTCATTTTGGACAAGGCGATTGCCGAGAATAAAAGTTCCGGCGCGAGCGGGAAAAAATTGGTCGCGCAAATCATGGACGACGTGCTGATTTTATTCGGCTGCGAAATTTTGAAAATTGTTCCCGGTCGCGTTTCAACTGAAACCGACGCCAATCTTTCTTTCGACACGGACGCGCTGGTCGCGAAGGCCAAAAGATTCATCGAACTTTACAAGCAGCATGGAATCCCACGCAAACGCATCCTCATCAAAATCGCCTCGACATGGGAAGGCATCAAGGCCGCTGAAATCCTCCAGCGCGAAGGCATCAATTGCAATCTGACGTTGCTGTTCTCGCTGGCGCAAGCCGTCGCCTGCGCCGAGGCGAAAGTGAAACTCATTTCGCCATTCGTCGGGCGCATCATGGATTGGTATAAAGCGAAAGAGAAAAAGGAATTCGCGCCCGCTGAAGACCCGGGTGTTCTGTCGGTGAAAGAAATCTATGAGTATTACAAAAAATTCGGTTACGCGACCGAAGTCATGGGCGCGAGTTTCCGCAACCTCGGCGAAATTCAGGAACTGGCCGGCTGCGATTTGTTGACCATCAGCCCGCAATTGCTTGGTGAATTGCAGAAAAACACTGCGCCGTTGCCGCGCAAATTGAGTCCTGAAATTGCGCGCGACAGCAAAATTGAAAAGATTCCGCTGGATGAAAAGAAATTCCGCTGGCTGTTCAATGAAAATGCGATGGCGACGGAAAAAACTTCCGAAGGTATCCGTTTGTTCAACGCCGACGCGTTGAAATTGGAGCAATTGATTGCCGCCAAATTGTGAGCAAATCACGAAGGCGGTTTGGCGATATTGTTGGAAGAAGAATTTTTTTCTGGTTCGGGCGCGGCCAGCAGATTGCAGAATCGCCGCGCGCGTTCGGACACGGCTTTGCCCGGCGCGGCGATTTGTGAAGGCGCGTTCCACAAAATGTAAAATTCAAAATCGCTGGGCGCGCGTTGGAATTTTCTCTGAAAATCGGCGCAGCGTTGCGCCATGATTTTCTGGGCGACGGCAAGCGCATCGGCGGGATTTTGCCAATTCGCGTTGACGCCGGCAAAGCGACGCCAGATTTGCAATTGGATTTGGTAACGCGACACTTCACCGCTGCGACCGGAAGCGTGGTCATCGTCGCCGGATTCCAGTTGCGAAAGCGCCTCCCAACGATCCATCGCCGACAATCGCAAACTTGCGACCAAGAATAGTGTTCCAAGTATTTTCGTTTTTGATATGAGCCGCCGTTCCATACCAATCCTTCCGCGCAGGATTTGTCGCACTTTTCCATTATTTCTGCAACTTACATTCGGTCAATCATTTTGAATGGCAACCCAACATTTGCCGCTCGCTTCAAATGAAACTTTTGCTCATTTTCAACTGGTATGATGATATAGGCGCTGAATTAATTCATTTTCCCGATGCTCGCCGCTTTGCTCACCACGTTGTTGTTTGCGATTTCCGCGATTTGCGGACATCGCTCGGCCACACAAATCGGCGGCGTTGAAGCGAATTTCTGGCGCATCGGTCTGGCCGCGTTGTTTCTCGCAGTGTGGGCAAATCTATTTGGCGATGGCATCGCGGGCGACGCTTTTCCTTTGTTCGTATTGAGTGGATTATGCGGCATTGGTCTTGGCGACACCGGCTATTTTCAAGCTCTGCCGCGACTTGGCAGCCGCCGGACAGTTTTGCTGGTGCAATGTTTCACGCCGCCGTTCGCCGCGCTGATTGAATGGCTGTGGCTCGGCACGAAATTGAATTCTGCGGAAATCATTTGCATCGCCGTCATTCTCGCCGGCGTGATTGTTGCGTTGGCTCCCGGCGACCATTTGAAAATTGAACCGCATCGTTTGAAAATCGGAATCATTTGCAGCCTTATCGCCGCGTTCGGCGGCGCGCTCGGCGTGGTATTGAGCCGGAAAGCGTATTACGTCTTGCAAGCCGCCGGCCAGCACCTCGATCCCGGCACAACCGGCTATCAACGCGTGCTTGGCGGCATCCTGGTTCCGGCGGGAATTTTAATCGCGCTCAAATGGCGTTCAGCCCGCGCGCACGGCGGAATTTTGGAAGGAAAGACATTGCGCATCTCGCGTGAAAAATGGAAGCGCATCTGGCCATGGGTTTTGGCCAACAGTCTTGCCGGCCAGACGCTCGGTGTCACTGCAATGCAATGGGCGATTGAACACACGCCCACCGGCATTGTCACAGCCATTGTAGCCACGACGCCCATCGTCCTACTGCCGATGACCCGATTGGTGGACGGCGAAAAAATCGGCATCCGTTCGCTCGTTGGTGCGTTGATTGCCGTTGCGGGCGTGATTGGACTCGCGCATTTTCATGTCCGCGCATGAACGACGAACTGCAAAGGGCCGTTGAAACATTGGGACTGGAAAAATTCCGTCGCCACATTTTTCTCTGCGCGGATGCGACTGAATCGAAATGTTGCCCGCGCGAAACCAGCCTTGCGTCATGGGAATTTTTGAAGCAGCGGCTGAAAGAATTGAATCTGGTCGGCGCGCCGCCGCTGATTTATCGCACCAAGGCCAACTGTTTGCGCGTTTGCACACACGGACCAATCGCCGTCGTTTATCCTGAAGGTGTCTGGTATCATTCCTGCTCGCCTGAAGTGTTGGAACGCATCATTCAAGAGCATTTGATTGGCGGGAAAATCGTTGAAGAATTCGCCTTTGCAAAAAACTTGAACTTTTTTCAAATCCAAGCGTCTTGAAGATTGTCGAATGTTGTGGACAGGACGGCAAAAACAAGTTTAATT
>DASZXH010000010.1:0-8009 GCA_035545995.1 Verrucomicrobiia bacterium
GGAAGAGCGACGCAACATTTTACTGAAACGGAAAAATTTTTTACTTTTTTCGACAATTATGTTTGACCCGCGCAACATTTTACCTTAATCACTGCGGGCTACCTCGGCAGCTTTGCAAAGGCCGGGGCGATTTTAAGTTGAAGCGAAAACGCGATGCTGAATTCCAAGTCATTTCTGACGGTTGATTTTGGGGCGGGAAGCCTCAAACTGGCGGAGTTTGAACTCAATGAAGCCGGCGGTTTGAGTCTCAAAAACTTCGTCATCAAACCGCTCGGAGCCGAAGGCGCCCAGGAATCTTCACGCGAAGCGACCATCCTCAAGGCATTGCGCGAGGCGATTGCCGAAAAAGGATTCAAATCCCACAACCTCAATATCTGCGCGCCGGGATTTCAGGTCTTCTCAAAATTCGTTAAGTTGCCGCCGGTGGACGCGGGCAAAGTGACGCAAATCATCCAATATGAAGCCCAGCAAAACGTGCCGTTCCCGCTGGCCGAAGTCGTTTGGGATTATCAAATCATGGGTTCCAGCGCCAGCGGCGAACTGGAAGTATTATTGGTCGCCATCAAATCTGACATTGTCGAAGGATTGTTCCGCATCGCCGAACAGGCGAAATTGAAATTGAATCTATGCGACGCTTCTCCCGCCGCTTTGTGCAACGCCTTCAAATATAATTACGGCGAACTCGAAGATTGCACCATGTTATTGGACATCGGCGCCAAAACGAGCAATCTGCTGTTTTTTGAAAAAGGCAAAGTTTTTTCCCGCAGCATCAGTTTGGGCGCGAACTCCATCACGCAGGATTTTGCGAACGAGGCGAAGTTGAAATTTGACATCGCCGAACAAATCAAAGTCAAAGAAGGATTTGTCAGTCTCGGCGGCGCTTACGAAGAACCGGAAAACGCCAATCAAGCGGCCATTTCCAAGATTGCGCGGCAATTCATGACCAAACTGCACATTCAGGTCAACCAGACCATGCAGTTTTATCGCGGACAACAGGGCGGCTCCGCGCCGCAAAGATTGTTTTTGGCCGGCGGCGCATCGTTGATGCCTTATACCGCGCAATTTTTCGCGGAAAAACTCAATGTGCCGGTCGAGTATTTTAATCCGTTCCGCAACGTGCAGATTGATCCGGCGGTCAATCTCGAAGAACTTGCGCGCGTGGCGAATTCGCTCGGCGAAGTTGTGGGTCTGGCGTTGCGCAACGCGGCGAATTGTCCGGTGGAAATGAATCTAATGCCGGAAAGCACGTTGCGCTGGCAGCGATTCAACGAGAAAAAGCCTTATTTTATCGCCACGGTATGCAGTTTGGTTTTGGTGGCATTTGGCGTTGGGTTGTTGTATGAAAAACTGGCCAAATCGAAAGAGGACGAATTGCAAAAAGTTCAGCCGGACGTGCAGGTTTTGACCAGTAAATCCGAGCGATTCAAAAAGGCGCATGGCGCGCTTCTGGCCGGTCAAAAGGACGCGACACAAATCGCAACTTGGATTCAGGACAGGTATTATTGGGGCGAAACTCTGGCGGAATTCCGTCGTTCATTGATCACCGCCGAAGCGGATGTTCAAAAAAAACTATCGGCGCAAAAACCCGGAGTTCAGGCGGGCATTTGGGTTGAACAGCTTACCAGCATGTCGGCCGCCACAGGAACTGACGTTTCCGGCAATAATCCAGTGCCATTCCACGGCCAATATCCCGGCGGCGGTCCGTTTGGCGGCAACCCCGGCGGTTATCCGCCTCAAAACAACACGCCCGATAATGCCGCGACGACCAATTCCGTGCCGGCGGGAACCATTACCGTAATTTGTCGCGCGGTGAGCCTTTCAAACGTTGATCCGTCGGCAAACACGGAAATCGCTTACGCCGTGGAAAACGCGTTAAAGAGCAGCCCGCTTTTTGATCCCAAAGGAACCCAACTTTCCGGCCAAATCACGCCGGACGACGCGTCGGGCACTTTTACTTTTGGCATTTCGGTCGCGCTTAAAAATCCGCTGAATCTTTAAAATGGCTTGGGTCAAAAGAAATTTATTTTTTGTGGTTGTCGTCATTCTGGCCGTCGGCCTGCTGGCGGTGGCGGGAATTTATTTTTTCAAAAATTGGCAGCGCAACAACAAGGCAATGTCAACGCTGAACGAGGCGTATAGCGCGTTGTCGGATTTGAACAATCAGAATCCGTCGCCGGGCAACGACAAGGTTGACAATATCGAAGCCGCGCGCCAGCAGGAAAAAGAGGTGCGCGCCTGGATTGCGCAGGCGACGAATTATTTTCAGCCGATTGCGCCGATTCCGACTGCGGTTGATGGTCATGTCAGTAGCGAGGCTTTTGCCGGCGCTTTGCGCCGCACGATTGATTCGCTTCAGCATGAGGCGCAAAATGCCAGCGTTTTATTGCCGCCACAATACAATTTCTCGTTTGAAGCCGAGCGGTCGCTGGTTAAATTCGCGCCGGACAGTTTGCTTCCGCTCTCGGTGCAGCTTGGCGAAGTCAAAGCCATCGCAGAAATTCTGTTCGCGGCAAAAATCAATTCGCTGGACAACATCCGGCGCGCGCGCGTTTCGGCTGACGACGCGAACGGCTCGCAATCAGATTACTTTGATTCAACTTCCACCACCAATGATTTGGCGGTTATCACTCCCTACGAAATCACGTTTCGCTGTTTCAGTCAGGATTTGGCGAGTGTGCTTTCAAAACTCTCGTCTTCAGCCAATGGATTTATTGTAAAAGGCATCAACGTCCAGCGCGCTTCCACCGCCGGTTCCAGCGCGCCGGCGGGACCAAATAATTATCCCTACGGTGCGCCGCCGCCAGGAATGATGCCGCCACCGGCAATCGGAGCCGCGCCCGGCGCCAACGTTGTGGGTAGAGGCGGGTTGCAGACGGTTTTGAACGAACAACTTTTAAGTGTCACTCTGGATTTGGATATTGTGAAATTATTGCCGAAGAAATAGTCGCATGGATTTCCTAAAAAAACATTACGAGAAAATTTTGCTCGGCATTGTATTGCTGGGATTGGTCGCCTTTGCGGCGTTGCTGCCGGCGATGATCGCGCGTGATCATGATGCTTTGGAGGAAAAACACATCGGTATTATCAAGCGTCCAGTGAAACCTCTGCCTCCACTGGATTTGGCTTCAGAAAGCAACGCCATTCAACGAGTGCAGTCGCCTTACAACCTTGATTTTGAAACGACGAACCGCTTGTTCAATCCGGTGCAGTGGCAGCGGATGGTAAATGGCGATTTAATCAAACTCCACACCGGAAATGAAGTGAATCTGGTGACCGTCACGCAAATCACGCCACTTTATCTTATTTTGACCCTGGATTCCGTGCAGACCAATGAATTTGGCGCGCGTTACATCATCAGTGTGGAACGTCAGGCAGCGCCGACACCTTCACTTCGTGCGCGGCGGCAGCACTATTCCTCAAAGGGTGACAAAAATGAAACTTACACCATTCGCGATGTGAAGGGACCGGTGGATGATCCGACGCAATTGGTTTTGACTTTGGCTGACACCGGCGAGGAAGCGGTTCTGTCCAAGGACAAACCGTTCCGGCGCGTGGACGGTTACATGGCGGATTTGAAATATGACCCTGAAGCCAAGAAATGGTTCAGCCAGCGTGTGGGCGCTGTTTTAAAATTTGGCAACGATTCGTATAATATCGTTGCCATCAACCAGAACGAAGTGGTATTATCCGCTTTATCAAACCAGAAAAAAACGACATTGCCGTATAATCAATAATGATGCGGGAGAACGCTGATATTTTGCGGCGCTGATTCCGACAAACTTGTTTAAAACATGACAAAAGCAGTTTCTGTTTCATTGGGTCTCATTTTGACATTTGCCGCCATCAGCAATGCGCCGGCACAAAGCAATCCGGCGGACACCGCCGCCACCGAAGCCGTGTTGCGTCAGGCCAACACGTTGCTTTTGCGCACAAAACTCACGGAGGCTCAAACCGACGTTTCCCGCGGAGATTTGAATGCCGCCGCCAAGGCGTATGAAGACGCGCTCTCACTCGTAACGCAAATCGGTGCCGGCGTGGACGCGGAAAAGGAACAAACCATCGCGGGGCTGACCTCAACGCGCCTTCAACTCGCCCGGATTGCCCAGCAACAGGGAGATTTCCGCGAAGCTGACACGCAAGTCACCCGCGTATTGAAGATTGACCCGCAAAATGCAACCGCGCGCGAATTCAAAAAGCAAAACGACCAAAAAATTGCCGCCATGCGTGGGCAGGTTCCCGATGACACGACTTTGCAACAAGTGCCAGCCATCGTTAATGAAAAGATTGACGCGAACACTTTGGTGCGTGACGGCAAATTGTTCTACGAGATGGGAAAGCTTGAAGAAGCTGAAGTCAAATTGAATCAGGCTTTAAAAATAGACCCCAACAATACGGGAGCCATTTATTATTTGAATCTGGTCAGGCAAGCCAAATACGCTCAAACCGAAAATGTTCATGTCGCCGACAACGTCAACCGCATGGTGCAAGTCGGCAAAGCGTGGGAAGCGCCGGTGAAAAATAAACAGTTGCCGACGCCTAATCCCTACGCCTTGACCAATCTGGTTCATACCGGCCCGGGACGCGAAATCATCGCCAGTAAGCTGGACCGCATCCGGCTTGATTTTGGTTGTGATGGCTTGC
Organism: Verrucomicrobiia bacterium; assembly: GCA_035545995.1. Taxonomy (GTDB): domain Bacteria; phylum Verrucomicrobiota; class Verrucomicrobiia; order Limisphaerales; family UBA11358; genus UBA11358. The sequence goes on from DASZXH010000010.1 coordinate 4,642, forward strand.
CCTTGAGCGAAGTGATACGAAATTTGAGCGAGCAGACCAAATCGCGTGACCCGGACAAAAAAGGCATTAACTTTTTAATCAATCCCAACACGCAAAACGCGGTTGCCACAACGGCTCCCCCCGATTTTGGTCGCGGCGGACAACCGGGTGGACAACCTGCCGCGCAACAGATTGATCCAAACACAGGCCTGCCTATTACTGCTTCAACCGGCGGCGGGGAATCCGTGGACATCAATTCTGTCATTATCAAAATCAATCCACCGCTGGTTGATGTGCGGCTGGCGGATGTTTTGGACGCTATTCAGCAGGTCGCGGACCATCCGATTCAATACACGATCCAGGATTATGCCATCGTGTTTGCCGCAAAAGGAGCCGACCAACCTCAACTTTATAGTCGTCATTTCCGCATTGACCCGAACACATTTTATCAAGGTTTGGAAAGCGTAAGCTCGTTCAGCTTTGGTTCTGTTAACAACACCAGCAGCGGCAGCGGGGGTAGTGGTGGTAGCGGTGGCGGGGGCGGTAGTGGCCAGAATCAAGGTGGTGCGGCGGTTCCAGTCATCAATGTTGCTCCGGGACAAGGCAGCTTCCGTCAAACCAGCAATGGGGGGGGTGGCGGCGGGGGCGGCGGCGGCGGGGGAAACGATCAAAACGGTGGCGGCCTGCAATATGTCACGCTGCACACCAACACGGTGGATATTAGCGTTCAAGCGCGAAACTTTTTCACCACGCTCGGCGTGGATTTGAATCCGCCCAAGAGCATTTTCTTCAACGACCGGCTGGGCGAGCTTTATGTGCGCGCGACCATGCAGGACTTGGACATCATCGAAAATGCCATTCAATCGTTGAATGAAGTGGCACCACAAGTCCATCTCAAGGCGCGATTTATTGAAGTGGAACAGGACGATTCCCGCGGTTTGGGTTTTGACTGGTATCTTGGGCAATTCAATCTTGGCCATTCTGTGGTGGGAAGCGGCGGCAGTTCGCCTTCACTCACGGTGCCGGCTTCAGCGGCCAATCCGTTGGGCGCATTCCCGGGCAATACGGTCGCGAACATCATTCCCGGCTCTTCGTCGGATCAATCTATTTTTGGCTCCTCTTCCCTGCCTGGCGCCGGCCAAATCAATCAATCGCTTCCTACGGTTGCGACCCTAACAGGCATTTTGACCGATCCGAATTTCCGTGTGGCAATACACGCGTTGGAACAAAGAATCGGCGCCGAAGAGCTGGCCGAACCGGAAGTCACCACCACCAGCGGACGGCAAACTGAAATGCGCGCGACCAAAGTCATCACGGTTATCACCGGCTTCAGTTTCCAACAGGGCACCGCCGCCACAACCAGCACGGGAACACAATAAACCTCGAACCAATTTAGTGAATGGAAATGAAAACGCATAAAGCTCACCGAATTTTTAAGTCAACGTTCCTGCCGTTATTGGCATTGGGCGTCGTGAATGCCGCGCAAGCGCAGAACAACACCTTCAATCCCGGCACCTCGGCCATCACGGTTAACATCCAGCAAGTGGAAACCGGCCCGTTGCTGGATATTGTGCCCTATGTTTTGTCCGACGGTTACACCATCAATCTCACGTTGATTCCTTCATTGACCGATTTCAACGGCTACGATCCGGTGCCAGCCATTCCCAACGTCACTTCCGGTCTTAACGTGGTGCAATTGCCCATCGTTCTGCCGGATTTCACCATCCGGCAGGTCGTCACTACCGTGAATGTTTGGGACAACCAAACCGTTGTCGTCGGCGGATTGGTTTCCTCGACGGTCAACAGTGAAAACGACAAAGTGCCGTTCATCGGCGATTTGCCGCTGGTGGGTAAATTATTTCAAAGCTCGACCAAAACCACGGTCAAAAAGAATTTGATGATTTTTGTCACGGCCACGATTGTGGACCCGGCGGGCAATCGCGTCCATTCAGACGATGAATTGCCGTTTGCGCAGCCGCTGCCGCCGCAACCGGCCAATGCCGGCCAGATCAGCGAGACGGTTGAGCCAGCCAAGTTGCCCGCTAAATAAAAACGCCGCAGTCGCAGAGTCTTTGAGAAGTTCGAGAAATGTTTGAAGTGTTGGAATTTTGTGGATCGGTTGCTGATTATTGACGGTCATGCTTATGCCTATCGCGCGTTTCATGCGATTCGTCATTTGAGAGCGCCGGACGGACAGCCAACCAATGCGATTTACGGTTTTGTCAAAATGCTGTCGAAAATGCGGGAAGGTCTTAAGCCGACGCATTTGATGGTTGTGTGGGATGGCGGCTTGAGCCGGGAACGGATCGCCGCTTTGCCGGAATACAAGGCGCAACGGCCGGAAATGCCCGACGACCTGAAGCCGCAGCTCGACGAAATTGTTCGCTGGTTGCAGGCGATGAATATTGCGTCCTTTTGTCGTGAAGGGATTGAAGCGGATGATTACATCGCTTGCATTGCGCGGCGCTCGGCGCAAGCCGGTCTGAATGTGATTATCGCCAGTTCGGACAAAGATTTTATGCAGTTGGTTTCGCCGCAGATCGGATTGTTGAATCCGAATGACAAAAGCGAAACGGTTTGGACGAATTTACAGGTGCGAAACAAGGCCGGTGTCGAGCCGGCACAAATCGTGGATTGGTTGAGTTTGATGGGCGACAGCGTGGATAACATTCCGGGCGTGCCCGGAGTCGGCCCCAAAACTGCCGCCGATTTGTTGAACCGATTCGGTTCGGTTGAAGGCATTTTTGAGCGGCTGGACGAAGTGAAATCGGAAAAACTGCGCGCATCATTGCGCGGTTCGGCAGAAATCGTCCGGCGCAACCGCGAATTGACGCGCTTGAATGAAAATTTGCCCTGCGAATTTTCAGCCGGTGAAATGGTTGAAAAAAACGCGGATAATGGGTTGTTGCGCGAATTATACGCGCGATGGGGATTCAAGGGGTTGCTGGCGGCATTGGAACAATCCTCGCGCCCGCAGCAGACAGCGTTAATTTAGTATAATGAATTTGAAGTATTGGATGAGAAATCTGGCCGCGCCGGTTTTTGCGCGGCGGACATGTTTTGACAAAAGAATTTTGGACAAAACGACTGATTAAGATTAAAATCTGAAAAAAATCTCTTATGTGTTTGCCGTTAGTTCGTCGGATTGCCGCCTGCTTTTGCGGAGGATTGTTTTTTGCAATGCCTTTCGCCGTTTTTGGCCAAGCGAATCAATATGTGACCAATGGAAGCGAGTATGCCATCATCGGCTCGTTGCCGGGAGATCAAGTCCGCCCCGACGTGGCGTTGAACACCAATGGCGGTTTCGTGGTCTGGCAGGATAACATCACCGATGGCAGCGGCATCGGCGTCAGCGCGCGACAGGTGGACAGCACGTTATCTGGAAAACT
>DASZXH010000011.1:0-121461 GCA_035545995.1 Verrucomicrobiia bacterium
AACTGCTGCGCCGACAAATGCGCCAGCCACCACAGCAACACCAATGCAAGGATTGTTTGGCAGTCCGATTATCCTTTTTGTGTTGATGTTCGTCATCCTGTATTTTTTGATGATTCGTCCGCAGCAACAGCAGCGCAAAAAGCAGATGAAATTGCTGGAATCGCTGAAATCCGGCGACAAAGTGGTCACGTCCAGCGGCATCATCGGCGTGGTTATCACGGTCAAAGACAAAAGCGTTTCGCTCCGTTCCGCCGACGCGAAAATGGAAGTGACAAAGGCTTCCGTGGCGGAAGTCATCGAATCCGGCGGCGCGACCGAATCCTAATCTGTTCATGAAAAAGAATAATTTTGGCTGGTTCATTGTCGTTGTCCTCATTGTCCTGTGGTCGCTTTACCAGATTTATCCACCGACCTCGCGCGATTTGATTCAGCAATTCGCCGCGCGCGCGGAAAATCAGGACGCGACGTTCACGAACATTTTGACGCGGGCAACTGAACTTCAGAAGGCCGGCACGAACAGCGAATTTGCCAATTTACAGGAAGCCATCGGCACGAACAGTATTCAAAAATATTTCCTGATTGACGCCAAAAATGAATTGTATCCGAATACGTTCATTTTGAATCAACTTCAACGCGAGGCTTCCGGCAAAATAAAGCTTGGCTTGGATTTACAAGGTGGCACGTCGTTTCTCGTCGAAATGGACACGAACGCACTCGCCGCCGCGTCCGGAGACACGAATCATGTTGCCAGCGCAACGGAAACGAGCGGCGCGATTTTGCAAGCCATCGAAGTCCTGCGTAAACGCATTGATAAATTCGGCGTGGCTGAGCCGGTGATTCAATCAGCGGGCGGCAATCGCATCTTGATTCAATTGCCGGGCTTGTCGCAATCCGCCAAGGAAAGCGCGCAGAAACAGATTCAACAGGCGGCATTCCTGGAATTTCGGATGGTGAAGGACGATAGCAATCAATACATTGATGAAAGCACTGGAAAGATCCTTCAGCCCATACCACCGGGTTATGAAGTGTTACGCCATGTTTTACCTCCAAAGGATGGAAAACAGCAGCCGTCTGAAATTTATGTGGTGAAGAAAAAGGCCGAACCGGGTTTGTCCGGTGATATTGTCGCAAACGCCGGCGTTTCGCGCGACGGTATGGGCAATCTTCAAATCAATTTCGAACTGACTCCCGCTGCCGGAAAGCGATTTGGCGAAGTGACGCGTGAATATGCGCCCGACCCGCAGACAGGTTTTGAACATCGCTTGGCCATCGTCCTTGATGGTGAATTAGTAACCGCGCCGGCAATCAAGGGCGCAATTGAAGGTGGCGAAGGTCAAATTACCGGCAGTTATTCTGATGAAGAAGCTCGCAGTATTGCCAACGTCCTGAAAAATCCGTTGCGCGCGCCGTTGAAAATTGATTCTTCCAGCGATGTTTCGGCCACGCTGGGTCAGGATTCCATCCGCAGCGGTATTCGCGCTTCCATCGCCGCCGTTATTTTGGTTTCCGCATTCATGCTTTGCTATTATTGGATTGCGGGATTGACGGCCAATGTCGCGCTCGTCACCAACATCATTATTTTGCTCGGCGTCATGTGCTCGGTCGGCACAACGCTGACGTTGCCCGGCATCGCGGGCGTGGTTTTGACCATCGGTATGGCGGTGGACGCGAACGTGCTGATTTACGAGCGTCTGCGCGAAGAAATCGCCAAAGGCAAATCGTTGCGCGGCGCAATTGACGCCGGCTACGCACGTGCGTTCGGCACGATTTTCGATTCGCACGTCACGACGCTCATTTCATCCATCATCCTGATTATCATGGGCACGGGCGAAATCAAAGGGTTCGGCGTGACGCTGACCATCGGTGTCGCCGCCAGCTTGTTCACGGCATTGGTCGTGACGCGATTGATTTTCAATTTTCTGCTCAACCGCAACTGGCTCAAGTCGCTGCCGATGCTGCACATCATCAAAAGCGCAAAGGTCAATTTTATGGCCATCGCCAAACCTGTTTTCATTTTGTCGTGGGTGTTTGCGATTGCTGCCGTCGCATACGGCGGATTTTTCCGCGGCGAAAAATTATTCGGCGTGGATTTTCGCGGCGGCGACAGCACGACATTCAGTTTCTCGCAAAAAATTGGCGTGGATCAAATCCGGTCGGCATTGAATGATTTGGGCGAAAAAGATTCGCAAATCCAATATCAAAAAGACGTTTCCAGCAGTCTGGAAACCCTGAACGTCACGACTTCGTCCGGTTCCGCACAAAAAGTCAACGCGGCGCTTGAGCAAAAATTTCCGCAGGCGCAATTCAAAACTGTCCGTAGTTTCAATGTCGGCGGCTCGGTCGGCGAAGACGTTCGCAATTCCGCGATTGTCGCCTGTTTGCTGTCGTTGTTCGGCATTTTGGTTTATGTCGCGTTCCGTTATGAATTTTCATTTGCCGTCGGCGCGATTGTCGCTGTCATTCACGATGTGTTGCTGGCCATCGGTTGTTATTGCATCGCCAACGCGGTTTCCGGGCGGCAATTCAACGCCACGGTCGTCGCGGCGGTCTTGACTATCATCGGTTTCTCCATCAACGACAAAATCGTCATCTTCGACCGGATTCGTGAAGATTTGAAGTTGGGAATGCGCGGCACATTCAAGGAAATCATCAATCAAGCGCTGAATCAGACTTTAAGCCGCACCATCATCACCAGCGGCACGGTGTTTCTAGCGACGCTGTCGCTGTTCATTTTTGGCGGTGGTGTCATCAACGATTTTGCCTTCACGTTCCTTGTCGGCATCATCACCGGCACGTATTCCTCGATTTACATCGCCAGCGTGTTCGTGTTGTGGTGGCACAAAGGCAACCGCCCGAACATCGGCGCGTCGCAAGTGACAATGCAAAATGCTCCCGCGACAAGGGTGTGAAAATTTGCGATTTGCCATTTACGATTGGCATTGCAGTTGGCGCGTAAATCGTAAATCGTAAATCGCAAATGACAGAAATCACGCCCTGGCATTGGATTGGATTCATCATCTGCATCCTGGTTTTTCTCGCGTTGGATTTAGGAGTGCTTAACCGACGTGAACGCGTGGTCAAATTCAAGGAAGCGCTCGCGTGGAGCGCGCTTTGGTTTTCATTGGCGATGTTATTTGCCGGCTTGTTGGCTTATTGGCGCAATCATGAAGAAGCCGTGGAATTTGTCACCGGCTACGTGATTGAATACTCCTTGTCGCTCGACAACATTTTTGTCATCGCCGTCATCTTCTCATATTTTCAAGTCGCTCCCGAATCACGCCACCGGCTGCTTTTTTGGGGAGTCCTCGGCGCGCTCGTCATGCGCGGCATCATGATTTTGGCCGGCATCGAACTCATCCGGCGATTCGGCTGGATTCTTTATCTGCTCGGCGCGTTTCTCGTGTTCACCGGCTCTAAAATGTTTTTCTCCGGCGGCAAACCGGAAAATCCCGAAGACAATTTTGCTATCCGTTTTACCAAAAAATTCTTTCCTAAATTCATGGTCAACCAATCCGGTAAAGGCGTCGTGCCTTTTATTTTTGTCCTGTTTCTGATTGAATTCACCGACCTCATTTTTGCGCTCGATTCCATTCCCGCAATTTTTGCCGTGACCACCAAACCGTTTGTCGTTTTCACCTCAAATGTCTTTGCCATTCTCGGTTTGCGCTCGCTCTATTTCGTACTGGCCGAGGCGATTGATTATTTTCGTTACCTGAAAACCGGCCTCGCTGCAGTATTGGTGTTTGTCGGCGTCAAAATGTTGCTTTCACCGCACGGGCGCGAACCACAATGGTTTCAGGTTGAAATCCCGACGCTGATTTCCTTGCTCGTCATCGCCGGAATCTTTTTGACCTGCATTGTTTTATCGGTGATTGTTGCGCGCCGCGAAAAATTGCACGCCAGGACCGATTGATTCGACTTTTTTATTTTTGCTGGCGGCGTAATCTGCGTAGAAATGAAATTTCGCTGGTCACTTGCGCCTTCACAACCATTGCTCGCCGGACAAATCGCGACGGAACTGAAAATTTCGCCATTACTCGCACAGTGCCTCATCAATCGCGGTTTCAATGAAATTCCTGTGATTGAAAATTTCCTTTCACCGCGCCTCAAAAATTTGTCCGACCCGTTTTTGCTGCCAAACATGGACAAAGCGGTCGAACGGCTTTTCCGCGCGCGCGAACAAAATGAATCGCTCGTCATCTTCGGCGATTATGACGTGGATGGCGTGACCTCAACCGCGTTGCTTGTCGAAGTGTTGCGCGCGCTCGGCTGGCGCGTCGAATTCTATCTACCCAGCCGCATGGACGAAGGTTACGGTTTGAGCGCCGACGGCGTGGAAAATTGCCTCAAGAAATTTCCTGTCAAACTGCTGCTTGCCGTGGATTGCGGTTCAACCGCTGTTGAAACAATCCAAAAATTGCGGGAGCGCGGCATAGACGTAATTGTTTTAGACCATCATCAAATCTCAAATCCTGCGCCGGATGCGGTTGCTCTCGTTAATCCGCAATTAACTCAAAATTCAAAATTAAAAATTAAAAACTTTTGCGAGCTTTGTTCCGCTGGCCTCGCTTTCAAATTGGCTCACGCCGTTTTGAAACGCGGGCGCGAAATGAATTTGCCCGGCGCGGCGGAATTGGATTTGAAACCATTTTTGGATTTGGTCGCGCTCGGCACGATTGCGGATTTGGTTCCGTTGATTGGCGAAAACCGAATTTTGGTTTCCGCCGGATTGCGGCAGTTGAACGAAACCAAACGCGCCGGAATTCTGGCGTTGAAAAAAGTGGCTGAATCGCCGGACAAAATCGGCGCTTACGAAGTCGGTTTTCAACTCGCGCCACGCTTGAACGCCGCCGGACGTTTGGAGACGGCGGAAGAAGCATTGCATTTACTCCTTGCCGAAAATTTGGAAACGGCGATGCCGCTGGCGCAAAATCTGGATTTGCGCAATCGCGAGCGGCAAAAAATTGAGAAAACGATGGTCGAAGAAGTCATCGGCGCGATTCGCTCCAAATTCGACGCGCAAAACGATTTCGTTATCGTCGAAGGCGAATTGCTTTGGCACATCGGCGTCGTCGGCATCGTCGCGTCGCGCGTGCTGTCGGAATTTTATCGCCCGACAATTATCATCGGCGGCGAAAATGGTGAAATGCGCGGTTCCGGTCGCAGCATCGCCGGTTTTGATTTGGCGGCGGCGCTGCGCGAATGCGACGGTTTGCTGCTGCGTCACGGTGGTCACGCGATGGCCGCCGGTTTGAGCATTTTGCCGGGCAAAATTGATTTGCTGCGCGAAAAATTAAACGAGCTCGTGCGCTTGAAATTAAAAACGGATGATTTGCAACCGCCGTTGCGATTAGATGCGGAAGTCAATTTGAGCGAAGTCAGTTTTGAACTGCTCGCTGAATTGGAAAAATTGAAACCGCACGGGCAGGGGAATCCGGCGGTGCAATTCTACGCGCGCAATTTGTCGCACGCGCGACCGCTGCTGCGCATGGGCAAGGAAAAGCAGCACGTCAAAATGTGGGTGGAGCAATTGCCGATGGCCGATGGCGAATTGCCGAATGGCAAATCCGAAATCGCAAATCGCAAATCGCAAATGTTTGAGGTGGTTTGGTGGAACGGCGGCGACAAATCGTTGCCGGTCGGCAAATTTGATTTGGCATTTCAGCCGCAAATCAATCAATTCAACGGCAATCGCAACGTGCAGTTGAAAGTTTTGGATTGGCGTGAGGTGGAATAAGTTTCAGCGTCCCCAATTCCAGCGATTGCCAATTTGATTTTGGCGTGGGCGATATGCACTGCTGCTTTGAGAAATAATTTTGGACATGATCCAAAAATAAAAAGTGACCAAGATTAAATCAAAAATTGCAATGAACCAGAATGGCAAACCAGTTTCATTCATGTTTGCGAACTGGTAAAAGGCGGGAATAAATGTGGAAATTACAAAAACCACCACAAAGAAAGTTTTAATGAAATTAAGGGTTGGATTCCAAATCGCAACCGCAATAAAAAAGCAAGCGGGCGCGATTCCGAGAAGTTCTACTTTAATCCAAGAAACACATTCAAAACTTCCTGTTTCTTTCCAAGCCAAAAGAGTAAAGGCCAAAAACAAAGTGAGTAGCGGCAAAATATAAACAGATGGAAATGTAGCTGCGATTTTGTTAGGTGACAGTGGCATGGCTCGGAACAATCGCAAATTGAGACCGCCGGAAAGGAATGAATAACCCCCAAAAAAAATAAAAAAGAATGGAACATAGCTGCCAAGATTATGGGTCAGGTGATGCCAGTCGAATGTATGCTTTGTAAAGAATGTCAAAAGGCTTGTGATGATTAGGAAATAAAATCCGAAACTCCAAATTTGAATAAAAGCTGTCGCAAGTAAAAAACCAATTCCGCCAAAACCTATTGGCACTTTGAATTGACGTGGTGAACTTGCTTGTGAAGCTGCGCGATGTTCACCATAATCAACAATCAAGCTTTCGACTCTTATCCAGCCTAAAATTGTCAATGTGCCTGAAATCAAAAAGAATAAAGTCAATTTAATCAACGGAGAATAATTGCTTGCTATAAAATAAAAAACAGCCATAAAACAAACCCAAGTCAAAATGCCATAAATCGGCCTGCCAACTTTCTTGATGGGATTAGTCAAGCAGGTTAAAAGTCCGAACATTCCGCCAAACATAAATAGACTTACAAAAGAAAATAGCAGCCAGTTGTAAAAGCCAAGATGCGCAGCCCAAAAGCATTTTGCGATGATTAAGCCGACTAGACTAAAGCTGGATGCAATAAGCGAAGCAATGCCAACTGATAAAAACCACAATGTGCGGCCAATTTCCAATGCGCCCAAAGGCAGCCCCAATAAAACGCGAGGATAGCCTGCTTGTATTTCTTGAAACCATAAATTGGGACCAATAATCAGCGGGAAGGCGATAAAAATTGGAAATAAAGCTGGCTCTGCATTGTTAAGAAATAATCCGAGCGTTAAATTCAACAAACAAAATGCCGTCCACAAAAACCAACGGCGTCGAAAATGGTCGAGAATAATCAATTTCATTTGGCCTCCTCGTCTTTGGCGAGCGCGACGAACAAATCTTCCAGTGTCACGCGCGTGAGTGAAATTTCTTTTGCGCCACGAGTTTGCAGCCAGTTTTGAACGTCGCTTGTTTGGTCAATCAGCGCGTGCCAGCGGTTTTCGTCGTGTTTCAAAATGATGAAGCCATTGCGATTTTGAAATTCCACTCCGTTGTCGCTGAAAAATTCGGCGAAGCGGAAACGGTCAACGATTTCGTCCATGCGGCCTGCGAGCAGCAGTTTGCCGTTTTTGATCATGCCGACGTGGTCGGCGAAGCGTTCGATGTCGCTCAAGCCGTGCGAGGAAATCAGCACGGTGCGTTCGCCACCCTCGACGGCTTTGAGCAGTTCGCCGAAAACCTGTTGCTTGGAAACGGCGTCAAGGCCGGTGGTTGGTTCGTCAAGAATCAAAACTTCCGGCCGGCGCGAAAGCGCGAGGAGCAGACTTAATTTCGTTTTTGCGCCGAAGGAAAGGGTGGCGATTTTGTCGGTGTCGCTTAAATGAAATTCTTTCATCAGTGCGGCGCAATAATTGTCGTCCCAATCGGGATAAAATCCGCGCACGAAGCGGATGGCTTTGCCGACTTTGCCCCAGACTTGAAAATTCAAATCGGGACCGACGTAGGCGGCGCGGCGTTTAAGTTCGACTTCGTTGGTGCGATGGTCGAGGCCGAGCACGCGGATTTCGCCGGCGTCGTTTTTGCCCATGCCGAAAATCAAATCTATGGCAGTAGTTTTGCCCGCGCCGTTTGGTCCGATGAGTCCGTAAATCGCGCCGCGCGGCACGGTGAGGTCGAGCGGGCCGAGTTTGAACGCGGGATAATTTTTGACGAGTCCGCGAATTTCAATGGCGTTCGTGTTCATGGTTTTTCTCTTTCTTTGATGACTTGTTGGGCGAGTTCGAGAATCTCATTTGATTTCAATCCGGCTTCCGCCGCTTCGCGCGCGGCGTCGCGGAATAATTTTTCCGCCGCGTTCAATTTCGCTTCGCGGCTGCGGTTGTGACCTTGTTCGGCAACGAACGTGCCGAGTCCCTGCCGCCTGAAAATAATTCCCTCGCGTTCGAGTTCCTCATAGGCGCGCTTGACGGTGATGATGCTAACGAGCAAATCCTCCGCCAGCGCGCGGAACGACGGCAACGCTGCGCCGGGTTTGAGGCGGCCTTCACTGATTTCGCGTTTCACGCGGTCAACGATTTGCTGATACAACGTGCCGTCGGCAGCCGATGAAATCGGGCCGATGAGAAATTTTTTGCGTTCAGGCGGCATTTGTATTTACTGTTTATACACGATATAAACAGCTAGTCAATGGATTTCTAAAATGGGCTTGGTGAAGATTGATAAATATGGCTGCAATTCAGGGTTTTGAAGCGGCAACCGGCAATGTAGAAACGGCTTAACTCATTTGTAATCAGTGAATTCCAATTTTGCTTGCATTTTATTTCAGGCTTGTTAGAATTACACCGTTTGTTGGATAACTTGCCACAATTAGGTCATGGTGAATCTTCAGGTGAACGCAGTTCAGTGATGATTTGAAACCCGGCAGTCGGGAACAGTCCAGGAAGGCGGTTAGTTCAAACAGCAAGAGAGAAAATGAGTACGAAATTGTTTGTGGGAAATCTTTCCTTCAACACCACTGAAAACGAGATTCACGAGGCGTTCTCCGCGCATGGCACGGTCGTCGAAGCGAATCTGATGATGGATCGAATGACGGGCCGTTCACGCGGTTTTGCGTTTGTGACCATGTCCACGCCGGAAGAAGCCCAGAAGGCTATCCAAGCCTTGCATGGCTCGACCTTATCCGAGCGTCAATTGACAGTCAATGTCGCTCGTCCGAAAGAAGAGCGTCCGCGCAATGACCGCGGTCCGCGCCGTGAATACAGCGGCGGCGGCGACCGTGGCGGTCGGCGTGAGCGTTATTAATTTCCGAACGCATTTAGTGGCCGGGGCGATGTTCCTTGTGAGCGTCGCCTCGCGCCTTTTTACGACGAGATTTTTATCGCTTGACCGAACGGCCTTCGCTAGACTGATTCCCGATTCATGGAAGAACACATCGAAGTAGAAGGCCGTATTTTGACCGTGCTGGCGGGGACAATGTTTCGTGTCGAACTGGACAACAAGCATCAAGTGCTCGCGACCATTTCCGGCAAAATGCGCAAACGGTTTGTCCGTCTCACCGTCGGCGACCGCGTGAAAATGGAAATGTCACCCTACGATTTGAACAAAGCGCGCATCGTCTGGCGCATCGGCTAAAAACCGTCGCGGCAATTTTCTAAAATGAACGCCGCAATCTTCGTGGCCGCCGGAAAAAGCACCCGCATGGGCGCGGACAAATTGTGGCTGGAAATCGCCGGTTGTCCCGTCATCGCGCACACTTGGAAGAAATTCAACGACGCATCGTGCATTGACGAAATCATCCTTGTTATTCGCGATGGAACGCAGAATAAATTTTCTGAACTTGCCCAGCGATTCCAATTCAACAAACCGTTTCAAATCGTTATTGGCGGTGCAGAACGACAAGATTCCGTCTGGAACGGATTGGAAGCGCTATCGCCGAAAGTTGAAATCGTGGCGATTCACGACGCCGCGCGGCCTTGTGTCAGTGAACGATTGATTGAAATGACAATTATTGCGGCGCACGAAATCGGTGCGGCGGTGGCGGCGCAACGCATTACCGACACCATCAAAGAATCGGGCGATGGCCAGACAATTTCTCGCACGCTGGATCGTTCAAAATTGTGGTCAGTGCAAACGCCGCAGACGTTTCGCGTGGAAATCATCCGGCGCGCAATTGCCACAGCCCGACAAAAGAATCTGATTTTCACCGACGACACGGCGGCGTGCGAATTGACTGGCCAGCCGGTTCGATTGGTGGAAAGCGCGACGCCGAATCCCAAAGTGACAACACCGGCGGATTTGCCATTTGTGGAAACACTTTTGAAGCGAAATTGAATAAAATCCGTTGCGCGGCATCCAAACAATTGTGTCATTGAGACTTTGTGTTAGAATTTTCCGGCTATGAAACGGCGTTTGATTTTTGGTCTGGTCGCGGCGCTGCTGGCAATCAATCTGATTGTCGGCGCAAAAATTTATTTGAGTTCAGCGCGCGCGGCCAATCCCGATGATTCGCAAGACGCCAATCTGCAACTTTTCGCCGACGTTTTGCAGAAAGTCCGCACGAGTTACGTGGACGGCACGAATCTGACGTATCGCCAATTGGTTTATTCGGCGCTCAAGGGCATGGTCGGCTCGCTCGACCCGCACAGTGAATTCATGGATGCGGATGATTACGAGCAGTTGCAGGACGACACGGAAGGGCAATTCGGCGGACTGGGATTGGTCGTCGCGATGAAGGATGGTTATGTGACCGTCATCGCGCCGATGGACGATTCACCGGGTTTTCGCGCGGGAATTTTATCCGGCGACCGCATCATCAAAGTGGACGGTCAATCCGTCGAAAAAGTGTCGCTCGAAGATGTCGTGAAAGAATTGCGCGGCGACCCCGGAACGCAAGTCCGCATAACGGTGCAACGGCCATCGTCCGGCGCGGAAAAAGATTTTACCCTCACGCGCGCCATCATTCGCATGGACATGGTCAAGGACATCAACGGCAAAAAGGAATTTCCGCTTGGCGCGGATAAAATCGGTTATATCCGCATCACGGAATTCGAGGATAAAACCGGCGATGAATTGGAAGCCGCCATCAAAAAACTTCAGGCGCAGGGCATGAAAGCGTTGGTTCTGGATTTGCGCTGGAATCCGGGCGGTTTGCTCGACGAAGCCGTGAATGTTTGCGGCAAATTTCTTCCGCGCGGACAATTGGTCGTGACGACCGAAGGCCGCGACCCGCGCGAAAATTCAGTTCGCCTCGCCGATGGGCATGGCGATGAATTGAAAGGCGAACCCATCGTTGTGCTCGTGAATCTCGGCAGCGCCAGCGCGGCGGAAATCGTCACCGGCTGTTTGCAGGATTTGCATCGCGCGGTGGTTCTCGGCGAAAAGACGTTTGGCAAAGGTTCAGTGCAAAGCATTTTTCCGTTGGACGACGGCTCGGCGCTCAAATTGACGACTGCGAAGTATTACACGCCGAGCCACCGGGTCATTCACGAACACGGCATCACGCCCGACATTTATGTGCCTGTGTCCGATAACGAGCAAGCCGCGCTGTTGTTGAAGCGTTCGCCCGGCGGCGTTGAATCGCTCGACGAAACCAATCGCGTTCGCATCGCAGAAATTCAAGACACGCAATTGATTCGCGCGCAGGATTTGCTCAAAGGCATTTTGCTCTACGGCGAATTGTCAAAGCCGGAAAAAGTCGCGGCGAAACAATGACCGTCCTTGCGTTTGAAACATCCTGCGACGAAACCAGCGTGGCTGTCGTGCGCGACGGAAAAATTCTGTCCAATGCTGTTTCCTCGCAAATCAAATTGCACGCGGAATATGGCGGCGTCGTGCCGGAACTCGCCGCGCGCGAGCATTTGAAAAATCTTTTGCCCGTGGCACAAACGGCTTTACGCGACGCAAACATTTCTCCGCGACAATTGGACGCCGTAGCCGCCACGCAAGGGCCGGGCTTGCCGACGGCGTTGCTGGTCGGTTTCAAAGCTGCGCAAGCGGTCGCGTTTGCATTACGAAAACCATTTGTCGGCATCAATCACCATGAAGCGCATTTGTATTCGCCGTGGATTCGCGGTGAACTGCCCGCAATCAGCTTTTCGGATTTTCAGCCGAATGTTTCGTTGATTGTCAGCGGCGGTCACACGATTCTAGTTTTGGTCGAATCGGAATTAAAGCATCGCGTGCTCGGCTCGACGATTGATGATGCGGCGGGTGAGTGTTTTGACAAAACCGGCAAGTTGATGGGCTTGCCGTATCCCGCCGGGCCGGAAATTGACCGCTTGGCGGAGCAGGGAAATCCGAAAGCATTCGATTTTCCGCGTCCGCTCATTCACGAGGCGAACGATGATTTTAGTTTCAGCGGTCTGAAAACGTCCGTGCGTTATTTTTTGCGCGACAATCCAAATCTTTTGAACGACGCGCAGAAAATCCGCGATTTATGCGCGAGCGTTCAAGCGGCGATTGTGGACGTTTTGGTCACCAAAACCATTCGCGCGGCGAAACGAAATGGCGTTCGTTGCGTGACGGCTTCCGGCGGCGTGACGTGCAATCGCGCGTTGCGGCGGGAATTGACGGCGGCCTGTGCGCGTGAAAATTTTTCGTTGCATCTGGCTGAAAAAAATCTTTGCACCGACAACGCCGCGATGATTGGAATTCTGGCCGGGCGAAAATTACTCAACCATGTTTCAATGCCATCGTTGGACGCGGAAATCATTCCAAGCTGGGAATTGGCTTGAGTTCGGCGCGAATCAGAAGATTTCAAACGGCGATATTTCTACAAATCAATTCTGATTGAATAATTTTTCCCTTCCCAGCGCTGCTCGGCTCTCCAAAAGAAAGTAAATTCAATCGTGGAGCCTTTGGCCAGATGCTTGGTCGGAAAATCAGCGAACCACAGATTCAGCGGACTTGTGCTGTTTGTATTTGTCGTTTCAGTCTCAACCCATTGATTGGTTGTCCAAACGACACTTGCTTCGGCGGCGAGGATGATGCGCAAAATTTTTCCGTGCGGCATCCGGCGAATGGCGTGGCGCAGACTCCAGATTTCATGCCGGCTTTTTACCGGTTTGACGACGTAACGATGATAGGCCGGTTCAACGCGGTCGAAACAAACGCCGTCGCGATGGCTTCGCACCAGCGAAATATATTCGGCGTGCGACCAGCAGAGCGGCATGGCCGCGCCGGTCGGCTGGCCACGCTTCACGCCGCCGGACAAATCGGCGGCGTCCCAAAGTTGCTCGCTAATCATGCCGCCGCAGTTCGCGAATTTTTCCATCGTGGCAATGAAGGGCGCGGCATCGCGTCCGGCGGCAAGTTCGTAATGCCCGCGTTCGCCGGTTAAAATCGGCCATGAGCGGCCAACGCCAGTGCCATCAAACGCGCTGCCGTCGTCTTTTTGGCCGTAACCGTCGTGATTGTATCGCCGCCAGCACGGGCCTTGCGGCAAATCGTGTTTCAGCACCGCGTCCAAAACCTTGATTGAATCGAGGATGATTGGATTGTCGGCGGCGCGAATCCCGTATCGCACGAGATGAAGAAAATCGCCGCCGACAACATTCCGCGCCGGATGCCATCCGCCGCCGTTGGCGATTTGCAACATGGTTTCGTTTGGATTTGCGTGGGGGTCGGGCGATTGGGAATCGGTTGGATTGATGCGGATGTAATGGCGCGGAAGATTTTCAACCAATTCCCCGCGCGTGGTCACCGTCCATTCTTCAATGTGTTCGGACAACCAATCGGCGTAGATGAAAATAAAATCCGCCGTGTGGGCATAGTTGCATTTCTTTCCAAATTCAGCGGCGCATATAAGTCCGGCGATGACTGTGGCCAGCGTCGAGGGCGAGTAACCGGAATTTTCTTCCCAACGTTCCTGCGCGGTCGCTGGTCCTTGCAACATAAGGTAAGTTGCCGCCCGCAAAATCATCGTGCCGGGATCAAACTGGCCGAAATGCACGCCTTCGCGATGCAAACGCCACGCGAGCAAAATCGGCGCGGCGATTTCGTCCAGTTGCAATCCCTGCCAATACGCATTGCCGTTGATCCAACTGTTTTGCGGGAAACTGCCATCGGGACGTTGAATTGCCGCGAGCCAAATCAGCGCGCGCCACGGCGTTCCGGTTTGGCCGCTCGCCAGCAACGCGGTGGCGCTCTGCACCAAATCGCGCGTCCAAACCAGATGATAACCGCCGGAATCATCGTCATTTTTGGTTTCGCCCCACGGAATACTCATGGAAGCGACCATCGCGCCTTGAAACACTTTGTCTTCGTGCGAGAGCAACAGGCAGCGGCTCAAACGATAAATGTGGCCGCCGTCGGCGGTGTGTTTGTTGAAATCAAATTTTGGATTTACGACCGTGCGCTGCCATTGCCGGACGTAACTTTCGCGTTGCAATTCAAATGGCTTGGCTAGCGATTGCAGCAATTTTGCGACCGTGCTTTGGTAACTGCCGCCGAAAGCAATGGCCGTGGTGAATTCATTTCCTTGTTCGAGGTCAATTTCGGCGGTCAACGCGATGTTGCCATTTTCAGCGGCGCAAAATTCCCAATCCATCTTGAAATTGTTCGTCAAATCCTGCCAGCCGTCGCTCGCGCCGACGTAACCGACCGAGCGGCGCAGAAATCCCGCGCTGCAACCCATGACCAAATGCGTTCCGGCGCGTTCAGCACGCAACAATTTGACGCCGCTGATTTCACAACAATAACCGGAATTTCCAGCGCCCTGTCGCGCGATATGCGGCGCCAGCAACGCGTAAAGTTTCAATTTGTCGCGCAACGATGGGTCTTGCACCTCAAGTTTGGTGTGCATCAGGAAAACCGATTGATGCGGGTCGGTGATAAAACATTTCACGAGACGATAACGGCCCAACGGGTCGGAATTGACGAGGCGGTAATACGGAGCGTTGTGTTCGGGAAATTCGAGTTTATGTTCAAGGTCGCGCTTTTCTTCGTGGCAGAAAGTTTCGCCATCGGTGATGAGAAATTGAAAATCACGCGTGTTCGGCTGGTCAACATTCGGGTAATAAATTTCGTTCACGATGCCGTGGCTTAACGTGAACCAAAGCCGGCAACTGGTGTGATACGCCGTGCCCAAACCTTCCTTGGCGCTGGAAGTCCAGCGCGGTTCAATTCCCGGCGCGCCAAATGCGACAGATTTTTCAGATGGATTCATTTGGCAAGTTTGTCATTTTTCGTCCAAAGCCGGACGCCGCCTTTGAACGCATTGGCGTTATCGCCCAGACGCGCGCCACGCGGAAGTTTTTTAAGCAACTTGGCATTGCCGCCACCCAGAACGACATAATCCGCTTCCAACGCGGCTTTGAGCTGGTTGACGATGTTTTTGACGTGATGCCGCCATTTCCTTTTCCCAAAACGCTTGAGTCCGGCCAATCCGACGTAATCTTCGTAAGTCTTGCTGTTCTTGTAAATCAAATGCGCGAGTTCCATCGGCTCAAGGTCGCCGTCAACAATCATCGCCGAACCCAATCCGGTGCCGAGTCCAAGAAACAGCATTCGTCCGCCTTGATAACTGCCGAGCGCCTGCATCGCCGCGTCGTTGATGAGTTTCACCGGGCGGCGAAAGGCTTTTTTGAAATCGAATCCAACCCAGCCGGCGCCGAGGTTGTGCGGTTTGACGACGAGCCGCTCGTGAATCACCGGGGCGGGGCAACCGATGGTCACGACATCGTATTTCAATCCGGCAGTTGCTTTTTTGACTGCCGCGACCATTTGTTTCGCCGTCAAATTTTTGCCCGAAGGAATTTCGATGGCTTCCCCGCGACCCGTGACATGCACTTTGACGTGCGTGCCGCCTACATCAATGACCATGATTTTCATTCAAATGATTGTATTTACAGTTGGTGGAAAAAATTGCATTGCAATTTTGCCAAAAAAATAGAAGATGTCCAAAATCAAAACCATGAAGACGATCAATTATTTGACAACGATTTCCTCTTTGGCCCTGGCGGCGCTTTGGTTGCCATGCTCCACAGCCCGCGCGCAGACCGCAAATGGAACCAATGTGTTGAGCGACACGAAAGACCGCACAAGTTACGCCATCGGCATGACGATGGGCGAACGCCTGCGGCAACAGGAAATTGATTTGAACCAGGAAATGTTCGTGCGCGGTTTTGAAGACGCTCAAAAAGGCACTAACACATTATTGTCGGAACAGGAAATGCGCGACACGTTGAATCAATTGCAGCGCGAGATGATGGCCAAGCAGCAAAAATTGCACGAGGAACAATTGGCGAAAAATAAAAAGGAAAGCGCGGAATTTTTGACCGCGAACAAAACCAAGCCCGGCATTGAGACGCTGCAGGATGGATTACAATACAAAGTCATCACCAACGGCGACGGTGAAACGCCCACGGCGGATGACACCGTGACGGTGAATTACACCGGCACGTTGATTGACGGAACGGAATTTGATAGCTCGGTCAAACGCGGCAAACCGGCGACGTTCAAGGTGGGTGGCGTCATTCATGGCTGGACGGAAGCGTTGGAGAAAATGAAGGTTGGCTCGAAATGGCAATTGTTCATTCCATCTGATTTGGCTTACGGCGATTACGGACGCCCACCACAGATTCCGCCCGGCGCGGCGCTAATTTTCGACGTTGAACTGCTTTCGGTCGAACATCCCAAGCCAATGACCAGCGACATCATCAAAGTTCCTTCCGCCGAGGAAATGAAGAACGGAGCCAAGGTCGAAATCATCAAGCCTGAAGACGCGGAAAAAGCTCAGAATCAAACGACCAGCCAGGCAAAATAATCTGATTTTCTATTTTAAGCCGCAAATGTGTTGAACATTTGCGGCGTTTTTATGTCAATTTCACAGACGAATATGAAACTTATCGCCAAACCACTTTACGGATTTTTATCGGTCATGGTCGGCGCGCTGCTCGCCGCCGCCGCCTTTCACTTGAATTTGCTGGCCAAAGATGTCGCGCCCGACATCAAGGTTGAATCCACGCCCATAAATCGCGACATGAAAGGCGTCACGAGTTTTGCGCCGGTCGTGAAAAAAGCCGCGCCAAGTGTCGTGAACATTTATTCCACTCACATCGTTCATGTGCGCCGGTTTCAAAATCCTATTTTCAACGATCCAATGTTCCGCCGTTATTTTGGCATTCCCGATGAAGGCCAAAATCTTACGCGCAAGGAACAAAGTCTCGGTTCCGGCGTTATTATTTCGCCGGACGGTTACATCCTGACCGCCAATCACGTGGTCGAAGGCGCGGACGAAATCAAGGTCGCCATTGCCAACGATAAAACCGAATATGTCGCCAAAATCATCGGCACGGACCCGACGACCGACGTGGCGGTTCTGAAAATTGATGCGAAGAATCTGCCCGCCATCACGCTGGGCGACAGCAGCCAATTGGAAGTGGGCGACATCGTTCTGGCCATCGGCAATCCATTCGGCATCGCGCGCGAAGCAGGCCAGCCGACTTCAGTGACGATGGGCATTGTCAGCGCGCTGGGACGCAATGGTTACGATTTTAGTCAGAATGGCCGCGTGCAGCAGGTTCAAGATTTTATCCAAACGGACGCGCCCATCAACCCCGGCAATTCCGGCGGCGCATTGGTGGACGCGGAAGGCCGGCTCATCGGCATCAACACCGCCATCATCAGTTCGAGCGACAGCAGCGCGGGCATCGGATTCGCCGTGCCCATCAACATGGCGCGCGACGTGATGAACAAACTCATCAGCAGCGGCGGCAAAATTCTTCACGGCTATCTCGGCATCAGCATGCAGGACATCACACCGGATTTCGTGAAAGCGTTTGGATTGCCGGATCAAAACGGCGCGCTCGTCGGCGGTTTCCTTCCTAATTCGGTGGCGCAAAAAGCCGGCATCAAAACCGGTGACGTCATCATTGCCTTTGACGGCAAACCCGTCACCGACGCGCACAGTCTGCAATTGCTGGTTTCCGGCGGCACGCCCGGTTCCAGTGTTTTGATAAAAGTGATTCGCAAGGGCAAACCGGAAACGCTGACCGTCAAATTGGGCAGATTGCCGGGTGAATTGGCGCAAAATGATGATGAGCAAAATGATTCTAACTCGTCCAATCCCGACGCGCTCGACGGCGTGACCTTCGGCGATTTGAGTCAGGAAGCGCGCTATCAATTGAAGATTCCCGATGACATCAAAGGTGCGATTGTCACCGATGTGGGGCAGGATTCCAATGCCGCCGACGCCGGATTGCGCGTCAATGACGTCATCATCCAGATCAATCAACAACCCGCCGAAGACGCCGATACTGCGGTCAAATTGTGCAATGACGCCAAAGGCGACCGGATTCTCCTGCAAGTCTGGCGGCGCACCGGCGATTTGGCCACCACGACGTTTCTCTCCGTGGACAATACCGAACGCCAAAAGTAAGTTGCGCGTGACGGTTTCAAGTGGGAAGTTCGCCAGCGATTGAACTTCTGGCTTTGAACCTGTAATCTGCAACCACGATGGCCGTTCAATACAAAGATTATTACGAAACCCTCGGCGTGCCGCGCAACGCGAGCGACGCCGACATCAAGAAATCCTTTCGCAAACTCGCGCGCGAATTTCATCCCGACGTGGCGAAGGACAAAAAACGCGCCGAGGAAAAATTCAAGGAAATCAACGAGGCTTACGAAGTTCTTTCCGACCCCGCCAAGCGGAAAAAATACGACGAACTGGGCGCAAACTGGAAATCCGGCGCGGAATTTCGTCCGCCGCCCGGCTACGGCGGATTTGGCGGCGGCCAGACCTTTCGCGGCGGGCGCCCGGACGCGCAGGAATTTGAATTCAATTTTGGCGGCACCGGCTTCAGCGATTTCTTTGAGCAATTGTTCGGCTCGCGGATGCGTGGCGGTTTTGGCCGTCAAAACAGTAATTTTGGCGACGATGATTTAGCAGAGCGCGGACACGACGTGGAAGGCGACATCATGGTCACGCTCGAAGAATCCGCACGCGGCTCTATCCGTTCCGTCACCGTGCAACACGGCTCGCACACCGAAACGTATCAGGTGAAAATTCCCGCCGGCGTCACCGAAGGCCAGAAATTGCGATTGGCCGGACGCGGCGAACACGGCAGCGGTGGCGGCGCGGCAGGCGATTTGTATCTGCGCGTGCGCCTCGCCAAACATCCTGATTTTGAAGTGGACGGCCACAATCTAATTTACGAAGCCGAACTCGCGCCGTGGGAAGCCGCGCTCGGTACGGAACTTTCCATTCCCACTTTGGATGGTCGCGTGAACATCAAAATTCCCGCCGGAACGCAAAGCGGACAAAAACTTCGTGTGCGTGGACGCGGTTTGGCTGGCAAAGGCGATTTGTTCGTCGTCACCAAAATTGTCGTGCCGACAAAAATACCCGACGCGGAGAAAAAATTGTGGGAACAATTAAAGCGCGAATCCAAATTCAATCCGCGCGATTGATTGTCCGTAGATTACACAGAAACACGCAGATAAAAATAAATCCGTGAAATTTGCGTAATCTGCGGATGAAACTTATGTCCAAAACAATTCTCATTACCGGTGTTTCGCGTGGACTTGGCCGCGCGCTCACCGAAGAATTCATCCGGCTTGGTCACACTGTCATCGGCTGCGGACGTTCGGAAAAAGAAATTACCGCGCTGCAAAAACAATTCCCGTCGCCACATGATTTCTCCGTTGTCAACGTCGCCGACGATTCGCAGGTTTCCGCGTGGGCGAAAAAGATTTTGCCATCGCATGGCGCGCCGGACTTATTGCTCAACAACGCCGCGCTCATCAATCGCAACGCGAAACTTTGGCTCGTTCCGGCCAAGGAATTTTCCGACGTGATTGACGTGAACATCAAGGGCGTCGCCAACGTCATCCGGCATTTTGCTCCCGCGATGGTCAAACAGGGCAGGGGAGTCATCGTCAATTTCAGTTCCGGCTGGGGACGCTCCACGGACGCGGAAGTCGCGCCATATTGCGCGACCAAATGGGCGATTGAAGGACTCACGCAATCGCTCGCGCAGGAATTGCCGTCCGACATGGCCGCCGTGCCGCTCAATCCCGGCATCATCAACACGGATATGCTGCAAAGCTGTTTTGCCGGCGGCGCAAATAATTATCCGACCGCGCACGAATGGGCAAAAACCGCCGTGCCGTTCCTGTTGAAAATTAATTCCACCGACAATGGCAGGCAATTGACCGCGCCCTGAAAATTATTCGAATGGAATAAAATCATTTAGCCCGGCGTTGCAAGAAACGAGCTACGCCGGGTCATCGTTAAACCAAAAACAAAACCCTGAAGGGGTTTTATCAAATGAATGACGGCATGATTCAACTCTTTCAGAGTTGATGAATTGGTGCGACGCGACCCCGGCGTAGCCTGCGGCAACGCCGGGCTGGACGATTGCAATCCCGTTGGAATTGATGTCGAACGCGCCCCAAAATGGGGCAGCAAAGTTCGTCATCGGCTTTGGAAGCGGAAAACAGCCATTTTTTGGCTTGGACAAACTTTTGTTTCCCATTTTCCTAATTAAGGAAACTATTTTTTAAGTTAAGGAAATCATTTCCAAAGTTAGAAAAACAGTTTTCTTAGTTAGAAAAATCTTTGTTCTGGGTATGTAAATCATTTTCTTAATCAAGAAAATGACTTTCTTGGTTAGGAAAATCATTTCCAAAGAAAGGGAAGTGATTTTCCTAATTAAGGAAATCTTTGGGAAGGTAAGGAAAATCATTTCTTTAACTTCAAAAATTCTTTTCCTTGTTAGGAAAATCCTTGTCTTTGCATCGTCGGCTTGACCGGCTTTTGCGCGCGCCTTACCCTGAATTGATGTCGCATTCGTTAAAGAAGAAAAAACGCAAGGCCGTGATGCTCGGCGTTGGACTGGATTCTGATGGCCATAAACGCATCACCACCGGGCCGAATTTTGCGCTCGTCGGCGGTTCGCAGGAAACCCACGAGGTGATGACCGAGAAGACCATCAAGATTAACGAGAAACTCAAGTCGCGCGGCAAGCAACTCGAAACCGTCTCGCGCGAGGAATTCGACGACATCGCCCACGAAGTCGGCTTGAAGAAATTCGAGCCGCCGTATTCAAAGCCATAAGCCTTCGTTACTTCCCAATCGTTTGGCCGGTTCATACTTTTTAATTTCCAACGGAATGATGTCGTTGACAAAAGTTTCCTTCTCCCCAAATGGGCGGAGAGAAGGTCAGGATAAGGGGATGTCATTGCTTGATAACAAGCTCCTCACCCCGACCCTCTCCTCGTGAGGCGAGGAGAGGGAGAAGATTCCAAGTCTCTCTGCTTTTCTTGCGTCAAAGGCATAATCTCCATTTCCAAAAAAATTCGATTTGACAAAGAGGATTTAGTGGACGAGTAACACATTTATGAATCCTTCACGAAATCACAAGCCGTGGTTGGATTTGGCGGTGTTTGAGAGTTTGAGCAACGGTAAGGCACTTGAGTTGTTTCTCAAAGACAAAGGCATCGAAGCGCGAACTTACGACGACAAGGCGCTGCGGTATTTTTTGTTCCTGCGCCCGCCGCGCGTGACTTATCGCGTGCAAATCCGGCAGAATTATTTCGAGGGCATGACGGAATTATTGCAGTTGAAAGCGCCGGGTGTTCTGGACAAGGCGTTACATTGTCCGTCGTGCGGTTCGTTGCGCGTCAATTACCCGCAGATGACGCGAAAATTCATTTTCCCTACCGTCCTGTTGCATTTGGGAATCATTTTTCGCGTTATCGAGCACGAATGTTATTGCGAACAATGCCATTGCGTCTGGCATTTGCCGCAAGACGACCTCGTTCCGCACAAAGTCCGCGCCGTCAAACCATTTCCATTTTAAGCGTCGCCAAGAAATTTCAGGACAGCCGTGCGCGATTTTTCGGGTGATTCGTGCAGAATCGCGCGCCAGCCGCGCGCCTTGGCCGCTTCGATATTTTCCGGCCGGTCATCAATGTAAATCAAATCCGCGCCGCGTTTGCCGGTCAATCGTTCCAACGCCTCGTAAATCTTCGCTTCCGGTTTCAGCGAACCGGCTTCGTAAGAAAAAACGTAGCCGTCAAAATGATTGAAGAACGGAAAATGTTTGCGGATGTGATTGATCGCGATGTCACTCACGTTAGACAAAATGTAAGTCGGGATTTTCTGCTGCCGCAACGTGGAATGCAAATCAACCATCGGCGCAATCGGCTCGAAAATATCGCCGAAATAAAGACTGAATTCTTCAAGGTCGCCTTGAAAGCCGATGGCTTTTTGGATGGCTTCAAAAAATTCCCGCCGGTTCAATTGGCCGGATTCCAATTGGAGCAGCAGGGGAGATTCCCAGAGAAAATTCAGGTTGTCCGGCGGATGCGTGCTGCGCGCGACGATTTTGCGCGCGGCAATCGCGTAATCGAAATCCACGAGCACTTTGCCGAGATCAAAAACAACCGTTGGTTTCATGACATTTCCCTGCGGCCTTCCAACGCGCGGTTTAAAGTCAATTCGTCGGCAAATTCCAAGCCGCTGCCTGCCGGCAAGCCGTAGGCGATGCGAGAAATTTTCAGGTTCGGTCGCGCGAGTCGTTTCGCCAGATACGAACTCGTCGCGTCGCCTTCCACGTCCGTGCCGAGCGCGATGACAATTTCGCGGATTGGCTCTTTGCTCAAACGATTTTCCAGTTCCGTAATCCTCAAATCTTCCGGTTCAACGCCGTCGAGTGGCGAAATTTTCCCGCCGAGCACGTGAAATTTGCCGCGAAAAGAACCGGCTTTTTCGATGCTCAAAATGTCCACGGCGCGCTCCACTACGCAAATCAACGACGCATCGCGTTTGGAATCCGTGCAAAAATCGCACGGAGATTTTTCAGTGAGTGAACCGCAGATTTCGCAGAATTTGATTTTCTCGCGCGCATGAAGAATGGTTTCCGCCAATTGTTTCACGATTGTGGAATCCGTTTGCACCAAATGCAACGCGATGCGTTCGGCGGAACGCGGGCCGACGCCGGGCAATTTGCTCAAGCCGGAAATCAAAGCGGAAATGGAATCTGGCAACATTTAACTTTTGAAAAATGCCACAGAGTCACAGGGAACACAGAGACAAAAATGAAAAATTTCTCTGTGCGCTCTGTGACTCTGTGGCGAAATTCATCAACCAAATCCGGGCAGATTCATTCCTGACGTGATTTTGCCCATCTCCGAATTAGCGATTTCCTTTGCCTGACCAAGCGCCTGATTCGCTGCGGTGAGAATCATGTCTTCTAGCAATTGCACGTCGGACGGATTCAACGCCTGCGGATCAATTTTGATGGAACCAATGCTGCCGTCGCACTTGGCAACAATCTTGACCGCGCCACCGCCGCTCGTGGCCTCGACGGTGCGCGCGGCGAGTTGCGCCTGCACTTGTTCCATTTGCTGCTGCATTCGCGCAGCCTGTTTCATGAGTTTTCCGATGCTTGACATAAAATTTTACGCGCGCACTTCAACAATCTGGCCTTTGAAAATTTCCAATGCCTTTTGAATCAGCGGATCGTCCTTGAAATCATTTTTGTTGAACGGCACGGGCGCGGTTTTTTTCTCCACTGACGCTGATGCAACGGATTTTTCAGCGACGGGTGCGGTTTGTGGAATTGTCGCGGCTGGCGGCAATTTTATTTTCTCTCCCACAGGCGCATCGGCTTTGATGAATTTAATCTGGCAATTCGCGTGGCCGAGTTCGGCCAGTTTGGTTTGCAACAACGTGTGATTGCGCGCGTTGTCCACCAGACCGAGATGGTCTTCAAATTCAGGGTCAAAACCAATGATTAAAAGGCTTTTTTCAAATAAAACCGGATGCGCTTCCAGCAGATAAGTTCGGACAAATGGACTGACGCGCCCGACGGCTTCAACCAATTTTACCCATAGTTCCGACAAATCAGCGGAGATTGCTTGCGCTCCATGCAGTGCGGCTGGCGCGGCAGTTTCTTGATGAATTTTTGAGGCAGCAGGTTTTGTTGCGGAAACAGATTGCGTGACCGCATTTGCAATCGTTGCTGGCGATGGAGAATTTCCACCACCGCGCAATTGATTGAGCTGTTTCAAGACGGAATCAATTGAAATGGCATTACGCGCTTCAATCGCTTTCAGCAGCGCGACTTCGAGGAAAATTTTCTTGGACGCGGCGTCGCGCAGATTCAATTCCGCTTCGGCGAACGTTTCCAAAATGCGCGCGAGTGAATCTGAATTTGCGAGCGCAGATTGTTCTTTCAGCGCGGCGATTTCGGCTTCGGACACTTCGAGCAAATTCAAGTCGCCGCGCGAAATTTGGAAAATAAGCAGATTGCGAAAATGGTTCAACAAATCGGAAAGCAACCGTCCCAAATCTTTTCCGCCTTGCGCGAGTTCGCTCAATTGCGTGAGCGCGGTTTGAATTTCGCCGTTGAGAACGGCTTTGCTCAAATTCAAAATCTGATTTTCGGCGGCGAGGCCGAACATGGAAAGCACGTCGGCTTCTTCGATTTTATCGCCGCAAAAACTGATAAGCTGGTCGAGCGTGGATTCGGCGTCGCGCATTCCGCCGTCTGCGCCACGTGCAATCGCAAACAGCGCGGCCTCATCAATTTTGACTTTTTCTTTTTTGGCGATTTCCGCGAGATGCTTGGTAATCAACGCCGCCGGAATTCTTCGCAAATCAAATCGCTGGCAACGCGATAAAATAGTTGGCAAAACTTTTTCCGGGTCAGTCGTCGCGAACATGAATTTCACGTGCGCGGGCGGTTCTTCGAGCGTTTTCAACAGCGCGTTGAACGCCGCCGTCGAGAGCATGTGCACTTCGTCAATGATGTAGATTTTGAACGGCGAATTGGCCGGAACGTATTTACAGGTTTCGCGCAGTTCGCGGACTTGCTCAACGCCGTTGTTGCTCGCGCCGTCAATTTCCAAAACGTCGAGCGATCGGCCTTCGGTGATTTCCTGAACGCGCGAGTCATTGTCGTCAAAATCCACTTTCGGCCCGCCGGTGCAATTCAGGCATTTAGCGAAAATGCGCGCGATGGTCGTTTTGCCCGTTCCGCGCGGGCCGCAAAAAAGATATGCGTGCGCGATGCGCTTTTGTTCAATCGCGTTGGCGAGCGTTTGCGTGACGTGCTCCTGCCCGACCACGTCGGCGAAACGTTGCGGGCGATATTTGCGCGCTATGACCTGATAAGACATTTATGATTTACGATTGATGATTGCGGTTTGCGCAAACCATTTTGAAATCGTAAATCGTAAACCATCAATCGTAAATAAAGAAGTGCCGGGGTGACTGCGGCAGATGCAAAGCAAACTACCGTTGCTGCCTTCCGGCCCTGGCGGGATTTGTAAGTCCGCAATCCGCAGGCCCCGGCGGAGATAATTTGTCGCAAAAATCATTGGTTGTCGAGGCAAAGCGCGGCGGGAAGATTATTTTTGCATCGGCCAACCGGCTTTGACCATCGCCTTGTAACCGCCGGCCAGCGAGAAAACGTTTTCGTAACCCATTTTTTGCGCCGCGTCCGCCGAAAGCGCCGAGCGAAATCCGCCGCCGCAATACAGAATCAATTCAATTTGCGGGTCTGGAAACCGTTTCTCCAAATCACGTTCAAAAATACCTTTGCCCAAATGTTCGGCTTCTGCCGCATGACCGGCGTTCCATTCGTTGTCCTCGCGCACATCAATCAGAACGGTGGCAGGATTTTGTTTGAGCCGTTCGCGAGCTTGTTCGATTGAAATTTCCCGCACGCGCGTTTTGGCGTCGGTGACTAATTTGAGAAATCCGGGCGAATGTTCCATCATTTTTAGAAGTTAAATTTTGTCGCGCGCCGGTCAATCAAATTTCGTTCGCAACTTCGGCAAATTTTCTTAATCTCGGCGCGTGTCGGAAAAGAAAAATAGCGCGCTGATCGCGGCCAGCCTGTTGGCGGTCGTCATTTTGTGGGGCGGCAATAACGCGGGCACGAAATGGCTGCTGGGCAGTTGGCCGCCGGTGTTCACCGGCAGTCTGCGCTTTGTTTTTGGCGGCATGATTTTGCTGGCGATTTTGCGGTTCACAAATTGGCTCGGCACATTTGAAAAATTGTCTCCGGAATTGAAAAAACAATTATGGCTGCGCGGCGGATTGAGTCTCGCCGCTTACACCATCGTTTTCAATTGGGCGTTGCGGCTGACTTCCGCGTCGCACGTCGCGTTGTATATCGGCGCATCGCCGGTTTGGGCGTTGCTGGCCGAGGAACGCCCGCGTCGAAATTGGGCGAGTCTTCGCCGTTATTCCGCCGCGCTGCTGGCGGTTGTCGGCGTGCTGGTTTTGTTTTGGCCGACACTGAAAACCGGCAGGCAAACGCACGTGCTCGGTGAATTGTGCGGGTTGACGGCCAGTTTCATCTGGGCGCTTTACAGCCGGCAAAGTCGCTGGTTGAGCGCGCGTGTGAACGGGCTGGAAGTGACCGCAAACAATATGTGGATGGCCGGTTTGATTTTGATTCCGCTCGGCCTCGTCGAAATTTATTTTCACGGATTAACTGTCACCGCGCCGCGCGCAGGCGTGATGGCGCTTTCCATCGTTTTTGGCGGCGTTATTCCGTATGCGTTTTGGACGAATGCGCTGCGCCACTGGCGGGCCAGTCGCGTTTTGCTGTTCAACAATTTGATTCCCGTGACGACCAGCGTCTGGGTGTATTTCACTTTGGATGAACCTATCACGCCGACATTTTGCGCGGCGATGGCGTTGATTATTCTCGGCGTTTTGCTGGAACAGGTTGATTTGGCCAAAATTTTCCGGCTGCCGGAAAGTTTTTAACGCGAAATTTATGGACATCAAAAATCTGAACGAAGTTGCGCCGTTCATCACCAAAGACGGCTCGGAAATCCGCGAATTACTCGCGCACCGTAATTCGGCCATCCGCAATCAGAGTTTGGCCGAGGCGCGCCTGCCGATTGGCGGCGCGACGCAGGAACATTTTCATCCGTGCGCCGAAGAAATTTATTACATCACGCACGGCACGGGCAAAATTCGGATTGAAGGCGAAACGCGCGAAGTCAGGGCAGGGGACGCCATCGCCATTCCGCCCGGCCAAAAGCATAAATTGTGGAACACCGGCAATGAAATTTTGCGTCTGTTGTGTTGCTGCGCGCCGGCTTACGAACATGGTGACACCATCATGACCGAATGATGGTTTGACCTTTGCGCCGGCGTGCATTTAATTATCGCCATGAAATTATCCGTGCCGTCATTTGTAATTGTCGCTGGGCTTTTTGCCGCCGGTTGCGCGCAAAACAAATCACTTTTTGAAACCACGCCTCAAGTTTCAACGCCGCCCGCGGCAAGGACATCTCCCGCCTCGTCCGCAACTTCCACCACGCCTCAAATCGTTACGCCGGACAATTCGCTTGCCGGCAAAGTCGTTTCGTATAATTCCGTCGGACGTTTTGTCGTTTTGAGTTTTCCCATCGAACAACTGCCGAAGATTGACCAGACCTTTTTCCTTTATCGCAACGGATTGAAAGTCGCCACATTGAAAATCACCGGGCCGCAGCATGACAACGACATTGTCGCTGACGTTGTCAGCGGTGAGGCGCAAGTCGGCGATGAAGTGCGCGACCAATGATCATTTTTCCGCCAGCGGTTTACCGGTTTTTGGCGGCGCGGTCTTTCGGTGATAAGGCGAATGAAGGTTGAAATAAATGCCGCACAACGGCCGCGCGCCGTCGCCCTGACTCAAAATGATCGTCACCTGCTTGTCGAGCGCGATGCCGTGCCGCAAACCCGGTTCGCGTTCTTCGTAAGCTTTGATTGCTTTGGGCATCAACGATTGCAGCGACGCCTCAAAATCCTCCGGCGTTTTGCCGACGCACACGATGTATTTGTCGTAGACCTTGACGGCCTCGGCGATTTCCGGTCTGAAAGTTTCAATGGTCACAACTCAAAGATAAAAAAATCCGTGCAAAAAGTGAAATGCAAATTTTCAATCGTCCAAAACTTATTCAATGGATTTCACGCCTCCTGAGCCTTTTCGCGGCTGATTTTCTGCCTCGCGCCGAACAACGCCGTTCCAATTCGCGCCATCGTCGCGCCTTCTTCAATCGCAATCTCAAAATCGCCGCTCATGCCCATGCTCAAATGGGGCAGGGGAGCGCCGAGAATTTCTTCGCATTGAATTTTCAATTCGCGCAATCGCCGGAAATGCGGACGCGATTTTTCCGACTCGCTTGAAAACGGCGGCACACACATCAATCCCTGGACTTCGATTCGCGGCAACGAATTTAATTCTCTCAATTCCGCCAATAATTTTTCCGGCGAATAACCGAACTTGCTGGCTTCACCCGCAACATTCACTTCCAGCAGAATCGGCATTTTCTTTGCGACCTGTTCGCAACGCCTGGAGATTTCCCACGCCAGATTCAAACTGTCCACGCTTTGAATCATTTCAAAAAGTTCCACTGCGTCGCGGGCTTTGTTCGATTGCAAATGCCCGATGAAATGCCAGCGCGCCTTGCCCGGACAATCTGGAATTTTCGCCTTCGCCTCTTGCGCTTTATTTTCGCCAAAAAAAATCTGCCCGCAATTCACCGCTTCCCGAATCATTTCCGGTGGATGCGTTTTGGAAACAGCGATCAATTGAACGGAATTTTCATCGCGTCCCGCGCGTCCGCACGCTGCGCGAATCCGTTGCTGAATCAAATTCAAATTTTCCGCAAAACTCATGGGTTTATTTTAACCACGGATGGACGGGGATGGACACGGATTTTTTTGACGCGAATTGCGCGAATTTTCGTCAATTGAATTTTAATTCGCGTTGATTGGCGAAATTCGCGTCAGAAGTTTTTGAGTTTTTTATCCGTGTTCATCCGTGTCCATCTGTGGTTAAATTGCCGGATGAATTACTGGCTCGTGAAATCTGAACCCGAAGCGTATTCGTGGGCGCAATTTGTCAAGGATGGCAAAACCGCGTGGACGGGCGTGCGGAATTTTGCTGCGCGGAACAATCTGCGCGCGATGAAACATGGCGATGCCGTTTTCTTTTATCACAGTGGCGAGGAAAAATCCGTCGTCGGGCTTGCGCGCGTGGCAAAGGAATTTTACCCCGACCCAACCGCCGAAGAAGGTGATTGGTCCTGCGTAGATTTAAAGGTGGAAAAGCCTTTATCCAAACCTGTGCCGCTCGCGGAAATCAAGGCGGACAAACTTTTGAAGGAAATGATTTTGGCAAAACAATCACGTCTTTCTGTTTCACCGGTGACGAAAATACAATTTGAACGGTTGCTTCAAATGGCGCAAATTGACAGCCTAACGACCTAAAGTTGAGCCACGCCGCCGGTGACTTTCACCAACCTGAAACCCGCAGCGAAAACTGATCGGTGTAACCCGCGTTGGCTCCAGCGCGGTGTTAGGCGTTTGGGTAACCCTCATATTGGCGGATTCTTTCAAGCTGCTCTTCCGTCAACGGTGGATTCTCGTATAACCGCTCTACTTCTTGGCGGCGATTATCCATGAATGCAAGGTGCAACGCAAAACCCGCCTTTCGCAAAGCCTCTCGCTCAATAGAGCCGCGCTCCGTGAGCTTCTCCAAACG
Organism: Verrucomicrobiia bacterium; assembly: GCA_035545995.1. GTDB lineage: Bacteria > Verrucomicrobiota > Verrucomicrobiia > Limisphaerales > UBA11358 > UBA11358. The sequence continues at coordinate 29,192 of DASZXH010000011.1, forward strand.
CTCCAATGCCACACACAATCTGCGAACCTCGATGTCATCGCTATCAGTATCAGTCATAGTCAAATTGGTCGTGATGCTAAAACGCCTAACGATCCAAAGCTGAGCCACACCGACCGGCGGCTGGCTCACAAAACTCGAAAATCAAAGTAAAACCAAAACCATCCATAAACTCAAGGGGCAGTCGGCGTTGGCTCCATCGCGGTGTTAGGCGACTGGTCTCTCATCACTTTGAAGTGAACCAAAAGAAAATAGCACAAGCAATCCACGAAATACCGAGAACCGCAACCATCCACGGCTTATATTCGCTACTCTTACCACCATGTCCCGGAAACTGCTCGCGCCTCTTTTCGTTCCAAGTCGTCTTATCGAGCCACCGAATCCCACCAAGAATCGGCTTGCTAAACACGATAAAAATGATGCCGAGCACTAAAAATATAATTGCTGGTGTTTTTGTGTTCATGCGCGAAGTCGCCTAACTATTATTATACGACTTGCTCATGCACAATCGCGTGCATGATTGTTTTCGTTATGGCTTTTGTTAGCATGAATTTATGAAAGCAGACTTGCGAATTTCTATCAAGGATTTATCGCCGAATTAATTCCCTCTCCCCGCCGAACGGGGAAGGGGGGAACACCACCGTTAGTTTGTGATTCATTTCCCAAAAATTTCGACAATGCTTTCATGCGTCGCGGCGACCATTTTTTTCAATTGTGACGGCGTCGTGCAGTACGGCGGCATCAGCACAATCACGTTGCCAATCGGTCGCGTCAACACGCCGCGCTTGGCCATTTCATCGCAAACGCGAATGCCTGCACGTTCGCGCAAATCAAACGCTTCGCGTGTCCGCCAGTTTTTTACCAGTTCAATTCCCGCAATCAAACCGACCTGCCGCACGTCGCCGACATTTGGCAATTGCCAAAGCAATTTCAATTCTTCACGAAAACTTTTTTCCAGAGTCTGCCGCGCGCGAATAGATTGTTTGCTCTCCAAAATTTCCAAACTTGCCAGCGCCGCACTCGCGCCCAATTGATTGCCGGTATAACTGTGTCCGTGAAAAAACGTTTTGAATTCGTGATATCCGCCGAGAAATGCGTCGAAAACTTTTTGCGTCGTCAACGTTGCCGCCATCGGCAAGTAACCGCCGGTCAAACCTTTGGCGAGACAAAGAAAATCCGGTTGAACATTTTCCTGCTGACAAGCAAACAGTTTAGCGTTCAGGGTTTGACGTTCAACGTTTCCCAAACTCTGAACTTTGAACTCTGAACTTTGAACTCCAGTCCGTCCAAACCCCGTCATCACTTCATCCGCAATCAACAACGCGCCATAACTTTGCGCGATTTGCGAAACCTGTTTCAGCCAGCCGCGCGGTTGTGGAATCATTCCCGCCGCGCCTTGCATCAACGGCTCAAACACAAATGCGGCAAATGGATTTCCTTTTTTCTTTTGCGCGGAAAATTTTTGCTCGAATTGTCCGACACATTCCCAATTGCACTTGCGATAATTCCGCGCGTCGTCGCGTTCCGGCTTGGCGCGATTGAATGGACAGCGATAACAATACGGCGACATCACTTTGTCCGATTTGAAAAGCAACCCGCCGTAAGCCTTGTAAAACAAATCAATATGCCCAAGCGAAACCGCGCCAACCGTGTCGCCGTGATACGCGCCGTCGAGCGAAAGAAACTTCGGATTTTTGATTTTATTTTTGCGGCGCGAAAATTCATAAGCCAATTTCAATGCAACTTCGAGAGCGGTCGAACCGTCGTCGCTGAAAAAAACCTTGTCCAAATACGGAGCGGAGCACGGAATTTTTACGCCGCGTTTTATTTTTTTTGATTCCGCATTCCGTATTCCGCATTCCGCACTTTTAACGAGTTTTTCCGCCAGCAAACTGGCCGGTTCATTCGCAAATCCAAGCGCGGAACTGTGCGCGATTTTTTTTAATTGCCGCGAAATCCCCGAGTTGATTTTCGGATGATTGTGGCCATGCAGGTTTGTCCAAATCGAGGAATTGGCGTCCAAAAATTTTCGGCCACGAACGTCGCGCAATTCCGCGCCTTTGCCTTCGATAATCACAATCGGCTCGGATTTCAGCCAGTCGCGCATTTGCGTGAACGGATGCCAGACGAATTTGTGGTCGAGTCGGGCGAGTTTGTTCATTTTGTTCAGTCCAAAGTCTAATGTCCGATGTCCAAAGTTTTCAACGCGTGAATCAATTCAGAAATGTCATCGGTTGAATGTGCGGCGGTCAAAGTGATTCGCAATCGCGCTTTGCCGCGCGCGACGGTCGGGTAACGAATGGCCGGAACGAAAATGTTTTGTTCGCGCAATTTCGCGGCGGTTTCAACGGCTTTATTTTCATCACCAAGAATTAAGGGAACAATCGCGCTGTGAAGTTTTGAATTTTTAATTTTTAATTTTGAATTCAATTCCGCGATGCGGGCGAAAAGTTTTTTTCGTTTTGCTTCGCCTTCGTGCGATTGAACAAGTTGAATCGCCGCAGTCGCGGCAGCGGCAACGGCGGGAATTGGCGCGGTGGAAAAGATGAAACTCCGCGCGCGGTTGATGAGAAAATCAACGAGCGAGCGCGAACCGCAAATGTAACCGCCGCTGGCGCCAAACGCTTTGCCGAGCGTTCCCATTTGAATTTCAATCTGCTCGCTGACGCCAAACTCATCGGCAAGGCCGCGTCCGTTTTTGCCAATGATTCCGGTCGCGTGTGCTTCGTCCAGCATCAACCATGCGCCAAATTTATTTTTCAGTTCAACAATTTCGCGAAGCGGCGCGGTATCGCCATCCATTGAGAAAATGGATTCGGTTGCGATGAGAATTTGTCCTGCCGAATTTTTTCTCGCCCACTTCAATTTGCTCTCCAAATCATCCGGATCGTTATGGGCGAAAATGCGAATTTTTGCGCCGCTCAATTTCGCGGCATCTACAATACTGGCATGAACGAGTTTGTCCAAAATAATCACGTCATCTTTGCCGAGCAGGGCGCAGATGGTTCCAATTGCCGTCGCGTAGCCGGTTGAAAAACTCAAAGCGGCCTCGGTCTTTTTGAAAGCGGCGAGCGTTCCTTCTAATTCATGAAATGGCGCAAGCGAGCCACAAATCAATCGCGACGCGCCCGCGCCGACGCCGGATTTTTCAACTGCGTGAATCGCGGCTTCTTTCAAAACCCGGTCATTGGCGAGGCCGAGATAATCGTTGGAAGAAAAATTGAGAAAGGTTTTGCCGCCGATTTGGATTCGCGGCGATTGCGGCGAATCCACACGGCGCAATTCACGAAACAGATTTTGTTCGCGCAACAGATTCAGCCGTTGTTCCAGCTCGGAGTTAAAATCGTTCACGGTGCGATGGCCCATTTGCCGTCAATCATGCTGGCGGAAATGGTTGACGAATGGTGCAATACAGCATCGTAAATGTCTGTAATTTTTCCGGCGAATGGAATCGCAATCAAATCGGCGAAGGCGTTTTCCAAGATTTCGCCGGTTTGTCCAGCCAGACCAAGCGCGCGCGCGCCGTTTGCTGTCGCCATTCGCAAAACGGTCTGCGGTGGCAGATTGGGATTGGTTTGGGCGAACAGTTGCATTTCGCGAAACAGATTCAATTCGAGATTTTCTTTGCCGTTTTTGCGAATGGTGGCAAGGCTGTCCGTGCCGAGACAAATGTTGACGCCGGATTTCAACAATTTTTCCACCGGAAATTTTAGGTGGCGAAAATAATCGTGGCTGCCCGGACAATGAACGACGCTGGCGTTTCGTCGCGCGAGCAAATCAAAGTCGGTTTCGGCCAGATAATTCGCGTGAACGGCGAGAAAATTTTCTGCGAGCAGCCCGGCGCGCTCCAAATGTGCGATCGGCGAACCGAGGCCGCAATCGGAATTATCACGTTCGTTTTTTTCCAACCAGCGAAACATTTCGCCTCTCGCGCACGCGAACATTTCAAATTCCTGTTCGGATTCGGCGACATGAGTGGTAATTCGCAAATTTTTTTCGCGCGCGATTTCCGCGCAAAGCCGGAGCAGTTCCGGCGAAGTGGAATAGGGCGCGTGCGGCGACAATCCGGAGCGACAACGCGGATGCGCGAGTAAATTTATTTTTTCAACTGCATCACCGAGAATTTCTTTTGGTTGACGTTTTGAGCGAACACCGGTCATTTCCAGAAATGAAAAGATTCGCAGCGGCGTTGAATTCCAAACTTCGGGCAGTAATTCAGGAATGGCTTCAATGTCAGCGACAGTTGTCGTTCCGGTTTGCAAAAGCATTTTTGCGCCGTTGAGCCATGATTTTGCGTAATCGGTATAACTCCACGCGGCTTTGGCGGCGAGCATTCGCGGAATCCAATCAGTGAATGTTTTTGGCGGCGATAATAATCCGGCCATGTCGGTGTAATCCAAATGGCAATGAGCGTTGACCAGGCCGGGCAATAAAATGGAATCGCCCAAATCAAAGATTTTTTTGTCGGAAATTTTTGAGAAATCATTCCATTTGCCGACGGCGCGGATTTTATTTTCAGAAATGATGACCGCGCCGTTTTCAATCGGCGGTTGCGAAATCAGCAGGACAATTCGCGCGCGAAGAATCACGGTCAATCTCCGGCGGCGTGTCTGACATTTTTGAATTTGGCAGCGACTTTGTGTTTTTTTGCTTTGTGTTTATTGTGGCGCTTGCGGATTTGTTGCTCGATTTTTTTGGTAACGCGGTCAACTGCCGCGTATAAATCGCTTTCGCGGTCTTCGGCGAACAAATCCGGCCCGCGCACGGCAAGGCGCATGGAGCAACTGAATTGTTTTTCGGGCACACGCGTGTGGTCGTGTTCAAGTGTGACGCGCGCATCTACCGCGCGTTTATCAAAATGATCGAGTTTTTCCAAGCGTTTGACCACATGGTCTTCAATGGCTTTGGTGAGCGTTATGTTGTGCGTTGAAAGAATCAACTTCATAACGGCAATTTGCCGCCAAGACAGAAGAAAATCCAGTTTTTACTCAATTATCGAAGTTGGAAAGACTTCTAATTATAGATACACAATGTTTGTTATATTTAATTTAAACTACAAAAATAGCACTCTTCATTTTTAGTTCAAAATTCTTGGAGTGGGTTTATTTTTTGCCCGTTTTGCTATAAAAACGCTTATTTTTACAACGGCAAAGGCAATAAAGATTGAGGTCACACCAATGGTTGGCACAACAATCATTTCCATCAACATCGCTGCTGCGTTCACTGAATGGCAAAGAGCAGAAACTTTGCCATCGAAGACCGGCTTAAAACCGCCGTTTTTTATAGAATTTGCTCAAAAACTTTTATGTATTTGCTGACAGTTTGTTTCCAGGAGAAATCCATTTTCATGGCGTTTTGGCGGAAACGTCGGAACAATTCCTTTTGATTGTAAAGAGCCAATGCTTTGCGAATAGCCTTGGCTAGCGCGCGCGCGGAGTATTCGTGAAATTTGATGCCGGTTGCTTGTATGCTGTTTTCTGTGAAATCAATCACACTGTCATCTAAACCGCCGGTGGCACGAACAATTGGAATCGTGCCGTAACGCAAGCTATACATCTGGTTCAGACCGGAAGGTTCGTAACGCGAGGGCATGAGAAAAAAATCGCAAGCGGCTTCAATCTGATGCGACAATTTTTCATCGTAACCAAACCAGACAGCAACTTTATCGGGAAAACGTTTCGCCAATTCTTGATAGCCTTGTTCATAAGCCGGCGAACCGCTGCCCAGCAGAATAAATTGCATATCTGCATTCAACATTTCTTCGAGTGCGCCGAGTTGAATGTCCACGCCTTTTTGTTCCGCAAGACGCGAAATGGTTCCGAACAGTGGAATTTGTTTTGAAACCGGCAGTCCCAGTTCTTTTTGCAACGCCAATTTGTTTTTGGTTTTTCCGGCGAGCCGGGTAACGGAAAATAAATGAAACAAAAAACTGTTGTGCGTCGTGTTCCACTCATCGTAATCCACGCCGTTGAGAATCCCGAATAACTTATTTTGCCGTTTGCGCAGAAATCCGTCCAGGCCGCAACCGAATTCCCGGGTTGTGATTTCACGCGCATAACGCGGGCTGACGGTCGTGATGGCGTCGGCATAAGCGATTCCGGCTTTGAGACAATTCAATTGCCCGTAATACTCCACGCCTTCCGGCGTAAAAAATTCCGACGGCAAATTGGTCAATGAAAATTTTTCACGCGGAAAAATTCCTTGGTAAGCGAGATTATGAATCGTCAGGCAGGTTCGTGGCGGATTCCCCCACCCTTCGTATTTTTGCTGGTTCAAGATCAACGCCGGCACTAAACCGACCTGCCAATCATGGACATGAACCACATCCGGTTGCCATGGTAGATAGCGCGCCAGATGCGCCACGCATTTTGAAAAAAAAATGAACCGCTCGGCATTGTCCGCGTAGCTGATGTTGTTTTCCTGATAATAACCGTTGCGATGATAAAAATCAGACTGATGAATGAAATAAATCATCAATCCTTTTTCAAGCTCCAGCGAATGGAGTTCCGCCTGAAACTGTTTGGTGCCGAGCGGCAAATCAAACCACCAATCCACTTTTTTGATTTCGGGAAATTTTTCACGGATGCCGCGATAGAATGGCGTGACGATGCGCGCTTCATGTCCGGCGCGAGCGAGCGCTTTGCCCAGCGCTGCCACCATGTCCGCCAGTCCGCCGGTTTTGGAAAACGGATAAACTTCGCTGCTGGCGAGGAGAATTTTCATTTTGTTAAATTGTTGAACGGTTGAATTGTTAAATCGTTTTGATTGTGCAATTCAATTCAACAAACCTCCATTCAACATTTTAACGAATCACGTCTGTTTTAAGATACGACTGCAATGCTTCGGGAATTTTCACACTGCCGTCGGCTTGCTGATGCGTTTCAATCAGCGCGACGAACAAGCGCGCCAGCGCCGTGCCACTGCCGTTGAGAATGTGCGGAAATTTATTTTCGCCACTTTCCGTTTTGAAACGCAAATTCATGCGGCGCGATTGGAAATCTTCACAATTCGAGCAACTCGAAACTTCGAGATAACTCCCCTGCCCCGGCGCCCAGACTTCGATGTCGTAAGTCTTCGCACTGCCAAAACCCATGTCGCCTGTGCAAAGCAAAATCACGCGATAATGCAAACCGAGTAGTTGCAAAACGCGTTCCGCGTTCGCGACCATTTTTTCCAATTCGTCGTAGCCGTTTTCCGGCTTCACGATTTTTATCAATTCCACTTTGTCGAATTGATGCACGCGAATCATGCCGCGCGTGCCGACACCCGCCGCGCCCGCCTCGCCGCGAAAACACGGCGTGTAAGCGCAGTAAAATTTTGGCAATTCGCGTTCCGCTAAAATTTCTTCACGATGAATGTTGGCAACCGGTGTTTCTGCCGTCGGCACCAAATACAATTTGCCGAGATTCTTCGCGTCGTCGCCTTCCGCGACACCGTAGTATTGGTCTTTAAATTTTGGGAATTGGCCGACGCCGACGAGGCATTGTTCGCCAACCATGAACGGCGGCGAGACTTCCGTGTAACCGTGCTCACCAATATGCAAATCCAGAAGAAATTGGATCAATGCGCGTTCGAGACGTGCGCCCCAATTTGTGTAGAGCAAAAATCCGCTGCCGGACAATTTGGTCGCGCGCGCAAAATCCACGAGCTTGAGCGATTCGCAAAGTTCAACGTGCGATTTCGGCTTGAAATTAAAATTCGCCTTTTCGCCAAAAACTCGAATTTCAGGATTATCTTCCGCCGATTTTCCAATCTTCACCGATTCATGCGGCAAATTCGGCAATTGCAACATCAACGCGTCGCGCGTTGCCTCGACTTCAGCCGCTTGTTTGTCGAACGTCGAAATTTTGTCGCCTAAATCTTTGGTCTCCGCTTTTTTGGCGTCGGCTTCAGCGGCTTTCTTCTGCGCCATCAATGCGCCGATTTCTTTGGACACTTTATTGCGCTGCGCTTTGAGCGATTCGACTTCCGCCAGAATTTTCCGCCGTTGTTCGTCCAATTTCAGCAATTCGTCAATCTTCGCTTCATCCCCTGCCCCACGCGTGGCAAGGCGTTGACGCACAAAATCAGGCTTTTCACGGATCAATTTGATGTCGAGCACGCAAACAATTTAAGAAACGCACTTGGTTCGGGCAAGCCGATTGGCTTCAATAATCGCGCCAATGAAATCGCCGGAAAAATCGAACCGCCTTTTGCGCGCACCGAAATTGACAACATTGCGGATTGTTTTCGCGCTGGCTGTTGCAATTGCTGCCGACACGTTACAATTCTTTTCAGGATTTTTCGGCTGGGTCGGTTTTGACCAAGTGATTGATTTTGCAGCGATGATTTTAATTAGTTGGCTGATTGGCTTTCACATTTTGCTGTTGCCGACCTTTGTGATTGAATTGATTCCCGTTCTCGAAGATTTACCGACGTGGACGGCATGTGTGATTGTCGTCATTATTTTGCGCCGACGCGAACAAAGAACCTTGCCGCCGCCCGAAAAATCACCGATTGAAATCTGATTGAAAATTCTGCCCGCACACGGCACATTAACCTCGTTATGCAATCTGTTTTTACCGGCCCCGTTTATGTCGTGCGCGACAACATTGACACCGACCAAATCATTTCCGCGCAGTATTTGAACCTCGTCCCGACGATTCCCGAAGAATATGAAAAACTCGGTAGCTACGCGCTCGACGGTTTGCCCAAATCGCTTTACGCGACACGCTTCGTCAAGGAAGGCAAACTCGACACAGATTATCCAATCGTCGTCGCCGGGAAAAATTTCGGCTGCGGCAGCTCGCGCGAACACGCGCCTATCGCGCTCGGTTCGGCGGGATGTAAAGTCGTCCTCGCCGAAAGTTTCGCGCGCATTTTCTTCCGCAACTCCGTCGCCACCGGCGAATTGTATCCGTGCGAACTCACCGAACGCCTCTGTGACGTTTTGAAAACCGGCGACGAAGTGACCGTTGACCTCGACGCGCAAACCGTGACCGTGAAAAACACCGGCAAAGTTTTCAAATTCAAACCGCTCGGCGACGTCCGCCCCGTCGTGGACGCCGGCGGTCTGTTCAATTACGCGCGCCAAAGCGGGATGATTGCGAAATAATTTTGGCAAAAGGTATGTCTTCGACCAACGCCAACCCAATTCAAGAAATTGGACGTTCGGTATTGGCGGCTGCTTATGAATGTTCAAATTCGATCAAACCAAAAATTGGTTTTCTGACTAAAGAGGAAAATGAAGCTAGGCGTCCCTTAATTCTCTTTGAATTTGCTTACTTTTTTCTGCACATGACCAGTCGCTATGCGCTGGCAAATCTCGGTGACGCCAAAAGAATTGAACTCCAAGAAATTATTGGACCTCTAGTTGCTGAATGTTCTGTTGAATCAGTTTGCGGCCATTGGCCTAGTGATTTGAAAGTTGGAATTAAGGGTGAATTTTTTGAGAATCTCAACAAGGCAGATTTTGAATACGCAAATTGTAATTGTCTGGTAAATCCTGACGATCCTTTTTCGCAAAAGGCTTTGCTAGTCAAACTTGCACAAAATGTTACCAACTTGTGCGCAAATCCAACGGATAAAGAGCTTATCTGGAAAGTCATTGAAACATCGTTTGAACATTTGAAGCAAACAGACTTGGAGAAATTGGTAATTGCAGCGAAAGATAGTTTTCCAGGAAAAGCGAACAATTAAGAGCCTTGAATCTGCTCCCACAACCTCGCTCGTTGAAAATTTTTTGCGGCACGTTCACGCTGCCAAAACACAAGCCGCTGGCTTCAATCAAAATTGTCCGCACCGATTTCGCGTCGAATCATCTCGAAGGCTACGCGCTGACGATTTCCAAAAGTGGAATCGAAATCCAATTTCGCGAATTGACTGGCTTGCGCGCGGCGACAGCGACGTTGCGGCAATTGCTCCGGCAATTCGGCAGGAAATTGCCGCGCCTGAAAATTCACGACTGGCCGGACTTTGCGCGTCGCGGCGTGATGCTCGACATTTCGCGCGGGCGCGTGCCGAAATTGGAAACGCTGCTCGACCTCGCCGAAAAACTCGCCGATTTCAAGATCAACGAATTGCAACTTTACACCGAGCACACATTCGCCTACAAAAAATACAAATCCGTCTGGCAAAGCTGGGGCGCGCTCACGGCGAAGGAAATTCAAATCCTCGACGCGCACTGCCGCGAATTGGGAATTGATCTGGTGCCGAACCAAAATTCGTTCGGCCATTTGCGTTATTTTCTCGAAGACCCAAAATTAAAAAAATTGGGCGAAATCTCCGAGTCTTACGAGGACGTGAGCAAAGAATTTGTTCGCCGTCCGACGACGCTTGCGCCGAATCATCCGGGCACGATTCCATTTTTACGCGGACTTTACGATGAACTGTTGCCGAATTTTTCCAGCCAATTTTTCAACGTCGGTTGCGATGAAACGTGGGATTTGGGCCGCGGCCAAAGCAAGAAACTTTGCGAACGAATCGGCAAAGGAAAAATTTATTTGAATTTTCTGAAAAAAATTCATCGCGAAGTTTCCGCGCGCGGCAAGACAATGATGTTTTGGGGCGACATCATTTTGAAGTATCCAAATTTGATTCGAGAATTGCCAAAAAATGCTGTCGCGCTGAATTGGGGCTACGAAGCGAATCATCCGTTTGCAAAAGAAGCAGCGCAATTCGCCAAAGCAAAAATTCCATTTTACGTTTGTCCGGGCACTTCGACATGGCAAACGTTGATTGGTAAGCATGACAACGCTTTGGCAAACCTTAAATCGGCGGCAAAAGCCGGGAAAAAATTTGGCGCCAGTGGTTATCTCATCACTGATTGGGGTGATGGCGGACATCCGCAACCGTTGGTGGTCAGTTGGCCGATGTTCGTGGCGGGTGCGGCGCTGGCGTGGAATTCAAAGAATTTTGACGAACAAAAGCTAGCTCTGGTTTTAAGCCGCGACGTTTTTGAAGATTCAACTGGAAAAATTGCCAAATCCGTTTTCAAATTGGGTTTCGTTCACAAAAAACTGGGCGTGAATATGCCGAATGAAACGCCACTCGGCACGGTCATCGCCGCGCCGAAACCAGAAACGCGCGAATTATTTTGTCGGAATGGATTGAAATGGTTTGCGGAAATTCCGGCAGGGAAAATTCGAGCGGCATTGAAGGAAATCGAGCAATTGCGGAAGCAATTCAATTCAGGGACGGCGACACGCCGTCCCTCCCAAACAAAAATTCCGGTGTTGGAATTGGATTTGGCGGCGCGGATGGCGGCGCAATCGTGCAAATTTATGTTGTGGCAGCAAGCCGTTGCCGCCGGTGAGAAATCAGAAGCGAAAAAATTGGCGCAGGCGGGAATCCGTGAATTAAGGCGATTGCAAAAAGATTTTAATTCGTATTGGCCGTCGCGGAATAAAGCGACAACAAAGCATTGTTCGGCGTTCTTGAATTGGCGGATTGAAGATTATTTGAGGACGAAATAATTTTGGCACACGCGGACGTTCATTCCGCCAGTTATTTGCTTTTTATATCCCACGCATCGCGCAGGCCGTCGCCGAAAAAATTTAACGCAAGCAGCGTCGCCACCAAAATGCCGCCGGGGAAAATAATCAGCCACCAGTAAATGCGGATGGGATTGATTTGCGCGACGCCTTCGGCAATCAGCGTACCCCAACTGGCCATCGGCGGTTGCACGCCGAGACCGAGAAAACTCAAAAAGGATTCGTAAAGGATGATCGCGGGCATGGTCAGCGCGAGGTAAGTGATGACGACGCCAAAAATATTTGGAATGATGTGGCGCGCGATAATCCAATGTGGTTTTGCGCCGAGTGCGCGGCTGGCCTCGACAAACGGGCGTGTGCGCAGCGACAAAACCTGTCCGCGCACGATGCGCGCCATTGTCAGCCACGAAACTGCACCGAGCCCGATGAATAAAAGCATCAAGCGCAGGCTGTTTGCGAGCGCTGGAGAATTTTCCACAAATTGTGACTGTTTCAGCCGTTCGCCGAGCGTGGTGATGAAAACGATGACAAAAATGATGGTCGGCAGTGAATATAAAACGTCAACGGCGCGCATGAGAATCGCATCGGTTTTGCCGCCGGCGTAACCGGCAATTGCGCCCCACAAAACGCCGATAATTAAACTGACCAACGCGCCGACCACGCCAACGAGCAGCGAGATTTGCGCGCCGAAAAGAACGCGCGAAAACAAATCGCGCCCGTGCAAATCGGTTCCAAACCAGTGCTGCGAATCCGGCGAGGAAAATTGCACATCGGAAAGTGCGTCGGGATTATGTGATTGCGCGAAATGCGCGCCGGAAATTTTCAGGGCAACCGGCCACGAAAGAATTAAGATGAGCAGAACCGCCAGAAACCACGCGCTGAAAATCGCCGGACGATTTTTTTTGAATCGCCGCCACGCCTGCCGCGCCGGAGAAATATGTTGATTCAGCTCATCCATATTTCACGCGCGGGTCGAGGATTGTATAGGTGAAGTCCACGAGCAGGTTCAGTCCGATGAGCAGCACGGCGTAAAGCAGCGCGAGGTCAACGGTCATCATGTAATCGGCGTTGAGCGAGCTGTTGATGAAAAAGACGCCGATGCCGGGAATCTGAAAAATGTTTTCGATGACAAACGAGCCGGTGAGCAAGTCGGCGAGCATCGGGCCGGAATAGGAAACGACTGGCAGAATCGCGAGGCGCACGGCGTATTTGAGCAGCAGCCGGTTTTCGCCAAGACCTTTCGCGCGCGCGGCGGTGATAAACTCGGATTGCATCGTGTTCAACATTCCTTCGCGGAACAGCCGGGCGATTTTTCCGGCGAAAAATAATCCAAGCGCGATGGCCGGCAAAATCATGTGCCACGGCGATTCCCAAAGCGCGACGGGCAGCCAATTTAATTTGATGGAGAAAATCAAAATCAAAACCGGCGCGACGACGAATCCCGGAATGCAAACGGCGAGAACGGCAAGAAAGCTTCCGGCAAAATCCTCCCAGCGTCCGCGCTTTGCCGCCGTAAAAAATCCGAGCGGCAATCCAACGGCCATCGCAAAGCAAAACGCCAAACCGCCAAGCGTCATGGAAACCGGCAAACCTTGCGCGATGATGTCGCTGACGCGATGGTCGCGGTATTTGTAGGAAACGTTGAAACTTGCGGGTTCATGGTGCCAGCGACCGTCCGCGTTTTTTTTCCAGACAAGCCCAAAATACCGCAGGTATTGTTTCCAGAGCGGTTCGTCCAAATGGAATGCCGCGTTTAGATTTCGCGTGATTTCCGGCGAGGCGGGCGCGCGTTCGCGGTCGAACGGGCCGCCGGGCGCGAGGCGCACGAGCAAAAATGCCAGCGCGCTGATGACGAGCAGCAGCGGAATCGCAAACAAAATGCGCTTGAAGAAATACATTTTAGTTTTTCGTCTTGCGGATGTAATTCAGCGGATGATCGTCCAGAATATTTTGGTAAATACCGGAAATGTTCGTGTGGTAATAGTTGATGCCCGCGTAAATATAAAGTGGAATGATCGGCAACTCGTCGTGAATCACAATGGATTCGGCCTGCTGAAAAAGTTCCTCGCGTTTTTTCAAATCGGTTTGTTCGTTCGCCTCGTTCACCAGCGTGTCGTAACGCGAATTTTTCCAGCCGGTGCGATTGTTGCCGCTGTTGCTTTGGAACAATGCCAGAAAAGTGTTCGCGTCGTCGTAATCGCCAATCCAATCACCACGTCCGAGGTCATAATCCAAATGCGCGGTCGCGCTCAACCAAACTTTCCATTCGACCTGGCGCAAACCGATGTTGATGCCGAGCGTGTCGCGCCACATTTGCTGCAACTCGACCGCGATGTCTTCGTGAATTTTCGTTCCACCGCCGGCGGGCGCGTTGAAAATGTATTCGACGTGCGGAAAATTTTTCCCGTCGGGATAACCAGCTTCAGCCAGCAATTCTTTTGCGAGCGCCGGATCGTAACCGAGTCCGTCCGGCGAAGTGTAATTGGCTGTGCCATCGGGAATCAGATGTGAAGTTGGACGTTCGCCGCCGCGTGTAATTTTTTTCACGATACGCTCGCGGTCAACCGCGAGCGCGAATGCTTTTCGGACACGCGGGTCGTCGAACGGTTTTCGCGTCACGTTAAAGCTGACCCAATAGGTTGCAAGATAATCGAAGCGGTGCGTGTCCGGCCATTTCATCAGAGCGTCGAGCAATTCCGCCGGGACGACTTCCTTGTCCCAAATGATGTCCACCTTGCCCTGCTCATAAAGGTCGAACGCCGTGGACGGTGAGCCAATCGGCAAAATGTCAATGATGTCCGACTGCGTGTTTGTCGCGTCCCAGTAGCGCGGATTTTTTTTCAGGCGAACTTTGTCGTTAAGTTTCCAATAAGCCAATTCGTAAGGTCCGCTCACGGGCGGCGGTTTCGCCACGAGCCAGCGATCACCGTATTTTTCAATTGCCCGCCGCGGCACGACATAAGCCATCGGCATCGCGCAGATGTCGAGAAAGAACGGCGTCGGCGCGTTCAATTCAACTTGCACTGTGAAATTATCAAGCGCGTGAATTCCAACGAGCGAAGCGTCTTTGATTTTTCCCGCATTAAAATCTTCCGCGTTTTTGACGTAAAACAATTGTCCGGCGTAATCGGAAGCCGTGGCCGGAGCGAGCGTGCGAATCCACGAATAAACCACGTCATCCGCCGTGATGGGTTCGCCAGTGGACCAAACGAGATTCGTCCGCAAATGAAAGGTATAAATTTTTCCGCTCGGCGAAATGTCCCAGCTTTGCGCCAAACCGGGAATCGGCTGCGCCGTTTTCGGGTCGAGCCGCGTCAAACCTTCAAAAAGTCCCATCGCAATCCGCATTTCGGGAATGCCGGTCAACAATGCCGGGTCGAGCGTTTCCGGCTCGGCCTGATTGATGATAGTGATGTCGGCGAGCGGCTCGCGGCGCGTGCAACTGGAAATCAAAAGGCAAACGGCCAATAGAAAAACAAAACGCGCCCGCGAAACAAATTGCGAGGCGCGTTCGGGAAAAATCATCGCGTTACTTTGCCGATGAATTCGTCGGCGCGGCTGTCGTCGGATTGGTCGCGGCTGTCAGCGGCACGGCCAGCAAATTATTGGTCAAAGTTGCCGCTGGTTGCGCGACGGCTGGCGTTGTTGTCGTTGGCGCGGTGATCGGCGTTTGCATTTGTTTTTGTTGCACGGCTTTTTCAAAAGCCGAAGTGTCACCGCCGGTGTGCGTTTTGTTCTGCAAAATGCCGAGAAGAATCGCCAGCGCGATGAAAATGCCGGTCGCCCATTTGGTGATTTTTGTCAGCGCATTGCCCGAACCCGCGCCAAACAGCGCGTCCGCCGCGCCGCCGCCGAACGCGAGTCCCGCGCCCGCGTCCTTTTTTGGTAATTGAACCAGCACGAGCAGAATCAGCAACAAGCACGTGATGACCATCAAAAATGTCAGTATTCCAATGATGAAACTCATAAACGGATTCTATATCGAATTTTTCACAATGTCAGCAAAACTTCGCGCTTCCAAACTTGCGCCGCCCACGAGCGCTCCGTCCACGTCCGGCTGTTCCATCAATTCCTTCGCGTTGGCCGGTTTGACGCTGCCGCCGTATTGAATGCGAACTTTCTTTGCCGTCGCTTCGTCAAAAATTTGCGCCAACAATTTGCGGATGAACGCGTGCGCGTCCTGCGCCTGCTGCGTCGTCGCCGTCTTGCCCGTGCCAATCGCCCAGACCGGCTCGTAAGCGATGATGGTTTCGACCATTTGCTCTTTGGTCAAAACGGCCAGACTGCCACGCACTTGCGTTTCCAAAATCTTTTCCGTTTCGTTCGCCTCGCGTTCCGCCAGCGTTTCGCCGACGCAAACAATTGGCTTCAACGAAGCCGCGTGCGCCGCCAAAGTTTTTTTGGCGACGAGCGCGTCCGTTTCCTTGAAATACTGACGACGTTCGCTGTGGCCGAGAATCACGTAGCGCACGGAAAATTCCTTCAACATTCCCGCGCAGATTTCGCCTGTGAACGCGCCGAAATTGTGCTCGCTCATGTTCTGCGCGCCGAGCCGGATGTTTTTCGTTTCCAGAATCGCCTTGGAAACCGATTCCAACGCGGTGAACGGCGGACAAACCACAATGTCCGCTTCTTTCACTTTCACCAGTTCCAGTTTCAAATCGTTGACCAAAGCCAGCGCCTCGGCCACCGTCTTGTTCATCTTCCAATTGCCAGCAATGATTAACTTACGCTCTTTATTCATTTTATTTTTGACAGGATTCACAGGATTATCAGGGTTTTCTAAAAACGTTTTTAATCCTGTGAATCTTGTTAATCCTGTCTTTATTTGTCCGACAATGCCGCCACGCCCGGCAGCACTACGCCTTCCAAAAATTCCAGACTCGCGCCGCCGCCGGTGCTCATAAATGTCACCTTGTCACCGAGCTTCACCTTGTTCAACGCCTTCACACTGTCGCCGCCGCCGATGATACTTTTCGCGCCATTTTTTTGCGTCGCATCCGCGACCGCTTGGGCGACGGCATTTGTTCCCGCCGCAAAACGTGCGTCTTCAAACATACCCATCGGGCCGTTCCACAAAATTGTCTTTGCGCCGGAAATAATTTTGGCGTAATTCGCCGCCGTTTCTTCGCCGATGCTGAAACCTTCCGCGTCGTCGGGAATATTGCCTTTGATGGTGCGAACGTTGGTGAAATCGAAAATCGGCTTGCCTTTCTTGTTCAATTTGCCCGTGTCCACCGGCGTGGCGATGACCGTGTCCGTCGGCAACTGAAAATTCACGCCGAGTTTTTTTGCCTTCGCTTCCGCGTCCAGCGCGGTTTGTTTGTGGTCGGGTTCAACCAAAGATTTCCCCACTTTCTCACCGTGCGCCAGTTTGAACGTGTAGGCCATCGCGCCGCCAATCAAAATCGTGTCCGCCTTTTCGAGCAAACGGTCAATGACTTTGATTTTGTCCGAAACTTTTGCGCCGCCAAGAATGACGACGAACGGACGCGCCGGGTTTTCCAATTCGTCGCCGAGAAATTTTAATTCGCGCTCCATCAACAAACCTGCCGCCGCTTTGCCGCCGCGTTTGGTCACGACGCGCGCCACGCCTTCGGTCGAAGCATGAGCGCGATGCGCCGCGCCGAAAGCGTCGTTGACATATACGTCCGCGAGCTTTGCCAGTTTTTCCGCGAACGCCGGATCATTTTTTTCTTCCTCGTCGTGATAGCGAACATTTTCCAGCAACGCAACGTGGCCATCTTTCAAAGTCGCCGCGATTTTCTCTGCATGTTCGCCAATGCAATCGTCAGCAAATTCGACGGGCACTCCCAGCAGTTCATGCAATTTGAAAGCGATTGGCCGAAGCGACATCGAAGGCTCGCGCTTGCCCTTTGGCCGACCAAGATGCGCCGCCAGAATGATTTTCGCGCCGCGTTCGATGAGCAATTTCAACGTCGGCAGCGTTTCCACGATGCGCGTCGCGTCGGTGATGACCATTTCGCCGTTTTTTTCCTCCAACGGCACATTGTAATCCACGCGCACAAAGACGCGCTTGCCGCGAACGTCCAAATCTCGAACTGTGAGTTTTGCCATAAAATCAAAGAGCGGAGAGAATAAATTGTTTTTACATTCCGCGCCAGTTTTTTTCGCGGCGAAATTGTTTGGGACGCGTTTCCGAAAATTTCTGTCCGCTTTTGAGCTTTGGCGGCTGTATAATTGAAAACGATGCCCGATGATTCACAACTTTTGCGCCAGTTTGCTGCGAACCGTTCCGAAATCGCGTTCGGCGAACTTGTCGCGCACCACGTTGCGCTCGTTTATTCCGCTGCGCTGCGTCAGACCAACGGTGACGCGCATCTGGCGAAAGACATCGCGCAACTTGTTTTCGCCGACCTCGCGCGCAAAGCCCCTGCCCTTTCCGAAAAAATTCTGCTCGCCGGCTGGCTGCACCGCGCCACGATTTTTGCCGCGCGGCAAATTTTGCGAACCGAACGCCGCCGGCAAATTCGTGAACAGGAAGCCGTCCAAATGAATTCCCTGTCCGCCGAATCTGAAAATGCTGATTGGCAACAAATTCGTCCGCTGTTGGATGACGCGTTGAATCGTCTGAATCAAACCGACCGCGACGCGCTGCTGCTGCGATTTTTTGAAAATCAGACGTTCGCGCAAGTCGGCGCGAGTTTGGGCACAGCCGAAGAAGCCGCGCGCAAACGTGTCAATCGCGCATTGGAAAAATTGCGGGAAATTCTGTCGCGCCGCGGCGTGACGACGACCGCCGCCGCGCTTTCGACCGTGATTTCGGCAAACGCCATTCAAATCGCGCCAGCCGGTCTAGCTGCAACGCTCACGACGGCTTCCATTGCAACTGCGGGAACGGGAACAACTTTCACATTTTTGAAAATTATGACTGCGACCAAATTAAAATTAGCTTTGAGTGCCGTTGTCGTGGCGAGCGTGGCGACAGCGATTGTCGTCCAACAGCAAACACAAACCAAATTGCGTGGCGAAAATGAATCGTTGCGCCAGCAAATCGAGCAATTGCAGACGGACAACGAAAATTTTTCAAATCGCCTTGCCGAAATCGGCGACGCCAAAAAATTGTCGGATGAACAATTTAATGAACTATTGAGATTGCGTGGCGAAGTTGGCGTGTTACGGCGGCTAACGAATCAATTGTCGAAAGCGCAATCAGAAAATCAGCCTCCTTCAGTTCAAACTTCATCCGGTCAAAATCAAGCAGAGCAATTTTCACCGGAAGATTTATTTGAACTTCATCAATTCCATGTAGTGAGCGCAGTAAAAGAAATTGGTTTGGCAATCAGAGAATATGCCAATGATAACAATGGCCAATACCCAACTAATTTCGACCAGATCAAAAATGAACTTGTCAGAACCAATTTCAATGGTGTTCCCTTGAATTCGATTGAATTGGTTAACATCGGATTGGTTAGTGAATCAACACCGAATGTGATTATGCTTCGAGAAAGCGACCCTCGCGAAAATCCTTATTATCATGGAATTTGGAGTCGCGTTTATGGTCTGGCTGATGGTTCCGCACAAACGATTTATGGTGATAGCGCCAACGCAGGAAGTTTTAATGATTTTGAACAACAGCACTCGCCGCAGCCAAATCAATAAGACAGCAGAAATTTCGCCGTCAATTCACGGACGTTTGGTTTTGGGCGCCTACGGCGCCAAAAATTTGTCGTAAAATTTGGACAGAAGGCAACAAAGGCAACAAAAATCAATTCACTTTGTTTTCTTCGTTTTCTTTTGTCGGCCAGTTTCGGAAGCGGGTCAAACGTAAAGCGCGTTTTGCAAATCGCGCACGAGGACGCTCATAAAGGCGTAACGGCGGTCGGGTTCGCGTTCGAGGCATTTCATTACCACTTTTTCGAGATTGTCGGGAATTTCCGAGTTGTGCGCACGCACCGGAGCAGCGCTGCCGTTCAATTGCGCGGCGAGAATTTCGGCGGGCGTCTCGCCGGGAAACGGTTTTTGGTTCGTCAGCAATTCATACGCGGCGACGCCGTAGGCAAAAATATCCGCGCGCGAATCAATCGGTTCGCGCTGCAATTGTTCGGGCGCCATGTAGCCGGGCGTGCCGGGATTTTTTGACATTTTCACGGGCTTTTCGGGAATCGGTTGCGCCAGGTCGAAATCAATCAGCCGCACGCCGCCGTTGCGCGTGACCAAAATGTTTTCCGGCTTGAAATCAAGATGCATGAATCCGCTTTCGTGGACGTGACCCAGACCGACGGCCATGTCAATCAGGATTTGCGCGACATTTTCCGTGAGCACGGGGTCATGCCGCGCGAACAGTTCCTTCAAGTTCGACGCTTCCACGTAATCCATGAGCAAATAAGGCGTGCCTTCGGCTTTGCCGTGCTCGACGTAGCCGACAATGAAATCACTTTGATTCATTTGCGAAAGCACTTCGCAACCGCGCGCAAATCGCCGACGCGCCAGAAAATTATATTTCAGTTCGCCCTTCAATTTTCGCAGCGCGTAAGGCCGCCCACGGCCGTCGGTGACGAACCAGATGTCCGCCATGCCACCGCTGTTCAACAATTCCTGGAGATAAAAACGGCCAAACTGCTCCTGCCCCGGTTCAACCACCATTCCATCCTGTAAATGACTTGCCATGTTCCTTATTCAATCAATAGCACGCCGCGCAACGCTGCGCGAACAAAACTTTTGATCCGCAACCTTTTAGACGGAATTGGATTGCATTTGGCGACAAAAAAAATAATTTCGGTTCATGCGGCCAATTCGGGCGTTGGTCATTTACCTCGTTTTTGTCTTTCTCGGCGGAGCGTTGCTCGCGCCGTGGCTTTACTGGCTGGCGCAATTCGAAGCGCATTCATTTCCCAAGATTGCCGCCGCGCCGTTTCACCGTTTTTCAGACCGGGCCTTTTTGATTCTCGCGCTGGTTGGAATCTGGCCGCTGTTGCGCGCGCTCGGCGCAAAATCATGGCGCGAAATCGGTCTCGTTGCGCCCTACGGACAATCGGCGAAATTATTCGGCGGCCTGCTGCTCGGTTTTTTTTCGCTCGCCATTCTCGCCGGAATGGCCATTGGATTCGGCATCCGGCCTTTTGCCCACAATTTGGCGGCGCACAAAATAACTGACATGATTTTCAGTGCGTTGGCAACGGCGGCCATTGTCGCCACGCTCGAAGAAATCCTGTTTCGCGGCGGAATTTTCGGTGGATTGCGTCGCGTGCTGTATTGGCCGTTTGCGCTGCTCATCAGCAGCGCGATTTACGCGCTCGTGCATTTTTTGCAGCGCGCGGAATGGACTGGCGCGGTCAAATGGGATTCCGGCCTCATTTTGTTGCCGCAAATGCTCGCTGGTTTCGCAAATTTTCATGCGCTCGTGCCGGGATTTTTTAATCTGACGCTCGCGGGTATTTTGCTCGGCCTCGCCTTTCAACGCACGGGCAATCTATATTTTTCCATCGGCCTGCACGCGGGCTGGATTTTTTGGCTGAAAATTTACGGCGCAATCACAACTGATGCGCCGCGCACAGTCATCTGGTTTTGGGGCACGGGCAAAATGATTGATGGCTGGCTCGCCTTCTTCGTTCTCGTGGCCACGTTGATTGTTCTCAAATTTCTGCCCATCGGCGAAAAGCGTTCACCGTTCACAATTCCGTCATGATTGCTTCGGCCATTCCAATTCAAAACTGGCTGAACGTCGGTCTGGGATTTCTTTACCCGGAAATCTGCCAGTTGTGCGGCGTCGAACGCGCGACGAAAAAGGAAGGTTTTGTCTGCCGCCGTTGCTGGCAACAGATTCGTTTCATTCGTCCGCCATTTTGTGAACGTTGCGGCTTGCCGTTTGAAGGCGATTTGACGACTTCATTTGAATGCTCGAATTGTCGCGAAATGGAATTGCATTTCCGTTCCGCGCGGTCAGCCGTCGTTGCAAAAACCACCGTTCTTGAAATCATTCATCGTTACAAATATCAACGGCAACTCTGGTTTGAACCATTTCTCATCAATTTGCTTTTGCGCGAAGCGTTGCCCGTGCTGCAAAATCAAGGCTGGAATTTGATTGTGCCGGTTCCGCTATATTCCGTGAGAGCGCGCGAACGGGAATTCAATCAAGCCGCGCAACTAGCGAAACATTTGAGCACGGCGGCGAAGATTCCCTTGAACTTGAAATTGATCCGGCGCATTTCGCCGACGGCCACACAAACGTTGCTGACACGCGAGCAACGCGCGGCGAATGTGCGCGGCGCGTTTGCAATTCAGAAAGGCGCGAAGCTGAACGGCGAAAATATCATTTTGGTTGACGACGTTTTCACCACCGGCGCGACGACGAATGAGTGTGCCCGGATTTTGCGCGCGTCCGGCGCGGGCGATGTTTGCGTCTGGACAGCGGCGCGCGGCCTTTAATATAATACTGATATGTCCACGACTTCATTCACAAAGAAATCACTGGGGTTGGAGACGGTTGAACCGGCGTTGACGCCGCCGCCCATCAAAGCCGCACAGGCGAACTTTGCCAAAAAACCGAAACTGGCTTCCGGCAAATCCAAAAAGCGCGATATTCCCGAAGGGCTTTGGACGAAATGCCCGGCGTGCGAGACGATGATTTTCGACAAGGAATTGGACGAAAACCTGAAAGTTTGTCCAAAATGCCAGCATCATTTTCCCATCAGCGCGCGTGAGCGGATTCATTCGCTTGTCGAGACCTGCACGTTTGAAGAAATGGACGCGGAAATGGCCAGCGTGGATATTTTGAAATTTGCGGCTTACGAAGGCAAATTAGAACGTGATCGCAAAGCGACTTTATTGAAGGATGCCGTCGTTACCGGACTTTGCAAAATCGGCGAACATCGCGTCGCGCTGGGCGTGATGGAATTTGGTTTTCTCGGCGGCTCGATGGGTTCGGTCGTCGGCGAAAAATTGACGCGATTGATTGAGCGCGGCACGGAAAAGGAATTGCCGGTCATCATCATTTCCGCCAGCGGCGGCGCGCGAATGCAGGAAGGCGCGTTTAGCCTGATGCAAATGGCCAAAACCAGCGCCGCGCTCGCCTATCACGCGCAGCGCAAATTGCCTTACATCAGTGTGCTCACGCAATCGGATTACGGCGGCGTCATGGCGAGTTACGCAAGCCTCGGCGATTTGATCTTGGCCGAGCCGGGCGCGTTAATCGGCTTCGCCGGGCCGCGCGTTATCAAGGATACGACGCAGGCGGAATTACCGGAAGGATTTCAAACCGCTGAATTTCTGCTCGACCACGGATTGATTGACGCGATTGTTTCGCGCAAAGAAATGAAAACGGATTTGATCGAGTATTTAAATTTTCTTACCTTCGCCAAAAAAGCCGCGACTGCTTCCTGAAAATTTCGCTCAATAAACTTTTCGCAAATTGGAAGGCAGGATGTTCAATTCATCGCGATATTTCGCGACCGTGCGCCGTGCGATGGTTATGCCTTTTTCGCCGAGCATTTTAACGACTTCCTGATCCGATAACGGTTTGGTCGCGTCTTCGTTCTTGAAAATGTCGGCAATCATGTCCTTGACGCTGGTGTTGGAGACGCCCGCACCGCTGGTCGTCTGCAATCCGGCGGTGAAAAAGAATTTCATTTCAAAAACGCCCTGCGGCGTCTGCATATATTTGCCCGAAACAGCGCGGCTGACGGTCGTTTCATGCACACCCACGACGTCGGCGATTTGCGCCATTGTCATCGGTTTCAAGCAGGAAACGCCTTTTTCCATGAATTCGCGCTGGCGTTTGACGATTTCCTTGCCGATGTTCAAAATTGTCTGTTGCCGCTGATGCAAACTTTTGATGAGAAATTTTCCCGCGCGGATTTTTTCGCGGATATAATTTTTCACTTCGGCGGAATTTTCGCCCTGCGCCATCAAATCCTTGTAAAGATTGCTGATTCGCAAGTGTGGAATATGTTCGTCATTGGTGGTCACGGCGTAATCATTGCCGTTCTTTTGCACAAAAACTTCGGGCAAGACATACTGGTCGGAATCTGGTAGAAACGCGCGCCCCGGGCGTGGTTCCAAACGCCCAATGCGTCCCAGCGCGGCCTGAACTTCTTCCACGTCACTGCCCGTGCCGCGCGCGATTTCAGGCACGCGCCGTTTGCCCAGCGCTTCCATATAATCACGCACGATGCGATATTCCAGCGAATCGCTCTTGCCCACGCGTTCCAATTGCAACAGGAGACATTCGCGCAAATCACGCGCGCCGACGCCGGGTGGATCAAATGATTGAACTATTTTGAGCACTTCGGAAATTTTTTCAACGGGCAGGCCAGTCAAAACCGCGAGTTCCTCGATGGTCGCCTTGAGATAACCGTAATCATCAATGTTGCCGATAATCAATTCGGCCAAATTGCGTTGTTCTTCGGGCAATTCCGCTTCGCGCGCCTGGTCCATCAGCGATTGCGCCAGCGAAGTTCCCGCCGTAAGCGAATCGAACATGAACTGCCGTTTTTCCTCGTCCTCCACGGTTTGCCGGATGGGGATGTTGGTCTGCGAAAAATGGTCGCGCCATTCCTGATCCAATTGAACGAGCTTGTCGAATTCCGCCTGAAAATCGTCCACCGGCTCAGTCGAATTTTTTTCCGTGGCGGAATCGTATTTCACGTCTTCCGGCGGCTCGGCCAAATCCGCCACCGTCGGCACGTCCCCTTCGTGTTCGGCGTTTTTCTCGCGCAATTCCGTGTCGGCGGAGCTGATTTCTTCCAGCACGGGATTTTGCTGCAATTCCTGTTCGACCAACGCTTTCAGTTCCAGCGTCGGCGCCTGCAAAAGCGCAAGCGACTGCTGGAGTTGCGGCGCCAGCACCATGGATTGCGTCAGGCGCGTGGAAAGTTGTAGTCCCTGTGCCATTTTCCTGACGAATTTAACGCATTTTCATCCGCGCACAAGCCAAAATTGGCACAGCTCTCGCTGCACAACCAAAAGAAATGGCGTCCCCTGCCCGACCTAATCCTTCATGGTGTTGTATGTTTTCACCATTTTTCGGACGAGCCGACGTGGTATGAATCGAATGAGAAACACCGACAACCGATTTTTAAGTCCGGGAATGGCCACAATTTTTCCTGCACGAAAAGCACAATGGCCATAGCGGGCAACTGTTTCAGCCAACATTTTTGCTGTTTTAATCTGCCGGGATTTTCCACCGCGCGCTACATTGCCGAAATTCGATTCCGTAGGGCCGGGACATAAAACGGAAATTGTCAGATTGGTTCCAGAGAGTTCCTCGGCCAGCGCTTCCGTGAAAGATTGCACAAAGGCTTTGGTGGCATAATAAACTGCCATATTCGGTCCGGGTAAAAATCCAGCGACGGAACCGACATTGAGGATTCCACCACGCCCATTTTTTATCATCGCCGGCAAAAATAATCCGGTGAGTTCCGTCAACGCGGCGATGTTCACTTGCAGCATTTCCAATTGTTTTTGCAGCGATGATTCGACAAATGCACTGTGCAAACCAAATCCGGCATTGTTGACTAAAACGTCCACGGAGATTTTCTGAGCGGATAATTCCGAGAAAATTCTCTTTGGCGTTTCGGGTAGTGAAAGGTCAGCCGGAAGAACGATCACCTCAATTTTGTTCTTTTGCCGCAGTTCTTGCGCGAGGTCTTCCAAAGCCTTTTGATTTCGGGCAACGAGAATCAACCGGCAACTGTCGGCGGCAAAACATTTGGCCAATTCCAATCCGATGCCGGAAGACGCGCCGGTAATCAAAACTGTTTCGCTACTGGCCTTGTTCATTCAATCATTGATTACCCCAGCCAAATCGGGAAGTGATCGGCCAATAGACAAAGAACGATTTGCCGATGACATTCTTGGCCGGAAACGATCCCCACGAACGACCGTCAAAACTGTTGCAGGTATTGTCGCCAAAAACCATGTAAGAATCATCGCCGTTGGTGAAAACGGTTTGCGCGTCAGGAAACAGCGGCGCGATGAACGGATACAAGTCGTATTTTTCTGCGACCGCGCCGTTGACGTGACCCGAAAATTGACTTTCCGCCGGCGGCTCTTTTGGATCAAAACCATAAACATTTTGAAAGTGCGGCGTCGAGGCGTCGAGCCGCTGGCCGTTGATGATGGCGTGCCGGTCGTCGCCGATTTGCACGCGTTCGCTGGGCATCACGACCAATCGCTTGATATAAAAAGTGTTTTGCTCCCGAAGCGGCATTGTTTCAATTCCATGCGTTTCAAAGACAACAATCTCACCGCGTGTCGGCTTGCGGAAATTGTAAGTCAAACGATTCACAAACAAATGATCGCCGGCGCTGATTTCCATTTTAATGACATCCTCGCCTTTGTGAAAAACATGGCCTTCATATAAATTGAGCTTTCGTCCGCCAGCCAATGGGATGTTAAATCCAGCGCGCGTTTCCAAAGGTTGTTCGCCATAGTCCGGCGGAAACCAAATGGTTTGAGTTTGGCCGCCAATTTTAATTGTCTGGTAAATATTAAAAATCAAAAAACGGGTTGGCGGTGAAATGGATTCCTCCGCCCCGTCCGCTTGCGCCACGACATGAATATAGTTTTTGCCGGCAAACCAATCCTTGATGCGTTGCAGACCACCAGGAATCTGAATCGCATTGCGTAATTTCCCCTGCTCGTTGATTTCGGATTGAACTTTTGCTCTCTCAACTTCCGACGATGAATCTCGCCAGAATTCCACTTTGGAAAAATCTGGTGCGGACGTGACGCCAAAAAGTGTCGGCTGCATCGAGCCGGTGGGAATCTTGAACGGTTGCAGGAAAAACGTGCGGATGCCCATCGCCACGGCCAACGCGACCAAGAGGACTTCCACGTTTTCGCGCCACGCGGGATTCGGATAAGATTTGATCCATTTCTCGGCGGCGAATTGAAGCTCTTCAGTCTTGATGCGAATCCGACCCTTATTGCCCTCAACAATCGTAGCGTTGAGTTCATTCATTTGCCCTTGCACGGCGGCGACGGCCTGTGGCGAGAGCAAATCGCGCTGCGCGTTGAGCAATCGTTGAACGTGCTTGCGCATCGCGACGGCCTCGCGCACTGCTTTGGAAAAGAACCAGCGAATCATAAATGTTTTGCTTGGACACCAATTATATGAATTTTCACAAATTATTCTTCGATTTTGTTTTCAAAATAAAGAACCATACCATCAAAATCGCATTACCGATTAGAACTATCGAAATAGCGAGAATCGCGACAGTAAAATCCTTTTCCATTTGTTCTAAAGCGTTAACTCCCGTTTGATTAAGTTTTTCGCCGACCTGCACTAATTCAGATGTGACGTGGCGGTAAATAATGAACGCATGGACTCCGAAAGCAAGGTTAAGAGCTGCACAAAATAGAAAAACGACATTTGCCACCTTAATTTTTCTCTTTTTAACAATTTCGTCATTCGCATTCATAAATTTATTCAGGCTTTTAACACTTCAATAAACGCTTCCTGCGGAATGTTCACGTTGCCAATGGATTTCATCCGTTTTTTGCCTTCTTTTTGCTTCTCCAGCAATTTGCGTTTGCGCGAAACGTCGCCGCCGTAACATTTCGCCGTCACGTCTTTGCGAAAGGCGCTCACGGTTTCGGAAGCAATAATTTTTCCGCCAATGGCCGCCTGAATTTTCACGGCGAATTGCTGGCGCGGAACAACTTCCTTTAATTTTTCCGCCAGCACACGTCCCCTGCCCTCGGCTTTGCTGCGATGCACGATGCACGAAAAGGCATCCATCGGCTCGCCATTGATAAGCATGTCCAATTTTACCATTTCGCTTTCCATGTAACCGGCCTGCTCGTAATCCATCGAGCCGTAACCGCGTGTTATGCTTTTGATGCGGTCGTGAAAATCAATCAGGATTTCGGCCAGCGGAATCAACGCGGTCAACATCACGCGATTAGCGTCCAAAGTTTCGGTATGCTCCACGTTGCCGCGCTTTTCGGAAATGAGTGCCATCATGTCGCCGATATTTTCGTTCGGACAAATGACAAACGATTTCACCATCGGTTCTTCAATTTTTTCGATGAACGTCACGTCCGGCAAAAACGCGGGATTGTCAATCTCCTTCAACGTGCCGTCGGTCATCGTGACTTTATAGACGACGCTTGGATACGTCGCGATGATGTCCATGTTGTATTCGCGCCGCAGACGTTCCTGCACAATTTCCAAATGCAACAGCCCAAGAAATCCGCAGCGAAAACCAAAGCCAAGCGCGACAGAAGTTTCTGTCACATAAACAAACGCGGAATCGTTCAGCTTCAATTTTCCCATCGAAGCTTTCAATTGCTCGTAGTCGGCGGTGTTGATGGGATAAATGCCGCTGAACACCATCGGATGAATTTCCTTGAAGCCGGGCAACATCGGCGATGGATTGCGCGCGTCGGTGATGGTGTCGCCCATTTTTACTTCGGCGGCGGTCTTGATGTTCGCCGTGAAATAACCCGTCTCGCCAACTTCAAGTTTTTCGCGCGTGTAAGGTTTCGGGTTGAAACTGCCAACTTCCTTCACTTCAACATTTTTCCCCGAATGCAATAATTTCACCTGCATTCCCGGTTTTAATTCGCCGTTGAAAACGCGGACGTGCGTGACGACGCCTTTGTAAGTGTCGAAATAAGAATCGAACGCGAGCGCCTGCAAACTCCCCTGCCCCGTTGGTTTCGGCGGCGGAATGCGCGCGACAATTGCTTCGAGAATTTCTTCGATGCCAATCCCCTGCTTTGCACTCGCGGGAATCGCCAGCGACGATTCAATTGTCAAAATGTCTTCGAGTTGTTTTTTTGTTTGTTCGACGTTCGCGTGCGGCAAATCAATTTTGTTGATGACGGGAATGATTTCGAGATTTTGCTTCGCTGCGAGGTGCATGTTCGCGACCGTTTGCGCCTCGACGCCTTGCGCGGCGTCAATGATGAGCAGTGCGCCTTCGCACGCGCTCAAGCTGCGCGACACTTCATACGCAAAATCCACGTGACCGGGCGTGTCAATGAGGTTCAGTTCGTAAGTCTCGCCGTTGCGCGCTTTGTAAAGCATCGTGACCGGATGCGCTTTGATGGTGATGCCGCGCTCGCGTTCCAAATCCATTGCGTCGAGAAGTTGATCCTCCATGTCGCGCGTGGCAATCGTGCCAGTGCGATGCAAGAGCCGGTCGGAAAGCGTCGTCTTGCCGTGGTCAATGTGGGCAATGATGCAGAAATTTCTTATGTGCGCCGCGTCCATTTACAAAATTTGAATTCGAGCGCAGCAGCATAGCCGAAAAATAATCGGAGAAAAGGAAATTTGGCTGATCCGGCGCGTCTGGTCATTTACTTCTTTCCGGCAGCCGTTTCGGATTTCATTTTTTCCTCGGTCTGACTTAAGCCGTCGGCCAGCGCATGTGCGCGTTTTACGAAATCCGGTTCAAACGTCACCGTGGCCAGAACCTCGGTGACTTCTGGATTCAAGAAAATCACGATAGGCATATCCCAGTGTTGTTTCGGTTTATGGATGGCATCGTCCACAAATTGCAGGACTTTGTGATTTTCCGTGGGGCCGTCTTCAAAAACCATGATGGTCCGGTTCCGCAAGGCATAAAGAGCGTGCAACGTGGCGCCGCGCGAACCGCTCGTTGAAATTTGACCCGTGCCATCGAGATATTGCAAATCGGAGGCAACCCACGCGATTGGTTTTCGTTCCGCCGCCGCTTCCTTTTTGGCGCTGTCCAAATCAGCCACGCGCCAAACCGAAACGGTTTGGTTATTGATGCGAACCGTCACCTTGTCACCCGCCGAAGCATTGAGAAAGAAAAACGCCGACAGTGAAATCAAAACGAAGCAACGGCAGGTGGCTTTCATGGCAAAAGATGAACAGATTCGCCGCCGGCGGAAAAGAAAATTTGCCGCTAGATCATCACAGATTCGGATAATTCCTTGTCGCCGTCATTCTTGCCGACATCTTCCAGCTTGAATTCAACACGGGCGACGCCGGATTGGATGTTGATTTGCACTGGCGTGGCGACTTTGCGAAAGGCTTCAACCATCGGCGAATTATCGGCCAATACGTCGGCGGTGAAACCGATGATGCCTTGTTGCGATGCGATTTTTGCGAGATGTTGCAGTAGAAATCTGGCGATGCCGCGCCGTTGGAAATCTTCCTGCACCACGACGGCGACTTCCGCCCATTGCGTCGCCGGATTGCGATAATAACGTCCCACGGCAATCAACCGTTGGCGGCCTTCCCACGGAATTTCGCCGACGATGGCCATCGCGTCCTGATAATCCAGCGTCACCATGCGTTGCACGGTTTCATGCGGCAGATGTTTCAATTGCGAAAAGTAGCGGTGATAAATCGTCGAAGGTGTGTGCGAATAAAACAATTCCCGCAGCAAACCTTCATCCGACGGCAAAACCGGACGGAATAAAACTTTCAAGTCGTTGGAAAATTCGCAGCGGGTTTCAAATTTTTTTGGATACGGCTGCAAGCCCGGTGGCAGGGCGATTTGATGGGGATGCACCAATCGGGCTTCGCGGGCTTGCGCCATCAATTCGTCCCGAAATTTTGGATGCGCGATGTGAATCAAAGCCAACGCCCGTTCACGGACGGTTTTGCCGTGCAGTTGCGCCACGCCATACTCGGTGACAATATAATACACATCGGCGCGCGAGGTGACGACACCTGCGCCGGTCTTGAGCCAGGGCACGATGCGCGAAGTTTTTCCGTCCTTTGTGGTGGATGGCAGCGCAATGATGGGCTTGCCGTTTTCCGACCGCGCCGCGCCGCGAATGAAATCCACTTGCCCGCCAAAGCCGCTGTAAAATTTTCCGCCGATGGAATCCGCGCAAACTTGTCCGGTCAAATCCACTTCAATCGCCGAACTGATGGCCACCATGTCGCGATTGCGCGCAATCTGAAACGGGTCGTTGGTAAATTCCGTCGGGCGAAATTCAAACGCGGGATTATCGTGGATGTAATCGTAAAACTTCCGGTTGCCGAAACAGAAACTCGTCACGATTTTTCCCGGCAAAAGCGTTTTGCGGCGGCAGTTCAACACGCCGGATTCGATCAACGGCATCACAGATTCCGTGAGCATTTCCGTGTGCATTCCCAAATCGCGTTTATTTTTCAACGCGGCGAGCACCGCGCTGGGAATCGCGCCGATGCCCGTCTGCAACGTCGCGCCATCGGGCACGAGCGATTCGATAAATTCCGCGATTTTTTCCGCTTCCGGCGTGATGTTACCGACGGGCGATTCCAACAACGGACATTCGCTGCGCACCAGCGCGTGGAGTTGGCTGACATGAACAAAACTGTCGCCCAACGTGCGCGGCATATTCGGATTGACTTCGGCAACGACGTAATCTGCTGATTCGACCGCTGCTTTGACGACATCCACCGACACGCCGAAACTGCAAAAGCCGTGCGGGTCAGGCGGACTGACCTGCACCAGAGCAATGTCGAGGTGCATCCGTTTTTCGCGAAACAATCTGGGAATATCCGACAAAAACAGCGGCGTATAATCCGCCACGCCTTCGTGAATGGCCTCACGGACATTGGAACCGATGAAAAATGAATTCTGCCGGAAATGTTCGAGCAAATCATGTTTGGCGTAAGGCGCGACGCCGTGCGTGAGAATGTGAAGAATTTCCACGTCATACACTTCCGGCGCGCGGGCGACCAGCGTTGCCACGAGCGATTGCGGCGCGGCGCAACCGGAGCCGATGAACACGCGCATACCGCTTCGCAATCGGGTCATCGCTTCCGACGCAGTCATCCATGGCAATGCGCGTTCGTTCATATCATTTCATGCTAGGCAAAGTTCAAAATTTTGGCGAGCCGCCTCATCCACAAAATATCAGCACCAAAATCTGCGCCGTAAAAATGCGCAACAGCATCGCCAACGGATAAACCGTGGCATACGCGACCAGCGTCGTGTCCGATTTGGTGATGGCATGGGCAAATGCCAGCGCCGGCGGATCGGTCATGCTGCCCGACAACAAACCGCTTATGGTCGGCAGGTCTAATTTCAAGACCAATCGCGCCAGCAGGCTGCCGATGAATAACGGAACCAGTGTGATGAGCAATCCGGCAAGCAGCCAACTCAATCCTTCGTCAGAAAATAGAATTGAAAAAAATTTGTCGCCGGCTTTCAGTCCCACACAAGCGAGGAACAATACAATGCCGAATTCACGAAAAGCGCGATTCGCCGCCATTGGCATATACCAGATGAGCGAACCGATGTGACCGATGCGCGCCAGAAGAATTGCCAGAATCAACGGCCCGCCCGCCAATCCCAGACTTACCGGCACCGGCATACGCGGCAAGGTAATGGGCAGCGAACCAATCAGCACGCCCAGCGCAATGCCGATGAAAATGGGCAAAAAATTGGTTTCCTGCAACGCCTTCACGCGATTGCCGAAAACTTTCGCGACTTTTTCAACGGTCTCTTTTGCGCCGACCACTTGCAACACGTCGCCGAATTGCAATCGCAAATCGCGCAAAGCCGTCATTTCAATCTCCGCCCGCGTTATGCGCGTGACCGCCACGCCATAAATGGATTCCAGTTCTAGTTCCGCCAACGTTTTGCCGAGCACTTGTTTTCGCGTCACGACAATTCGCTCGGAAACGATGTGACCGGTCGCCTGCAACAGATTGACACCGCTTTCCTGGCCGAGCAAATCGCAGAGCGATTTCAGCGCAACGGGTGAGCCGACGGCAAGAACGATGTCGCCGGATTGCAACAATGTTTGTTCAGAAGCCATTTCCACTTCCGATGATTCCTTCTTTTTGATGCGCGAAATGACAACGCCGGTTCTTTTGGAAATTTCTCCGATTGAAACATTGGACGATTGCGCGTTGGTGACGATGATGTTCATGCGCGTCAATCCAGCCGCCCTGCCCTGCTCATTTTCCGCTGTGCGTCCGCCGGGAAACATAACCCGAATCAGCAATAACATCGCGATGATGCCGAACACGCCGCCAGGATAAGCGATGGCATAGGCCAGCGCGGGCAACGTTGAATTATCGGTTTCGTGGCCGGCCAATGATTTTAGCATCTGCTGTGTCGCGCCAAGTGAAGGTGTGTTCGTCGTCGCACCGGAAAACAAACCCAACGCGGCAAATACATTTACGCCGGCAAGATAAACCACGCCTGCCGCGACAAGCCCGCCTAAAAGAACAATCACCGCCGTTACAAAATTTAATTTCAATCCCTGTTGCCGCAGCGAAGCAAAAAATCCCGGACCCAATTGCAGCCCGATGGTGAAAACAAACAGGATCAATCCAAAATCCCGCACGAAATCAAGAATCACATGGTCAATGCGCAATCCGAAATGCCCGGCCAAAATTCCGGCGAATAGAACTCCGGTGACGCCCAATCCAACGCCTTTGATCTTGATGCCCGCCAGCAACAAGCCTGAAATGGCCACCAACATCAAAACGAAGACCGCCCACGCGACCGGTTGTGTTTCCGCAAAAGACATCATGCGCCGCATTGAGCCAGACGGCGGCGAAACTATCCAATCTAAAAAATGCAGTGAAAAAATCAGACGCGCCGATTCGTTTTATGAGATTTGAAGCCACCTGAAAAATTTTGAACGTCTTTGAACCCGGCTTTTCCAATTCTCAATGAACAAAATTGTTTTGAATTATGAAAACTTTGCGAGTCACTCACGAACAAATCGCCGAACGGGCGTTTCAAATTTATCAAGCCAACGGTTGTCGTCACGGCCATGACAAAGATGATTGGTTGCAGGCGGAATATGAATTGATGGGCAGGCCGGTGAAAGTGAAGACACGTTTTCACGGACATCATTTCCCGATTGCCGTTGCCATCGCCGTCGTCAAAGGCGCGATTGTATTATCTCAAATCAATTAATGTTGGTGATGCCGGTGAGTTCAATCGCCTCGTTTGTTTTTTGGCGTGTTGATGCTACAATGAACGCGCCATGAGCGAACCGCATCTTTTTCAACCGTTCACGCTGAAATCCATCACGCTGCGCAATCGCATCGGCGTTTCGCCTATGTGCGAGTATTCTTCTGAAGATGGCGCGGCGAACGACTGGCATCTGGTGCATCTCGGCTCGCGTGCGGTCGGCGGCGCGGGACTTGTTATCGCGGAAGCCACCGCGGTTTCGCCCGAAGGTCGCATCACTCCCGGTTGCGCTGGCATTTGGGCGGACAAACATATTGAACCCGTCGCGCGCATCAATCGTTTCATCAAACAACACGGCGCGGTTCCCGGAATGCAAATCGCGCACGCCGGACGCAAAGGTTCCGCCGCGCTGCCGTGGAACGGCGGCGCGCATTTGCCCGATGATAAGGGCGGTTGGCAAACCATCGCGCCCAGTCCCCTGCCCTTCGGCGATGATTTGCAAAAAGTTCCGCGCGAAATGACCGAAGCCGACATCAAACGGGTGCAAAACGATTTTGTTTCCGCCGCCGAACGCGCATTGGCAGCCGGTGTCGAATGGCTGGAAATCCATTCCGCGCACGGCTATTTGAGCCACGAATTTCTCTCGCCGCTCGCCAATCAACGCACGGACAAATACGGCGGCAGTTTTGAAAATCGTTGCCGTTTTCTTTTGGAAACCACGCGCGCCGTTCGCGCCGTCTGGCCGGATAAATTGCCACTGGCCGTGCGCCTGTCCGTCATTGATTGGATGCCCGGTGGCTGGGCAATCGAAGATAGCATTGCGCTGGTAAAACAATTAAAAGCCGACGGCGTGGATTTGATTGATTGCAGCTCCGGCGGCATCGCTCCGCACGCGAAAATCATCGTCGGTGCGGGTTATCAAGTTCCCTTTGCCGAACGGCTGCGTCGCGAAGCCGGAATTCTCACCGCCGCCGTCGGCCAAATCACCGAACCGACGCACGCGGACGAAATCATCCGCAACGGCCGCGCGGACATCGTTTTGCTCGCGCGCGAATTTTTGCGCGATGCGTATTGGCCGTTGCGCGCCGCCAACATTTTGCGCAAAAAAGAATCCTTGACCGTTCCGGTCCAATACCAGCGCGCGTGGTGATTGGCGGCTGCGCGATCACCACATTTTTACCTCATGACGAATATGAAGAATTTCTTCCAGCACCGGCCCGATTTCCGTGGCGCGCTTGTGCGTTTCATCAAAAGCCGCTTCCAACTTCTTTACGGCTAATTCGTCGTCAGAGCGTGCCGATGCCGATTTCATCATGACGGCTTTTCCAGCGCTTTCACGTTTTGAAATCGTTTTCATATTGCACCCTCGACCCGTTTGCGCGCCAATTCAAGTGACAATTTATTTTCTAACAGCTTGAAGAAATGATGATTTGTCGTCAATTTCGACGACAAATGAGCAAGACCATTTTAATCACCGGTTGTTCTTCCGGCATCGGCAAAGCGTCGGCGAAATTTTTTGCCGCCAAAGGCTGGAACGTCATCGCCACCTTGCGCTCGCCTGAAAAGGAAACGGAATTGACTGGCGCGAATAATCTGCTGATCGAAAAACTCAATGTTCAAGATTATGGCAGCATCGCTCACGCGATTGACGCTGGCATCGCGCGTTTTGGAAAGATTGACGCGCTCATCAACAACGCCGGATTCAGTCTTGGCGGCGTGTTTGAAAGCATTCCGCGTGAAAAGATTCAGGAACAATTCGCTGTCAACGTTTTTGGCGTGATGGAGGTCACGCGTGCGCTGCTGCCGCACTTTCGCAAAAATCAAAGCGGACTCATCATCAACATCAGTTCGCGCGCCGGACTTGTTGGACTGCCGATGAACACGCTTTACTGCGCCAGCAAATTCGCGCTCGAAGGATTTTCCGAAGCGCTATCCTATGAACTTGCCCCGCAAAGCATCATCGTCAAACTTGTGGAACCCAGCGGCGGCGTGAGCCGCACCGATTTTGGAAAACGCGTCAACGCCGAGCGCGCGCAAACTGCTTCGCTCATGGATTACGATAAATTTATTGCCAATACCAATGCCGCCTATGCCCAAATCACCGTCAAACGCATGGCCACTGCTGATGAGATTGCCCAAGTGATTTATGCTGCCGCGACTGACGGCACGAATCGTCTGCGCTATTTCTGCGGTGAAGATACCGGCGATTTCGTGAAAACCAAACGTGAATTATCCGATGAACAATTTATGGAATTCATGCAGAGACATTTCCTATTTTAAACTATTTTAATTTTTCAAAAATACCATTAATTTTGTGCCAGCACGCTGAACCATGAAAGTCGCCAAATCTAAAAACGAATCTGCGCCGTCGCAGACTGCGATTGTCCGAAAGGAAAATTGGCTGGCTGATTGGTTGCAACCCAACCGGTCGCGCGCAATCATTTTGAGTGTCATCATCTTCCTGTTTATCGTTGCCGTCGGCGGATTGGTTTTCGAGACCGGCGGGACGGGTTTTGCGTGGCTGCATTTGATGTATTTACCCATCATTTTGGCGGCGGCGGTTTTCAGATTGGGCGGCGGCATCATCGCCGCGTTGGTGGCGGGTTTGGCGCTGGGGCCGCACATGCCATTGGATGTCGCCAAGGGATTGCATCAAACGCCTTCCAATTGGATTTTTCGTGTGGTTTTTTTTCTGCTGGTCGGCGTGTTCAGCGGATTGATGTCCAATTTTCTGAACTGGCAAATCCGGCGGCTCAAGGAAACGAACCAGCGTTTGTTTCATGCACACGAAGAATTGAAAAGTGCGCAGATGAAATTGATTCAGACGGCGAAATTGGAATCCATCGGGCGGCTGGCGGCGGGCGTGGCGCATGAAGTGAAAAATCCGCTGGCGGTCATCCAATTGGGCGTGGATTACCTGAAAAATACCAGAACCGAAAACACCAGCGAGGACACGGTGGAAACGGTTCAGTTGATGGGCGACGCAGTGCAGCGCGCCGATACGGTCATCAAAGGTTTGTTGAATTTCTCGCGCTCCGAACCATTAGCGCTCGTTCCATTGGATTTGAACACCGTCATTGAAGATTCGCTATTGTTGGTCAAACATGAGTTGGTCAAAAATCATATCGCGCTGGAAAAACAATTGGCCGGAAACCTTTCCAAAGTTGAATTGGACCAGAACAAGGTCAAGCAGGTGTTCATCAATATGTTCATGAACGCGATTCAAGCGATGGGCGGCAACGGAACTTTGTCGGTGAAAACGTCGCTTCAATCCGGCGATGTCACGGAACAGAATCCGTCCGGCAAAATTGTGGTGTTGGAAATTGCAGACACCGGCGCGGGAATACCGGAAGACAAACTGGACAAATTGTTCGAGCCATTCTTCACCACCAAACCGGTCGGCTCCGGCACTGGTTTGGGATTGTCAGTTTCCCGAAATATCATTGAAATGCACCGCGGGAGCATTACAATCGGCAATCGAAAGCAAGTTCGCGGCGCAATTGTGACCATTACGTTTCCCGTTCCAAACCCAAAGCCATTATGACGAAAAAAATTCTAATCGTTGACGACGAGGTCGGCATCACGCGGATGCTCAAACGCAATCTCGAAGCTACTGGACGTTTTACCGTGCGGACGGAAAATTCCAGCGTGGCCGCCGTCACCGCCGCCCGCGAATTTTTGCCTGACTTCATCCTGCTCGACGTGATGATGCCGGGAATGGACGGCGGCGAAGTCGCCGCGAAAATCAAGGAGGACAAAGCCTTGAGCCATGTTCCGGTCGTGTTCCTTTCCGCCATCGTCAAAAAGGAGGAAACCGAGGCCACCGGCGGCAAAATCGGCGGCTCCACCTTTCTCGCCAAGCCGGTAAAACTGGAGGATTTGATTGCTTGCATCGAAACGCACATCGGCAAATAAAATCCTTTTGTCCGCAGGGTTTTCCTGCCCATTTGCGTCCATTTGATTTCACGCGCAAAATGATTTATTTACTGAACAGATTTTGCTATGCTCTGTCGAATCTGTGCAAATCATAATGCGCCATTACAAAATTCTTTCTCAAAGTTTCGGGTTGAAAATCTTCACGTTGTTAATGGCGCTGTCGTGCTTGCCGACTTTCGCCGACACCACAAACAACGCGCCGGTGATTTTTTCGCCCGGCCCCAAGGACGGACGAATCGCCTACATCACCGCGCGGCTGCTGGAGGATTATCATTACCTGCAACAACCGCTCGACACGGAAATGTCCAAGAAATTTTACGACGAATATCTCGACGCGCTCGACCCGCAACGGATGCACTTCCTGCAACCGGACATCGCGGAGTTCGCTCATTATCGCACCAACCTCGACAAGCTGACTATCAATGACGAAGGGAGCGCCGACCTCACGCCGGCTTACCAGATTTTCCGGCGTTTTTCTGAACGCCTGCATCAACACGTCGCCTACGTGGACGAATTATTGAAACAGGACAAATTCAAGTTCAATTCCAACGAACATCTTTTGATTGACCGGCGCGACGCGCCCTATCCCAAAGACCTCGCGGAAGCCAAACAGATTTGGCGGAAGAAATTGCTTTACGATTTCATGCAGGAAAAAATCAACCGCGAACTTTCGACAACCAACGATGATGCCGTCAAGACGCTTTCAAAATCCGATTTGGCGGACATAGCCGATACGTTGCGACGGCGTTACGACCGTGAATTGCGCGCCGTGGACGAATCCGACAACACCGATTTGTTGCAAGTTTATCTGGACGCGCTGGCGCATGCTTACGACCCGCACTCGGATTATTTCAACAACGCGCACGCGCAGGACTTTTCCATCACCATGAGCCTGGCGCTGTTTGGCATCGGCGCGCAATTGGTGGATAAAGACGGCTATTGCACCATCAATTCCCTCGTGCCGGGCGGTCCGGCGGAAAAAGGCAAACAACTCAAGGAAAACGACCGCATTATCGCCGTCGCGCAAAGCAATCAACCGCCGGTGGATGTGGTGGACATGAAACTGGATAAGGTCGTGCAATTGATTCGCGGGCCAAAAGGCACGGAAGTGCGACTCACAGTGACTCACGCGGACGACCGCGGCACGCATCACATCATCAGTTTGGTTCGCGACGAAATCAAATTGGAAGATCAGGAAGCCAAGTCGCAATTGATTGAGATTCCCGATGGCAAGGGCGGCACGAACCGTCTCGGTGTCATTAATTTGCCATCGTTTTACGCGCCGGTGGATTTATCCGGCAACGGAGACCATTCAACGCCGAAATACACTTCGGTGGACGTGGCCAAACTGGTCAAAAAACTTAAACAGGAAAATGTTTCCGGCATCATCATTGATTTGCGCAACAACGGCGGCGGCTCACTGGAAGAAGCGATTAAATTTGTCGGCCTATTCATCAAGGACGGCCCGGTCGTTCTGGTGCGCTCGCCGGAAGGCCGCACGGTTGTGGACAGCGACAACGATTCGTCGCAATTGTATCGCGGCCCGCTGATCGTGCTGGTGAATCGTTTCAGTGCGTCCGCTTCCGAAATCGCCGCCGCCGCGTTGCAGGATTACGGCCGCGCGCTCATCGTGGGCGATACCTCCACGCACGGCAAAGGCACAGTGCAGGATTTGAATCCGCTCCGCCCGTTCATCCGTCAAAGAATTGAATCGCCGACCAACGACCCCGGCGCGGTCAAGATCACCATCCGAAAATTTTACCGCGTCAGCGGCGCTTCAACCCAATTGAAAGGTGTGACCCCGGATATTATTTTACCTGACTGGAACAGTTATCGGGATGACATCGGGGAAAATTCGCTCGATAATCCGTTGTCGTGGGACACGATTCCCGCCGATGATTATGAAAAATTGAACCTGGATTACAGCAAACTGAATCTGGTGGAACCCTACCTTTCGGAATTGAAAAAATTGTCGGACGCGCGCGTCGCCACCAATCAGGATTTCAATTATATCCGCGAAAACATTTCCGAACTGGAAAAATTGCAGACGAACAAAACCGTCAGTCTCAATGAGCATGACGAATTAAAACGACGCGAAGAATTGAAAGCGCGACTGAAAGCACGCAACGATGAAATGGCTTCGCGAAAAGTGTCGGACATAAAAATTTATGACATCACCGTGGAAAATGCTGGCAATCCGGGATTGCCCGCACCCGAACCGATGACCGTTACAAATGGTTATGGTTTCGATTCTAATTTCACAAACGATTTTGGAACAAATGTGACAGCTAAAACCGATTCCAAACTGGACATCAAACCCGTGCCGACCGACCCGATGCTCGATGAAACCGAACGTATTCTCGAAGATTACATTTTGCTTTTGAACACAAAATCCGATTTGATTGCCAAATGAAAAGGTTATGAAAACGGCCGCGACGCTTTTTTGCGTTTTGTTCATGACGATTTCGGCATTTGCCGATGTTTATTCCATCGCAAAACAGCAGGCGCGCGGCGTGGCCAATTCGGAAAGTTCAAAGCCGGGCGGAACTGCGCCGAGCGCTCCGCCGCCGCAAAATAATAATCCCGCGCCCAATCCCGTCCTTGAAGCCACGCTGCAAAACATCACTTCCCTGCGTGCAGATTTGGCCAATCTCGAAACCAACAAGACCGACACGCAATCGCTGAAGAATGATTTGGCGGCGGCGGCCACCGGCGTGAAACCATCAAATGAAACTATCGCCAAACTCGTCGAGGATTTGGCGGCGGCCATGAACGGAAACAAAATTCCTGACACGCAAAAACAAAAACTGGCGCAATTTCTTCACGCCATTTTCAACAGTTCACATTTGTCACCGACGCAACAAGAAACCGTCATTGATGGTGTGCAGAAAATTTTGCATGACGGCGGCGCGTCGGATTATGACGCGGACAAAGTGGTGACCGACCTGAAAAAGATTGCGACCACGACCGGTTAAAATGAGACGGCAAATCAAATGCCCGACATGCAAAAAATCCGGCGACTGGTTTGCGGGAAAATACGGTCCGTTTTGCTCGCACCGTTGCAAAATGATTGACCTCGGCAAATGGTTCGGCGGCGAGCACGTCATTTCCGAGCCGCTCAAGCCGGAGCATTTTGCCAAATACGCCGACCTACCGCCGGGCGATCATTTGGACAAGCCGGAGCCGGAAAATTGAGCGCATGATGGGCATGGAATAAACTTTGCCGCCATGCCTCAAACAGTTATGAAACGATTTATCGGAATCATGCTGGCTGCCGGCTCGATGATTTTTGCCGCGGCGGCGCAACCAACCAATTCTATGAGCACGAACCAAACTGAAATCGCGGATTTTGGCGGCGGCTGCTTCTGGTGCATGGAAGCCGTTTTTGAACGATTGCCCGGCGTCATTTCCGTCACCAGTGGTTTTGCCGGCGGCACGACGGAAAATCCGACTTACGAACAAGTCTGCACCGAAACGACCGGCCACGCCGAAGTCACGGAAATCGTTTTTGACCCGGCGAAAATTTCCTACGACCAATTGCTCGAAGTGTTTTGGCAGGCGCACGACCCGACGACGTTGAACCGTCAAGGCGCGGATGTGGGCACGTCGTATCGTTCCATCATTTTGTATCACAGCGAAAAGCAAAAACTGGAAGCCGAGAAATCAAAAATCGCCGCACAACAAAATTTCAAACATCCAATTGTGACTGAAATCGTGCCGCTGAAAAAATTCTGGCCGGCGGAAGATTATCACCAGAAATACTACGACAATAATCCAAATCAAGGCTATTGCCAGATTGTCATTACACCGAAACTGGAAAAGCTGGAAAAGAAAAAAGTGATTCAGGAAACGCCGCAGGCGGTGAAATAAAAGTGGCGGCGCGTCGGTAGACCGCCGCATTAAAATGGTTTGCGGCCTTCTGCCGAAAAGCCGCTACGAAACTCGCGAAGTGAATTGAAAGTGCTGGACAAATTATTTGCGTCCAAAATAATTTTCTGAAATGAAACAAATAAATGGTGCAATTGTTGGACTTGCCGTATTGCTTTTTTCAACCAGCGGTTGTAATCGCGCAACCCTGCGCATCCCGGGTGCGTCAACAGCTTTCCCAGAAACAATTACGCATTATGAAGCCAAGACAAAACTTCCATATAGACTCGTAATAGAAATTCCCTCTGATCATCGTGCCCAGCACTATGGCGAGCATGTGGCCGGGACAAGGTGGACGGGTTGCGCAACGGATACTCTCTGGAGTAAAGATGCCGCACAATTGATTCAAGAGAGACTTGTTCAGGAATTTTCATCTTCAGGCCTTTTCGCTGAAGTCACGACCAATCAAGCAAGACAAGGAGATATAGTATTGAAGATAGACATTCATGCTTTCTGCTCACAAGTAATCGGCTTTCTTTACGACCGTGTAGCGGGAATTAGCTCATTACAGATAAGCATAGAGCGTGATGGCAAGATTCTTATGGATAAAAAATTTGAAAAAGTGGTTACAGATGCAGATTCGGAATATACCGGATCACAGGTGACCTTTATCGAGCAAGCTATGCGTGTGACCATGGCAGATAGCTTACGCGAGTTAATAAAAAATATACTAATAGAATGTCAGACAGAAGCTGGGACATGGACACAAAACAATCAGCAGTCTAGCCACTAACTAGGCCACAAAAAATAAATTGATTTCCGAAAACAAAAAAAACGGCGAACTGTTTCCAGTCCGCCGTTTTGAATTTTAATTTCGCTTAAAGCCCTTTGCCAATCATGTATTTCAGCAGGTCGGCCACGCGACAACTGTAACCCCATTCGTTGTCATACCAGCTCACGAGTTTGAAGAAGCGTTTGTTCAATTCGATGCCGGAACCGGCGTCAAAAATCGAAGACGCTTTGCAATGGATAAAATCGCTGCTGACAACTTCGTCTTCGGTATATTCGAGAATGCCCTTGAGATAAGTCTCGCTGGCTTTTTTCATCGCTGCGGAAATTTCCGCGTAGCTCGTTTCCTTCACCGTGCGCACGGTCAGGTCAACGACGGAAACGGTCGGCGTCGGCACGCGGAATGACATGCCGGTCAATTTGCCTTTGACTTCGGGACAAACCAAACCGACGGCTTTGGCCGCGCCGGTGGTGGAAGGAATCAGATTGATGGCCGCGCTGCGTCCGCCTTTCCAATCTTTTTTGCTCGGACCGTCCACGGTTTTTTGCGTGGCGGTGTAGCTGTGAACGGTCGTCATCAAGCCTTCCTCGACGCCGAATCCTTCCTTGAGCAAAACGTGAACGACCGGCGCGAGGCAGTTCGTCGTGCAACTGGCATTGGAAATGACGTGATGCTTGGCCGGGTCGTATTTCTCGTGATTGACGCCCATGACAACGGTGATGTCGTCATTTTTGCCCGGCGCGCTGATGATGACTTTTTTCGCGCCCGCCGTGATGTGGCCGTAGGCGGATTTCGGATTCGCTTTGTCCGCATCGGTGAACAATCCGGTGGATTCAATCACGACTTCCACGCCGAGCGCTTTCCACGGCAATTCCGCCGGAGTCTTGGCGCTGACGACTTTGATTTCCTTGCCGTTGACAATCAAAACATCGTCGTCGGTTTTGTCGGCGGCGGATTTTTTCGAGCCAACCGTGCCGCCGAAACGTCCCTGCGTGGAATCGTATTTCAACAGGTAAGCCAGATTGTCCGCCGGCACAATATCGCCGACGGCAACGACTTCAACATCTTTTCCGAGCAAGCCCTGCTCCACGATGGCGCGGAACACAAGGCGACCGATACGACCGAATCCATTGATTGCAACTTTGACTGCCATAATTTTATCGTTTTTAAAGAAAATTGTTTTGCAAACCGAGAAGGCAATTTATCAGCGCGCGCGCCAGCGTCAATGAAGAATTCACGTTCAACTAATCATTTGAAATTTTTGGCATCGGTGCTAGAAATAAAACCATGACGAACGCCAAAGCTTATTCCGCCCAAACCGCCACTTCACCACTTGCGCCATTTTCGATTTCGCGCCGCGACCCGGGAGCGCATGACGTGCAGATTAAAATTCTTTACTGCGGCGTCTGCCATTCCGATTTGCATCAGGTGCGTAACGAATGGCGCAACACGATTTATCCGTGCGTGCCGGGACATGAAATTGTCGGGCGCGTGACCAAAGTTGGCAGCGCGGTCAAAAAATTCAAGGAAGGCGATTTGGCCGCCGTCGGTTGCATGGTGGATTCCTGCCGCGAATGTGCCAATTGCAAGAGCGGGCAGGAACAATTCTGCGACCAATTTCCCGTCTTCACCTACAACGGTGCGGACAAACATCTGGGCGGTGTCACTTACGGCGGTTATACAGAATCCATCGTCGTGGACGAAGCGTTCACCTTGCGTGTTTCGGAAAAGTTGAATCTTGCGGCAGTCGCTCCCCTGCTCTGCGCGGGCATCACGACGTATTCGCCGTTGCGCCATTGGAAAGTCGGCAAAGGCCAGAAAGTCGGCGTGGTCGGCCTCGGCGGATTGGGACACATGGCGGTGAAATTTGCCAATGCCTTTGGCGCGCACGTTGTGTTATTCACCACGTCACCCGGCAAAACACAGGACGCGCTGCGTTTGGGCGCGCATGAAGTTGTCGTTTCCAAAAACGAGAACGAAATGAAGAAGCACGTCAAAAGTTTCGATTTCATTCTCGACGCCGTTTCCGCCAATCACGACATCAATGCGTATCTGAATTTGTTAAAATTGGACGGCACTTTGACACTGGTGGGCGCGCCGGAACATCCGTTGCCGGTGGCTGCGTTCAATCTCATTTTGCCGCGCCGCAATTTTGCCGGTTCGGCCATCGGCGGCATTCGTGAAACGCAGGAGATGTTGGATTTCTGCGCCGAACATGGAATTGTCAGCGACATTGAAATCATCGCCATCTCGCAAATCAATCAGGCTTACGAACGGCTGCTCAAAGGCGACGTGAAATACCGTTTCGTGATTGACATGGCGACGTTGAAATAATTCGCCTGCGGTATTTATTCAGTCGTTGAATCTGATGTTGAATCTGATTGACCCGATTTTATTGTCGTGGGCAATCTCTCCGCGTGATTGCGCCCAATCCGTGGATGATTTTGCCCTTTGCGCTGTTGCTCGCCGCAATTGCAATCGCGCCCTTGCTCGCGGCAGATGGGTGGTCGCGTCATTATCCCAAAATTTCATTCGGTCTTGGCGCAATCACACTGGCGTATTATTTGTTTGTTCTGCGTGACACGGCACGCGTGTTGCACGTGGCGCATGATTACGTCAGTTTTATCGCGCTGGTCGGTTCGCTGTTTGTCATTTCAGGCGGCATTCATATCACGGTGAAAGGCGAAGCCACGCCGCTGGCGAATGTCATTTTTCTTCTGGTTGGCGCGGTTATCGCCAATGTGCTCGGAACGACCGGCGCGGCGATGCTGTTGATTCGCCCGTGGATTCGCATGAATCAATATCGCGTGACGGCGCATCACATCGCGTTTTTCATTTTCATCGTGGC
Organism: Verrucomicrobiia bacterium; assembly: GCA_035545995.1. Lineage (GTDB taxonomy): Bacteria > Verrucomicrobiota > Verrucomicrobiia > Limisphaerales > UBA11358 > UBA11358. The sequence continues at coordinate 73,913 of DASZXH010000011.1, forward strand.
GAACGCCGGCGGTTGCCTGACGCCGATTGGCGACCCGCCCCTGTTTCTCGGTTATTTGCAAGGCGTGCCGTTCTGGTGGGTCGCCAAAAATTGCTGGCCGATATGGGCAACGGGCGTCGGCGTTTTGCTGGCGATATTTTACGTGGTGGACAAAATCAATTTTCTTCGCGCGCCGCGCGTCATGCGCGAAAAGGAAACCGCGCAAGAAACGTGGCGATTCGACGGCCGGTTCAATTTACTTTTTCTGGCTGTCGTGCTGGGCGCGGTGTTCGTGAGCCGGCCGGTTTTTCTGCGCGAAATTTTAATGGTTGCCGCCGCGGCCGCCTCTTATTTCACGACCAAAAAATCCGTTCACACGACCAATGAATTCAATTTTCATCCGATTCAAGAAGTCGCCGTCCTGTTTGCCGGCATTTTTGCGACGATGATGCCCGCGCTCGACTGGCTCAACGCCAACGCGCGCGAATTGCTCGGTTCAAATCCCGCGCCGGAAACCTTTTATTGGAGCGCCGGCGGTTTGTCCAGCGTGTTGGACAATGCGCCGACCTATCTTGGTTTTTTGAGCGCGTTGTCCGGCGTGACGGGAACTGAAAACATCCATGAATTGCTGGCGCAAAATCACGAACACATTCTTGCCATCAGCATCAGCGCGGTATTTTTCGGCGCGGCAACTTACATCGGCAATGGCCCGAATTTCATGGTCAAGGCCATCGCCGACCGAAAAAAAATTCGCCCGCCGACATTTTTTGGGTTCATCTTCAAATTCGCCCTGCCCTTTCTGCTGCCGGTGTTAATTCTCGTCTGGCTGCTGTTTTTCCGAAAATAATCTTTGCCGGTCGCAGCAATCGTTCAAAAATAATTCAAAAAATTTTCAGGTCTGCTTGACAATTGTTGCTGCAAAAGGCGAAAACTATCCACATGAGGTTGGTTGTCGTTTCAAATCGGTTGCCGTTCACGGTTTCATTCCACGAAGGCGCGCCGCAGTTCAAGCCCAGCCCCGGCGGTTTGACCACGGGGTTGTGGAGTTATTTGAACCGCAAAACATCGAATGGCGCGGAGCGTCCCGATTATCTTTGGATGGGCTGGCCCGGCGCGACGATTCCGCCGGAACACGAAGCCGCCGTGCGCGCTTATGCCGAGGAACATTTCAAGTCCAGACCGATTTTTTTGCCGGAGGAAAACATGGATCGTTTTTATCTCGGCTTTTGCAACAAGACCATCTGGCCGCTATTCCATTATTTCCCGACGCTGACGCATTACGACGAGGAAAACTGGCAGGAATATCGCAACATCAACCGGCTTTTCGGCGAAGCGGTGATCAATACGCTGCGACCGGACGATTTCCTTTGGATTCACGATTATCACCTGATGTTGCTGCCGAAATTGGTGCGTGAAAAATTTCCCGAAATGCCCATCGGTTTTTTCCTGCACATTCCGTTTCCGTCGTGGGAAGTTTTTCGGATGTTGCCGCGCCCGTGGCGCGAGGAAATCATCGAAGGGCTGCTCGGCTCCAGTTTGATTGGATTTCACACGCATGATTACGTGCGCGATTTTTTCACTTCGGTTTTGCGAACCGCCGGTTACGAACATCAACTCGGCAGCTTGACGTTGCGCGACCGCGTGGTGGAAGTGGAAACGCTGCCGATGGGAATCGAATTCGACCGTTTTGCGGAAGCCGCGTCATCGCCGGCAATGGAATTGCGCGTCGAGGAATTACGGCAGAAATGCGTCGGGCAAAAAGTGATTTTTTCCGTTGACCGGCTGGATTACACGAAGGGTTTGATCAATCGTTTGTGCGGCTACGAATTGTTTTTGAAAAACAATCCGCAATGGCACGGCAAAGTGGTGTTTGTCATTTCCGTCGCGCCGTCGCGCATCGGCGTGGACAGTTATCAGGCGATGAAAGTGGAATTGGAGCAGACCGTCGGGCGCATCGTCGGCGATTTCGGCAACGTGCATTGGACGCCGCTGGTTTATCAATTCCGCAATCTCACCTTCGAGGAAATCGTACCGCTCTACCGTCTGTGCGACGTCGCGCTCATCACGCCGTTGCGCGACGGTATGAATCTGGTGGCGAAGGAATTTGTCGCGTCGCGTCCCGACCAGACCGGTGTTTTGATTTTGAGCGAAATGGCCGGCGCGGCGAAGGAAATGGGCGAAGCGCTTATCATCAATCCGTTTCACCGCGAGGATTTTGCGAAAACGCTGGAACAGGCGTTGACCATGCCGGTCGAGGAACAAATCCGGCGCAATAAATTATTGCAGGAGCGGTTGCAGCGTTACAACGTGACGCGCTGGGCGGATGATTTTCTGCAAATTCTTTTGTCCACGCAAACGACGGAAGCCGCGCGCCGCGCGCGTTCGCTCACGGGAAAGGCGCTCGCCGCGTTGCTCCAACAATATCGTTCTGCGACGCAACGCGCGTTGCTGCTGGATTACGACGGCACGCTGATTTCATTCGCGCCCCAGCCGGAATTGGCGCGACCGGACGCGGAATTGATTGAAACGCTCACCGCGCTCGGTTCAGACCCGGCCAATCAGTTGACCATCATCAGCGGACGCCCGCGCCGCACGCTGGAAGAATGGTTTGGCAAACTGCCCATTTCGTTGATTGCCGAGCATGGCGTGTGGCTGCGTCATCAGGGCGGCGACTGGCGCATGATTAAAACCATGACGGCGGAATGGAAAGAGCGCGTGCGCCCGATTCTGCAACTTTACGTTGACCGACTGCCGGGCGCGCTGCTGGAAGAGAAGGAATTTTCGCTCGCGTGGCATTATCGCCGCGCCGACCCGGAACAAGCTTCCACGCAAGCCAAGGAATTGATTGACGACCTCGCCGGTTTCACACGCAACATTGATGTGCAGGTGTTTGAAGGCAACAAAGTCATCGAAGTCCGCAATTCCGGCGTGAACAAAGGCACGGCGGCGCTCGAATGGCTTTCCACCCAGAAACCGGAATTCATTCTCGGCATCGGTGACGATTGGACGGACGAAGATTTGTTCCGCGCCCTGCCCCCAAATGCTTTCTCGGTGCGCGTCGGCGTGGCGAACACCGCCGCGCGTTATTACTTGAGCAATCACACCGCCGTGCGGCGATTGCTGCGGGAATTGTCCGCGCCGGTTGCCGCGCCAACTGCTTGAAAATGCCATGAAAACGATAACCGGAATCAATCTTCTGAACGATTTTACCGTTGGCTTGACGACCTTGTTTTCAGATGCTTTGAAACAAATTTTCGGCGCGGGCATCGAACAATCGTTAATCGGTTCAATTACGCGGCTGGACGTGGCCGTGACTTTTTGCTTTGTGCTGATTGTTTTGCTGGCGCACGCGCTGGCCGCAATACTGGTTCGGCTCAAGGCAAAAAAACTGGAAGCGACCGACGCGAAGGATTGGAAGAAGCAATTGGTTTATGCCATCGGCAAACCGCTTTATCTGCTCATTTGGATTTATGGCGCTTATTTGATTGCCACGCCGTTGCTGCTGGAATTGGCGGCGGCGGAAAAACTGGTCGTGTTCCGCGAAATCCTGAACCGGTTTTTTGACCTCGGTGTTTTCGCGGCGTTGTTCTGGCTGTTTTTCCGGTTCACGCGCGTTCTGGAAATTTTCATTATCGCGGCGGCGGCCAAAACCAGCAGCAAATGGGACGATTTGTTCGCGCCGTTGCTCGGTAAAAGTCTTCGCATCTTCCTGCCGGTGCTGGGAATTATTTTTGCGCTGCCGGTGCTCAATCTGCCCGCCGAATACGCGGGCGTGCTCGGCAAAGGCAGCAGCATCCTTTTGATTGTCGCGGTGACATTGATTGCGTTTCAAGCGGTCAAACTCGTTGAAAAAGCCGTGCTCACCCGATTTGACATCACGGTGGCGGACAATCTTCAGGCGCGAAAAGTTTATACGCAAGTTCACGTCATCAGCAAAACGCTTTACGTCATCATCGGCCTTTTTGCCGCCGCTTCCATTTTGATGTTGTTTGAGGAAGTCCGGCAGTTCGGCACGAGCATTCTCGCCTCGGCGGGCGTCGTCGGCATCATCATCGGTTTCGCCGCGCAGAAAACCATTTCCAATTTGTTCGCCGGTTTTCAACTGGCAATGACCCAACCCATCCGGCTCGACGACGTTGTCATCGTCGAAGGCGAATGGGGTCGCATTGAGGAAATCACTTTGACCTACATCGTCATCCGCATTTGGGATGATCGCCGGCTGGTTGTGCCGTTGAGTTATTTCATCGAGAAACCATTCCAGAATTGGACGCGCACTTCTGCGAATCTGCTCGGCTCGGTTTTTGTCTGGGTAGATTATTCGCTGCCGCTGGACGAAACGCGAAAGGCTTTGAAGGAAATCATCGAAGCCAGTCGGCTTTGGGACAAGCGTTTTTGGAATCTGCAAGTAAGCGACGCGACCGAGCGCACCATGCAAATCCGCGTGCTGGCGACCGCCGCTAATTCCAGTCAGGCGTGGGATTTACGCTGTGAAATCCGCGAGAAACTCATCGCCTACATCCAGAAAAACCACCCGCGCAGCCTGCCGCAACTGCGCGCCCGTTTCGACGACGGAACGCCAGCCAATCCATTGCTTAAATCGTGAAATCTGCGTGTGTGATTTTGAATGGCACAGTAAGTTTGTGGCTTCTTGCCACGAGCGCGGCGTTTTCCCAAACTGTGCCGGTCGCGGAAAATTTGCAGCGACTTATTGCGCAGGAAGATACGGATGACGACCAGAAAATTACCATTCACGACCGCGTCACACCTTTTGTCATTCACGATGAAAACGGCGCGGCGGCGCGCACCCTCACAAATTTTTATCAAATGTCCGTGCTGTTGCAGGAATTGAAAAGCGCGGACGACCAGCACACAAAGGAAATCGCCATGGACAACCTTCAACTCGACGAATCTATCGTGGAGCGCACCCACCGGTTCATCCGGGAACATTTCTGGACGGCGCTGACCCGGCGCATTGACGCGAACAATCTCGACCACGTCGTGCGCGATTCCAAGACGGCGGCCAAATACGATTACATTTACGTGCCCGCCGCCGATGCCGCCGCCGTCAAATACTTTCAATCCGTGGAAAAATCCGAAGTCGGCCAGAACCGCGCGCCCGCCATCAAAGTCGTGCCGCTACCGGTGCCGGATAAAATCACCGGCGCGTTCGTCCGCAATCTCGACGGCGCGCACGGCATTTTGAGTCTCAAACTGGAATTGGACGCGCACGGCCATCCGGTTTCCGGCGTGCCTTACGTTGTTCCCGGCGGACGATTCAACGAATTGTATTGTTGGGACAGTTATTTCATTGTCCTCGGTCTGTTGCAGGATGACCGCGCCGACCTCGCGCGCGGCATGGCGGACAATCTCCTTTACGAAGTGCAGTATTATGGAAAAATTCCCAACGCCAACCGCACGTATTATCTCACCCGCTCGCAGCCGCCGTTTCTCACGTCCATCATCCGCGCCGTTTATGATTCCGGCGTCGTTGACAAAAAATGGCTCGAATCCGCGTTGAAAATGGCGCTGACGGAATACACGAACGTCTGGCTCGGCTCCGACCGGCTGGTGAAAATCGGCGATTACGAATTGAGCCGCTACTACGATTCCGGCGACGGCCCCTGCCCCGAAACCGAACCCGGCCATTACGACGAAAAAATCCAGCCGTGGCTCGCGCAGGTGAAACCGGAAAATCCCGATTTGCCGTTGACGCCGTATCGTTTTCTGAACGAATACCTGTATTGCGGCAAATACGGCGATTTGACGGCGGACGGCCTCACGCTCGCCGCATTTTTCAAGCACGACCGCGCCGTGCGCGAATCCGGCCACGACACGACGCATCGTTTCGATAACCGCACGACGGATTTCGTTTCTGTGGATTTGAATTCGCTGCTCTACAAATATGAAACTGATTTCGCTGATTTGCTGGAAAAAGAATTTGCAGGAAAATTACCAAGTCTCGGCAAGGATTTCGGCGACGCGACCTTCTGGCGGCAACGCGTGTCAATCCGCAAACAGGCGATGCTCGCGTTGATGTGGGACGACGAGCGTGGCTATTTTTTCGATTACGATTTCGCGAATCAAAAACGCTCCGCTTACATCAGCGCCACCGGACTTTGGCCGCTTTGGGCAAAAATGTTCGACGCGCAAAATCCTGAAGACATGGAGCGCGTCAAACGAATTGCCGCCTACGTCCACGCCAAACTGGAAGAACCTGCCGGTCTCGCCGCGACCGCGAAGGAATCCGTCGAATCCGCACGCCGCCGCGACGCGCGCCAATGGGATTATCCCTACGGCTGGGCACCGCACCAAATGCTCGCGTGGCAGGGATTCAAAAATTACGGCTTCGACGCCGACGCGCAGCGACTGGCGTATCGCTGGCTTTACACCATCGCCAAAAACGCGCACGACTACAACGGCATGATTCCCGAAAAATACAACGTCGTCACCGGCTCGCACGACGTGTTCGCGGAATACGGCAACGTCGGAACCAAATTTGTTTATATTGCCACCGAAGGCTTCGGCTGGGTGAACGCTTCCTTTGAAATCGGCGTGACTTTTCTGACACCCGAACAATTGGCAGATTTACGCAGATTGCAGCCACCGCCACCTTTGACGCAATAATCGTCGCCGGGAAAAGCTTGCTAGGGTGACAAGAAAATACGTCATTCGGGGGATGTGACGTAAATCAATCTTCCGCCATAATTTACCCCATAATTCACCAATGAGAAGTTGAGAGAATTGTCGTCATTTGCACAAGGGCAAAGGTCATTTTCTTTGGAGAGATTTAATCGTTGTTTATGTTTCAACCTACAAATGCAAGGCAAAGCGTCTATTTTCTTGGGATTTTATTTTCCGCAATCTTTCCTGCAATTGCTTTTGGCCAGATTCAAAATGCCGCTCTGCTCACGGCGAATCCACGCCAATACGAACGAATGGATTTTTCCGTTCAACTTGTGGCGCAATGGACAAATAGTCCTTACCGTGCTGAAGAAATACGACTTGACCTTGATCTGGTTTCTCCGTCTGGAATTTCCGTGATTGTTCCGGCGTATTTTGAAACCGGCAAAAGCGGCACACTGTCCGTTTGGAAAACGCGTTTCACGCCGGTTGAAACGGGAAAATACACCGGCAATTTCAAACTCATCAACAGCGACAAAACTGACGTTTCATCTAATTTCTCCTTTGTCGTTGCAACTTCCAACGGTAAAGGTTTTTTGCATGCGGTTGGCGATTGGACGTTTAGGTTTGATGATGGCGAACCGTTTCGCGGAATCGGTGAGAACATTGCGTGGGAATCCCGAAGTCGTGACGATTCCAAATTCTTCCGAGATTTGAATGAGAATCCGCGTTACAATTATCCCTACCTGCTCGAAAAATTGGCGACAAACGGCGGCAATTTTTTCCGAACATGGATGTGTCCCTGGAATTTGCCGCTGGAATGGAAAACAGTCGCCAACACCAATCGCTACGCCAACGACGACGATTACTTCAATGCTTCAGCAATGCGAAAAATGGATCAGTTGATGGATTTGGCGGATTCGCTCGACGTTTATATGATGCTTACGTTGGATAATTCGGGTGATTTTCAAGGCAGAGAATGGCAGCGCAATAATTACAATGTCAAAAATGGCGGCTCAGTCGCGACAGCGCAGGAATTTTTTACTGATCCGAAAGCAAAAGCTCAATACAAAGACCGGCTACGCTATCTTGTTGCTCGCTGGGGTTATGACCCGCACATCGCCGCGTGGGAATTTTTCAACGAGATTGACAACTTGATGTATGGCCTGCCACAAAAAATTCCCGACGAAGTCATCACCGCGTGGACCAAGGAAATGAGCGATTATCTCAAGAGCATTGACCCGTATCATCATCTGGTGACGACGAGCATTTCACATCGTGAAGTCGCCGGTCTCTACAACATTTCCACAATTGATTTCAACCAGATTCACATTTACGGACACGACGGTCACAGCCGCCTTGGCATCTTCCCGGAAACCTTGCGGCATTATTCTCAATTGGAGCAAAAGCCATTTGTGATCGGTGAGTTCGGATTTGAGTGGGACTGGAATAAAAATTTTGACGATTTCGCCGGCCAGATGAATGGCGATTTCAAAAAAGGTTTGTGGCTGGGTTTGTTTTCTCCCACGCCCATCCTGCCGATGTCATGGTGGTGGGAGTATTTTGATCATCGAAATATGACGCCGTATTTTTCCCGCGTCCGATTTATATCGGATCAAATGCTGACCGATGGCAAAGGCGACTTTGCGAATGTTGATTGTCAATGGCTTGGAGCGCCGGTGCAAATGCTCACTGTTCGCTGTGGAAAAACTTTTTTTGTTTTGCTCGTCAATGACGAATCCGTTTCAGCAACCGGCGATTTATCGCTTCCGCTCGAAGTTTCACAGGATTATGAGGTCCAGACGTTCGACGCCGAACGCAATGTGACGAATCATTTGGCGACATTGGTCTCCGGCAAAAAAGTTGTCGGCGGAGTTTCCATTCCGCCATCGGACGAACTGATTCTGATTTTTTCGCCGCGCAAAAAGTGATTGTTCGACGCGGATTTTTCAGCGAAACAATTCTGGGACAAAGGCGATCAGATAATTTCGCCAGACTGGCCAACTGTGGTCGCCTTCCGTCAAATGCCACTCGTAGCGGATATTTTTCTCCCTCAGCAGGGCGATGAAACCTTCGTTGCGCTTAAGCAGAAAATCACTTTCCCCATCGCCTATCCAAAGCAATTTAAGATTGTGATTGAGCATGGACGGATTTTTCAACGCCGCGCCGATTTCCGCTTCCGACGGCGTCGCGGAACTAAATCCACCCACCCACGCGAATGTGTCGGAATGGTTCAATCCAATCGTCAATGATTGCCCGCCGCCCATGCTCAATCCGACGATTGCGCGATTGGCGGAACCGCTTTTGACGCGATATTCCTTTTCGACCAGCGGCATGGCGTCTTGAAAAAGGTCGCGCTCAAATGATTTCTCATTTTCTTGAAGATAGGACGTTTCTGGATTTCCGACTGGCGCGATGGCATGGCCGTCCATCATCACGACAATCATCGGTTGCGCGCGGCCTTGAGCGATTAAATTGTCCAGTATCACGTTCGCCTTGCCGTGGACGACCCATGCTTCCTGATTGTCGCCGTAACCGTGTTGCAGATATAAAATGGGATATTTTATTTTCGTTTTTTGCTCGTAACCGGGTGGCGTGTAAATGACCAAATTACGGACACGATTCAGCGCCGTGGAATAGTAAGTGTGCAAATGCACCGTCCCATGCGGCACGTTTTGAAAATCCCAAAGCAACGGCGGATCGCCTCTGATTTGCAAAATACTGGTCGTGGGCAATCGCATCGGTTTGATCATTGGATTGCCGGAGTCAATCATGGCCAAACCGTCCACTTGAAAACTATATTCCCAAATTCCCGGTTCAACTGGACCAACAGTGACGCTCCAAACGCCATTGGTGTCTTCAGTCATGGAAACGTGACCATCCGGCCATTGTCCGTTCACGACCACATTGTGCGCGTTGGGCGCGCGCAGACGGAAAGTCACCATGCGATTGGTTTCAATCTCCGGCGATAAAACCGGCGGTGGTGGCGGATTGGGCCGGACTTCGCGAGTTGGAGAATTGGTGGAGGTCGTTTGCGCCATGAGCGGCAGAATGGCTGCGCCGATTAAAATAGATAGCAGGATTAGTTTCACAGGAATTGAATGATGCTAGAGATTAACTGCCGGATTAACAATTGAAAATACGCCGTTTAGGGGATGGCATTGCATTTGTGGAATAGTAAAATTTTGCGATTATCCTGTGAAACAAAGTTTTTACTTGCAGAAGTTCTTCATGACAAAATATGTGCTGTTTTCATGGTCGGTTGGAATCGCTGTTGCAACATTGATTCCTCCCGCAACATTTGCACAAACCTCCAGCTATACCATTGATGAATTTGATTCCAACACGGCGGGATTATATGTGAATCAAAAATGGGGAACCGCCGTTCCTGTCATAACGTGGGATACCTCGCAGAACGCAACAACGAATAATCCCGCTTCTGGATCATCCGAATGGGCAATTCCGTGGACAACAACCGGTGATCAAATCGAAGTCACACACGCGTTTGACAACGGCACGGTGTTGAATCTCCAAAATTACAGCAGCATAAGTTTTGACATCATGTTTGCGGGCAATTCTGCCACCGACGGCAACGGCAGTTATGGAGCGATTGAAGTGGATTGTGTTCCGCAAAGCGACGGTTGGCCGTCAACCGCGCTGGCGATTTATATTTCGTCCGTCGCCAATGGCAATGGCTGGATTCACGTGAGTCTGCCGATAAATACTTCGGGCAATGCCAAACTGAATGCGGTCACCGGAATCGGTTTCAAGATTCAGCAAAACCACACCGGCGCGAATTTGACGGGCATAACGACGTTTTGGATTGATAACATTGTTTTCAACAATTTTAGCGCGCCGCCCGTCACCGGTCCGTTGCAAATCATTCAATTGACTCCGGCGCAAACATGGCAGCGGCTGGAATTTCAAATCACAAATGTTCCCATCGCGACCAATCCGTTTGACCCGGACACCATTAAATTGGATGGAACATTTACCTTGCCATCGGGGAAAGTATTGACCGTGCCGGCGTTTTGGTATCAAAGCTATCAACGCAATTTATCCGGCGGCAGTGAATACGACGTCATAGACGCACCGCCGCAATGGCAGTTGAGAATTACACCGCCCGAAGTTGGCTCTTATTCACTTTCTGTCTCGGTGCAAACCAACGGACAACTTTACGGCATCATCGCCACTAATTTCATGGTCGTCACGAATTTGTCACTGACTCGTTTTGGTTACGTCGGGATTGCTCCCAACAATCAATATTTTCAAACCGGCGACGGACAAGCACTGCCATTAAATGGGGAAAATGTCGCCTGGTATAATAATGGAACTTACGATTACGACACTTGGTTTGCCTCAATGCAAAATGCGTGTGAAAACTTCGCGCGGGTTTGGATGGCTTCGTGGTGCTTTGGCATTGAAGGAACGCCTGGTTCGCTGAACAACTACTCGCTGGATGCGGCCTGGCAATTGGACTATGTGCTTCAATTGGCGGAACAAAAAGGTATTTATGTGCAATTGACGTTGAATGATTACCGCGATTTTTCCAGCGCGTCTGGCAGCGACGGCCAATGGACCAACAATCCTTACAACAGCGCCAACGGCGGGCCGTGCGTTGGCCAAGACGCTTTCTTTACCAACACCGTCGCAAAAATTTTATATCAAAAACGTTTGCGTTATCTGATTGGACGCTATGGCTACAGTCAAAACCTGTTGTCATGGGAATTCATCAACGAAATTGATCATGATTACAGTTACTTGAAACAGGGTGATGTTGATGCCTGGCACGCTGTAATGGGAGGCTGGCTCCATACCAATGACCCGTTTCATCATCTCGTGAACACGAGTTTGTCATACGCCAGCGCCGATCCGCAATTGTGGGCGGTGCCACAATTGGATTTTCTTTCCTGGCACACTTACTTTTCTTCCGACTACCAACTCAATCCTGCTTCAACCATGGTCAACGACGCGGTTTATTATCATCAAGCTTACAATAAGCCGGTTCAAATCGGCGAGTATGGAACTGACTGGCATAGTTGGCCCGCCAGTTTGTTGGTTGATCCCTATCTACGCGGACTTCGGCAAGGCATTTGGGGCGGAGCATTGAGCGGCTCGGTCGGCACGGCAATGACCTGGTGGTGGGACAGTCTTGCGCCGGCAAATGATTATTGGCTTTTTTCCTCACTTGGAACAATTCTGGATCGCACTGGTTGGGGGCGTGGTTCATGGACAAACATCGCCTTTGCAAGTGGACAATCATTAACCGCTATTGGCATACGCGGCGCACATGAATCATTGATTTATTTGGTTCCTGCCGATGCTGCCTGGCCCACGGGAGGAACCAATGCTTCTTTGCCTTTGCAACATAACCAAAGTGTCACTCTGACTAACTGGCCATCTGGCACTTATTTCGCCGAATGGTATAATCCAACAAATGGTTTGCTCGTCGGCACTAGTCAGGCAACTGCGGTTAATAATGGATTGACTCTGCCATTGCCTGATTTCACCGAAGACCTGGCGGGTATTATTTATCCACCGCCGGTTTTAACCGCGCCAATGATGAATTCAAATGGTGCGTTTCAATTTCAACTCAATTCCGAAACCGGCGGGAGATACGTGATTGAAGAGTCCACCAATCTCTTGACGTGGACACCTTTACTTCTCGTCACCAATGCTCAGGAAACTTTGAATTTCACAAATTCCACAACGATGTCCGGCCCGGCGGTCTTCATCCGCGCCAGACAAGACTAATCAAAATACGCCATTTAGGGGATAGCAGACGGATGTTTTTTGAGAGAAAATTTCAAAATCATGACCATCTTTTCAGAGAAAAACGTCGTGTCGTCAGTGGCTCAAAATCAGATAACGCGACGCGGATGTTTTCCCATTCGCGGTTTTACCTTAATTGAACTTTTGGTAGTTATCGCCATCATTGCCATTTTGGCGGCCATGCTCCTGCCCGCCTTGAGTAAGGCCAAAGCCAAGGCGCAAGGTGTGTCCTGCATGAACAATACACGCCAAATCATGTTGGGTTGGCGAATGTATGCCGACGACAACAACGATGTTCTGCCTCCGAATGATTATCCTGAAAATGGCGGCCCCAGTCCGGGTTATTTGAATTGGGTGGCAACCAGCATGTTCAACTTGAATGAATCCACCAATACCGGTCTTTTGAATAATACCTATTCCATCGGCAGTATTGTGTTCAAAGACAGTTGCCTTGCTCCTTATGAGCCGAATGTTGCGGTTTATAAATGTCCGGCCGATCCCAGCACGCAACATTGGATTACCGGCGGCGGTTCGACGCCACGCGTGCGCAGCATGTCCATGAATCAAGCCGTTGGCACGGTTTACAATGCTCCTATTTCAGGATACCAGAAAGGATCGGCTGTTCCCGGATTATGGCTCACAGGAACACCTAATACACCCGGCCCTCCTGCATGGCGCACTTATGGCAAACTAGGTTCAATTTCAAGTCCATCGCCGTCGGACCTTTGGGTACTCATGGATGAACACCCTGACAGCATCAATGATCCGGGCATGGCGGTTCAATGTCAATTGACCGGAGACTCTGCTGGATTGGTTGATATTCCGGCCAGTTACCACAATGGCGCAGCGGGAATCGCATTTGCCGACGGCCATTCGGAAATTCACAAATGGCAAGATGCGCGTACAAAGTTGCCAATAACCGGTCACACTCGAAGCGTGGGATTTGTGTCTTCTCCAAATAATCCCGACGTGGCATGGCTGCAACAACGCACGTCAGCGCCACAATAATCGTAAAATACGTCATTCGGGGGATACTCACCTAATAATCACTGTGCAATGATTTCTACCAATCCGCTAAACCTATTAACCCAAAATATGAAAAGAACATTCCTTTGTTTAAGTTCAATTGCAGCCACATTGATGTTTGGCTCAACGACGCACGCGCAGAATTATATCGCCGATCAATTCGATTCGGACACAACGCTTAGTCTTCAAAATCAAGGTTGGGGTTCCGCTGTTCCCATCGTTTTATGGGACAGCACTCAAAACGCGACGACAACAGATGGGCCAAACAATGACGGCTCCGGCTCCTCTCTTTGGTCAATCACATGGCCAATCACTGGGGATCAAGTAATGGTGGCAAATTGGTTTGATGGCAGTGGCACGGTATTGAATTTGAACAACTACACGAACGTCAGCTTTGATATCATGTTTGATCCGTCTTCAGCCACAGATGGAGCAGGTGGCTATGGTGGTATTGATTTCGGGATTATTCCACAAAATGATGGATGGCCGTCAACTTCTCTGGGCGTATATACTTCAGCTATCACCAACGGCAACGGATGGATTCATGTGAATGTTCCCATCAACGCCGCCAGCAATCCGAAATTAAGTGCTGTGACCGGTTATTATGTCAAAATGCAACAGAACTGGACTGGATCAAATCTGACCGGCACAACCATGTTCTGGCTGGACAACATTATTTTTGAAGCCAATACCGCGCCTCCGCCAAAAGTGACATTGTCCGTATCAAAAGTAACCACGCCGCCCGGATTGATGATTGTGGCCGGCGGCAGCGGCGGCACTTACACCCGTGGATTGCTCGCGGCGTTGGATGTGACCAACGGCACTCGTAATTTTTCATGGGTAGGCAATGGTCCAAATCCTGTAACCTACTCCCAAACCATCGTTAGCTACCCGGATACAAATCATCCGATTCAGTCGGCAATTTTTCTGGTACAAAATGGAAATCTCGGCGATCCGGGTGTTGATTATGATGCCGCGAACGTCGCGCAACTTTCGATTTATGGCAATGCCGACGGGACGGCCACTGGCTCGTTCCAATACAAAACCAATCAACCCGACGGCAATTCACAATTTGGTGACAATACTTTAGCGACGCTCACTGCACCAAGCCCGTTGGGAACATGGAGCATCACTTTCGTCAATGATACCAACGTCACCTTGAGTTACGTTCCGTTGAGCGGCACTGGCGGGTTGAGCACTAATGCCAATTTCCCGGATGAAACCACGGTTCAAACTTATTTCGCCAATCCGTTAACCGTGTTCATGGGCAATCAACAAAATGCCGATTCCAATGTCGGTCAGGCCTCCACTTATTCGGAATTCAAAATCAGTGGCGTGACTCTCTCGCCGGCGATTGATGCGATTTGGACCAATCAAACTGTTTTGGATACAACTAATTGGTCAATCGTCAATAACGCGCCGAATGATGCTTTTTTGGTTCATTCAACAGATAAATACTGGGTAAACTGGACATTGCCCGACGCCAATCTGCAATTGCAGGCCAACACCAATCTTGCCAACAACGGCGGATGGGCTGACATCGGATTGACGACAAAAGTGACGACGACGGCTGGAAACAAAGCTCTGTTGCCCGGCATGGCGACCAATTTACCGGTGGGCGACAACGTGTTCTTTTTGATGATGAACACCAATTCTCCATAATCCCGCAGGACGTTGGTTCGGGTGAGTGTTGAGCGCCGGTCTTGTTGACTGGCGCTCAATTTTTGAATGAGGCCGCCTATTATTTTGAAATCACAGCGTCAGACAGTCATAATGGTCGTATGCGGACGATTTTCAGTCTTGGCCGGTTGCGATTATTGCCGCTAATCGCCAGTAGCGGCTTGATAATTCAAGGATTGTCCGTCGCAATTGCCGATGAACAATCTTCAATCAACCGCTCCGCATTGCTGGCAACCAATGTGACGCAATTTCAACGCATGGTGGCACAGGCGGAGTTGACAAATTTTCCTGTTCGTTTGGAAGGCGTGGTTTGCTGGTCCGACCCGACGCAAGGGATGATTATCTTGCAAGACGATTCCGGCGCCGCGCTTGTTGAAACGGAACCCCAAAAGCAGCTTGTTCAATCAGGCCAAGAAATAACGCTGACGGGAAATTACACGGGCAGTCGAGGTCGCGCCACTTTGGAAATCGGTGGCTTGAAATTGATTGAAGATAAGGTTCACGGAATGAACGAACAATCAGGAGCGGTTTCTCTCAAGGCGGGAATGTATCCAATTTCTGTTTCTTGGTTTGACGAAAATAATTTGGAAAGTCTGGATATTTTCTACGAAGGTCACAATCTGGCGCGACGAAGTATTCCCGATGCCATCCTGTTTCATTCGCCGACAAATGCCACAAACGGTGTGACGAATTGGATTCAAGGATTGAACTACTCGATCTATGAAAATCAAAGGCCGGGACCGCATGACTTGAAAAATTGGATTCCCGTCAGGACTGGAATCACGACAAACTTTGACATCGGACTCAAGGCTCGCGAGCGTTACGTCGGGCTTGCTTTTGACGGCTATTTGCAAATTCAACAGGACGGTTCCTATAGATTTTCAATCGTGTCTTCCAGTCGCAATCAATTGTTCATTGAACGACCCGAATTAAAAATCATTGGCATTTCCAATACACCCGCGCCTCACCAAATCGTTCCCGGCCAGGCCTTGTCTGAAAAAGAACAATCAGAATGGGCGACGGCGGAAGGCAAAGTGACATTTGTTAGCGGACGGCAATCGGATGGTGTGGAATTGGAGTTAAGTTCTGAATCAGGAAAAATACGCGTGAAGATTGCTGGCAACTCCAGCGATTTCACCGATTTTTTGTCCGGCAGCCGCGCGCGCGTCACCGGAATTTATCAAAGTTCGTTCAGGCTGGACGGACAAATTGTGCCGGGCGTAATGTGGGTTCCCGATTTGCAGCACGTCGAACTGCTGGATTTGGCGTCGGAATTATGGATTTCCCATCCAGCGGTCGCCATCAGCAATTTGACCGCTTCAAATTTTGCGCCGCAAGATTCAACGGTTCATGTCATCGGACGAGTTCTTTCGACTTCGTCCAATCAATGCATGATTGTAGGAGATGGAACCGGAAAAATTACCGTGGAAACCATGCGACCGCCTGCGGCAGCGGGTGATTATGTGGAGGTGTTGGGAAAGTGCAGCGGAACAAATTTGGATTTAATTTTGACCAACAGCTATTATCGAAAAATTGAACGCGCGCCCGCCGATGCCAATCCGCTCCCGGTTTTGACGAGCGCCGAACAGGTGAAACGGTTGCAACGGGAAGAAGCATTGCGCGGGTATCCGGTCAAGATTCGCGGAGTGGTCACGTGGAGCGGCGGCGGCGGCATGGTCGTTCAGGATTCCACGATGGGAATTTTTGTCCAAGCAATCAATTCGGAGGATTCCGGCAAGCAACGTTTGGGAGAGTATTTGGAAATTGAAGGCACAACGACCAATCAATTTTCGCCGATGGTATTGGTCCGACACATTGTTCATTTGGGGCTTGGCGTTCTGCCCGAACCGGTGCATCCCACCTGGGATCAATTGATGGATGGAACTTTGGACACGCAATTTATCGAAATCCAAGGTGTCGTCACGGCCATTGAAGGAACCAAAATAATTCTCCTGACCCACGACGGCAAATTGCAGATCAATCTTCCTGAAAAACGGTTCGAGGAATTGAGTCCTTATATGAACGCGCTCATCCGCATCCGCGGTTGTTTGTGGGCTGTAAAAGATGAAATCAACCATACGTTGATTCCCGGCGAAGTCCAAATCCATGACGCTTCCATCAACGTGGACGAGCCTCCGCCACGTGATTTGTTTGCTGCCCCGCTCAAGCGCGTTTCGGAACTGTTGTTATTTGATGTCAAGGCCAGCGCGTTTCAACAGGTCAAAGTCACGGGACAAATCGTGCATCAGGAAGACGGAGCATATTATTTAATGGATGGAATAAACGGCCTCCGTTTTTTCACCCGAACGCCCGTCACGCTGGCCGTCGGTGACCAGGTGGAAGTTGTCGGCTTCCCGCTGCTGGGTGGGCCTTCGCCGATTTTGCGTGAAGCGATGGCACGTCGGATCGAGCATTCTCCTTTGCCGACAAGTCGGTTGCTGACGGACGATTCGCTTTTCAATGGAAATTTCGATTCAACTCTGGTGACGGTGGAAGCGCAATTAGCTAATATCAGTGACGACCAAAAAAATCAAATTTTGGAGCTGGAAGCCGGAACACACATGTTTGTGGCGCGACTCGACCGGAAACTGGAATTCGCGGAATCAATACCCATTGGCAGCCGGTTGAAATTAACCGGCGTTTATGTTGGACAAGGCGGCGACCGGGCGGCGGGCCGCAATGTGGATTCATTTGAGATTTTGCTTAATTCTCCGCGGGACATTCAGGTATTGGCACGTCCGCCGTGGTGGACGATCAAGCGCATGTTGGCGATGGTTGGATTGCTGTTGGCGACCTTGAGCATCGCGTTGGTGTGGATTGGAATGCTGCGCCGGCAGGTGGAACAACGAACAGCGCAATTAAAGGAAGAAATTCTTGTGCGCCAGCACGCCGAACAGCAGCGTGCCGTTGAAGAGGAGCGGTCGCGCATCGCCCGCGATTTGCATGACGACCTCGGTTCGAGTTTGACGGAAATCAGTCTTTTGGCCGACGCGGGCGGAGGCTGGCCGCCGACGCTCGAAAAGGCCGGCAAACGTTTTCAAACCATCGGCCATAAAGCCCGCATGGTGGTCAACGCCTTGGATGTCATCGTCTGGCTGGTGAATCCTCGTAAAGACGTGCTGCCGTTTTTAATCGGTTACATCGGCAGTTATGCCGAAGAATACCTGTCCGCCACCGGCATCGTCTGCCGGTTGAAATCGCCATCGGCGATTCCTTCTGTGCGTCTGACGGCGCAAGTCCGGCATAATCTTTTCTTGGCGGTGAAAGAAGCGTTGCACAACATTGTCCGTCATGCGCGTGCCACGGAAGTGGTCATGGAAATAATTGTGGACGACAGCCGGTTGAAAATTATTATTTCTGACAATGGAAAAGGTTTTGACCCGGCCAATCCGGCAAAAGGAAACGGCCTGGTGAACTTGCGCGAACGTCTAACCAATGTAGGCGGTGAATGCCAGATTATTTCCAGTCCCGATGCCGGAACGACCATTACGCTCATGATGCTTTTCTCCGCTAAATTGAAATCCACATGATTACCGTTGCCATTGTCGAAGATAATGAAACTGTGCGCCAGACGTTGCATGAATTGATTGACGCCACGCCCAGACTCCGATGTGTGGGCACATATGCCACCGCCAAGGAAGCGATGGTTGAAATTCCCAAATCGCGCCCGGAAGTTGTGCTCATGGACATCCATTTGCCCGGAGAATCCGGCATCGCCTGCACCGCCAGATTGAAGGCGCGCCTGCCCGATTTGCAGGTGATTATTCTGACCGTCTATAAGGACATCGAATTAATTTTTCAAGCCTTGAAAGCCGGCGCGAGCGGTTATTTGCTGAAACGCGCGCAAACGGAAGAAGTTCTGCGCGCCATCACCGAAGTCCGTTCCGGCGGCGCACCCATGACCAGTGAAATCGCACGATTGGTCGTCCAATCATTTCAATCTTCACCATCCGCAAACGAAATTCAGGATCAAGGTCTGTCTCCGCGCGAACTGGAAATCCTGGCGCTCTTGTCCGAAGGCATCACCAACAAGGAAATCGCCGTCCGATTGGGAATCAGTTCCGAAACCGTGCGGACTCACTTGGGACACATTTACGAAAAACTGCATGTTCAAGGACGAACCGAAGCCGTCACAAAATACCTCAAGGCCAGCGGGCATAATTGATTTTCAATTTGTTTCCGCAGGAATACGCCATTTGGGGGATACATTTTTAAGAATTCTGCAGTCATCATTTTGTCTGTGATTCAAATGTTGCGTCATTTATTTGTTTACTCGTCGTTATTTTTGGTGGTCGTTTTGTCAGGAAGCGCGCACAAACTTTTAGCCGAAATGCCGGGAGAATTTCGGCCAAAACTCGTTGACAATCCGGTGGAGAAAGTTGGAGCCACCGGCATGAAAGTGCAGCCGCCGGACACTTTTCCCAAATCACGCGCTTCACAGGAAATTGATCCACCTGCACGGTCAATTCCGCCTGGTAAACCGCTATTGCAGAGAGATGAACTTGTTTTCAACGCAGGCTGGAAAATGATCGAAGCGCCTCGGCTTAAAACCATTGATGGAGCAATTCTTTCTCAAGTCGGCGTGGACACGCGGGATTGGTATGTCGCCACAGTTCCCGGCACAGCGTTGACAACACTGGTGGATAACAGCGTTTATCCCGATCCTTATTTTGGTCTCAACAACCTTGCGATTCCTGAAAGCCTCAACAAACAGGATTATTGGTATCGTGCGGAATTTACTCTGCCGAAAAATTTTGCGGGACGTGAATTATGGCTAGATTTCAACGGAATTAACTATTACGCCGAAATTTGGTTGAACGGCAATTATATTGGCCACATCACGGGCGCGTTCATTCGCGGAAAATTTAACGTGACAAAGCTGGTCAACTTTAGTGCGACCAATGTGATCGCCGTCATGATTGCTCCCCCGCCCGACCCGGGCATTCCCAGCGAACAATCCGTCAAATTCGGGCCGGGCGACAATGGCGGAAAGCTTTGTCTGGACGGACCGACGTTCGTTTGCACGGAAGGTTGGGATTGGATTCCGGCAATTCGCGACCGCGACGCCGGCATTTGGCAGGATGTGATTTTACGCGCGACCGGACCGATAACCATTGACGACCCGCAGGTCATCACTGAATTGCCGTTGCCGGCCACTTCGCGCGCCGACGTGACGATCCAAACCGAATTGCACAATGTTTCTGATTCCAGCCAGCGGGGAATTTTGAAAGGCGCGTTTGAAGGCGTGCAATTTGAGCAAGCGGTGGTTTTGCCGGCGGGCGAAACCAAAACCATCAGTTTTTCGCCAAAAGACTTTCCGCAATTGACCGTGCAACATCCGCGACTTTGGTGGCCCAATGGGTATGGCAAGCCAGAACTTTACCATCTGCAATTGCATTTTGTGACGGATGACGGAAAAGAATCCGACAATGCAACCCTGCATTTCGGCATCCGTGAAATGAGCTATGAATTTGCCGCAAAAATGCCGGACGGGAAAATCCAGCGCATTGAATTTACGCCGACTTTGGCACGCGGTGACAAACCGGTGATTGACAACCGACGCGAATCCATCGGCTGGCAGCGTCATCAAAATGAGCAGCCAAAAGAAGTCGCCATTTGGTCGGGTTCGGAAAATTCATCGGCACTTAAACCCGTGGCTGACGAAAAAATGGGACCTTACCTCGTCATAAAAGTCAACGGCCAGAAAATTTTCTGCAACGGCGGCAATTGGGGCATGGACGACGCCATGAAACGTATTTCACGCGAAAAACTTGAGCCTTACATACGGCTTACACGCGACGCCCATCTGACGATGATTCGGAATTGGAGCGGCCAAAGCACGTCGGAAATGTTTTATGATTTGTGCGACGAATACGGCATTCTGGTTTGGAATGATTTCTGGATGGACACCGAAGGATGGAATTACGCGCCGTTTGACCACAAACTTTTTCTTACCAACGTGGCTGACACTGTCAAACGTTTTCGCAATCATCCCAGCATTGCGATTTGGTGCGCGATGAATGAAGGCGTGCCGCCGGAAGACATCAACCAAGGCAATGATAAATTCATTCGCGAACTTGATGGCACACGCTACTATCAACCCAATTCACGGCTGGTCAATTTGCGCACGAGCGGTCCGTGGTCGAATCTTCCTTTGGATAAATACTTTACTGAATTGAATCACGGTTTCAGCACAGAAATGGGTGCCAGTTCAATCCCGTCAATTGAAGCAATGCAGACGATGATGTCTCCGGCTGATCTCTGGCCGCCCGGCGATGTGTGGGCTTACCATGATTTTCACAGCAAAGGTGCGGGCAATAGCGATGATTTGCTCCGCATGATTTCCCATCGTTACGGCGAACCTCAAAATCTGGACGACCTTTGCCGCAAGGCGCAAATGCTCAACTACGAAACGTATCGCGCGATTTATGAAGGTTTCGACAGTCGGCTTTGGAATGATTGCAGCGGTGTGCTGTTTTGGATGAGCCATCCTTCCTGGCCGAGTGTCGTCTGGCAATTGTATTCGTGGGATTACGAGCCGAACGCCGCTTATTTTGGCGCTCAAAAAGCCGGTGAGCCAGTTCATATCCAAATGAATCTGCCGGATTGCCAAATTGCCGCCATCAACCATCTATCTTCTCCGCTCACCAACGCGATGGTTGACGCTGCAATCTATGATTTGTCGGGACAAAAAGAATCAAGTCGCCAGACAAACCTTAATTTAACAGCCGATGCTTGCACAGATGTTTTTACGTTGGATTGGCCGCAAACCGGAACACATTTCGCAAAACTTGAATTGCGGGATAACGTCGGGCATTTGCTTTCCGAAAATTTTTACTGGCACGCCCGCGACGAAGAGCAATTGCAGGAATTAAATAATCTTCCCAAAGTGAAACTCAACGGCAAATTCCATCGTCAAACCAGCGGCAATCAAATCGTGATTGAAGGTGAAGTGACCAATCCAAGTCACACGCCGGCGCTGGCAGTCAAGCTCTCTTTGCGTGACAAAAAAACCGGCGAACGCATTTTGCCGGCGTATTACCACGACAACTATTTTTCACTATTGCCCGGTGAATCACACCCATTCCGTATCGAGTGTGAAACAATAAAATCAAAAGTCGCGGTCAATCTGTCCGGCTGGAACGTTGAAACTTCAAATTTGGATTGAAGCCAAATCGGATGAACAAATCGCTTCACGGCAAGACGTTGGCATTGGTTTCCGTCAGCGAACTGTGGCGATAATTGATCCCAAGTTCATCAAGCCGCCGCGCGTGAATTTGCAACCGTCTCATGAAGTCGTCCCAGTCGCGCGACGACCCGGATGACCAGGTGATTTCGGCAAGCGCGCATTCACGCGGGAAAATCATGTATTCCGCGTGTTGCAAGTTGGGAACCCATTCCGTCCATAAATTGCCCTGCGTGCCAAGAATGTGCGATTGCAGTTGCGGCGGCAAATTTGTGGGCATCGGGTCGAAAGAATAAACCTTGTGCAGCGTCAGCGCGGGAGCCCACGCGGCGGCCTTTGGTTCGGTGACATGATTGCTCGATTGATAAAAATCCAGATAGCAATAAGCCGTCGGCGACATTACTACATCGTGGCCGGCGGCAGAGGCTTCCTTCGCGCCGCCAATCCAGTCCATGACCGCCGCGTTTTGCGGAAGGCCGCCCTGCAAAATTTCGCTCCAGCCGATCATCGTGCGGCCATGCGCGCTGACGAATTTTTCGATGCGCCGCGTGAACCAGCTTTGCAATTCCTCTTCGTTTTTCAAACCTTCCCGCTTCATCAACGCCTGACAATCCGCGCTGTTTTTCCATGTGTCCTTTGGCACTTCATCACCGCCGATGTGGATGTATTTACCCGGAAAAAGTTGAAACACTTCCGTCAATACGTCGTCCAAAAATTGGAACGTTTGCTCTTTTGCCGGATCATAAATGCCGTTGAAAATCCCGGCGTCGGTTCCATTGGTGAACGGCCCGCCGGTGCAACTGAATTGCGGATACGCCGCCAGTGCCGCCGTCGAATGACCGGGCATTTCGATTTCCGGTACAATGGTGATGTGCCGCGCTGCCGCGTAAGCCACGACTTTACGAATGTCATCTTGCGTGTAAAATCCGCCGTAACGACCGGCAGCGTCATAATGAGTCGTGGATTTCGGATCCAAGTTAAATCCAACATCCGAACGCCACGCGCCCACGCTCGTGAGTTGGGGATATTTTTTGATTTCAATCCGCCAGCCCTGATCATCCGTCAAATGCCAGTGAAACATATTTAATTTATGCAACGCCATCGCGTCGAGGATGGCCTCGACTTCGGACGTGTCGTAAAAATGCCGGCTGACATCCAACATCAATCCGCGCCATTTGAACCGCGGTTGGTCTTCAATTGTTACGCAAGGAATTTTCCAACTGATATTTTTCACCGTGTTAGAAGAAAAGATTTCCGGCGGCAGCAATTGCAGCAATGTTTGCGCGCCGTAAAAAACACCGGCGGATTGCGGCGCGCGAACGACCGCTGAATCCGGCGTGACGGTTAAATCATAACCTTCCGCGCCCAAATTTTCATTCGCGTCTTGCGTGGTCAGCAAAATGTTGCCTTTGATTATATTTGATTCGATGCCGACAACTTCAATTGGAAAACCCGTGGATTTGCGAAGCCATTCCGCAAGATATTCTCCCGTCTCGCGTGAAGTGACGTCCACGACAATTTTTGTGCCGGGACGTGAAAACAGTCCCAAAACCCGCCGCTCCGCTTGAATCTCAAAATTGCCTTTTTGCGCTTCCATTTTTTGCGGGAGCGGAATGATTGCTGGATTTTTAATTTCTGTGGCAAACGCGGTCAAAGTTAAAAGACAAAAGATGATCGTGATGATGTGTTTTGCGCTCATGATGGTTTAATTTAATTTTGCCAGGTAGGTTTGCTTTCAAAAGCCCAGCGATAGTAATCGGAACGTTTCAATTTGGAGGCTGCCGGTTCATCCAGAAAAACTTTTGTGACCGGATGCATTTGTAATACTGATGCCGGATTCGTCGCCGTGATCGGGCCTTCGACAGCTCCGGCAATCGCCCGCGCTTTTTTCGCCCCGAACGCCAGCACCAGACATTCCTTTGCTTCCATGATTGTTCCGATGCCCATTGTGATGACGTGACACGGCACTTTGTTTTCATTCCCGAAATAATGGCCGTTGTCCTTGCGCGTCCGTTTGGTCAGCGTTTTGAATCGTGTGCGTGAAGCGAGTGATGAGCCGGGCTCGTTGAAACCAATATGCCCATCGGTGCCGATGCCTAAAATTTGTAAATCAATTCCGCCCGCTGCGTGGATTTGTTTCTCGTAATGTTTGCAAAATACGGGAATGTTTTTGGCTAGGCCATCAGGAATATGGATGTTTTTGGCACTGATGTTGATGTGTCGAAAAAAATTTTCCCACATGAAATAATGGTATGATTGTGGATCTTTCGGACTTAAACCGAGATATTCGTCGAGGTTAAAAGTTTTGACCTTGCGCCAATCAAGCTTCATAGCCACCAATTTGCGATAAAGCAACAAGGGCGTGCTGCCAGTGGCCAGACCGAGCACGGCCGTCGGTTTTTTGCGCAACAAACCGGCGATTAAATCCGCCGCGATGTCAGTCGCTATTTTAGGCGTGCGCTGAATGATGATTTCCATGATGAAAATTATTTGATTGCCATCCGTTCACTTCAAAACGTCAGCCGGATTCTCCTTTGCGCTAATTTGTTTGCCTCCGGTATAAATTTCTTCGACGCGGGAATTTTTCCAGCGGTGCACGCGATAGAGCGTGGCGAAGGAAAAATCCGGCGCCGCCCCGCCCTGCCCGCCGACCAATTCCGCGCCACGCCGGACATTGTCCTGCATCCACGCCGGCAAAAGCAGATGATACGGATTCCGGCACACTTCGCCGGTGTGAAACGACAAGGCGGTAATCAAATCCGCGACGTTCTCAACGCTTAATTCAACCATAAGATTCGGCGTTTGCATTTGTCCCCAAAACTCCGTTTCGACAAGCATCGTTTGAAAACCGGACGACAAGGTTTTTAACGCGTCCATCACCAGAAAATGCGTGCCGATGTGCGTGCTGTTCCAATCATGTTCGTGTGGAAAAAAAATCGCGCGCGGCTGATTTTTAATCAATGAATCGGCAATGATTTTGACTGCCGGATTCCAATCAGCCGGATGATGGCTGCGCGTTTGGAAATTGATTTTCTCCAAACCATCCGGAGACGTCTGCTCCAATTCAAAACCAAGCCAGTCGCAGGCATTTTTCAATTCCTGCAAACGCGGCTGCTGCCGTTCCTTTTTGCTGCCGAGCGTGACCGCAACATTGACGACTCGCATTTTTGATTCCTGCAACAGACGCAAGGCAAGACCGCCGATGATACATTCATCATCAGGATGCGGCGAAAAAATCAAAGCCGTTGGTGCGTCCGGCGCAGGTTTTGGATTTTCGCGTTTCGGAAAATCGCCCAATGGAAGCGATTTGCCGTCGGTAATCAACTTTGCAAAATCAGAAACAAATTTATGATATGGATTCATGATAATTTCACCTCATTTTCCACTGCCCTCGAAATGTTCTTCAATTTCTTCAAGTGTTTTACCTTTCGTTTCCGGCAGGAAAAATGTCGCGGTGATAAAATAAATGACCGTGCAACCAGCAAAGATAAAGAACATCGTCGAGTAGCCGTAACGCCCAACGGTCGGCAGAAAAGTTGCGGCGATGGTGGTCGAAACCGCCTGATTGATGAGTAAAGCGATGCTCATGCCGTTGGAGCGGATACGCGTGGGCATCAATTCCGAAAGCGCAAGCCAGACGCAAACGCCTGGGCCAACGGCGAAGAAAGCCATGAAAACAAAAAGCCCCGCTGCAATCAACCAGCCGTGATGTTCATCGGGAATGGGCGTAATCAACGCATTTTCAATTTTCAACGGCGCGGTTCGCGCGGCGTCAAGGTCGGCAAATGGATTTGAGAAGAAGGCGACCACTTTATTTGGCGGCAAACAATTGTCGCGCGTGAGTTCGAGCGGTTTAGCCGTTGCGTCGTCGGAACGCGCCACCGGCGTCGCCGCGCGAAAATCGCCGTAGGAATAAATGACAATCAACGAATCGGGTTGGTTGGCGGTTGTTTTTCCGGCCAATAAGTTGGTTGCCGTCGCTTGATTGAAATTCAGCGTGAGTGTTTGGCTGGTTGTCACCAGCGCTTGAACTGCTTCTTTGCAATCCACACGAAGTTTTTCCGTTCGATGAAAAAGTATTCCGACGCCGATAAGTGAAATTATGATTCCCGCGCTGCCCAGCGACAACAGGAATTTTCTGCCTTTGCGATCCACCAACATCACGCCACCGATAGTCAGCAGAAAATTCACAAGGGTCAAAATGACGTAGCCCAAATGTGCGTGCTCATCGTTCAAGCCGGCTTGAATCAGAATCGTCGCATTGTAGCCGATGATGGAATTGACGCCGGTGGCCTGATTACAGGCCAAGATGACGCAGGCCAAAATGAATGGAATCACATATTTGCGGCGCAGCAATGATTCTTTGATTTTGTCACCGGCGGAAACTTTGGCTTTTTCGGCGGCGACGGTCGTCTCCATTTCCTTCAGTTCAATTTCCGCCTGTTCATCTGTGCGAGAGCGCAACAATGCGATTCGCGCGATTTCTATTTCTCCGCGCCGAAAGAGCCAGCGCGGTGATTCGGCGACCATAAAACTGCCGATGACAAATAAAATTCCCGGCGGCAATGAAACCCAAAAAATGCTGCGCCACGCGACGTCTTTGAAGGCAAACAGTTTTTCCGCATCGCCCGACGCAGCCACCGCGTCAACACGATGGCTGAAATAGAGTCCGATTACCGCTGCCGCGACAATGCCCAACGTCAGCAACCATTGAAAAATGGCCGTGCCTTTGCCGCGATTGGATGCGCCAAGACATTCGGCAAGATATAAAGGAACGACCACGCCAATCAAACCACCGCTGATACCCTGCAATAAACGTCCAGCGACCAAAGGCCAGTAACCGTGTGCCAGCGCAATGATGGGAACGCTGATGACAAATAATATGCCGCTAATCATCATCATCCTTTTGCGCCCAAGCCAATCGGCAAGCAATCCGGCAAACAAAGTCGAAATGACGCTGCCCAGCAAAACGGCGGCGACGATGAACGAAAGTTGTCCGGCATTCAGGCCGGAGGTGGCTTCGAGATACGGCAACGCGCCGGAAATGATTCCCACATCCACGCCGTAAAGCAGTCCGCCCAATCCGGCAACGAGCAGGAGGAAGCGATTGTAAGCGATGCGTTTTCTTGAATTGGCCGGCGTCATTTTATTGATGGTCGTGGACATTTCCTTGACCTGATTTTCATCTCGTGTTCCGGCCAAAATCCTAAGCGGAATGCAAACTTTTACAACGCCCCTTTCAAGGGGGAAGCCTTTGGATTGGAATTTGTATATTGACGTGACGCCGTTGATTGTTTTTATTTTCAAAGTGTCCAAGCAGCGTCCAAGCAACAGTAAAATAAAAGCCGATGGATCGGACATATCCGTTTGGCGGCGGAAAGTCTTCAAGAATTGTTACACGCGCAACGGACAGCGGATTCATCTCAAAAATTGGTCGGTCAAAATTCAAGTCGCCGGCAAGCGCCATACGTTCAGATTGTCGGCCAAATCACAGGAAATGGCGGCAACCGAAGCCAAAGCCATTTATGATATGATTCGCAATGAGGGCTGGGAAAAAGCCTTTGCTCAATTCAAACAATCAAAACCCAGTGAAACACCGAAGGAGAACGATTCACGTTTCTGGCGGGAGCGTTTGCTGTTGAGACGCTACCGGTTTCCCGGCTCGGACGAAGCGGATCAAAACTGGGCGGCGGCCATTGATCACGATGGCACGCGACATCTTTTTTTACTTGGCACGGCTGACGCGGAAGCGGCGGCTCAACGGGCGCAAAACATTTATCAAACCATTGCGGAACAAGGCTGGGCGACGGGGCTTGCAAATTTTCCACGGGAATTGATTGTCGGATTGGAATGGTGCGCCAATCCCATTCTTTGGACTTACACGACGATTCATACATTAACAAAACCGGAGAGTAATAAAAAGGCTTGTAAAACCAATGCGGATGCCGTCCGAATCATGCTGATAGAATCAGATGAGGCGATACGACGCGCCTTGATGTGGTGCATTGAACAACAGGCAATGGTTTGCAAATCAATGGGCGGCGTGATGGAATCGCTGGAACGATTGATTGACTGGCATAAGCCGCACCTTATTTTTATGAATCGCAATCTGGCCGGACGGCTGGGGCTCCATTTCGCCGGTCAAATCGCGGTTATCAAAGATGTGTTGGTGCTGACTTATTCCGTTTATTCCGAAGGAAATCATATGTTTGTTTCAACACCCGGCGGCGCTGAAAGTTATTTGCTGAAGCGCGTGTCTCCCGACCATTTGCTTGATCCGGTTTTGAAATTAGGACGGTGGAACGGTATTTCAAACGAAAATCTTGTGTTACGCATCCGCTCATATTTTGAAGGTTTATACCAATCGCATCATCATTCGGATGTTTCCGATCTCGCCAAATTGACCCGGCGCGAACGCGAAGTGCTGGCTTTGCTCAGCAAAGGGCATGTGGACAAGGAAATTGCGCAGGCATTGGGCATCAGTGCTTGGACGGTTCACGGCCATATCAAAAACATCTTTGAACGGCTGAATGTTCGCACACGAACGGAAGCGGTCGTTCGTTATTTGGAAAAATAGCCCCCTAAACGGGGCATTGTGGATTTTTGCACTAAAATAGTATTCTATCAGTGTTGGCATCATATTAAATTCTACATAAACCAAGGTATGAAACTAACTCTGAAAACCGCTTCGCTAAATCGTATCCCGCTGCTGTTTGCAGCAATCGTCGCCGCGCCAAGTATTGTTGCTGTGGCCAATGCCGCAGATTATCCGTCAACCGTATTGGGCGATAACCCAATCGCTTACTATCGTTTTGAAGAAACTTCCGGCACAAGTGTCGCCGACAGCAGTGCTTCAGGAGCATTTCCCGCCACTTATTTTTATAGCACCGACAACCTTTTCCCGGAATTAGGACAGCCCGGGATTGACACCAACTCTTTTCTTTTGTCGGCGGCGGATCCTGCCTTTGTCTATTCCGGCTATTATCCAGAACTCAACGAGCAGGCTCCGTTCTCTTTCGAGATTTGGGCCCGGCCAACTAGTGTAGACCCCGCTAATTATCGTTGTCCAGTCGGCAATTTTTCCGGTTGGGGTGTTACACCTCAATCCGGTTGGTATGTTTATCAGACACCGGGAACGCCAAGTAGCAGCACTTTTGCCTTCATTACGGCGAGTGGCGTATGGATCACTTATACAGGTGTTGCTCCGGGAAATTGGTATCATTTGGTCGGCACTTATGATGGCACCAATTGCAGCTTCTATGTCAATGGCACACTAGTTGGAACTCAAAACGCCGCCGGTTATTTAGCTAATTCCTCCAATAATTCCTACAATTCGCTTGGCATTGGCGAGCGTGGCGATGATTCGCAATTTTTCGATGGTAATCTGGACGAGTTCGCCTATTACACCAACGCGCTGACCGCCGCGCAGGTTTTGAACCATTATCAAATCGGGACTAATTCGTTTCGCGTGGCGAACAGTCCGCCATCCATTCTGCAGGATGTGGTTTCAACGAATGCTTACGCGGGACATATCGTGCAGTTCAGTGTCCTTGCGGACGGAACGGGTTCTTTGGCCTATCAATGGTATAAAGGCGCTACGCCAATAGACGGCGCAACCAGCAACGTTCTGGCCTTCACCTGTGCTCCCGCAGACGATGGGACGACTTATTATGTTCACATCAGCAATGCTTACGGTTCGACCAATAGCAGCACGGCAACTCTCTCCGTTTCAACCGGTCTCGAGATTGACGCCCCGCTGACATCCATCACTCGCAATGTCGGCAGCGCCGCGGCGTTTGAAATTGTGGCTAACGGCGCGCTACCGATAAGTTATCAATGGCACAATGGAGACTCCTCCTCGATTACAGGTGCCACTAATTCGATCTTGTGGTTGTCAAATGTCCAATCATCCAACAATGGCGCGAGTTACTACGTCACCATCAATAATCCTTACACATCCACCAACAGCGTCCCGGCGACTCTCAATGTTCAAACTCGCGCCGTCAATGTTCCGATCACCAAATACGCCAAAGTGGTCGTGGCTGATGGCCCGGTAGCTTATTGGCGTTTGGATGAGTCGAGTGGCAGCACGACGGCGGTTGACGCCGTTGGCAGTTTCGATGGAATTTATACAAATAATAGCGGCAGCTTTACTTTCGACGTGCCAACGGGCATTCCCAACGAAACCGATGGGGCCGTAGGCATTGCCAACGGGGCAACGGTCAACATTCCGTATGCTATTGAAATCAATCCTCCCGGTGCGTTCACGGTGGAAGGTTGGTTCCAGCCCGCCTCTGTCACGACTGGCGGCAATGATTATCGCACAGCGATTTCATCCATGAGTAATCCTTACGGCATAGGGCCAACCGGCTGGCTGGTATATCAAACGTCCGCCAATAACTGGTCTTGGTGGCCATACAATGGATATTACAACGGCGTCCAGCTTACGGATTACGATCCTATTATTGCTAATGAATGGTATTATCTTGTGCTTACCTATGATGGCACAACCTTTACTCTGTATGTGAACGGCGTGGCCGAAGCCTCTGGAACCGACAGCGCATTCGTTCAGAACGGGAATGTCCCCAGCGGAGGCGCTGCCGATTACAACTATAACTATAATACGAACACGATAACTCTTGGTCTTCCAACCAGTGGTTCGCTCGTTCTCGGTCAACGCGTTGACAACGCCTTCAATCCATTTGCAGGCGCTATAGATGATGTGGCCATTTATGATAAAGCCCTCACTCCGCAACAAATTCAAAATCACTTCTTGAATACAACCCATCTGGTTGCCGTGATGTCCGGCAATAACATAATCATCACATGGGGAGCAGGCACGCTACAGTCGGCAACTAATGTCAATGGCCCCTATACTGACGTAAACGGAGCAACAGCGCCATCTTATACGAACTCCGTGAGTGGGACACAGCAGCTCTTTTATCGAGTCCAATTACAGTAATTCTTTGAATCATCGGCCGGGGAGCGCAAAACCCCGGCCAATTCATAGCAACAGCAAGATGATGAAAAGCCGTGCTTTCAAGGGTATGTTTCATGCCCGGGTTGTTCGCCGTGAGCAAACGGCATTCACGTTGATTGAATTATTGGTGGTCATTGCCATCATCGCGATTCTCGCGGCGATGCTTCTTCCGGCGCTTTCCGTCGCCAAGATGAGGAGTTGGGCCGTTAAATCGGTGAATAACATCAGACAGCTTCAACTTGGCGCCATGATGTATGCCAGTGACAATAATGGCGTTTTGCTTCCCAATGCGCCATACAATGGTCCGGCCGGCTCGCAAGGGTGGATTGAAGTCAATGACATGAACGAAATAGAAGGGCTTGGCAACTTGATTGGCAATACCAATACGACGCTCTACACGGATGGTCTGCTTGCCCCCTATTTGGCCAACCAACTCGGCGTCTATCAATCGCCTGCGGACACCATGCCTTCAGCCAATGGCCAACGGATTAGAAGTTATTCCATGAACGGCCAGATGGGTTGTGTCTATCTTAAAGGCAAGCAAAATTTAGATCAACCGGCCAAACAATATGTCAAGGAATCCGACATCACACAACCCGTTCCTACGGATGCCTTTGTGTTTTGCGAAGAAAATCCATATACCATCAATGATGGCTTTCTTCAGATAGCCAGCCAACCTTTTACCCCCGGTTTTCCTGACGTGCCGGCGGCGTATTTGGGCGGTGGCTGCGCCTTTTCTTTTGCCGATGGACACGCTCAAGTGCATAAATGGATGACCTCGGTGCTCATAAGCGCTAAAGGTTCCTATCCTACCTTGACTGGCGGCCAATATAACGCAGACTGGATGTGGTTTACTCAACACGCCGCCAGCAATTAACTCTTGAACAACCCTTCAAAAATCATATTGCTCTTCGGCAAATCACGGACCCTAATTCTGGCTGTCGTCGTGTGTTTTATTTCTCCCGTCATTCGAGCCGATCTATGGAGCGTTGGTTATTATCCGGGCTGGGAACAATCTTCCATGCCGGCATCCAATATTGATTTTGCCGCGCTGACCCACGTCATTCATTTTTCTTTGGTGCCAAATGCAGACGGTTCTTTGAACAGCAGCGCCAATGGAGTAACCACTGCCAATTCGTCGGATATTGTGTCGCGTGCACATGCCGCTGGAATCAAAGTTTTGATTTGTGTGGGCGGCGCGGACAGTGAAAGCGGATTTCAAGGCGCGACCAGCAATGCCAACCTGGCCCTATTCATCAACAATCTTACAAACTTTATGGCCACGCGCGGCTACGATGGCGTGGATGTGGATTGGGAGCCGCTGCCCTCCTCTGATTTTCAGCAATACACAAATTTATTGAGTGGATTGTATTCGGCATTGAGCACATTTCCCCAGCATAAATTACTGACCGTAGCCGCCGGCGCTTATCCGCCTTACGGCGATTCAGCCACGGCGGAATATGCCATGTATGCGCAACTACAGGGCAAGTTGGACCAAATCAACATCATGACTTATGATTTATCCGGGCCTTACGACGGCTGGGTCACATGGTTCAATTCGCCAATTTACAACGGTAATTATCATTTTCCCAGTAGTGGCGGTTTAGTTCCATCCATTGATGCTTCGGTCAGTAATTTTATCAATAACGGTGTCGCGGCGGCGAAACTGGGCATCGGCATCGCCTTTTATGGTTATGTTTGGACGGGCGGCAGCGGAACTTCAACGGGCGGAGTCACTCAACCCCGGCAATCATGGACAACCGCGCCAACCGTGAACACCTACGGCTATACCACGATCATGAACAGCTATTACCAATCGAATTTATATCATTGGGACGATAGCGCACAAGCGGCATATATCAGCATTACCAACGCAAATCCGTCTCAAGATATGTTCGTCTCTTATGACGACCAGCGCACTTGCCAGTCTAAAATCAGTTACGCGCGCAATCGCGGACTTGGCGGCGTGATGATTTGGGAACTCGCCCAAGACCATCAATCAGGAACACCGGACGCGCTGCTTGAAACGATCAAACAAGCATTTACAACTCCCCGTTTTTCTGGCATCGCCATCAACACCAATGATGTTACGCTGAATTTCTCCAGCCTTCCATTGGCGCTTTATCGGATTTCATGGACCAGCGACGTAGCGTCCGGTGTTTGGAACACTTTGACTAACAACGTCGTTGGCAATACCAACCCTGTTCTAACCATCACCGACTCCGGCATTTTAACAAACCAAACAGAGCGTTTTTATCGCGTCCAGACGCCGCCATAAATGCTCACCGCAAAAACGCCTCGTGCAAGCCGCCGTCCACCGTGATGACTTGGCCGGTCGTTTTTGAAAGCCGCTGCGAGACTAAAAGAAAATACGCTTCGGCTTGGTCGGCGGGCGTGATGGGCGATTTCGTCAGCGTGCGGTCGGCGTAAAATTGCGCCAATTTTTTTACGAGCGATTCCGTCGCTTCGTCGTCTTGGTAAGGAATGTTGTATTTCGCGAGCGAGCCGATGACGCGGTCGCGTGGGAACATCGCCGAACCTTGCACAACGGTCGCGGGTGCAACGCCGTTCACGCGCACGAGCGGTGCGAGTTCGATGGCGAGTTCGCGCACCAAGTGATTAGCCGCCGCTTTGCTCGTGTCGTAAGCGAGCGAACCTTTTTTAGCGACGACGGCATTCGCGCTTGTCGTGAGAACGAGATTGCCGCGCAGACCTTGTTCGCGCCAAATTTTCGCCGCTTCGTCGGCGACGAGATAACTGCCGGTGACATTGATGTTGAAAGTCACCGCCCATTTATCGTCGGGAATGTGGCCGGTCGTGTCGCTCGGCACAAAAATTCCGGCGGTGACACAAATCGAATCAAATCCGCCGTAAGCGAGCGCGACTTGGTCGAGCATTTTGCGGATGCTCGCGCGGTCGGTGATGTTCGCGGCCAAACCAATCGCCGGACCGCAAGTTGAAATGCCCGTTCCCGCGACGCCGATGCCAAGACCGAATTTGTCCGTGATTTCGCGCGCCGTCGCGTTCGCGGCGTCCGCGTTCAAATCCACGCAAACGATGTGCGCGCCTTCTTTCACGAGCCGATGCGCCGTTTCTTTGCCGATGCCCGAACCCGCGCCAATCACGACGATAACTTGCCGCGCCAATTCTTTTTCCGCCGGCATCCGTTTCAACTTCGCTTCTTCGAGCAGCCAGTATTCGATGTCGAACGCTTCCTGTTGCGGCAGCGCGATGTATTTGTCAATCGCTTCCGCGCCGCGCATGACTTCGACCGCGCAGTTGTAAAATTCCGCCGTGACGCGCGATTCGGATTTGTCTTTGCCCCACGCAATCATGCCGAGTCCGGGAATCAGCACGACCGTCGGATTGGGGTCGCGCATCGCGGGCGAATTGGCGTGCTTGCATTTTTCGTAATACGCCGCGTAATCCTTGCGATACTGTGCAATGCCGTCGGCCAATTTCTTTTTCAATGTCGCCACGTCTTCCGTCTGCGGATTCCACGCGACATAAAGCGGCTTGATTTTCGTCCGCAAAAAATGGTCGGGACAGCTCGTGCCGAGTTCGGCCAAACGCGGCGCGTCGGCGGAATTGACAAAACGCAAAATTTTGTCGTCGTCCTGAATTGTCGCGATGAAACGTTTTTGCTGCGAAACCTGACCGCGCAACCACGGCAAAATCGCGGCGAAAACTTCATTGCGTTTTTCCGGCGGCAACGTTTGATACTTCGCACCACCGAATGCTTTCGCATCGCCGCCGCGTTCGGCGTATTTCTTTTCGATGAACTGCGACGCGCGTTCGATGAAATCCAAAGTCCGCAAATAACATTCCTTGTCGTCGTTCGCCCACGAAATAAATCCGTGCTGTCCCATCATAATTGCCTTCGCGTTCGGATTGCGTTTGACGATTTCCTGCATCGCGAGGCCGAGTTCAAACCCGGGGCGCATCCATTTCACGTATTCCATTTCGCCGCCGAAAATTTCCTGCGTCAGCTTTTCACAATTTTGCGACGCCGCAATCGCGATGATTGCGTTCGGGTGCATGTGGTCAACAAATTTGGCGGGAATGAAACTATGCAGCGGCGTGTCAATGGAACTCGCGCGCGGATTCAGATTGAACGTTGTGTGATTGTAAGCCGCAACCATGTCGTCTTCCGCCTGCGACTTCAACCCTTTGTCTTTGCGCGCGTCGTAAGTTTTTTGCAAGCCAATCAATTTGTCTTGGTAGAGCGACGAAAAATTTTCGCGCAAACTCGTCCGCAAATCGCCGCCCGAACCTTTCACCCAAAGCACTTCAACCGCGTCGCCGGTGAGCGGGTCGGTTTCGACAATTTTTGACGAGGTGTTGCCGCCGCCGGTGTTGGTGATGCGCTGGTCGCTGCCGAGTTTGTTTGAGCGATAGACGAGCCGGTCCACGCCGGTTAGTTTCGCCGCTTCGCTGTCACTCCAAAGATGGTTGACGTATTGAAAGCTCATTTTTGAAATTCTGTGTTTGCTTTGTTATTTCTGTTATTTTGCTTGATTTGTCGCAGAAAACAAGTAAAAGAAAGAAAATCAGTCAAACACGCGCTCATGCTCGCCGTTGAACGACATCAACGAATTTTGGAAATGCTCCTGAAATCGGGAGCCGTCAGCACCGTTGAAGCGGCGAAAGCGCTACATATTTCCGAAGAAACCGCGCGGCGCGATTTTGAGACGATGGAAGCTGGCGGTTTACTGTCGCGCCGGCACGGCGGCGCGGTGCGGCTCAACGACAATCACCGCGACCTGTCGTTGAACAGCCGCGAAACCGCCAACGTCGCAGAAAAGAAAATCATCGCCGAATTCGCGTTGCAACAAATCCAAACCGGCGACACGGTTTTTTTCGACGCCAGTTCCACCGTTTTTCATCTCGCGCGGCTGCTGCCGAATTTGGAAATTACCGTGTTGACGCCCGCGCTGAAAATCGCCATCGAACTCGCGCGGCGTCCGGCGGCGCAGGTGATTTTGACCGGCGGCGCGGTCAGCCCGCGTTCGCTGTCGTGTCAGGGCAGTCTGGCGGATTCGATTTTGGAACGCTGTCACGTGCAGAAAGCTTTTTTGTCCTGCCGCGGCTTGGACGCCGAACGCGGCTTGAGCGAAGCCAACGCGGAGCAGGCGGCGTTGAAACGAAAAATTGTCGACCTCGCGGAACAAATTTTTTTGCTGGCCGACCACACGAAAATCGGCGTCAAATCGTCCTATTTTTTTGGCCAGCTTTCGGACGTGGACGTTTTTATCACCGACCGCAAACCGGATAATGCGGTGAACCGCGCGATAGAACGCGGCGGTGGAAAATTGATTTTGCCGAAGGAGAAATAATTTGAGCGCAAAAAAAATTTGTCTGGCAGTGGATTTAGGCGCGAGCAGCGGTCGCGTCGTCGCGGGAATTTTTGACGGCGCGAAATTGGAATTGGCCGAACTGAATCGTTTTTCCAACGAGCCGGTCAAGCTGACGGACGGCTGGCATTGGAATTTTGAAAAACTTTTCGGCGATATCAAAAACGGTATCTCGCTCGCGGTAAAAAAGTATGGCGACGCCGTCGTGTCCGTCGGCGTGGACACCTGGGGTGTGGATTACGGATTGCTGGACGCGAACGGCAAATTGCTCGCCGCGCCATTTCAATACCGTGACGCGCGCACGAACGGAATGATGGAACGCGCGTTTCACGCAATGCCGCGCGCGGAAATTTATCGGCGCACGGGTATTCAATTCATGTTTTTCAATACGCTGTTCCAACTGCTCGCCGAAAAAGATTTGTCGCGCGCCGAACAGTTGTTATTCATGCCGGATTTGATTCATTACTTTTTGACCGGTGTCGCCGCGAATGAAAAAACGATCGCCAGTACGAGCCAGTTGC
Source organism: Verrucomicrobiia bacterium (assembly GCA_035545995.1). Taxonomy (GTDB): domain Bacteria; phylum Verrucomicrobiota; class Verrucomicrobiia; order Limisphaerales; family UBA11358; genus UBA11358. Next base: position 111,032 of record DASZXH010000011.1, read on the forward strand.
TCAATCCGCACACGCAAAATTGGGAAAATGAAATCATCCGCGTGATGCGGTTTCCTGAAAAAATTTTCGGCAGATTGATTGACGCGGGAACAGAAATCGGCGGATTGCTGCCGGAAATAGTGCGCGAAACCGGCGCGCGAAATCTGCGGGTCATCACACCCGCCGGACATGACACGGCTTCGGCAGTCGTCGGCGTTCCTGCGGAAGAAAACGAGCCGGTTTTTTTAAGTTCCGGCACCTGGTCGTTGATGGGGCGAGAATTAAAATCTCCCATCATTTCCGAAAAAAGTCTCGCGGCGGCATTTTCCAATGAAGGCGGTGTTTTCGGCACGACGCGATTTTTGAAAAACATTGCCGGCATGTGGCTGTTGCAGGAGTGCAAACGCGCATGGGACGCGAACAAAGAAAACGCGGGTTATGATCAGCTTATCGAACACACTAAAACTTCGGCGGCGTTCACGACATTTATTGATTCAGACGCGGCCGATTTTCAAACACCGGCGAATATGCCCGACGCCATCGCGGAATTTTGCCGTCGCACCAAACAAGCCATTCCCGCAGATTCCGGCGCGTTCACGCGCGTCATTCTTGAGAGTCTTGCGATGAAATATCGTTCTGTGAAAGATTCATTGGCGCAACTTACTGGCAAATCGGTTGAGAAGATTTATGTCGTTGGTGGCGGTGCGCAAAATCATTTGCTGAATCAATTTACCGCTGACGCGCTGGACTGTGCGGTTGTCGCCGGCCCGGTCGAGGCCACGTCCATCGGAAATATAATCATGCAACTTTATGCGCTTGGCGGCATTTCTTCGCTGACTGAAGGCCGCGCGCTCACGCGCCGCTCATTTGAAACCAAAATTTTTGAACCCCAAAATCCCGATGCGTGGGATGATGCCTATACGCGTTTTCAAAAAATTGCTTTGACAGATAGTTTATGAAAGCCACTGACATTTTAAGCCGACTGATTCAACTTTCCCATGACTTTGGTCGTAAAGACCGGCATTGGGCAATTCTGGGCGAAGGCAATACCAGCGCGGATTTGGGCGACGGAACATTCTTTGTCAAAGCATCCGGCAATCACTTGGGCAAAATTGACGCCGATGGATTTACTCGCGTAAAAATGGACGCGATTTTTGACGCGCTTGATTCCTCCGATAAAAGCGATGAAACCGTAAAAAAAGTTCTTGAAGATTGCCGCGTTGATCAACAAGCCAAACTACCTTCGGTCGAAACCTTTCTACACGCGATTTGTTTGCGCGAAGGCGGCGCAAAATGGATTGGCCACACGCACGCAGTTTCCGTTCTGAAAATCCTTTGCAGCAAACTTGGCGCAAAACCATTTCGTCGCCATGTTTTTCCTGACGCAATTGTCGTTTGCGGTCGTCACGTGGCAGAAGTCCCTTATGTGGACCCGGGAATTCATTTAGCGGTGGCGCTGCGCAGATCATTGCGTCAATTTATGCAGAAGCACGGTGCTGCTCCCAAAGTGATTTTAATGATCAATCACGGTCCAGTTGTTTTAGGGCAAACCGAGCGCGACGTGTTGAACACGATGCTGATGCTGGACAAATGGGCGAACGTGCTGGCTGGAACTTATCCGGCCAGCGGCCCGCAATTTCTGGACGAGAAAATCTCCGACCGGATTGAAAACCGTCCGGATGAACATTATCGCCGTCGCATGATCGGTAAATTAAAATAATCAGTCCGTGAAAATTTCATTGTTCATCCCGTGTTTTGTGGATCAATTTTTTCCTCAAACCGGAATGAACCTTGTGAAAATTCTAGAACGGCTCGGCCACGTGGTTGATTTTCCTAAAGCGCAAACGTGCTGCGGCCAGCCCGCGTTCAATTCTGGTTTTTGGGATGAAGCGCGCGCGGTGGCGGAAAAACAAATTGCCGTTTTCAAAAACTCCGAGATTGTCGTCATCGTATCCGGTTCGTGCAGTTCAATGCTGAAAGTTTTTTATCCCGAATTATTTCACGGCCACGCGCTCGAATCTGAAGCCAAATTGCTCGCGGCAAAAACATTTGAGTTCTCAGATTTTCTCGTGAACCGACTTGGCGTGTCGGACGTCGGCGCGAATTTTCCCGGACGCGCGACGTTTCACGACGGCTGTCACGGTTTGCGCGAATTAAATCTGAAAAATCCGCCGCGCGAGTTGCTGAAAAATGTGCGTGGGCTGGAACTTGTCGAAATGAAGGAGGCCGAAACGTGCTGTGGTTTTGGCGGCACATTCGCGGTGAAATTTCCGATGATTTCCACCGCGATGGGTGAAGTCAAATGCGCGTCCATTGCTGAAACTGGCGTGGACTTTGTGATTTCCAACGACTCCAGTTGCCTAATGCAAATCCGCGGTTTGCTCGACCGGCAGGGCAAGCCGATAAAAACGTTTCATCTCGCCGACGTTTTGGCGCAAACGTAAAACATGACGACGCAAGCGAAAGAATTTTCAAAATCCGCAGAACGTTACACGGCGGATTTGCATCATCGCGGCTGGATTCAAAAAGCGCTCGCCGGCTACTACGTCAAGCGCGACGAAAATAAAAATCGTTTTCAAAACTGGCAAAGTGCGCGCGACGCGGCGGCGGAAATTAAATGGGAAGCTGTCAATCACCTCGACCGCTATTTGGAAGAATTCGTTTCCAAACTTGAAGCGCGCGGGACGAAAGTTTTTTGGGCGAAAAATGCGGAAGACGCGCGCGATTACATCGTCGGCGTCGCGCGGGAAAACAAAGTTCGTTCCGTCGTCAAATCCAAGAGCATGACGGCGGAAGAAATTCATTTGAACGACGCGCTGGAAAAAAACGGATTTGAAATCGTCGAATCCGATTTGGGTGAATACATTGTGCAACTACGCCGTGAGCCGCCATATCATTTGGTTTTTCCCGCGATGCACCTGACGCGCGGACAAATCAGCGAGTTGTTTCACGAAAAATTAAATTCCGCGCCGACGGACAATCCCGAAGATTTGACGATGATTGCGCGGCGCGTGATGCGGCTAAAATTTTGTTCGGCGGACATGGGCATCAGCGGCGCGAATTTTGCCATTGCCGAAACCGGCATGATTTCGATTACGGAAAATGAAGGCAACGCGCGGTTGACGACGTCGCTGCCGAAAATTCACGTTGCGATTGTCGGCATCGAAAAAGTTTTGCCGAAATTGTCCGATCTCGCGCTATTTTTGCCGATACTTGCGACGGCGGGTGCAGGGCAATCGCTGACGTGTTACAACACGCTTTACGGCGGGCCGCGACAGTCCGGCGAAATTGACGGGCCGGAACAATTTCATGTCGTGTTGCTCGACAATCGCCGCACGGAATTGCTCGCCGACGCCGAGCAGCGCGACGCTCTGCATTGCATCCGCTGCGGCGCGTGCCTGAACGTCTGCCCGATTTTCAAAAATGTCGGCGGCCACAGTTACGGCACGACGTATCAAGGGCCGATTGGCTCAGTCATCACGCCGCATTTGCGCGGGCTGCACAATTGGAAACATCTGTCGCAAGCATCGTCGCTTTGCGGCGCGTGCACGGAAACGTGTCCAGTAAAAATCAATCTGCATCATCATTTGCTGCACAATCGCCGTGACGCCGCGCGCGCGGAATCTTCGTTTGCGGAAAAAATTTTGTGGCGCGGTTTTGCATTTTTGATGCGACAGCCAAAATTATATCAGCTCGCGACTCGATTTGCGCGACTCGCTCAACCGTTGCAACGTCTGGTTTGCGGAACGATTTTTGACCCGCTGCGCGCGTGGACAAAAACGCGGTCGTTTCCGCGCGTGGCGGAAAAAAGTTTTCACGAACTCTGGCGCGAAAGGAAAAAGCCATGACGAATCGCGAAATCATTTTGGGGCGAATCCGCGAGGCGCTCAAAATTGCCGCGCCGCATCCGGCTTTAGAGAATTCGCAGGCTGGAAGCCTGCGCTACTTTCAACAATGGTTGCCGCCAGTCGGCGAAATGCTGGAAGAACAAATTGAGTTGTTCCAAGAAAATTCTAAAAGTTTGAAAACGGATTTTCGCGTTTGTGTGGATGTGAACGAAGCCATTCAATTTGTGAAAACGCTCGCGGCGGAAAACGGCTGGAAAAAAATCGGGTTGCATTGCGGCGAATTGACGGATGCCGTCGCGCGCGAATTGAATTTGCCGAAAGTGCAAACGGACGACAGTTATGCCATCGCCGATTTGGAAAGTTGCGACGTGGGATTGACGGAATGCGAATCGCTCATCGCACAAACCGGCAGCGTTTTGGTTTCGGCGCGCAGCGCGGGCGGACGCGCGTTGTCCGTTTTGCCGCCGCATCATGTCGTGCTGGCGCGAAAAAATCAGATGACGCCAAATTTGTCCGTCGCGTTGCAGCGCGCGCAGGAAAAATTTGGCGACAACTTTCCGAGTTTTTTATCGTTCATCACCGGGCCAAGTCGCACGGGCGACATCGAGCGCATTTTGGTGTTCGGCGCGCACGGGCCTAAAAAATTAACAATCCTGCTCCTGCCCTAAATTGCTCTGCTTATTGCGGATAAGCCAATCTGAAAAAGACACTGCCATTAGTTGAATCCGTCTGCAAAATCATTTGATTTGTGGTTGTTGAATCAGGCAACGTGACCCAATTAGTTCCGAGTCCAGCGCCTGGTGAATTTGTCTGCGCTTGCAATTCCCAACCGCGATGATCTGACGGCCAGTTGATTTGCAATTGATTGCCGGTTATCCCGAAATCAAGTTGCGGCGAGCTTGTAGCCAATGGTTGCGCGCTGACCTCGCTGGAATTGGCGCTTTCGCCAAATGAATTCGTCGCGGTGATGACATAATAATAAATCGTTCCCGGAGTCAGGTCAGTGTCAAAATAATCAAGCCCACTGACATTTGTGGCAACTGTCGTATAACTTCCGCCGCTGACGAGAGAACGCTTCACATTGTAACCGCTGGCGCTCACGCTGGCGTTCCACGACAAATGTGCTTCGCTGTCGGAAATGGGAGTGGCGTTTGGATTAGTCGGAACTGTCGGCGCCGTTCCAAAAACATTGAATTCGTCAATGCTCCAAAACGTTCCGTTGACGCTGCCGGTTTGGATAATGCGAATGTAACGCGCTGATTGTGCGGCAAAAGTAATTGTTGTGATTCCCGAAGTGCCGGTGCCAGCAGCCACTGGGCCGCTCCAATTAATGCCATCATTGGAAACTAAAACTTGATAACCACGCGGATAATCGTTGGCCGAATTGATGCAATTCAAAACGATTTTGTTGAAGGTATTGGCCGCCCCCATATCTACTTGAAACCACTGGCCGTTGACTTGCGAAGTGCCGGTTGACCAACGCGTGGTCAGATTGCCGTCCAAAGCATTGCCCGGCGCGTCGCTGCCGGAAGTGCTCGAACTGGCAATCCAAAATGTCCGGTTCAACGAACCGGGCATGGCATAGGTTTGAGCGGAATTCGCGCTCTCGCCCGCAAGATTTGTGGCCGAAACGACGTAGTAATAGGTCGTGCCATTGGCCAAGCCGGTGTGAACAAAACTGGTCCCGCTTAAATTGGTCGCGGTCACAGTGTAAGTCCCACCGCTGGCAAGAGAGTATTTGACATTATAGCCGGTCGCTCCGGGCGAACTTAACCAGTTTAGCGTCACTGTGGAATTACCGGCGGCTGCAGTTAAATTGACGGGCGGTTGAGGCGCAACGCCATTGACAAATCCGACTGTGAAAGATTGAGACGTTCCAATGGAACTGCTTTGGGCAATCAATGGACTGGCGCCGTTATTGGGCGCGGTGACATATTTGCCGTTAATCGCCGCTAAAATGGCGATGTTGCCATTACCGGCATTCACTTCGGTAAAAGTTTCCCAAGCGCCGACACTAGTGCGATTAGCGATGAGCGGACTAGCTCCGGCGTTTTCCGCCGTGACGATGTTGGAATTAACCATCGCTTGAAAACCTATGTTGCCACCACCAGCGTCAATGATTTTGAATTGTTCCGCCGTCCCTACTGAAGCGCTGCTGGCGATCAAAGAACTGGCACCGTTGTTGGGAGCGGTGACATATTCACCGTTGATTGCTGCTTTCAACGAATAAATATTGCCCGGAATCAATTGATGGGAAAACACAGGCGCAGCGGCAAAAAATCCGAAGTAGGTCAGGTTAAATTGTCCGCCAACATTATTGTAAACCAGATAAACGTTATGAGCGCCGCTTGCGTTCGTGAGCGAACAGTAAGTATTTGCATAAGTTTGCGTGTCGCCGGTTGCCGGAATCGAACAGGTTCCAATCAACGTGCCGTTGGGACTGTCCAAATGGATTTCTATGCTGCCACCAACATTATCGCTCGCCACCCGGGCAACAAATGTATCAACGTTCGCTAAATTGACATTGTCATAAGCCGACCAATCATCGGTCATCATACCGCCGAAAGTTTGACCGCCTTCAACACACGGCTCAATTGTCGTGCCGGTTGCGTTGTCATAATTGGCGGCGGCAATGGGAATTATCGCGGCGTAAGCCGTTGCGTTATTCGTCAATACAACTCGCCCGGAATTCAAACCTGTGACTGTATTGGAGTTGATGATGGCGTTGCCGAAAATACCCGAACCCGCGTAACTCGGTCCGATGACCATTCCGTCCAGACCGGGATTCTGAATCGTATTATATTGAAAAACGATGTTCGAGCCGGTTGAAAAGCCGACGCCGGTGTAAAGGGAATTGATTATGGAATTGTTCGCGCAATAAACATTTGCCACCAGACCGACCCCCTGCCCGTCTCCGGCATTGCCAATCATCAGCGCTTGCTGTTGCTGAAGATAGCCATTGCCACCGCAACGCAAAACGACGTTGCCCGTCACTTTGGCCGAATACAAATCGGAACCATTCACGCCAAACCGCCCGACACCCAAACCGATGTATCTCGCCGTGTCGCAAAGCAAATTGTTGGTCACGATGTCGTTGATACCACCGTAGATTCCAATTCCTTTGCCGCCCCACGCGCCAATCGCCGTATTGTTAACGTAAGCGATATTGCTCATCGTGGTGTAATAGTAAGTCGTATTTCCATTAACATTGTAATTCACCGAATTGATGGCCATCGCGTCGTCGCCGGTGCCGCGAACAAAATTGTTGGAATAGGTCAAGTTCATCCCAATTCCATTTGCGCTTTGAACATTATTGAAATTGCCACCGTCAGACCAGACGCTCAACACCCGGCAATTCTGCGCGGTTCCGCCGACGCCCGCGCACCAGAAAGCCGAAGTCACATGCTGAATCCAAACATTGCTCACGAGCCAATTGTTGCCGCTAAAATTGATGGCGCCATTGTTGTTATTGCCTGCCCTGCTCGAGCCGTTGCAATCCAGCAAAACATTGGACAATGTGCAGGATGTCGTCGTGATGATGTTGGCGACGCCTTGCGAATTGTTGGCCGGCGTGACGCGATAGAGCGTGCTATACCACGGCCCTGCGCCGACAATCGTTATGCCTGAAGCAGTGAGTCCGCCATTAACGGCGCTGAAATAAAATGTGCCCGGTGGAATCCACGCGATTTTTCCCTGCGTTTGCGCGGCAATAAAACAATTGTTGATGGCGGTTGTGTTGTCCACGCTGATGTTGTTAGACTCCGCGCCGAAATCGGTTATGGAAAGTGAATTGGCCGGTTGCGTCAAAGGTGGTGGCGGATTTTCCAAATCCACAACGTCAAGGTAATAGAACGAAGCCGTGTTTGAAGAATCCATTTGAAACCGGATGGTGTCTCCGGGCGCAATCGGATTTCCGGTCACAAACGCGTGCGTGTCATTCCAAAAACCGCGCGGGTCGCCGTCCGCTGGATTTTTGTCCGTCTGTCCATTGTAATTCGTTCCTTCGTAACAATAATTTTGCAGCGAATTGACGCTGAACGCCTGACGAAATGTTCCGTTGACATATAAATCAATGGTTGAAGTGATTCCGCCACCAGTCGGTGCGTCGGGAATACACGAGCGCAAATTGATGGCCGTAATGTTCTGGCCGGTGTTATTGGTCCATTCCACATATTGACCAATTGCGTTGAGACGAACGTAGGCGTGACCGGATGCTTCCAATTCCGGGCTGGAATACTGCGTGGTCGGCGCGGCAGTTACGGACACTATGGTCGCGCCATCGCCAAGCGTCCCATCTTCGGCTTCATAACTGACAAATGGTGTGGTTGCGCCAACTGCGGCGTGAGATTTATTCAAAGAGGCAAGCACTACAATGGAACAGGCAACACCAACAAAAAAAGACCTAATCATGGCTTAAAAAACAAAGTCAAAAGTTCAACCACGTTGATTATCTTGAATCAACTGCTTTTACCTCATGGATTTGTTGAAATTTTAACTAGTCTTGAAATTTAATTTCATCCCCTAAAACGGGGAGATTTGCCGACAAAATTTCGCCATAATAGTTGCAACAAAAGTTGACATGCTGTTCGTAATTTTTGAAGACTGGTCGCATGGTTAATTCCGGCATTCTCAATCCGCGAATCCTTTCGTTGCTGGCGCGCGTGCGTCACACCAACGCTCTGGTTATTGCCGACCGCGGTTTTCCGTTCTGGCCGGAAATCGAAACGGTGGACATTTCGCTCGTGGACGATGTGCCGACCATCGTGCAAGCCATCCAAGCCGCGCGCTTGAACGGAAATTACACGCAAGCGTTCATGGCGCGGGAATTCAAGGCCAACAATTCAAAAACGACGCAGGGCAAATTTGCCGGCGCATTGGCGGGGATTTCCGTCAAATTTGAAGCGCACGCGGATTTCAAAAAGCGCGTGCCGAATGCGATTGGACTCATCCGCACTGGAGACACGACACCATACGCGAACACGATTTTGATTTCCGGTTGAATTTTCCGGCAAATTTCAATGTCCGCCGGAAGCACCCAAACCGCGCACGCCCTCTCGCCGGCTCAATTTTGACCACGCAAAGCCGTAAAGCGCAATCAGCGCGAAACATATCAGCGGCATCCAGAAACTGGCAGCCATGTTATAAACATCGCCCAAATGTCCCATAAATTTCGGCATCAACGCGCCGCCAGTGATGGACATGACGATGAAAGCCGCGGCTTTTTTCTTCGACTGCGAGCCGATGCCAAAAATGCCGAGCGCAAAAATGGTCGGGAACATGATGGACATGAAAAAGTAACTGGCGAACACGCTCGCAGCGGAAATCCAGCCCTTGTCAGCAATGATTAACGCGCAAACGCCCACGTTCAGCAGCGCGAACAATCCAAGTGTTTTATGCGCCGGCGCTTTTTTCATGATCCACGCGCCGACAAGTCGTCCGAGCAGGAAAAAACCGAAAGCAAATGATGAGAGAATGCCCGCGCCTTTGTCGCTCAAGGCAAATCGGTCGTCGTCATAGGTGATTATTTTTGGAAAAGCGTCGGTCAGTAATAAACGATTCAAGCGCAAACGGGCGTTGTCGCTTTCTGGATTTTCGCTGACAAGTTGTTGGGTTGTGGCGCTCAATGTGATGCCACTGAATCGCTGTGCATCATAAAACGCCGGCTTTTGGTCCTCTTTGATGAGTTCCTGCCGCAGAATGTTGTTCAAATCGTGCGTCAATGTTGACCGCAGTAACGCAGAATTTATATTGGCCTCGGCCAACCGGCTGACGGTTGAAGCGGATAAATTTTCCGCGAGGAAAGTGGAGACGGCATCGGATTTGTTTTTGAGTCGTTCGATGAATGCGGGAACATCCACAATATTTCCTTCAGACAAAGCGACGCGATGTTCCAGCCAGCCCCATTTTTTCAAGGCACTGTTGTCCCACGTCGCGGCCAGCGACGGCACCAGACAATAGCCGGTATTTTTGTCCACAGTCATGCTGTTGATGAAAAAACTGAAAATGCCGGCCTGCGCGGCGACATAGACAAATTGCGCCAGCGTCGCGCCGGAAAAATGAGGATGCGCCCAAATGCTGTGGGCGGACAATTTTTTTGTCGTGGAAAATAGGAATGGCGTCATTGCCAGCACGGCGACAACAAAAATCCACCATTTGGCTTCAATGGCCTGTTCCGCGATGCCACAGGCGGGCAGGATGGTGTGCAGCACGAGATAGACGGAAAGCCCGACCGCCGCGACGTTCAGAAGCATCAGCAGAAATATAAGCGTGTTATTTCTGGTTTGGCTGACCGGCGCGTTGTCATCGGTGTGATATTCATCAACCACCTGCACATCCGGCACCCGGACGCGAAAAAAGAGCATGGCAAGGATGACGACAATGATTGCGACACCCATATACGGAATGAAAAGCTGGCCATGCGCTTTTTGGACGCCGCCTTCTGAATAAAAATAAGCTGAACCGACAATCGGCCCCAAAATCCAGCCGACGCCGTTGCAGGACTGCGCGAGATTGATGCGCGTTGCGCTGTATTCTTTCGGTCCCAGCAATGTCGTGTAAGGATTGGCAACCGTTTCCAAAACCGTCAATCCCATCGCAATCGCG
>DASZXH010000012.1:0-56791 GCA_035545995.1 Verrucomicrobiia bacterium
ATCCCGTGAGCGTTCCTTTGCGGCTGAAAAAATTCTCAATCGTCCCGATGGCGCGATTCACCAAATCTTTGGTCGTCAACACGCTGCTTTGCGCACGCGATTCGGAAATCCGCAACACATCCCGCTCGACTTCATCCAGCAGCGCATCCACTTCACCTTCATAATCATAAACGCGCCCGACGACTTCCGTGCAGGTCGTAATCATGCGGCGCAGAAGAAATTTTTCACACAAATGTTCAAGGTAATAAGGCAAATGCGCCGCGCTCGGAATTTTATCCTGCAACTCGCTTAAATAAGAAATGCCACCGATTTGTTCCAGCAATTGCCTGTCTTTCAAATGTTGCTGCACCGTAATCAAATCAATCGGCTGGCGTGTATTGAACATCTCAATGAGCGTCTCGTAAATCGTCTGGTGACGCAGGTCGTAAAAAGCCGCCTTGCCGTCGTCCTTTAATTTTTCGATGCACTGACCAATGCAATCGTTCGGTGAAATCAGGCAGCATCCCAAAACTCCTTGCTCCATATCTGGCGCATGAGGCGGCAACCGATCCAATTTGATGGAATCGGTCGGAACATTTTTGCGGCGACGCGTCTTTTTCAAATCAGCCGCCGCGCCAGCGACATCGGAAACGGAATCAATCACAGGCACAGCATGAATCTCACCACGCGTAAAGAACAGAAATTACTTTTGGAAATTTTCCGCAGCCTATTCCCAAAGTTATTCTCTTTTCAACTTCGAGTTATGAATTTTATTTTTGAGTTGGCGTTGAAATGAATTTAGAATTGGAATCTAAATTTTGTGAATCGCAAGCCGTCTTTGCTCGTCATTTTTCTGTCGGTCTTCATTGACCTGATTGGTTTCGGCATTGTTCTGCCGCTGCTGCCCGGTTTTGCTGAAGACAATTTCAGTTCCGCGTTCAGCCAAAAAGGACTCATCATCGGCGGCATCATCGCCTCGTTTTCTGCGATGCAATTTTTCTTCGCGCCCGCGTGGGGCAAATTATCCGACCGCATTGGCCGCCGCCCCGTCATGCTCATCAGCAATCTCGGCGCGGCGGGTTCTTACGCCCTGTTCGCCTTCGCCAGCTCGTTGAACGGTGTGACGGGTTTATGGATGCTTTTAGTTTCGCGCATTTTCGCCGGCATTTGCGGCGCGAACCTTTCCGTCGCATCCGCTTACATTGCCGACATTTCGCCGCCGGAAAAACGTTCCGCGCGTATGGGTTTGATTGGTATGGCATTTGGACTTGGATTTATTCTCGGCCCATCAATCGGCGCGTTCGCCTTAAGCGGTTTTCAAATCGGCGGATTCAGTCTTTGGGGAAACCATATTCCAGCTATTTTTCATTTCGGTGGATTTGGTAAACAAGGTCCCGGCTGGGTCGCCGCCGGATTTTGCGCGGCGAATTTCATTCTCGGCTGGTTCATTTTAGGCGAAAGTCGCCGGCCAAATTCCGCGCCCGTCACCGCGCGTCCGAAATTCGCGCAATGGAGTCACACGCTCGCGCAACCGAAACTTGGATTGCTCATTGCCGTCTTTTTCTTTGCGACCTTTTGCTTTACCTGTTTTGAATCCACTTTTCCGCTGCTCGCAAAACATGGACTTTCCGACAACATCAAAAATCTGGGCGACCGATACAGTTATTTATTCACCTACGCCGGTTTTATCGCCGCGCTCGTGCAAGGTGTCATCGGACGGCTCGTGAAAAAATTCGGCGAACCGAAACTGATTTTCGGCAGTCTGATTGTCTTTGCGATTGGCCTTGCCACTTTGCCCTACACAAAAAGCTGGACGGAAATTTTAATTGTCCTCGCGCTGTTGGCGATTGGCTCCGGGCTAAACCGTCCGCCGGTGTTTGGCATGATTTCGTTGAATTCTTCGCCGGATGAACAAGGCGCAAATCTTGGCGTCGCCCAAAGTTTTGGCGCGCTGGCGCGAATTCTCGGCCCGATTTTTGCGAACGTCCTTTTTTTTGTGGATGTCAAACTGCCCTACGTCATTTGCGGCGGACTCGCATTGGTGACGGCTTTCTTCGCGTGGAATTTTCTTTGCCGTAAAAATTCTTCGCCCGCGCACGCGGCTGAAAAAATTCAAGCGGCGGACTGACTGTTCACACCCGGCATCGTCGTCAATCCGCCGCTTTCCGTTCACTCGAACAGAATCTTACTCATTCGGAGGCGGTCCCGCTTGATTGTCATCTCCGTCTGCCGGCGGACCATGTTTATGCGGACGCGGCCCCATGAATTCATCGGGCGTCAACTTGCCGTCGCCATTTTTGTCGAGCGTCTTCAAAGCGGCGCTCGCATTGGCGATTTCGCTGGCGTCAATCACCCCGTCGCCGTTGGCATCCAGAGCCTTCACAATCGCCGGTGTCGGCGGTTTGAAATCCGGCGCGTCCGCGCCCGTGTGGCGCGGCGGCAACGGCGGCAGATATTCGTTGGTTGTCAAAATGCCATCGCCGTTTTTGTCGAGCGTCAGCAATTCGGCGCTCGCGTTGGCGATTTCATTTGAATCAATCACGTGGTCGTGATTTACGTCAAGCGCCGCCACCAACGGCGATGGCGGCGGGCGATGTCCGCCGTGTCGCGGCCCATCCGGTGGAGCGCCGTTGTCATCGTCCTGCGCGCTGGCGACTAAAACCGACGCGCCAAGTGTCAACATTGTGAGCATGATTTTGGTTTGTATTTTCATATTTCTTTCCTGGTTGTGCCGGATGTGAATTGTTGTGCGCACTTTAATTCAACGCACCTTAAGCTGTCGTTAAGGCCATCGGTTGCGCGAAGTTTTTTTGCGAAACGGACAAAATACCGGCGGACACAATCGCGTTTCGGATCGCTGCGAACCGGAACGGTTTTGCCAACAAACCGCAAAAGCCGATTTCGTCCGCTTCTCCCGCTGTGATGATGCCACTGCCGGTCATCAATAAAATTTTCAATGCGGGAGCCAACCGCCAAAAACGCCGGCACAGTTCAATGCCGCTCATGCCGGGCATTTCCAAATCCATAACGACGAATTGATATTTTCCCGGACAGGCCTCGAACGCGTTTAATGCCGCGTGTGGCGACCGGTGATATTCAATGCGTTGACTTTCAAATGGCTTCAATAAATTGTCCAGCAGCAGCAAAATGCTTTTGTCATCGTCCACCACCATCCAGACACCATCATTTTCAATTTTCATGCCGCCACTTTACGCGAACCAACCTTAAGCGGGTGTGAAGCGTAAAAATTTTTTACAACAAACCGCAAAAAAATTTCTTCATCCGAACTTAAGGTTGTTTTTGCGAAAATTCCCTGACTGGCGTGGAAAAATTTTTCTGCTAAAACTCGTTCAGCCCGCATGAGAATTTTGATTGTCGAAGATGAGCCGGATTTGCTCGCGAGCCTCGCGCAGGCGTTGCGCGAGGAAGGCTACGCCGTGGACACCGCCGACAACGGCGACGACGGACTTTTCAACGCCGAAGGCACGGACTATGACGCGATTGTTTTGGACGTGATGCTGCCGGGAATTGACGGCTGGGAAATTCTCAAGCGGCTGCGCGAAACTAAAAAGACGCCCGTGCTTATGCTCACCGCGCGCGACCAGACGCGTGACCGCGTGCGCGGCCTCGACACCGGCGCGGACGATTACGTCGTCAAACCATTTGACCTCGAAGAAATTTTCGCCCGTTTGCGCGCCATCATCCGTCGCAGTGCGAATAAAACGACCAACGAAATTGAAATCGGCGACGTCAAAATTGACACTGCCGCGCGAAACGTTTTTCTCAAAGACAAACCCGTCGAGTTGACCGCTCGTGAGTATTCACTCGTGGAATTTCTCGCGCTGCATCGCGGCGAAGTCGTCACCCGCACGCAGCTTTACGAACATCTGTTTGACGAAAATGAAAGCTCGCTGTCCAACCTGCTCGACGTCCACGTTTCCAACGTCCGCAAAAAACTCGGCGCGGAATTCATCGTCACCCGGCGCGGCCACGGCTATTGCATCGAATGAAAATTTTCAAATCCATCAAATGGCGACTGCAAATCTGGTATGGCATAATCCTTACTTTCACTATCGTGGCAGGAATCGCAGCTTCCTATCAAATGGAACGCAGCCGTCAGTTGGCCAGCGTTGACCGGACGTTGCACGTTCAATTTCAAAATTTAATGAACGTCTTGCACCCACCGCGGCCACATGGCGGGTTGCCGCCGGAAATGCAACCACCGGAAGAGCCAATGCCCGGTTTTCCGCAGGAATTTCGTCTGCCGAAAGAAGAAGTTAATTCGTTTTTTGAAAATACGGGCGTCGTTGGATATTACTACGTAATTTGGTCGCACGATGGCAAAGAATTGATGCGCTCAACAAATGCGCCTACGGATTTGATTGCGCCAAACAGTTGGAATCCAGCGCAAATGTCGCACGGCGAATCGCAAGCGCGTGATATTTTGCAAAAGCACGGCGACAATTATGAGTTAATTGTTTCCATTCGTAGAGAACGGCAGGATTACGACATACTTATTGGCCATTCAATTTTGTCGGAATTACAAGAACTTCGGCGGTATCTCATCAAGCAAATTGTGAATGGCTTGATTATTTTGTTTGCCGGGCTATTTGTCGGCCATTTGCTTATTTCCAGCGCAATTCGCCCAATCAATTCTATCAGCGATGCCGCCGTCAAAATTTCCGCCGGCGATTTGGCGCAACGAATTTCAATCGCTGAAACGGAAAGTGAACTCGGTCAGCTCGCCGCCGTTTTGAATTCCACTTTTGCGCGGCTGGAAACCGCGTTCGCGCAGCAAAAACAATTTGCGTCTGACGCCGCGCACGAACTGCGAACGCCGGTTTCCGTGATTTTGACACAAACGCAGACTGCCTTGAATCGCGAACGCGACGCCGCGGATTACAAACAAACGGTTGAAGCCTGCCAGCGCGCGGCGCGGCGGATGCGGAAATTGATCGAATCGCTGCTTGAACTCGCGCGCCTCGACGCCGGACAGGAGATTTTGAACAGATTGAATTTTGATTTTTCCAAAACGATTTCCGATTGTGCGGAACTCGTGCAGCCACTGGCTGACGAGCGCAATGTGAAAATCATTTCCGAACTTTCGTCGCTCGAAATCACCGGCGATCCTGAACGGTTGGCGCAAGTCGTGACCAATCTTTTGACGAACGCAATCCAATACAACAAAGCCGGTGGTGAAGTGCGCGTGAAATTGGATTCACAAAATAGTTTGGCGATTCTGAAAATTTCCGACACGGGGACCGGAATTTCACCAGCGGATTTGCCGCGCGTTTTTGAACGGTTTTATCGCGCCGACAAATCACGCACGGGCGGGGGCAACGCGGGTTTGGGGCTTTCCATCTGCAAAGCGATTGTCGAAGCGCACGGCGGAACAATTGAAGTGTCAAGCGAAGAAAATGTCGGAACAACTTTTACGGTGAGATTGCCGATTTGATTGAACAGAAGGCAACGAAGGAAACAAAGAATTCATTCAACTTCGTTCTCTTTGTGTTCTTCTGTCAAAAATCAACGCAAAAACATTTCCGCCGCTGCGTCCGCGAAACGCAAACCCTGCGGCGTCAGTTGAAAATGTTCCGGTGAAATGCGTCCCCAGCCGCGCTCTGCCAACTGCTCCATTTCGGATTCCCATTCGTTTCGCAAATCAAAATTCGTAGCGCGCTGAAACCCTTCATACGGCCAGCCCGCATTCATGCGCAGACCGAACGCCGCGATTTCGCCGGCGCGTTTGAGCGGCGGCAATTCTTCTGAAGATTCGATGGCGCGTTTTCCTTTTTCCAATTGCTCGCAATAAAGTTGCGTGTTCGCCCAATTTTTTGTGCGCACGCCGCGCACATAACCCGTCGCGCTCGGCCCCAAGCCGTAAAACGAACCGCCGCGCCAGTAATTCACGTTGTGCTTGCAGGCAAAATGCGGGATGTCCAAAGTCTCATGCCCAAAGTCCAAAGTCGCCCGCGCGTTACCTTTGGACTTTGGACTTTGGACTTTGGACTGCTTTGCAAAATTGGCGATTTCGTATTGATGAAAACCGGCGCGCGTCGCCGTTGAAATCAGTTCGTCATACATTTCGCACGCCAGATTTTCGTCCACAGAAAATTCACCGGCTTGCAGTTGCTGAAACAATGGCGTGTCGTCCTCGTAAATCACTTCGTAGCTCGACAAGTGCTCGCTTTGCATGGCAATCGCTTCGCGCAAGGTGTCGCGCCAGATGTCCATCGTCTGCGTGGGAATCGCAAACATCAAATCCAGATTCAAATTTTCAAATCCGGCCTTTCGCAAAATATCGAACGATTTGAAAACCTGCTCGCGCGAGTGAATCCGGCCGAGCCGCTCCAGCAATTTTTCATCGAGCGACTGCACGCCCATCGAGATGCGATTGACACCGAAGTCGCGCAGCAGTTTCGCTTTGTCGGCAGAAACGGTCGCGGGATTGCACTCGACGGAAAATTCCTCCGCGCCAAGCAGATTCCATTTTTCCATCGCGCGCAAAATGATTTCCCATTGGCGCAGATTCAAAAGCGATGGTGTGCCGCCGCCAAAAAAAATCGTTTTTGGTTTTAGGTCAGGCGCGACAATTTCCAATTCGCGCGCGAGCGCGGTGATGTAGCGATTTATCAATTCACCTGACGACGCTTCGGAATAAAACGCGCAATACGAACATTTGTGCGCGCAGAACGGGACGTGGACATACAAACTGGTTACGGCAGTTGATTTTGAATCCGCCATGAACAGAAATTAGCGCAAGCAACCGCTGCGAGCGAACAGAAACTTTCGCAGCGCGCAGTTATTTTTGTTCGCCGAACAAACGCGGCTTAGGACATCTGCACGCGTTGAACGTTCTGGGCTTTCAAGCCTTTGTCACTGGTGATGATTTCAAAGGAAACTTCATCACCTTCGTTCAAGGTTTTGAACCCGGAACCAACGATGGACGAGTGATGAACAAAAACGTCCTGACCGGCGTTCTGGGCGATGAAACCGAACCCTTTTTTGTTGTCAAACCACTTCACTTTGCCACTGGCCATAATCACTCCCGATTTAGAGCGTTGGTCAAAAGTGAAAAACACGACCTTGTTTGGTCGTGCCTCAAATCACTTTTCCAATCCGCTCATTTCTTAATTCACCGCGAATATAAAAACTCATTCTGCTTAAGTCAAGATTAAGTTTAATGAATCCAAAAACAGACAACTTTTTCAACCATGTCAAAAAGCCATGAATTAAGGCAAATTCGTCGCGCCCATCAGAAAACGATCACATTCGCGCGCTGCGCCACGGCCTTCGTTGAATGCCCAGACGACGAGGCTTTGGCCACGACGACAATCGCCGCAGGCAAACACTTTGGGAATGTTCGTCGTGTATTTTTCAAATTCGGCTTTGGCGTTGGAACGCGCGTCGCGCTCGATGCCGAGCGATTCGAGCAACGGCTGTTCGGGGCCAAGAAAACCCATCGCGAGCAATACGAGTTGCGCGGGGATGATTTTTTCCGTGCCGGGAATGTTCTTTGGCACGAACTGGCCTTTGTCGTTGCGCGTCCATTCGATTTGCACGAGGTGAACGGCCTTGACGTGGCCGTTGGCGTCGCCTTCAAATTTTGTCGCCGTCGTCAGGTAAGTGCGCGGGTCGGCGCCGAATTTTGCGGCGGCTTCTTCCTGACCGTAATCCAGTTTATAGACTTTCGGCCATTCCGGCCACGGATTGTCTTTGGCGCGTTCGAGCGGCGGCTTCGGCAAAATTTCCACTTGCACGAGCGACTTGCAGCCGTGGCGGATGGACGTGCCGACGCAATCCGTTCCGGTGTCGCCGCCGCCGATGACGACAACATCTTTTTTGTCCGCCGAAATGAAACTGCCGTTTTTGTGTCCGTCCAAAAGTGATTTTGTATTTGCCGTCAGAAAATCCATTGCGAAATGGATGCCTTTCAAATTACGGCCTTCAATCGGCAAATCACGCGGCTTCGTCGCGCCCGTCGCGAGAATCACCGCGTCAAATTCCTGCAATAATTTTTCCGCCGGATAAACAGTAGTGGCACGGGCATCTTGCCCGTGTGTTTCAGCCTTTTCATCGCACGGGCGAGACGCCCGTGCCACTTCCGTGTTGCAAACAAATTTGATTCCTTCCGCTTCCAAAACTTTGATGCGGCGCAGCACGACTTCGTTTTTGTCGAGCTTCATGTTGGGGATGCCATACATGAGCAAACCGCCCGGACGGTCGGCGCGTTCAAAAACGGTGACGAGATGACCGGCTTGGTTGAGTTGCGCGGCGGCGGAAAGTCCGGCGGGACCTGAACCGACGACGGCGACTTTTTTGCCGGTGCGTTTTTGCGGGACTTCGGGAACAATCCAGCCATTCAGCCAGCCGTGTTCGGCAATTTCGTATTCGATATTTTTAATCGTGACCGGCGGATTATTGATGCCCAAAACGCACGAGCCTTCGCACGGCGCGGGACAGACGCGACCGGTGAAATCGGGAAAATTATTCGTCTTGTGCAAACGGTCAAGCGCTTCGCGCCAGAGGCCGCGATAGACCAAATCGTTCCATTCGGGAATGAGATTGTGAATCGGGCAGCCGCTCGCCATGCCGCTGACGAGCTGGCCGGTGTGACAGAACGGAACGCCGCAATCCATGCAGCGCGCGCCTTGTTTTTTCAACTCGGCTTCCGGCAGGTGATAATGAAATTCCTTCCAATCCGAAATGCGCTCAAGCGGCGAGCGGTCTTTCGGCAGTTCACGTTGGAATTCTAAAAATCCAGTGGGTTTTCCCATAATTCAAAAATCATTTTTCTTCCGCGGATTGCGCGGATTCGCGCAGATTAAAAACACGGCGTTTATATTCCAAACTGGGAGCGCCAAAGTTAAACAGGAGCGCTCGTTGTATTCCGGTTGCTTTCATTTCGTTTATCACCTGCGCCTCATCCGCGCCGGTCAACTGGCTGATGGCTTTCAATTCCACCAGCACGTTCTCAAAACAGACAAAATCCGCGCGATAACTACAAGCCAGTTTTTGATTTTTGTAACTGACCGGCAACGGCACTTCGCGCTGGAACGGAATTTTTCTGGCCGTCAATTCAATCGCCAGCGCTTCCTGATAAACGGCTTCCAAAAATCCGTGTCCCAATTCCCGATGCACTTCCATCGCCGCGCCGATGATGGCATACGTTTCCGGGTCTCTTTGGTTGTCCGCAGATTTCACAGATTTACGCAGATTTGATTTTTACAACCATCGTGTTCAATCTCATTTCAGAAAAATCTGCGTTAATCTGCGTCATCTGCGGATAAAATCAGTGGCCGCTTTTCACGTTGGCTTCAAAGGCGGCCATGATGGCGTCGTCGCCGGTCAGGCCTTTGTCGTGCGCGATTTTCAATTCTTTCAAAACGCAGGCGTAATCTTGCGGCAGCACTTTGACGAATTTCGGGACGAAATGTTTCCAGTCGGCCAGCATTTTCGCGGCGCGCTGGCATTTGGTGTAAGTTTGGTAACGTTGTATCAATTTCCAGACTTCTTCGATTTCGTTGGCGTCTTCCAGTTTTCCCAAACCAACGAGTTCGGTGTTGCAGCGTGTGTGGAAATCGCCCGCTTCGTCCAAAACGTAAGCGATGCCGCCGCTCATGCCGGCGGCGAAATTGCGTCCGGTCTTGCCGAGCACGACGACTTTGCCACCGGTCATGTATTCGCAACCGTGGTCGCCGACGGATTCGACGACGGCGTTCACACCGGAATTACGGACGGCAAAACGTTCGCCCGCCATGCCGCGCACAAAAATTTCACCCGCCGTTGCGCCATAAAGCGCCACATTGCCGATGATGATATTTTCCCTCGGCAAAAAGGTTGAACCTTTCGGTGGATAAACGATGAGTTTGCCGCCACTCAAGCCTTTGCCGAAATAATCGTTGGCGTCGCCTTCGAGTTCGAGCGTCATGCCCTTCGGCACAAACGCGCCGAAACTTTGTCCCGCGCTGCCGTTGAATTTCAGCCAAACGGTGTCTTCGGGCAATCCGTTCGGGCCGTGTTTCTTGGTGATTTCGCTGCCGGCGATTGTGCCGACGACGCGGTTGACGTTGTGAATTTCCAATTCGGCGCGCACTTTTTCACCGCGCTCAATCGCGGGTTGGCAGATGTCCAAAAGTTTCGTCATGTCCAGCGATTTTTCGAGGTCGTGATTTTGCGCCTGCTGGCGGAAACGGCCAACGTCCGCGCCGACTTCGGGTTGATGCAAAATCGGCGTCAAATCCAAACCGCGCGCTTTCCAATGTTCAATCGCTTTCCACGGACTCAATTTGTCGGTGCGGCCAACCATGTCTTCGAGTTTGCGGAAGCCGAGTTTGGCCATGATTTCGCGGAGTTCCTGCGCGACGAAGCGCATGAAATTCTCGACGTGGTCGGCTTCGCCGGTGAAGCGTTTCCGCAGACGCGGGTCTTGCGTGGCCACGCCGACGGGACAGGTGTTCAAATGGCAAACGCGCATCATGATGCAGCCCATGACGACGAGCGGCGCGGTGGCAAAACCAAATTCTTCCGCGCCGAGCAACGCGGCGATGGCCACGTCGCGGCCGGTTTTCAACTGGCCGTCGGTCTCGACATAAACGCGGCTGCGGAGATTGTTCAACACGAGCGTTTGATGTGCTTCGGCCAAACCGAGTTCCCACGGACCGCCCGCGTGTTTGATGGATGAAAGCGGCGACGCGCCCGTGCCGCCGTCGTGACCGGAAATCAAAATCACGTCCGCGTGCGCTTTGGCGACGCCCGCCGCGACGGTGCCGACGCCGACTTCGGCGACGAGTTTGACGCTGATGCGCGCGTCGCGATTCGCGTTTTTCAAATCGTGAATCAACTCAGCCAAATCTTCGATGGAATAAATGTCGTGATGCGGCGGCGGTGAAATGAGGCCGACGCCCGCCGTTGTGCCGCGAACTTTCGCGATCGGTGGATAAACTTTTTTGCCGGGCAACTCGCCGCCCTCGCCGGGCTTCGCGCCTTGCGCCATTTTGATTTGCAGTTCCTTCGCGTTGACGAGGTAATGGCTCGTGACGCCGAAACGTCCGCTCGCGACCTGCTTGATCGCGGAATTTTTCGAGTCGCCGCGTTCGTTCGTCCAAACGTAGCGTTCGGGGTCTTCACCGCCTTCGCCGGTGTTTGAGCGTCCGCCGAGACGGTTCATCGCAATCGCGAGCGTTTCGTGCGCTTCTTTGGAAATCGAGCCGTAGCTCATCGCGCCGGATTTGAAACGCTTGACGATTTCTTCGACCGGCTCGACTTCTTCAATCGGAATCGGATTTTCGGCGAATTTGAATTCGAGCAGGCCGCGCAACGTGCAAAGATTTTTCGCGCGGTCGTTAATCAAATCCGCGTATTCACGATAAATCTTTTCGTTGTTCGTGCGGCAGGCGTTCTGCAATTTGTGAATCGTCTGCGGATTGAACAAATGAAATTCGCCGCCGTCGCGCCATTGATACTGGCCGCCCGCGTCGAGTTCGGAATTGACTTCCGCCGACGGAAACGCGCGGCAATGGCGAGCGAGCGCTTCTTCGGCAATCACATCCAGCCCGACGCCCTGAATCCGCGACGGCGTCCAAGTGAAATACTGGTTCACGACCTCCGCGTTCAAACCGACGGCCTCAAAAATCTGCGCGCCGTGATAGCTTTGAATCGTCGAGATGCCCATCTTCGCCATCGTTTTGACGACGCCTTTGACGGCGGCTTTGATGAATTTTTTCACCGCCGTTTTATGGTCGGTGTCGCGCAAAAGACCTTCGCGAATCAAATCGTCGAGCGTTTCATACGCGAGATACGGATTGATGGCGGTGCAGCCGTAGCCGATGAGCAGCGAGAAATGATGCACTTCGCGCGGCTCGCCGGATTCGAGAATCAAACCAATCTTTGTGCGCGTGCCGCGCCGAATCAAATGATGATGCAAACCGGAAACCGCCAGCAGCGCGGGAATCGGCGCGAGCGCCGCGCTCAAACCGCGGTCGGAAAGAATGATGATGTTCGCGCCGTCGGCAATGGCTTTGTCCGCCGCGGCAAATAATTTTTCCAAAGCGGTTGCGAGATTTTTTTCGGGAGCGCACGCGCCTCGCGTGCTGTTTCCCGCGCCCTCGCGGGAAACGTTTGAGGCACTCACAACGTCGGACGCGCCCGAATTGGCGGACGTTTCATTAGCCGAACGCGGGGCGCGTTCGGCTGCGCCCGAGGCGGGCGCGCTCCCCGCTTCAAACAAAATCGGCAGCGTGACGGATTGAAAACCGGGGCGATTGATGTGGCGCAGTTTTTCCAATTCTTCGTCGTCGAGAATCGGATAGTGCATTTTGATTTGCCGCGCGCTTTCCGGCGTCGGTTCGAGCAGATTGCCTTCGCTGCCGACCATGATGTCGGTCGAAGTGATGATTTCCTCGCGAATCGGGTCAATCGGCGGATTCGTCACCTGCGCGAACAGTTGCTTGAAATAATTGTAAAGCAACTGCGGCTTCTCCGACAAAACCGCGAGCGGCGTGTCCGTGCCCATCGAGCCGAGCGGCTGCA
This sequence comes from Verrucomicrobiia bacterium, assembly GCA_035545995.1. Lineage (GTDB taxonomy): Bacteria > Verrucomicrobiota > Verrucomicrobiia > Limisphaerales > UBA11358 > UBA11358. The sequence continues at coordinate 12,511 of DASZXH010000012.1, forward strand.
CGCCGTCGCGCCCCATCGGGCCGACGATGAACCGCAAATCTTCAAACGTGTAGCCGAACGCCTGTTGCCGTTGCAAAATCGTTTTGTGCTCCGGCTCGTGAATGTGCGGCGGCGACGGTAAATTTTTCAACAAGACGTGATTTTCATCGAGCCACTTTTGATACGGCTCGGCGCTCGCGTATTTTTTCTTGAGTTCCTCGTCCGCGATGATGCGGCCTTCTTCGAGGCTCACGAGAAACATTCTGCCCGGCTGCAACCGGCCTTTGATTTTCACGCGCTCCGGCGCGACCGGCAATACGCCCGCTTCCGACGCCATAATCACCACGTCATCGTGCGTCACGTAATAACGCGACGGGCGCAAACCGTTTCGGTCGAGACACGCACCGATGAATTTTCCGTCCGTGAACGCCATCGAAGCCGGGCCGTCCCACGGCTCCATCAGGCAGGAATGAAATTCGTAAAACGCGCGGCGCGCCGGGTCCATGCTCTCATTATTTTCCCACGGTTCAGGAATCATCATCATCATCGCGTGCGGCAATTCGCGACCCGCGAGCGTGAGCAATTCCACGCAGTTGTCAAACTGCGCCGAGTCGCTGCCGTCCGTGTTGATGACCGGAATGATTTTTTTGATTTCGTCGCCGAAAACCCGGCTCGTGAACAACGCCTGCCGCGCGTGCATCCAATTCACATTGCCGCGCAGCGTGTTGATTTCGCCGTTGTGCGCGATGTAACGGTTCGGATGCGCGCGATCCCAACTCGGAAACGTATTCGTCGAAAACCGCGAATGCACCAGCGCCAGCGCCGTCACCACCGCCGGATTCTGCAAATCGCCGTAATACTTCTCGACCTGCTCGGACATCAACATCCCCTTGTAAGTCAGCGTCCGCGCCGAAAGACTCGAAACGTAGAAAAATTTTCCGCCCGCAAACGAATTGCCGTAGCGGATTTTTTGCTCCGCGATTTTGCGGATGACGTAAAGCTTCCGCTCAAACGCCGCCTCGTCCTTCAACGCCGGATTGCGCCCGACAAAAACCTGTTCCACGAACGGCTCGGAAGCAATGGCCGTTTTGCCGAGCGACGAATTATCCGTCGGCACATCGCGCCAGCCAAGCAACGTCTGGCCTTCGTCGGAAATGATTTTGGTGAGTTCCTTTTTAATCGACTCGCGCTGCGCCTTGTCCTTCGGCAAAAATAATTGGCCGACGCCATATTGCCCGACCGCCGGAAGTTTGAACCCCAGCCGCGCCGCTTCACTCACAAAAAAGTCGTGCGGAATTTGAATCAAAATTCCCGCGCCGTCGCCCGTGTTCGGCTCGCAACCGACCGCGCCGCGATGATCCAGATTCACCAAAATCTTCAACGCGTCCGAAACCAACTGATGAGATTTCGCGCCCTTCATGTTGACAATGAAGCCCAGTCCGCAGGCGTCATGTTCAAACTGCGGGTCATAAAGCCCCTGTTTCGGCGGTGCGAAAATTTGAGGTTGCACGCGCCGTTTCTCTTCCGATTGCTGAATTAGGTTACTGCTCATCAATTGGCAAATTGCCGTCGTTCCCACATTTTTTACTCAAAATTCATCATCGTGCAATAAATGTTTTCGGAAAAACGCAGGATTCATTCATTAGAATTTCATTTTTCCCGCGAAGTTGCATTAGCTGAACGAAAACGGCGGACAAAAAATAACCTGTTACCTTTTCACGCCTGCGTAAATATGTCTGTAAATCATGAACGATGACCTGACGTTGCTGCGCGAATTTGCGGAGAATAATTCCGAATCCGCGTTCGCGGAAATCGTGTCGCGCCATGTCAATCTCGTTTATTCCGTGGCACTGCGGCAGGTGCGCGACGCGCATTTGGCGGAAGAAATCACACAGGCGGTTTTTATTATTCTTGCGCGCAAAGCAAATGCGCTCGGCGATAAAACTATTTTGAGCGGCTGGCTTTGCCGAACCGCGCGATATGCGAGCGCGAACGCACTGACCATTCAACGTCGCCGGCAAAAACGTGAACAGGAGGCTTTCATGCAATCGCAAATGGAACAAAACGATTCGCCGCGCGAAAACAAAGCACTGGCGGAAATGTGGAATCAAATCTCGCCTTTTCTCGACGACGCGTTGAAAAAGTTGAATGGCAAAGACCATGACGCACTTGCGCTACGATTTTTTGAAAATAAAAGTTTTGCCGAAGTCGGCGCGGCGTTGGGCGCGAGCGAAGACGCGGCAAAAATGCGAGTGAACCGCGCGCTGGAAAAATTACGGAAAATTTTTGCCAGACGCGGCGTGAGTTCGACGGCGGCGATTATCGCCGGAACGATTTCGGCCAATTCCGTTCAAGCCGCGCCGATAGGTTTGGCGAAAACGATTTCTGCCGTTGCAATTACAAAAGGCGCGGTGGCTTCAGCTTCAACCTTAACCCTCATCAAAGGAGCATTGAAAATTATGGCATGGACAAAAATGAAAATTGCAGTCGTTGTCGGCGCGGGAGTGTTGTTGGCCGCAGGTGGTGGAACGGTCGTCTATGAAATGAACCAGCATTCTCAAAAGGAACGCGCTGCCTCATCGGTGATGAACGATCCGGCAAATATCAAAATCAATTGGGTGGTTGGAAAAAAATATACGATGCGAATGGAATTGGATCAAAGCACGGAAACATCCAATCAAGGGCAGCCGGTAAAATCGGATGTGAATGTGGCACAGGATTTTGATATTTCCGCGCTTAAAGAATTGCCGGACGATGGCCGGCAATTGGAACTGAAGATCACAGATGAATCATTGGCCGTCCTGCAAAACGGAAGCAAGATATTAAGTTTTGACTCGACGCAAAATTCCGCCGACCCGAACAGTCCGGCTGCGTTATTGGGACTGACTATTGGCGTGCCGTTTCAGTATTACATTGATGCAAATGGCGAGGTGCAAAAAGTAGAGGGCATGGAGGCATTGATGAAACGGGTGGCTGCCGCCAAACCGCAACAACAGGTGTTGTTCAGACAATTGTTCGGGGAAGGAACCTTGAAACAATATGTTTCACTCGGAGAATGGCTACCGAATCGCCTGGTGAAAATCGGTGAAAGCTGGTCGGTCAAAAAAGACATCAACAGCCCGCAAGTGGGAATTTTGACTTTGAACATGAAGTTCACCTTCAAAAATTGGGAGCAACACGCCGACCGCCAATGCGCGCATGTTGAAATGACCGGCAGCGTTTCAACAAAAAGTGTTTCAACGGCTTCGGGCGCGGCGATACAAATCGAAAAAGGAAAAATCGCCGGCGAATTTTGGTTCGATCCGGATTTGGGAATGTTGGTGGAGTCGGATAACAACCAAAGCATCGCGATGAAAGTGACAACGCAGGCGCAAACCACGGCGCTACAGATGAATGAAAAATCGCGCTGGACGCTGGTGGACACGCAGTAATTTTTCAAAGTCGCGTAAAATTTACCGATTGAACATGAAACATCGTGGATTCACGTTGATTGAATTGTTGGTGGTGATTGCAATCATCGCGATTTTAGCTGCGTTACTTTTACCTGCGCTGGCGCTGGCAAAAGAAAAAGCGAAACGTTCCATTTGTCTGAACAATCAAAAGCAACTCAATCTGGCCTGGCAATTGTATGCCGATGAAAACAGCGGCGCGCTGGTGTTGAACGGCTGGGATTTCCGGCCAGAAGGAGCTGTCGAAAGCCCATCCAACGCTTGGGTCACCGGCAATGCCGCTTTGGACACCAATTCAACCACCATCAGCAACGGCTCGCTTTATCCGTATGTCAAAAGCATTCAAATTTATAAATGTCCCTCGGATCGCAGCTTGGTGCTGGCCACAACCATACCCACTTGGCGCAGTTATTCCTTGAGTTGTTACATGGGCGGGCCGCAGGAAGACACCGATGATTACGGCTTTGAACCATTGAACCATGAAAATCAAATTCATAAACCATCCACTACGCTCACTTTCCTTGAGGAAGATATTTCGACAATTGAGGATGGACATTTTCTTTATTCACCAATGATAAATCAATGGCTGAATATTCCCGCATGGCGGCATCAGAACGGCGATACGCTGACGTTTGCCGATGGACACGTCGAATACTGGAAATGGCGAGGCACACTTCCAGCCGAAGGTTCTACTCCGACCACTTCAACAGAACTTCAAGATTTCAAACGAGTGCAACAAACCGCGCCGGATGCGAATTGAAAACGCTGATTACTGTTGAAATTGCAAACCAAATTGCCGTTCAAACTATTTTACACGCCACACGCGCAAATCATATAATGTCCATCAGTGAATTCGCAAAAGCGTCAGCGCGCGTCTGCGGGTTGATTTCTCACCAAGGTGGCGAATCGCCGTTTAGAGTTTAAGGAACCAACGTTTGCGGTAGAAAAACCACAGGATAAAAAACAGCACGACCAAATAGGCGATGCTGAACAGGAATGAGGCCAGCGAAAGGTCAATAATCCCTTTGGAAATAATTTGGCTGGCTCCTCGCAGCGACACCTTGCCGGACTCCGCCGACGGTATCCAGTTGATGTCCAGCATCGGCGCGAACAGGAAACATATTAGGTAGGCTAGCAGGGGATTTGCGCCAAAAACACGCACCGGAAACAGAAAACGCCCAGCCTTTGGATGATTCGTGACGATCATCAAAATCGCCAGCAAAATTAGCGTAAATTCGCTGCTGAACAGCACGAAAGTGCTGGTCCAGATATTTTTGATGATCGGGCAAATGCCGCTGAACATGACTGCCAGCATCACCATAACCGTGCCGGCGATGAAGGCGATGAGCAAGGGTCGCTTCAACGTGCCGCGTTGATAAAGGACACCCGCCAGCACGCCTAACAGGATAGTCGCACAGGCTGGATAGATACTGACCAGTCCTTCGGGATCGAAGACGACTTTGCCGCCCACCGGCCAATAGATGAACATATGCGGCACGGTAAAGACCACGTGGTCAATGAACGGTGGCCAGCTTCCCACCGGATCGAAGCGCGGCGCGCCGAAACCCGGCACCGGCACAAAATAGAGCAATGCCCAGTAGGAGATGACAATAAAAACAGCCGCGCCTGTGATCAGGCCGGGCGAAAACATTGGCTTGCCATCTTCGTTCGGTCTTGCCGTTAACAAGATGAACCCGCCAACCACGGCGTAGGCCACGCCGATTCTCTGCAAAATACCGGGAATGCGCATATGCGCCCAATCGAAAACCGGATAGGCGTTCAAAAATAATCCGAGCACTACGAGAGCTAGCGCCCGCCAGAGGATATGCGCTGCCAGTTGTTCCTTCGTCGCGCCTTTTGCAAAGCGGCTCCGCAAGGACAGAGGAATGGCCGCGCCGATGCAAAACAGAAATGCCGGCGCAACCATGTCAATCAGGTGGCCGCCCTGCCATTTGGCGTGCGTCAGCCAGACATATTCCCGATCCCATGCGCCGGGCGTCAGGTTCAGCAACATGCCGATAACACTCAGGCCGCGCAACAGATCAAGCGCCTCCTAACGGTTTGGAGATGTGTTTGGCTTGTCTGTTTTCAATTTTTTTTATGGTGTTAAATGAACCTGACGCTTAGAAGCGCAAAAATTGATGACATGGCCGGCGCGAAATAGATTTGAATCCTGTAAAAAATAAATGTCTGATTTCGCGTCCATCGGCAATAAATAGTCAGATGCCGGATGCGAATGACATGGAATTGTTGCGGGATTATTCCCGGAACGGTTCGGAAGCGGCCTTTGCTGAATTGGTTCAGCGGCACATCGGTTTTGTTTATTCCGCCGCGTTGCGTCATGTTGGCATTGCCGCTCATGCCGAAGAAATCACGCAGGCCGTTTTCATCATTCTCGCGCGCAAAGCGGCCAGTCTGCGTGCGAACATTATTCTCGAAGGCTGGCTTTATGAAACGACACGGCTGACGGCGTTGAGGTTTTTGCGCGGCGAGCGGCGGCGTCAATTTCGCGAACAGGAGGCTTATATGCAATCCACCTTGAATGAAAGTTCTGCGCCCGATGCGGTTTGGAATCAGCTCGCGCCGTTGTTGGATGAAGCCATGTCACGCCTCGGCAAAAAAGATCGCGACATGGTGATATTGCGATTTTTCAAAGGCAAAAACGTTCGCGAAATTGCCGCAACAATGCAAATGAGCGAAGCGGCAGCTCAACGTCGTGTTCTACGCGCGTTGGAAAAATTGCGGACATATTTTGCCAAGCGCGGCGTTTCCTCAACGGCGGCAATCATCGCCGGAGCGATTTCGGGAAATTCCGTTCACGCCGCGCCGATTGGATTGGCAAAAACAATTTCTGCCGCTGCGCTGGCCAAAGGCGCGACGGCTTGTTTCAACCTTAACCCTCATCAAAGGAGCACTGAAAATTATGGCATGGACAAATCAGCCCTTTGAAACGTTAATTGCCAGAGCCTACGGTGTCAGCCCATGGTATGTGACTGCCGTAACACCGTTGCCAAAAGGTGAATTTGACTATATGGCCACCACGTCGCAGCAGCCACGAGATTCTTTGCAGGCAATGATTAGATCGAAGTATGGACTCGTTGGCCTGCGCAAGACGCGCGAAACTGACGTACTGTTGTTGACTGTAAGGCGTCCCAATGCGTCCGGCTTGAAACCGAATTTTACGGGCGGCATTGAAACATCAACCGCAAAGACAGGCAGCCTGAGTCGCGTCAATGGTCCCATACGTTCACTTGCTTTTGATCTTGAAAATTGTTTGCAAATTCCGGTGATCGACCAAACAGGATTGACCGGCCGTTTTAATTATGATTTGGAATGGGACGACCAACTTGAATGGGACAACGACACAGGTCGGAACCACATCAGCAACCCAGAAGGTTTGAAGCAAGCGCTTCTTGACCAACTCGGTCTTGAACTTGTGCCAACAAATATGCCGATTGAAATGCTCGTCGTCGAAAAAGCTAAATAATTGTAACGAGTCACGGCGAAAATCTTCACGCAAATTTACAATCCACCCGAATCAAAATTTTCGTCGTTTTCAAAAACTGCACCGTCGAACACGACAAACTTTTGTTTTCGCAGATTGGGAATTTTTTCCAACGGCGAATGGCACGTGAGAATAAAACGGCTTTGAAAACCGACTTTGATTTGCCCGAATTTTTCCTTGAACGCGAGACGGTTTGAACTCGCACCCGTCGCGGAATTGATGACGGCCAGTGGTGAAAGTCCGGCGCGCTCCATCCATTCCAATTCGTTCAAAAATCCAATCCCGTGCGCCACGCCATACGAACCGGCGTCGCTGCCCGCGATGATTTGCACGCCCATTTCATGCACTCTGACGAGGCTTTTCGTGTGCTGTTCCAAAATTTTTTTCAGGGCGGCAACGACTTGCGAATCCCAGCCCATTAAATCGGCGTGGTTCACCTGCTCCTGAACCGGCGCAAAGGTTGGAACCCATGCAATTTGCCGGTCGCGCATTTTGGCAAGCTGGTCGTCGCGCACAAAAAATCCGTGCTCAATGGAATCCACGCCGCCGTCAATCGCACGCTCGATGCCTATGTCGCCGGACGCGTGGGCGAAAGTCTGCTTGCCGAATGATTTTGCCGCCGTAACTAATTCGCGAATTTCTTCGGTGGTCATTTGCGGCTCGGTCGTGACTGCGCCTTTTTTGAAATTGATGATGCCGGTCGGAATCAATTTGATTCGGTCCGCACCAAGTTTGACGCGAGATTCAACGCAATTCTTCAGCGAAGGAAAATTTTCAATCGGCTCGGCCATGAAACTGCCGTAACGGCCTTGATGATGAATCGCCGCGCCGGGACTGTCCACGTAAGGCATGAGCGGATGATTCCCGCTCGCGTAAAGTTTGCTCAACGCAAGGCTAACACCGTCTTTGTCGCCCGCGTCGCGAACGGCGATGATTCCAAGCCGAACCAGTTTTTCCAATCGCGTTTTGGCGAGTTCCAGTAATTTTTCCGGCGTTTGTTTCAGATAGGCCGCGCGTTTGTCCAAATTCAATTCGCCGCCTTCGAGAAAAAAATGCGCGTGCGCCTCAATCAATCCGGGCAACAACGTGAATTCCGGCAAATCCAAATCCGGCTGGCGCTGATTTGGATTCAGGAAATTGGCAGGTGGCAAATTTTCGCCGACGAAAAAAATTTCATTTCTGCCATAAACTACATTTGCATTGCGCAACGGTTTGGTGCTGACGCCGTCGAGCAACGTGCCGACACGCAGCCAGATTTTGCGTTCGCCAATCACGGCGGGAATTAAAAAATTTTCCATTTCAAAAATCGGTGACTTGCGCTGCGCCGCAAATAGCCATGATTGACTCGGCCTGACGGAAACCGGAAATTTCGGAAGTTTCGCCTTCGCGCGGACGGCCTTGTTCGAGCGCATCGCGGAGCCGCGCGACCATCGAATGATTTTTCGGCAGCGGCGCGGGATTTTTTTCGGGATTCGCTAAAGCGAAATCCAAACCGACTTCCATGCCCAAAGTCAGATACGCTTTTTCCAATTCTTCGCGGACGCCTTTGGGCGTGCCCCACGCGAAATTGGAAAGGCCGACAATCAGGTGCACGCCTTTCAAATCCGGGTCGGCGCTGATGAGTTTCATCGCGTCGAGGCTGATGTTGACGAGGCCGTAAGTGTCCGCGCCGACGGGTGCGAGGCCGGGGTCAATGATGATTTGGTCGGTGCGACGACCGGCTTTCGTCACGAGCAGTTCAACAAAATGTTTCGCGGCGCGATAAGCATCCTGCGGATTCAAACATTGCGCCGTGCCGCCGGGCACAAATGTTTCCGAAGCCATGACGACGGCGAGCGTGTCGTAATGTTTCACGAGTTCAATCATTTCGTCCAGATGCTCGCGCGAGGCGGCGAGGGAATTGAGAATCGGTGCGCCGCTTTTTTTGCGGTCGTAATGTTTCAGCGCGATTTTGTGGTATTCAACGGACGGATTGTCGAACGCAATTGGAGTTGAAGTCGCTTCCTGAATCGCCGGAATTACGTCGGGTAAAAATTCGAGCATTTCCTCGCGACGAACTTGAATGCGTTGCGTGCCGTCCAGATTCAGCGTGAGAAAACTTGCGCCCAAATCCGCCTGCAATTTCGCAAGCTCCTGATAGCCTTTCGGGTCGCGCTCGGTGAACGCCTTGCGCGCGCGGGCGTAGGAATTGTTCATCAATTCGCCGACGATGTGCAGTTTTTTGTTCATCCAATTTTTTCTCCGTTTTGCTTTTTTGCCGCATGGTCGCGGCCAAGCCAGTTGTTCGCCCACGCGGACGTGCCGCGCAATCCCTGATTTTGCACGACGGGCGCGTGCTTCAATAATTCATTTTCCCTGCCGTCGTGTTTCAACCGCTCGTAAGCGCGCAGCCAGATACAATCGCCGTAGCCGTCCACTTCGCAGCGGCCTTCGCGCGTGCCGCCGCACGGGCCGTTGCGCTGATTTTTCGCGCACTGCGATTCGGGGCACAAAAACGCGATGTCCGGCAGCGAACAATCGCCGCAATCCTTGCAATGAAACAGCACGGACTTGCTCAATTTTTCCAAAACGCGCAGCGGTTTCGGGCCTTGAAGTGAATCTTTCGCATTCGCGCAAATCTTCGCGCCGAATTTTGCAAATTTGGTGTCCGGCGCAAAAAAGTTGTCGTGCGTCCATTTCGACAATTGATACGTCGCGGTGACGTGTTTCGACGCAATCGACTGTCTCGGATTTTTTCTGGTTGTGTCAGCAAGGCCGGTCGCAGGATTTTCGGCGAAGTAAAAAAATTCGCCGGGCTGCGAGAATTTGATTTCGCGCGCGAATTGTTTCCAGTCGTCGGGCGCGAATGTTTTTTCGATTTCCAGAATTTTTTGAATCGCGGAAAAATTGTGGACGCCGCCGAGATAAACGCCGCGAAAACCGAGTCCGCGATAAATAGCGATTTGTTTCGCGGCGAATTCGCAGAAGAACGATTTCCCGCCGTCGGCGGATTGCGCGTGTTTGAAGCACAAATCCAAGAGCGATTGGGTGACGACGACGCCGGGGATTTTTCCCTCGTGAAAGATTTGTGCGACCCTCGAACTAAATAGATAAACATTGCCGATCAAGGGCGTTTTTCCCAATCCCCGCGTGTCCATGTAAAATCGCAGTTCGGAAATTTTCCGCGAATCGAAGCCGATTTGGTTGATGATGAATTGCGCGCCGCACGCGATTTTTTTTTCGAATTTCGCGTATTGCGGCATGACTTCGCCTTCGCGCAATTTGAAATTCGTCGTGACCGCGCCAATCAAAAAATCCGTTTTCGCCAGCCGTTGATTTTTATCGCGTCCATTTTTCGGGTCGAAGCCGTGATTCATTTTGTTTAACATCGAAATGAGGCCGACGGAATCAATGTCGAACACGGGTTTGGCCAATCCGTCATTTCCGGCGACCGGATAATCGCCGGTCATGGCAAGGATGTTGTGAAAACCTTCGCTGTGAAGCATCCACGCTTCGCTTTCAAGGCCGTTTCGATTCAGGTCTTTGCAGGTGAGATGGATGACGACTTCCTTGCCCGCGTAAAGAATCGGGCGGCCCAGCGTGAGCGGCGCGAGTTGCGGATTGCCGCCGGCGTTGTCGGTGATGGAAATCCAATCAATGTCGGGCGACGCGGCGAGTTCGTTGGCGAAATCGCGCGCCTTTATCGCGCTGCGTTCGGCCATGCCGCCGCGCACGGAAACGAGTTCCGTCCCGATGAGAAAACGAGAAGATTCAAACAATTTTTCGCGCAGCGTTTGCATTCATCCGAGGGCATAACCGATTTTTCAATCACGGAAATTTCACTTCGAGTTCCTGTTTGACGGCTTGGGCAACTGCGTCCGCCGCGCCGGCGCGCTCCTGTTCGTCGCTCCATTTCCATTGCGAAAGAAAATCGTCCGCACTGGTCAGGCCTTTGGATTGCGCCAGCGCGTCAATTTTCACGGCGAAACGCGGCGGCAATTCGACTTTGATTTCGTTGAAATCGTCCCATGCCTTGACCTGCGACGGCAAATCCTGCCAGTAAAGAACTTGAAATTTCGATTTTGCGTTTCCGTTTCCGTTCACCTGCGCCCGAGCCGCTTCGCGCTCGGCTTTGACTTCGTTGATGGATTCGATTTTGGATTTTTGTTTCGGCGGCGGGCCTTTGCCGACGAAATACAAAAACAAATCCACCGCGCTTGAGGCGTCCGCGCCGTAACCGTCCGCGCCGATTTCATCCGCATACATCTGGCTGATGGGCGCGCCGCCGATGGCGAATTTGACGTGGTTCAATCCACGTTCCCGATAACCGTCAATCACGGTTTTCATGTAAGTCATCGTCGTGGTGAGCAGCGCGCTCATGCCGATAATGTGCGGTTTAAATTGTTCGGTTGCGGCGAGAAATTTTTCGATGCTTTGATCCACGCCGATGTCATGCACTTCAAATCCCGCGCCCTCGGCCATCATGCAGACGAGATTTTTGCCGATGTCGTGCAAATCGCCGCGCACCGTTCCCATCAAAAGAATGCCTGCGGACTGGACGCCGGAATCTTTGGCGGAGAGCAGCGGTTTCAAAACGCCCATGCCCGCTTTCATCGCGCGTGCGGCAATCAACACTTCCGGCACGTAAAGGATGTTGTATTTGAAATCTTCGCCGACGACGCTCATGCCGGCGATGAGTCCTTCGGTCAAAACTTCCTGTACGCTGCGGCCTTCGGCGAGCGCGGCCTTGGTCATTTCCTCAACTTCCTTGGCTTTGCCCTCGTAAAGGCATTGATTCATTAGCGCGTAATCGGACATCGGATTTCCTTAAAAATCAGGCGGGAACGCGGCCACAATTGAATTCTTCCAAAGCCGCCAACATGGCTTCAATGTTTTGTTTCGGCATCCCTGGACTCGTGCCGCCGCCGACGGATAAAATCATTCCGCGGTCGCCGCCTTTTTCCAAAACTTCGAGGGTTGCCTCGCGCACTTCTTCTGGCGTGCCGCGAACGGCGATCTCAAGCGGGTTCACATTTCCCATTAAACACATCCGGTCGCCGACGCGCTCTTTAACTTCGGCGATGTCCGTTTGTTTGCCCCAGTTCAAAACGTTGAAGCCGGCATCCGGCAGATAATCAAGACACGCCTGCACTTCCGCGTCGTTGTGATAAATTTTCACCCAATCTTTCGGGAACGCGTCGCAAATGCGTTTGAGATACGGATGACAAAATTCCTTGTAATGTTCTTCGTTCACAAACCCGACAATATCGTCCAAAATAAAAATGCCTTCAACCGTGTCACCCATCGCCTGATGCTGCGCCTTGAGCCAGTCAATGATGAGCCGCGTGCAAAGGTCGAGAAGTTTGTGCGCCCATTCCGGTTTTTCCACGAGGTCAATCATCAAATCCGTCGTGCCGCGGACAAAACCGGCGGTGCACATCGGTCCGCGCGACGTGATCAGCGGCAGAATTTCGCCCGTGTCCAAAATGCGTTGACGGTGCATTTTGATGCGATGCAGCGTGAGCGCCATGAACGCGTCGTTTTCCACCTCGTATTCGGGAAATTTTTCGATGTCCTCGATATGGAACAGCGTGTGATATTCGCTCGGCGTGTTGTCCTTCCAGAATTTGATTTTCGCGCCGAGCGCGGACGGTTCGGCGGCCATGCCATATTCCATCCACCATGAGGGAACGAAAATGATGTCAGGAAACTCCCGATGGATTTTCAAGTTCGATTGAAACCACAATTCCGGATCGAGGTAATAATCCATGTGTTTCAAACCGAGATAGCCCGGAATCCACGGGCTATCAATGATCATGGCCATTGGAATTTTGTCCAACTTCTCCAGCCGCGCGGCCTTTTTGAAAATTTCCCACTGTTCCGGTCTCATATTTTGCGAATGCGCCGTATAACTTACTCAAATTTGTTCGGGACACGAACAAAATAAATCTAAAGTGTCCATCAAGTGATTTATGTTGAAATTGATGCTTGGAATCTAATGTTTTTTGACTGATTACTCAAGAAAAAAGAAAGGCCAATAGTTGAGCGCTTTGGCTTTTCGCCTTTGAAGCTGCTATTTCAGCGATTCTTCCACCAAATCAACCAATTACGCATAATTTCCACTCGACTTCCATTGCCAGCGTGACTTGTAGCGTTTAATGTCTGCGGAAAATTGTGATGGAAAAAAGTGGTATTTAGAAATGGAGCCACGAGTCAGGATTGAACTGACGACCGACGGTTTACAAAACCGTTGCTCTACCGCTGAGCTATCGTGGCTTTCCGCAATCAAAAGCGATTACGAGGAATCACATCTATCAGAAACGCGTCAGCCGGTCAAACGCTAACCAGCCGTTGAATGGCAGTGCTAACTCCCGTGGCCAGTGCGTCAACACGTATTCCAATCGGAAAATCTGACGGCGCTTCGAGCGTATAGCTTTGCCGCGTCTTGTTTTGCAGCAGCCAAAATGCTTCCGGCCAGAGCGGACGCGTTGCCGGATCAAGGCTTGGATTGATGAGGCCGGCGTTCGCGTCGCGACCTTCGATGACGGGCGACAAATCAATTGGGCAAACGCGTGATACGGCTTCAAGCATTGCGCGAGCGAACGATGATCTTTGTTCAGGATTCAATTCGTAAAGATAAAAACCATGCGACTCCCAATCTTCATGCAGGCAAAAAGTGATGTCGAAATCTGGCTGCTGTTGCAACCAGCGGATGTGCGCGACGACTTCGCTGGATTCAGTGTTACGATAATCGCGATTCAAATCTTTACCGTCGGCGTTCTCGCGTTTATTCGTCGTGAAACCGACGGGATTCAGGCACGGCAACAAAAAAATTTCCGCGTTGTCCGGCCAGCGATTTTCTCGAATCAATTTCAACGCCGCAAGCGGCCCAGCAGGTTCATCGCCATGAATGCCCGTGCTGATGTAAATGCGGACTGGCGATTGCAAATTGCGGATTGGCTTGCGATTGAGTGCGAACCATTTGAATCCGTCAATCTCGTGAAAAACTTCTGAAGACCAGCCGAATTTTTGAGCCACATTTTCGATGTCACGCAATACGGCGCGGATGTCAATTGCCGCGCCGAGATAGCCGCCAAGATTTTTACCGAGCTTTTGCACGCGGAGAATTTCAACGCAAAGTTGCGGAGACGCAAAGAAGTTTTTGACACGAATTTCACGGATTAATACGGATGTTTTGACCGCGAACCACGCGAAATACACGAACAGAATTTTTGGTTTGGGTTTCTACAAAGATGTCGCGCCTGCGACGCTGGGAAAACGTGATAACCATTGTGGTTTTTATCGGCAGTCAAGCCAACTTGTCTTCTCTCCAGACATTCAATTTATATTCGTGAATTTTGTTTTGAATTTCGGTGAATTGTGTTTTGTCCGAGCTTAAAATCCAAACAAAATCCTCGTGCGAAGTTTGAATCATGCTTTGACGGAATGGTGAAACAAATAGATAACCATCCCAACCAAACATCATCATCAAATAAACCCAGCCAATTAATTCTTCCTTTTCCTCAAAATTAAAAAGATGACCCGGAGCATCAATCATCAGCCTGTTTTCGCCATGGCTTTTGCGAAGCCGCCAAATCAACGTATCTTCATCAGCTTTGTGAAACGGCCAATCTGTAATCCAAAACAGCACAGTTTCAAATTCTCCAAGCCAAGCAATTAAATCACGAGCAAGATTTTGTTGTGCACTTGATTCTTTTGGAGTGTGAAAAGCAATTTCATAATCGCCAATAACGCATGGCGTTTTGTCATCGCAAAGGGCTTTAATCTGCTGCTGACGCAACCATTCAGCACATTCAGATTTATTAAGGCATTTCAAGCTGTTGCCATTTCCATTTTCGTTTCACAACTTTCTTTTCCACACCCGCAGCCGGTTTCTTCCTGATCGCTGAAATCGTGGTTGTCCCAGCTTGGATCGAGGCCGAGGTCTTTGAGCATCTGCAAATCTTTTTCGACGGGCTGATTCAGCGTGGTGAGATAATTGCCGACCATCAGCGCGCTCGCGCCGGCCATGAAAATCATGCTTTGCGCGTCGCGCAGATTCACGGTGCGTCCACCCGCAATCATGATTTCCTGACGCGGCAAAATGAAACGGAAACACGCAATGGTTTTCAAAATTTCCATCACGGGCAGACGTTCGTTCTTTTCAAACGGCGTGCCGGGAATCGGGTTCAAAATATTCACGGGCACGACGTTCGCGCCGATGGAGCGCAATTCGAGCGCGAGGTCGCAACGGTCTTCGCGCGTTTCGCCCATGCCGATGATGCCGCCGGAACAGATTTTGAGTCCAGCTTTTTTCAGATAGCCGATGGTTTCCAAACGATCGTCAAACGTGTGCGTCGTGCAGGTCTGCGGAAAAAAGCGGCGCGAGCTTTCGAGGTTGTGGCCGTAACATTCGAGTCCGGCTTCTTTCAAACGGTCGGCGACTTTTTGAGATTTGATGATGCCGAGCGAGGCGTCGGGACGCGTTTTGCCGCTGGCTTTTAGTTCTTTAATTCGGTCGCAAACTTCATCGAGCATTTTGCCTTCGTTCAAACCTTTCCACGCGGCGACTAAACCGACGGCAGTGACGGAATTTTTGTTCGCTTCGTCCGCCGCTTCCAAAACTGGTTCAGGATCAATGAATCCGTATTTGGGCGAGCCGGTTTGATAGAACGATGATTGCGCGCAGAAACTGCAATTTTCCGAACACGCGCCGGCTTTGGCGTTCACAATCGAGCAAAGATGAATTTTGTTGCCTTTGAACTGTTCGCGGATGCGGTTCGCCCACGAGAGTAAATCGAGAATGTCGGCGGAAGATTCGAGGTTAAACAGCCAGAGCGCTTGCTCATGGGAAATTTTTCCGCCGTTCAAAACGAATTGGCCGAGTTCGGAAATTTTCGTGTGATTGCTCGCGTCAACCAAGTTTGCTGTCATGGTTGACAGCATAATTCCGAAATGAATGGATGCAAGCAGTGAAACGGAAAATTATTCGACCACTTTGCCGAGAATGTCCGCGCGCGGGAGCGGGCCGAAAGTGCGGCTGTCACAACTGTTGTTGCGGTTGTCGCCCATTACGAAATACTGATCTTTGCCACAGCAGAAATACTCGCTTTCATTTTTTTCGTAGGCGTAACTCGGTGTAAGCGGCAGAAGATAAGGCTCGTTCAACAATTTGCCGTTGAGATAAACTTCACCGCGATAAAGATAAATGGAATCACCGGGCAAGGCGATGATGCGCTTGACGATGAGGCCGCCGTCCTGCGGATCCTTGGCGGCAACAATATCGCCGCGTTTTGGTTCGCCGACGATGAGTGCGTAGCGGTTCAGCCAGTAATTTCCCGCATTGTGGAGCGTCGGATACATGCTATTTCCCGAAACCTGAACGGATTCAAAGATAAAATTGCTGATGAACCAGTAACTCAACGCACCGAGCACGACCAACGTTGACACACTACAAAGTTGCTGAAAAAACCATGACCACGAAAAACGCAAACGATAATCAGCAAGATAATTGGAAAATGAAAATGGGAAAATCTTTTGCAGCACCACGTTCAACATACGACTTGAAAAATAGTATGATTGTTTCCGTTTCTTTTGCAAGCAAAAAATGATTTGTCAAAATCACTCAGTTTTTTCGGGAACTGACGATGGAATGGCCGCATTCAGGTAGGCGGCTAAAGAGGCGATTTGCATGTCATTCAGCGGACCGCCGTCAGCGGTTGAAAATGCCGGCATGAGCGAACCTGCTTTGCCATGCGCGATCCATGTGCGCCAGAATGCAATATTAGTGGGCGTTTTCAAATTATGCAAATCCGGCACCATTGTCGCGCGGTGTTCACCCTCATGACAAATCGCGCAAACGGCGTCGTAAAGCGGCTTGCCATATTTGCCATTGCCCGGTTTTACATGACAAGTCGCACAATCACCATGAAAAACCGCCTGCCGGTCCACTTTTGACACAGCCAATCCCCGCGCACGGTCGGCTTCTGTCATCGCCGGAACCGCTGGCGGCAAGAAATTGATTGTCAAGAGAAGCATCTTGCTGCCCTTGTCGGTATAGACCATCACGGTTTTGAAAAGTTTTCCCGATTTGCCTTCCACACTGACCGTTACGTCCATCGAACCATTTGTGCCCGGCTCCAGTGTCCACGGTAACGGCGGCAGTTTCGCAGTGGTGCAACCGCAGGAAGGATGCACGTTCAATATGACAAGTGGATTTACTGAAACATTTGTGAAGTAAAACGTAAAATGCGCCTGTTCGGCATCGGCGGCGACGTTAGTTTCCTTTGAAATTGCGTCCCACGCAAGAATGCCATCCGGCATTGGCCCTGAAACATTTGTCAGGCTCGGCACATACACCGGTGGCGTAATTGCCGTGGCAGCCGGAACAGTCGCGGGTGCGGAGTGAACATTTGCGTGATGCTGAACACACGCGCCGGCAAAAATAATGGCGGCCATTCCGCAAATAAACATCAACCGGAATTTCATATTTCAGTCAACGCTAATCGGTTCATTTTGCTTTGACGAGCCAGAACTGATTTGGTTCAAACGCAATCACAGCCGGTTCAACGCGCTCAAAACGGCTTTGACCGATGCGAGTTCGATGTTTGTGTCCACGCCCGCGCCCCAACGCGTTTTGCCGTCCGCCGTTTTGATTTGAATGTAGGCAATCGCCGCCGCGCCTTCGCCGGAACTCAACGCGTGTTCGCTGTAACTGGTGATTTCAAATTTGGGAACTCCAACCTGCGAAAATCCGTGAACGAGCGCGGCCAGCGGGCCATTGCCTTCGCCGGAAAAATCCACCGCCTTTCCGTCACGCAATAATTTCGCGCGGCACTTCACGATGCCGTCCTTGCTTTCCGTTTCAAACGATTTCAACTGCCACGGCGAATGGCGCTCGACGTATTCGCGCCAGAACATTTGTTTCAATTCTTTGCCCGAAACTTCGCGCCCCAATTTGTCCACTTCGTCATTCGCAATCGGACCAAATTCGCGCTGCATTTCTTTCGGCAATTCAATGCCGAATTCGCTTTCAAGCAAATACGCCACGCCGCCTTTGCCGGACTGCGAATTGACACGAATCACTTCGCGGTATTCGCGCCCGATGTCCGCCGGGTCAATCGTGAGATATGGCACGTCCCAATGTTCGCGCTTTTTGTTTTCCCATTCCGCGAGGCCTTTTTTAATCGCGTCCTGATGCGAACCGCTGAACGCCGTGAAAACCAATTCGCCTGCGTAAGACTGGCGCGGCGGCACGGTCAAACCGGTGCAGCGTTCATATACGTCGCGGATCTGGCCGATGTCGGAAAAATCCAATTTTGGATCAATACCGTGCATGTAAAGATTCAACGCGACCGTCACGATGTCCAAATTCCCCGTGCGCTCGCCATTGCCGAACAACGTTCCTTCTACGCGTTCCGCGCCTGCGAGCAAACCAAGTTCCGTCGCCGCCACGCCGGTGCAACGGTCATTGTGCGTGTGCAAACTGATGATAAGCGAATCGCGGTTTTTGAGATTGCGGCACATCCATTCGATTTGATCCGCATAGACATTCGGCATCGCGACTTCCACTGTGTCCGGCAAATTCAAAATCATTTTGCGCTGCGGCGTCGGTTGCCACACATCCATGACCGCTTCGGAAATTTCCTTCGCAAATTCCACCTCCGTCATGCTGAAACTTTCCGGCGAATACTGGAGCATGACTTCTGTATCTTTGAGCCGCGGCAAGCGTTCCTTAATCCACTTCGCGCCGTTCACCGCGATGGCTTTGATTTCGTCTTTTGATTTTTCAAACACGACGCGCCGTTGCGCGGGCGACGTGGAATTATACAAATGAATGATGACGCGTTTCGCGCCAATCAAAGATTCTACCGTGCGCTCAATCAAATCCTCGCGCGCCTGCACGAGCACCTGTAACCACACGTCATCCGGCGCGTGGCCTTTTTCGATGAGCAAACGGTTGAAGGCAAATTCCGTGTTCGACGCCGACGGAAATCCGACTTCGATTTCCTTGAAACCGATTTTCACGAGAGTCTGGAACAATTCCAATTTTTGCGAAACGTTCATCGGTACGGCGAGCGCCTGATTACCGTCGCGCAAATCCACGCTGCACCAGCGCGGCGCGTGTGTGAGCGTGCGCGAAGGCCATTGGCGTTCGGCCAACTTCGGCGCGAATTGAAACGGCTGATATTTTTTCGACGGATTTTTTTGCATTGTGTTTGGCTTTCTAATTATTGCCGTCCGGCGATGAAGTTAAAACAAAAACCCCACCGCCGTCCGGCAGTGGGTTTTGGTTGAAAACGTTCGTGCGAATCAAAACCCGACTGCCGCGCTGGTCAGCAGCGCGTTCGCAAGCAGCAGGTTTAGATTCAAATTACGATTCATGATGCAACGATAACGGGTTGATTTTTGCGGGTCAAATTGATTTTCGCGCTTGCCGAGCGGCTTGGCCGCCAGAAAACTGTGTCAGCGATGGCTTGGAAACGTAAAATATCCGGTGGGATTCTGGCGACGATTGGATTCATGCTTTCACCGCTTTCGTGGTGGAACGACGCATTTGTGAATCTTCCGCTCGCGCTGGTGTTCGCATGGTTCGTAAGCTTCTTCTACAAACCGGCGTTTGTAGCGAGCTTGATTATTGGCTATTGGTTGACGAATGTGCTGGGTTTCGTGCTGATGCACAAAGGCGCGCAACAAATACTTTCTGAAAAGCCAGTGACCTATTCGCGCCGCGAATTGGCGAAGGATTTGGTAATCTCTTTAGTTTATACCGCCGTGATTGTTGTCCTCGTCAAACTTGAAATCTTCAAACCGATTGCCGGTTATTTTGAAACGGGCAAAGTTACTGAATAAATGCCGCGTGGATAGCTTTAACCGCTTGCTCGCCCTTTGCCAAATCAATCACGACGGAAATTTTGATTTCGCTCGTGGAAATCATGTCAATGTTCACGCCAGCCTGCGCGAGTGTTTCAAACAATTTTCCCGCGACGCCAGTATGTGATTTCATGCCGACACCGACAATCGAAAGTTTTCCAATCTTTTCGGCGATGATAAGTTCTTTATAAGCAATTTCTTTTTTCAGCCCTTCGATGACTTTTTGTGCCTTGAGCAAATCCGGCTTATCGGTCGTGAACGTCAAATCCGTCGCCGGCACACCACTGCCGTGGCTGATATTTTGGACAATCATATCCACATTCACCGCCGCGTCGCCGAGCGCCTTGAAAATGCGCGCGGCCACGCCGGGTTTGTCCGGCACGCCGACGAGCGTGACCTTGGCCTGATTTTTGTCGAGGGCGACACCGCGCACGACGACGCCTTCCATACTTTTGGTTTCTTCTTTCACAATCGTTCCGGGGTTGTCATTTAAGCTGCTGCGGACTTCAAACACGACGCCAAATTTTTTGGCAAATTCGACTGAACGGCTCTGCATCACTTTCGCGCCGAGGCTCGCCAATTCTAACATTTCATCGTAAGAAATTTCCTGCAATTTTTTTGCGTCCGGCACGATGCGTGGATCAGTCGTGTAAACGCCGTCAACGTCCGTGTAAATCTGGCAAAGGTCAGCTTTCACCGCCGCCGCCAAAGCAATCGCCGTCAAATCTGAACCGCCGCGACCGAGCGTGGTGATTTGACCTTCGCTCGTTTCACCTTGAAAACCGGCAACGATAACGACATTGCCCGCATTCAATTTTTCATGAACCTGCTTTGGCGTGATGTTGTGGATTTTAGCTTTGGTGTGAACGCCATCGGTGACAATGCCCGCCTGCGCGCCAGTCATGGAAACCGCCGGAATATCGAGCGAATGAAGCGCAATAGCCGTGAGCGCGATGGTTTGTTGTTCGCCGGTCGCAAGAAGCATGTCCATTTCACGCTCGCTGGGCAACGGCGCGATGTCTTTGGCCAATTTGATGAGGCCGTCGGTGACACCGCTCATCGCCGACACGACGACGACAATCTGATCGCCGCGTTTGCGATATTCCGCGACACGTTTGGCGACGTTTTTGATGCGGTCGGTGTTGCCGACCGACGTGCCGCCGTATTTCTGGACGATCAATGCCATGCAAAATCTTTAGAGCCGCCTGGTTTTTGCGGCTCAAATGGAAATGACAGCATAGTCAGAATTGAGGTATTTGAAAAGGCGGAACTAAAACGTGTTTGGCGCGGGTTGAGGAGCGTTCAATTTTTTCGGCAGAAAAATTTCTTAATTGTGGAAAATTTTGAGCGCGTTTTCAGAAACATGGATTATTTTAAATCAGAGTCAGGCTTGCAAAGTAGCAGGTGAACTGGCATCAAAGCAACCATCAGGAAGAAAGGATAAATATGACACATGAAATCAACATGGAAAAAATCATGACGGACCTGAAAAAAATATCCCATGACGCAGAAGCGGTGTTGCAAGCGACTGCCGGACAGACCGGCGAAAAAGTGAGCGAGATGCGTGAACGCCTGTCTTCGACGCTGGATTCAGCCAAGGATGCGTATCATCGGCTGGAGAAGAAAGCGGTTGTCGGCGCCAAGATTGCCGACAAAACCATTCGTGAACATCCGTATGAATCTATCGGGATTGCGGCAGGCGCGGCATTTGGCATAGGATTACTGATTGGCGTGCTGGCCGGACGCCGATAAAATCATGGCTGAAACCAATCAACCCGAAGGTGGCTTGTTTGCCACCTTCAAACGGATGTTGGCGACGTTTCGCGACATCCTGGAGAACCGCTTCGAATTGTTCCTCACCGAATTGGAAGAGGAACGCATCCGGTTGTTCGACGCGTTGCTGCTGGCGCTGGTGGGTGTGGTTTGCGCGCTGATGGCGTTGATTGTTCTCACGTTCATCGTCGTGGTGATTTTCTGGGACACTCATCGCATTTTGGCGCTCGCACTGTTCGGCCTTGTTTATGCCGGATTAGCCGTGACAGTGTTTTGGATATTGCGCTCCCGATTGCCCGATGGAAAACTTTTTCGGCGACAATGGAACAAATCAAAAAGGACCGCGCGTGTTTCAAAAAACAGAATTAGAATGCCTGCGTTTGCGCAAGGAATTGCTCGTGGCTCAAAGTGAAGCCAATCGCCTCGCCTTGCTTGCCGACTGGCGATATTTGCAATCGTCCGGCAATTGGTTGAATAGCACCGGCGGTTTCATGCGTAGACCGATTTGGTCAACCGCCACAGCTGTGGTCGCCGGGATATTGGCCATGAAAACGCTGCGCAAAAGCGGTTCGATTTTCGGAACGATTGGACGATTGGGCGAATATGCCTCCACTGCGCTTGCGATTTGGAAATTGTTCTCCAAAAAGATTCAGAAATGATTATCGCCGATTCCGTCTTCAGGCGTAATTTTGAATCAGGTATTGCTTGAACTTCTCATAATCCGCACCCATCCGGTCAAAATCTTCCGGCAATTTCAACGAAGCCGCCATGTTTGCCGGAATGTCCGGCTCCCAATTCATCATTTTTTGGATTTCTTCTGGAAATTTTGCAGGGTTTGCCGTTTCAACAATGACAGCGGGCAAACCGTCGAGCGATTCCGTCGCCAGCCAATCCTGAAAACCCTGCCACGCAACCGCGCCGTGCGGTTCGAGCAATAATTGATATTGATCCCAGAAATTTTTCAACGTCGCGCGCGTGCGTTCGTCGGAAACCGAACTGGAAAACAAATCTCGTCGCATCGCTGTCAAATCCGGTTGCTTGTGGATTTTTCCCGTTTCGTCCATCTGCCCGCCATAAATGGCCACGAGCCGCACCAGATTACTCGGATGACCGACGTTCATCGCGTTGGAAACGGAATTGCGCGACGGCGCAATCTTTTGATAAACGCCGCTCGTGAGAAATTTCGGGAATGCATCGTTGTCGTTGACCGACGCGATGATTTTTTTCACCGGCAAACCCATTTCGCGCGCGACAACCGCGCCCATCATGTCGCCAAAATTTCCACTGGGAATCGAAAAGGCAATCGGCTCACCGAATTTCGCAATTCGTGACGCCGCGTAAAAATAATAAACACTCTGCGGCAGCAAACGGCCGATGTTGATGGAATTTGCGGATGAAAGCGGAATGTGTTTCAAACCCGAGTCGGCAAAAGCGCGTTTGACCATCGCCTGACAATCATCGAACTTTCCATCAATCGCGATGGTGCGGACATTGTCGCGCAACGTCGTCATCAATTTACGCTGGCTATCGCTGACTTCGGCAATCGGAAACAAAACGATGACGCGGACACCGGGAATTTTATGAAATGCGTGCGCAACCGCTGCGCCGGTGTCGCCGCTTGTCGCGGTGAGAATCGTAACCTGCTGGCCGGTTTCATGAATGAAATTTCCGAACATCCGCGCCATCATTTGCGCAGCGAAATCCTTGAACGACGCCGTCGGTCCTTGATCCAAACGCATCAGAAAAATCCGGTCGCGGATGATTTCCAATGGCACGGGAAAATTGTAAGCGCTCCGGCACATCGCTGCCAAAACGTCATCGGCAATGATTTCCTGCGTGAATTTGGACAACACGCGAAAAGCGATTTCGTGATACGGCAATTTTGCGAACGTGACGATTTCTTCCGACGAGAGCTTTGGAAATGTTTCAGGAAAATAAAGTCCGCGATCCGGCGCCTGTCCGGCCATCAACGCCTCACGCAGATTAACGGCGGGAGATTGTGCGTTTGTAGAACGAAAAAGAAGCGCAGCCATTTTATTGAAAATTTTCGACGCGCAACATCACGGGTTTACCTTTGATGACCGGCAGCCTGCCGATTTTTTTTAGCGCGCCCTTGACCGCTCCGTTCGTCGCGTAGTGCAGCATGAAAATCAACGGCACGCCTTCGCCTTCATGGCCTTCCGGCTGGATGACGGACGAAATGCCGATTTTTGATTCACCAAAAATCTTCGCGATCTTCGCGAGTGTGCCGGGCTGATCAATTACATTAAGCCGGACAAAATACTGTGAAACGACTTCGTCAATCGATGCGACCGCGCCGGAACATTCATGCGGCACGAACGGAGGAACGCGATGTTGGTTGCCGAATTTCAAATCAAGCGCGGCGTCCGCCAAATCACTCAAAACCGCGCTGGCCGTCGGGTCTTTGCCCGCGCCGCGTCCATAAAAAAGCGAATCACCAACAATGTCACCGCGAACGAAGACAGCGTTGAAAGAATAATTCACGCTCGCCAAAACGTGCGTATTGGGAATCAACGTCGGATAAACCGAAACCTGCACGCGGCAGGCTTCGGAACATTTCTTCACAATGCCGAGCAGTTTGATGGTGTAACCGAGTTCGCCGGCGAATTTGATGTCGAGCGCGGAAATATGACGAATGCCTTCAACGTGAATTTTCTTCGGGTTCACCCAAAAACCGTGCGCGAGCGACGCGAGAATCCCGATTTTGTGCGCGGCGTCGTGGCCGTCAATGTCCAAATCTGGCGGCGTTTCGGCGTAACCCAACTTTTGCGCATCGGCGAGAACGGTGGCAAAATCCGCACCTTCGAGTTTCATGCGCGTCAAAATGTAATTGCACGTGCCGTTGACGATGCCGAAGAGCGCGGAAATGCGATTGCCGACAAAGCCTTCGCGCAACGATTTGATGATCGGAAT
Organism: Verrucomicrobiia bacterium; assembly: GCA_035545995.1. Taxonomy (GTDB): domain Bacteria; phylum Verrucomicrobiota; class Verrucomicrobiia; order Limisphaerales; family UBA11358; genus UBA11358. The sequence continues at coordinate 37,003 of DASZXH010000012.1, forward strand.
GCCGCCGCAAACGCTGGCTTCGTAGTATAAATTCGCTCCGAACTTTTCTGCCGCCGCAAAAAGTTCTTCGCCGTGCGCGGAAATCAGCGCTTTGTTTGCTGTAACGACGGGCTTGCCAAGTTTTAGCGCTGTCAAAACGATTTCGCGCGCGACGGTTGTGCCGCCGACGAGTTCGGCGACAATTTGAATTTTTGGGTTTTCAACGACTTCGCGCCAATTTCCCGTCAACAGGCTCTTGGGAATTTTGGTCGCACGATTTTTTTTGGCAGATTTGACGGCGATTTTCTCAATGTGAACGCGAACGCCGATGCGCGACGACAACAAATCGCCATTGCGCCGGAGCGCGTCAAAAACGCCGCTGCCAACCGTGCCGCCGCCGATGATGCCGAGGTTCACTTGCTGCATATTGAAGCAGAAAGGTTGCCGTGAATCAGCGCGCGGGACAATGCAATTTTACCAACTCACCGGCACGGTCATTTTTTTGCCGAAGCGATTGTTGTAGTGGATTTGCCTGTGCCGCGCACCGTGTTCGTGAACGAGTTTCGTCAATTTCACGTCGTAGCAGCAATACTCTGCGATTTCCAAAAATTTTCCGTCCTTGAACCAGCGAATTGCCTGCAAACCTTCCGCCGTTTTTTCCACGCCGAACGTCGCCGTCGCAATCGAATCCAGCGAGAGCCGGTGGTTCAATTTATTTTGCAAGTCCACCATCAAATCCAGCGTCGGCAATTGCGTCAAATCGAACGATGTGTAGCCGTGCAACACTTCATAATCGAACCGCAGATGGTTGAAACCCACGACCAAATCTGCGCGTTGCAATTCCGTGATGAGGTCGTTCACGGATTTTTCATGGAAAATTTTGTATTCATCGCGCGCCGTGCAATAAATCACGCCGATGCTCATGCCCATTTTGGAAATGTGATTCCACCCGCCCACTTCATCGGCGGACTTTTGCGTTTCCAAGTCAAAATAAACGATGTTTTTGGCCACGATTTTTAGACAGGATTAACAGGATTTACCGGATTGAAAATTAAATTCTGTTAATTCTGTCTGAAAAAAATCGTTTTGAAGTTTTGACTTCAGAATTATATTTCGTGCATGGCCTTGACACCTTCCACGATGCTGCCGCTTGGCACAACTGCGCTGGATTTCCAATTGCCGGACATCAACGGAAAAATCGTCTCGTCCGCCGATTTCAAAAACGCGCCCGCGCTACTCGTCATTTTCATGTGCAATCATTGTCCGTATGTGATTCACATTCGCGCCGGACTCGCGCAACTCGCGCGCGATTACGCGCCGAAGAAAGTCGCGATTGTCGGCATCAATTCCAACGATGTCGAAAATTATCCCGATGACAGTCCGGCCAAAATGAAAGCGGAAGTGAAAAACGCCGGTTACATTTTCCCGTATCTTTACGACGAAACGCAAACCGTCGCCAAAAATTATCGCGCCGCCTGCACGCCGGACATTTTCCTTTTCGACAAAAATCAAAAGCTCGTTTATCGCGGCCAATTCGACGACAGCCGTCCAGGCAATGGAATTCCCGTGACGGGAAAGGATTTGCGCGCCGCGCTCGACGCCGTTTTGTCCGGCAAAACGATTTCGTCAAATCAAAAAGCCAGCATCGGTTGCAACATCAAATGGAAATCGGGAAATGAGCCGGATTATTTTTAGACACGAATTTCACAAATTTTCGCGAATTCGATTCACGAAAAACATTCGTGTTAATTCATGAAATTCGTGTCTCATTTTTTCGGCAATTGCGTGTCGTTTGACAAGCCGACGGCAATTTGAATCTTAATTATGGCTGCGATTGTCCTGCCAATTTCTTCCGGCGGTAGTGTCGTCAAAAATCACTCGCCTCGCGGTGCAAAAATAATTCAAAGGATTCAGCAGCCTGTGGGTTCATATTTTTCAAAAGCACGCTGCATGGCCGACGCCGATGAAGATTTGGTGTTGCAATGTCGAAATGGCAATGTGTCGGCCTTTGAAACACTCGTGCGGAATCATCAGCAAATGATCCATGCGTTGACATTTCGGATGACCGGTTCGGTCGCGGACGCCGAGGATTTGGCGCAGGAAACATTTCTCCGCGCGTTCGAGCAAATCCGACGGTTCAATGGCCGCGCGAAATTTTCGACGTGGCTTTACAGTATCGCTGTTCACGCCTGTTTGAATTGGCGGCGCGACGAAGCGCGACGATTTCAGGCGCACGCGAACTGCGCTGAAGAAATTTCCGCGCAACAACCAAATGGAGAATTTTCGTCCGCCGAAAATGAAGCCGCGCAACGGGCGCAAGCGGCCTTGATGAAACTGCCCGCGAAACAGCGTGCGGCCATCGTGCTAACGATTTATGACGGATTGAATCATGCGGAAGCCTCGAAAATCTTGAGTTGTTCAGAGGCGACAATTTCGTGGCGCGTGTTTGCCGCGAAGCGGAAATTGAAACAAATGCTGTCCAAACGATGAATGATTTTGAACTGGAATCAAAATTGAAAAGCGTGCGCGTGCCGGCGCGGACGGATGCATATTGGGAAAACTTCCCATCGCAAGTGCGCGCGCATTTGCCGCGCGCAAATGCCGGATTCGCGCCGCAGAATTCATGGCTGCCACAGTTCACTTGGCGGGTCGGATTCGCATTGGCCTGCGCCATTTTCGCTTTAACACTTTGGCCATCCTTCAACGTCTTTTTGAAAAATGAAAGGATGCTGCGGCGCGAGTTGGCAGAATTGCCGGCACATTTGCGCGTGCTCATGGCGGACGAACACGGATTGCATTATTTGGTTGCCGAACAACAATAAATTGAGATTTATGCTTTCAGAAACAGGCCAAACAACGGACAACGAAAAACCGGATTTGTCCGCGCCGCAAATTCTGGAGCAACTCGTGCAGCAGGCCGAGCGCGCAGGCGCTAGCGACATTCATTTGCAGATGCGCGGCAAATTGGCCGAAGTCGGTTTCCGGCTCGACGGCATCATCACGCCCACGCGCGAATTGCCCGCCGAAATCGCCGAGCGCGTTTTTGGCCGCATCAAATTTCTCGCGCGGCTCAAGACCTATCAGGAATCGCTGCCGCAGGACGGACGCATTTCGCGCGACGAATTGAAAGGCAAAAACGACATTCGCGTGGCGACATATCCGACTGTCACCGGCGAAAAAATTGTCCTGCGCCTGTTCAATTCCACTTCTGTCAAAACGCTGGACGAAATTGAATTTCCGCAAAACGCGCGCGACGAATTGGAAAATTTTTTGCGGCAACCGAGCGGATTGCTCCTGCTCACCGGCCCAGCGGGCAGCGGCAAAACGACGACGATTTACGCCTGCCTGCGCCAGCTCGCCGAATTCGGCGGACGCCACATCATCACCGTCGAAGACCCGGTGGAACAAATCGTCCCCGGCACGATGCAAACGGAAATAAACGAAGCGATTGGTTTGGATTTTGCCAAAGCCGCGCGTCATTTGCTGCGGCAAGACCCGCAGGCGCTCATCATCGGCGAAATCCGCGACGACGCCACCGCGCAACTCGCCGTGCGCGCCGGACTTACCGGTCATCTCGTCATTTCCACGCTGCACGCCGGTTCGTGTCGCGGCGTGTTTGAACGCCTCCTCGCAATGTGCCCCGACCATTCCGCTGTCGCCAGCGCGGTTGAACTCGTTTTGAACCAGCGGCTCATCCGCAAAGTCTGTGCCGCGTGCGCCGTCGGCGGCTGCGAAATTTGCCTGCAAACCGGCTACAACGGTCGCGTCCCGCTCGTCGAATGGTTGCGCGTGGACGAAAAAATGCGCGAACAAATTCGTCGCCGCGAACTAACTGCGTTAGTGCCACCACAAACACTTGAAACAGCAGCTCGCATTCTCGTGAACCAAGGCGTGACGAACGAAACCGAATTCAAACGAATTTTTGGATTATGAATTTATGAAATACGACGAATTTGCGTTCTTCAACCAACAGCTTGCCGCGATGCTGCGCGACGGCATCCCGCTCGAAGGCGCGCTGCAACGGCTCTGTCAGGAAATGCGGCGTGGCCAGTTGCGCGACGAATTGCAAACGCTCGAAGCCGACCTCGCCAAAGGCACGCCCATCGCCGATGCCCTCGCGCCGCGCCAATTGCCGGAACTCTATAAACGCATGGTGCTCGTCGGTGTCAAAAGCAACGACTTGCCCGGCGCGCTCACCATGCTGGCGGATTATTTTCAACGGCAAAACAACGTCTGGACGCGGTTAAAAGGTTTGCTGGTTTATCCGTTCATCGTCTTGTTCGCTGCGTTTATCATCTCGTGTTTTTTGTCATACATTCTCGGCCATTTCATTTGGAACAGTTTGGGCGAATTGACCAATTTCTATAATTCCTACGACGAATTTTACGGAAGGCACACCACTGCGCCAACTACAGTGGGATTGTGGTTTCCGCCGATTCTTTTCGGCGTGGTATTGGTCGCGAGTTTTACCGCCTTGCTGATTCTACCTGCACGCCAAGCATTGCGCTGGCGATTGCCTGCATTCAAGGAAGCCAGCCTTGCAGAAGTTGCATCCGTTATTTGGCTGATGCTCAAAAACGGCGTGCCATTTGGCGAAGCGCTCAAATTTGCGGAACAGTTGGAACAAGGCACGCGCGCAGAAAAAGTAATTGCCCATTGGCGTGAACAACTGGCTTCGGGTCGCGGAAAATTTTCCGACATCGCTGCTGCCGACGACAAAAAAAATCCAAAGCCTTTATTTCCGCCGCTGTTCGTTTGGACGGTCACTCAATCCGGCGAAGACATGGCGGCGGGTTTCAAACACGCGGCGGAACTTTATCAAAATCGCGCTTTATATCGCATCGAAATGTTACTTTATTCCACTCTGCCTTGTTCGATTCTTTTAATCGCGTCGCTCATTTTTTCTCAATTACAACCTGTTTTCAATGCCTTGACCACCTTCATAAAAGCATTGTCGTATTAAAATGACTATTGACTCAATCACATTTTTGCCAATGTTGGCCGACGGCTCTCTTTTACCGTCGTCATGGATTGTCTTGTTTGAAGCCGTTGATCTGCTCCTCAAAATTTTTGCCATAGTAGCTTCATATTTTTTTTCAGTGGGACTTTTTCTCGCTTCACTTTATGTGATTCACTTTCTGTTTTCACTGCCGCTCCGGCGAAACGAACACGCGCGCCTTTTTCTAAATCTGGTGGAAGACGCCATCAAACGCGGTCAAACGATTGAAGAAATGATTCTTTCCATTGCGCAAAGCCGCGACCGCATGGTTGGCGTGCGTTTTCATCTGATTGCGGCATATATCGAAAGCGGCTTGAAATTCGGCGAAGCATTGAAAAAAGTGCCGCGTTTTTTGCCGCCACAAATTGTGGCCATGCTTCGCGCCGGAGAAAAACTTGGCGACTTGCAAAAAGTATTGCCTGCAAGCCGCGAAATTTTGCGTGACCGAACATCAGCAGTTTGCAGCGCCACGCATTACCTGATTTTGACTCTTCTGATTTCCTCGCCCGTATTCGTCACAGTGACATTATTGACCACCATTTTTGTCATTCCAAGACTCAAAGATGTATTTGCCGGAATGGGCGTCAGTTACAGCACCGAAGCTGTTTTTGTTTTTGGAAACACAAATTTTTTGGTTGGCATTGAAATAATTGTCTCGCTATTACTCGCTGTTGTCGTGCTCCTCTACATCGGCGGCCCACAATTCACAGATTTGTTTCAAATCAAAAATTTGCCGATTGTGGATTGGATTGCGTGGCGAATTCCGTGGAAACAAAAACAATTGCAACGGACTTTTTCCGCGATGCTCGCCGTGTTGCTCGACAGCGGCGTGCCGGAAGCCGAAGCCGTCCGGCTCGCGGGCGAATCCACGGCGAACGAAATTTGTCGCCGCCGCGCGCAACGCATCATTGCCGCGCTCGAACGTGGCGTGAAATTGGACGACGCCGTCCGCGCTTTCGACGACTCCGGCGAATTTCATTGGCGGCTGACGAATGCCATTCACGCGCGCGGCGGCTTTTTGAACGCTTTGCGTGGCTGGCACGAAGCGCTCGACGCAAAAGCGTTTCAGCAGCAGGAAACCACCGCGCACGTTATCACCAGCGGTGTGGTGATTTTGAACGGCATATTTGTCGCGCTTATCGCCACGGCAACGTTTGGAATGTTGGTGTTGATGTTGAAAGGATTAGTGGGTGACCAATGAAAATCAAATTCCATCCGCCGCTTCACAAAAAAATTTGTCACCGATTTCACTGCGGAATTCGTCGCGGCGGCTTTTTACAAATTGATTTGGTCGTCGCGCTGGCGATTTTGGCCATCGCCATTTTGCCACTGGGATTTTCGTTCGAGCGCGAACGTCACCTGCTCCGCATTGAATATTTTCACGCCGCTGCCAACGAAATTGTGGACGGCGAAATGGAAATTCTGGTCGCGGCCGGCGCGAAAAATTTGCCCGACGGCTCGCAAATTTACCCGGTTCATTCCCGCGCCGCCGATAATTTGCCGCCGGGACATTTTCAACTGACCAAAAACGGAAACCATCTGCGACTGGAATGGCTGCCGGATGTCAAACATGGCTACCACCCGGTCGTCCGCGAAATCACTCTCAAATGAAACTGCGCCCGAACATTTCCCGCGCGCGCGAACGCGGCGTTTCGCTGATTGAATGTCTTGTTTATATCGCCGTGTTCGCCATTTTACTGAATGGTGCGGGCGCGGCGTTTTATTTTTGCTGGGACCACACACGCGCGGTGATTTATGCGGGCGACGAAATCCAATCCGCTTTGCGCGCGGGCGAAAATTGGCGTGCGGATGTGCGCGCTGCCACCGAACAAATTTCTATCGAAACGCATGGCACAAACGAAATCGTGCGGATTCCCGAAGGCCAAAACGAAATCGTCTATCGCTTTGAATCCGGCAAATTGTCGCGCGAAATTCCGGCGGCGCAAATTTCGCGCCCGCTGCTCGCGCGGGTGAAATCCTCGCAAACCCGTCCCGACCCGCGCGGTGAAATCGCCGCGTGGCGATGGGAATTGGAAGTAACGCCGCGCCTCAACAAAGACACGCAAACGCCGCTGCGGTTCACCTTTGAAGCCGTTGCCAAAAATACGCCATGAAAATTCACCAAAAAAATTGGTCGAAAAAGAACGAGTCCGGCCTTGCCACCGTCGTTTTCATCGCGCTGCTGGCGATTATGATGATTCTCGTCACGGCGGAAACGCGCGCGCTGATTCAACTGCGGCAGGAAAATAAATTGTTGGAACAACAACAAATCAAGCGGCTGAACGCGATTGTTGCTGCGCAATCCGAATCAAAATAAAAAATGAACGCCGATGCCATTGCCAAAATCAGAATGCTCAAAGGCTCGATAAAATGTTTGGTCTTTGGGCTGATTGGATTTTTGCCTGTGATTGGCCTGCCGTTCGCGCTTGCGGCGCTGTGGCTTTCCGGCAGTGTTCGCCGACAGGAAAAGAAATTTTGGAACGCGGCGAAACCCTATCGTCTTTGGGGCGAGGTTTGCGCGGCCATCAGCGCAATTTTCTGGAGCGGCATCCTGATTTTTGTAGTCGGCCACTTGGTCATGTTTGCCGACAATCGTTGATTTGAATTCAACTTTTCGGCAATTGTGCGTCCACGATTTCGCAGAGAACGTGCATGAGCAGTTTCTGCGCTTCCTGAATCCGCGCGGTCGAATTTCCCTGAACCAACAAATCAATTGTCGCGATGCCTTTGGTGAAACCGCCGTCGCGACCGAGAAAACAAATGTTCTTGATGTTTTTTAATTTTGCTTGCTCCAGCGCGCGCAAAATGTTTTTGGATTTGCCGCTGGTCGTGAACGCGATGAGCACGTCGCCGGTTTCGCCGAGTCCCTGAACCTGTCGCGCAAAAATTTCGTCCGCGTGATAATCGTTGTTCACCGCCGTCATGAATTCGCCATTGGCTGTGAGTGAAATGGCGGGATACGGACGCCGGTCTTCGCGAAAACGGCAGAGAAATTCCGTGGCCAGATGCGTGGCGTCCGACGCGCTGCCGCCATTGCCGCAGATGAGCAATTTTTTGCCGGAAGTCAGACAATCCAAAACCAGTTTGGCCGCGCGATTCAGCGGTTCTTCCAGATTTGCCAGACCGCGAAACGTCGCGACCGCTTCGTCAATCGCCTTTTGCAAATGTGCCATGCGCGAAGGTTAATTGTTGGCCGTTGAAAGAAAAGGCGAAATGAAGTAATGATTGAATATGTTCCAACGCGGCCAGAATCAAAATTCCGCCTTCACACTTTTGGAATTGCTGGTCGTCATTGCCATCATCGGAGTTTTGGCGGCGATTTTGTTGCCGACGCTTTCACGCGCAAAACAAAAAGCGCAACAAATTCAATGTGTTGGCAACTTGCGTCAATTAGGCATTGGCTTGCAAATAATTCTCTCCAGCGACCACAGCTATCCTTTGTTTCTGGAAAACACTAACAGCTCATGGATTGACCAAATAGAATCGGCAGGACTGGGCGATTCACGTTTCCGCGCAAATTTTCTTAACAAAGGCATCTGGTGTTGTCCTTCGCTTTCACAATTGGAGGCGGACACAAATGATTTTCCCATATCTTATGGCTACAATGTCGACGGAGTTGTCCACGATGAAAACGCTGATGATAATTTTGGATTAGGTGGCCGCCCAAACACACATACGCCTGTAAAAGATTCCGAAGTGGTTAGCCCCGCTGACATGATGGCCATTGGTGATGTTTTCCGCGACCGGCTTGATTTCGTGCGCCTCGGTCAGAGTTTAGATTATTGGGGACTTGGACAAATCGCGCCAAAACGTCATCAAGGCAGATTGAACGTAGTTTTTTGTGACGGCCACGTCGAATCACCAAAGTTAGAATTTGTGCTTTTTGATACAAACGACGCGGCTTTAGTTCGCTGGAATCGCGACCATTTGCCGCACCGCGAAAAATTACCACCTTGAATTTTTTTTGTGCCGGAATAATTTTGTGCCATGCCGATTTACGAATTTCATTGCGAAGACTGCGAGCGCGACAGCGAAATTCTGGTTCGTTCGTCCAATTGGAAAAATTCCGAATGTCCGCATTGCGGCTCGAAAAATCTGTCGAAAAAATTCTCTACGTTCGCGGCGGCAGGCACAGGAGCAAGTTCAGAGACTCGTGGAACTCGTCTCTCCGCATCCGGCGGCAACGGTGGCGGACATTGTTGCGGCGGCGGTTGCCATTGCCATTGATTTTTAGCGCGCGCAAATTTCCCGCGCGCTGATTTGCGTCAAATTTTCCACGAGCCAATCTGGCTGGTGATTTTTTAATTCTTCCGACGTCGCGCCGCCAGTCGCCACCGCCAAAACTTTCGCGCCGATGAATTTTCCGCAGCGCACGTCAAACGGCGTGTCGCCGATGACGATGATTTCCTGCGGTTGCAAATTTTTGCCGAGCACGCGGCGACCGCGTTCAAGCGCGGCGACGGCGATGTGATTGCGGTCTTCGTGGTCATCGGCGAATCCGCCGGTCTCGAAAATTTCCCAAAGTCCGTAACGGCGCAATTTGAGTTCCGCGCCGAGCCGGATGTTGCCGGTGAGCAGGCCGAGCATCGGCGGCTGCGGCAATCCTTGCAGGTCGCGGATGAATTCGCGCACGCCTTGGCAAATTTTGCCGTCGCTGTGCGCAAGAATGTGGTCGAGCCAGAAAACGTAGCGGTCGAAAAACTGGCGGAAATGTTCCGGTGTTTCAGGCAGATTGTGGATTTTGAAAAATTCGCGGACGAGGCTCACGTCGGTGCGGCCGGCGAATTTTATCTTTTCGGTGCCATGATGCAGGTTGAATTCCGTCGCAAAAGTTTTCTTGAAAGCCTGCGTTCCGGCGTGGCCCGTGTGGACGAGCGTGCCGTCTATGTCAAACAAAACGAGCCGAGCCATGAGCGAATAAGTTTAGCGGATGGGAAAGTCGAAGCGAGATTTTTGGAAAAAAATTGCTTGGCCGAGCGCGCGTTCAGGGTGTTAAATCGGATAATCTCAAGATTGGCAATGCGATGAAACCCGACCGCGCGTTCACGTTGATTGAATTATTGGTGGTGATTGCCATCATCGCAATCCTCGCGGCGCTTTTGTTGTCGGCGATTGGGCATGCGAAAACTTCCGCGCAGGCGATTGCGTGCCGGAATAATTTGCGGCAATGGGGATTGGCGACGCATGTTTACGTGTTGGACAACAATGATTATTTGCCGCCGGAAGGCAAACCGACGCCGCTGGAAACGGATTTGAGCGATCCGACTTATCAGGCGTGGTATGTTCAATTGCCGCAGCAAATGAATTTGCCGCATTACGACGACATGCCTTGGCGGACCAATCCGGCGGCGGACGTGGGCAAATCCATTTGGATTTGTCCGTCCAATCCCCGGCGTTGCGATGCCAGCAGCAAAACCAATAATTTGTTTCACTATTGCCTGAATGATTACGTCAACGGCACGGGCACGAGCAATCGAAAAATCAAAATGGCTTCGATTCTTAAAAGTTCGCAGGTAATCTGGCTGTTCGATTCAAAAAATCTTCCCGCCGTCGGGCAGGAAAATTTTGTCCACACCAATCTGCACAATCGCGGCGCGCAATTTGTTTTCCTCGACAGCCACGTGGCGCGATTCAAAAACACCGTGTATTGGGATTTCAAGACGAACAAGGCCATCACCAACAATCCTGATTTGGTTTGGATGCCTTGAAATCAAGGCGCGCGGTAAATGCGGAAGAATTGTTGATTGCCGGACATGTTGGTTGTGAAGGTGAACGTGTTTGAAGTCGTGTAAATGTTCGTGGCGAAGAGCGACCAGTTGATGAGGTCGGACGATGATTCAATGTTGAAACTGCGATTGGTTTGAGATTCCCATTGCAGCGAAATCATTTGATTCGTCACGCTGGCGGAAAGCAATTGGAACGGCATGTCGAAGGGATTTTTGAAAACCATCAACACGGGCAAATGATCGGAGGAAGTTTTGTCGTCGCTGGCGTTCAGACCCGGCGGCAACGGACTCAACAAATCCGTGCGAAACACCGCGCTGCCGGCGATGTTTGAGAAAAGCATCGCGCACGGCAAAATGTAATCGAAACGGGTATCCAGCGAGCTTTGGATGGATTCCGTTAAATCGGTGTGCGTGACCGAATTGATGGGAATGGTCATCTGCAATCCGGTCGGCGCGGAGACCAGCCGTTGAATTGGATGGCCACTGGCGTAATCGCTGTCGGGAAAATAGGCGTCTTCATTCATGTCGCCGTCCAAAATGTAGGGATCCGCGCCGTTCGGACTCGGCAAATAAACCGTGGCAAAATAATTTGAAACGGCGGACGCTTCGGCGGCGCGTTTGTCGGAGTCGTCTTGCGGACTGCTCGTGGTGGATTTCAGATGCGCGACGAAGACGTGCAACGGCATCGGCCAGTTCGGCACGGCGATTTGCGCTTCAAACAAATCGCGCGTGAATCCCGAACCGCTGTAACCGAAAGGCGCCAAACTCGAAGCATGAAGATGGCTCGTCGAGCGTGTGATAGGAAACCGGCTGGCAACGACATTTTGGATGAACGAATCGCCGATGGAGTTGGTGGCCAGATAATATCCCGGCAAAAATGCTTTTACCCAATTGCCCATCTGCACAATACCGATGTCGGATGGAATTTCATTGAACGTCACAATATCGGGATTGAGATAAATCAATTGACGCCCAATCGCCTGAACTTGTGTTGCGTTGGTCGTCCAATCCGTCGCGCCGTTGCCCTTGACGTTGTATTGCAAAATCCGGATTTCGCCGTTGGTGGTGTCGAAAGAGACTGGCGTCACGATGAGCGTCGCGGAATCGCTAACGACGACTCCGGCGGAATTGCTCACAATTAAGGAATAATTTCCGGCCTGATTGGTCGTGACATTGTTCAGTGTGAGCGTCGCCGTCGTTGCGCCCGGAAGATTTGTGCCGTTGAATTGCCATTGAAAATCTGGCGTGGGATTTCCGGTCGCGCTCGCGCTGAAAATCGCAAACCCGCCGATGCCTGCGGCTGAATTTTGCGGCTGCGAAGTGATAGCCGGCGCATTGGTGTCCGGCGGCGGCCCGGCAGTCGTCGCTTGAAAACTCACCGTCAAATCGTCCACGGCGATTCCTGCGTCACTACCGAGATCATCCGTGTCGCGCCAGCGCAGAAAAATTTCCTGTCCCGGTTGAACCACGGCTCCAGTCAAGACAATATCGGTGAAAACCTGCCGGTTCGCACTGGCATTTCCATCCAAGGCCATTCCCGCGCCGCCGACATCCACAATCGGCGAATTAAAATTCAACGCGTTGAAAGAAATCCACGCTTGCGTGTTGGCCGCGTCCGCGCTGGTCAGTGGCGAATCGGAGATTTGATATGAAAATGCAAGCGTGTTGACCACCGCGTTTGCGCCATTGGCATCGCGCCATTGTTCACCGGTGTAAGAAACGGTGATATTCGTTTGCGCAAACGCCGTGTCATTGACCAGCCGCACGCCGTAAGCATAAGCATTTCCTGAAGACGCGATTGAACCCAGCGCGCGGTCGGAAAGCGGATTCACGCCGTTGACGCCAAAACTATAAATGCTACCCGTGAGACTGGTGCCCGTGCTGACGATGTAAGCGGTCGCTTCGGCACTTCCCTTTGCCGCATACCAGCCCGGCAAAGTGGAATTATCCACCCACGCCGGCGAACCGCTGCTGGCCAGCGAATCAAAATTCTGCGAATACGTTCCGCCGCTCATCAAGACCTGCGCCGATGAAAAATGCGCGCAGCAAATCGCGGAAACGGTCAAAACTCCTTTTCGCCACCAGCCTGAAAACAATAAGGCTATTTTCACGATAAAATCAGGATAACAATCTAACGCCGTTGATTGTAAGCATTTTGCGAATACTTTTGTCGAGCTAATTCTTCCGCTTTCAACGAAAGATTTTTGTCCGGCGCAAAATTTTCCCACGCGACCCGTGATTTTTCCCACGCGACTTCGCGCATCGCGTTTTCCCATTCCGCGCGTTTCAGTGAAATCGGTGGCGGTTGAATTGAACCTTGAATCAGTAAACCGAGTTTATTTCTGCGCTGCGCCGCGCCCGCAATTTTTTTACTGCCCCAGAGCAGGTCAAATTTTTCGTGGCCGACGAAACATTGGCCCGGCGCGGATTTTTTGCGGTCGAACGCAAGTTCGGTCTCGATTTTTAATTTTGCAAATGCGTCACGAATCCATGCATGAATCCTGTAGTAGCTTTCTTCCGCCTTGAGCAAATGCCATTCCTCATTGTCTTTTGGCGGAACGACGAAACTGTAAGTCCAATCTGCGTCGTGCGGAACAATGCCGCCGCCCGTCGGACGACGAATCAGCGGACGCAAAGGCGTTGCGCGCTCGACCTCGGAAAATTTCTGAAAATAACCGAACGTCGCCGCCGGTTCCGTCCAGCTGTAAAACCGCAAAATCGGCCTGCCGATTTGCGACGCATTTTCCAGTAACGCTTCATCCAGCGCCATGTTGAACGCCGCGTCGCACTTGTCAGAATTGAGAAGAAGCCAATTCATTTGCCGGAAGAATTTGCCACAGAGACACGGAGACACAGAGAATTTATTTTTCAACTCTGTGTCTCTGCGACTCTGCGGCAATCACTTTTTCACACCGATTTGCGGACAAATTTTTTGAATTTCACAATCTCCGCAATCCGGTTTGCGCGCAAAACAGCGTCGCCGTCCATGCCAAATCAGCAAATGACTGAATAAAGCCCATTTCTTTTGCGGCACAAGCCGCATCAAATCCTGCTCGATTTTTTCCGGCGAACTTTCCCTCGTCAAACCCAGCCGAAATGACAATCGCGCAACGTGCGTGTCCACGACCACGCCGACGTTGATGCCGAACGCATTGCCCAAAACGACATTTGCCGTCTTGCGTCCGACGCCGCCAAGTTGAATCAATTCTTCCATCGTCTGTGGAACTTTACCGCCATATTTTTCCACGATGTCGCGGCAAGCCGATTTGATGTTACGCGCTTTGTTTTTGTAAAAGCCGGTTGTGCGGATGTCATTTTCCAATTCCGAAATGCCCGCGTCCGCAAAATCTTTGGCCGAGCGATATTTCTTGAACAATTTTTCCGTGACGATGTTGACGCGCTTGTCCGTGCATTGCGCGGAAAGAATCGTGGCAATCAAAAGTTCCAGCGGATTTGTGTGAATCAATTCGCAATGCGCGTTCGGATAAGTCTTCTCCAAACCGGCGATGATTTTTTTGACGCGGGCAATTTTGGCTTCGGCAGTCTCGCACATGAGAAAAATTTTAACCGCCAAGACGCGAAGGCGCGAAGAAAAAGTTTGTGATTACAGCAAATGGAAAATTAAAAAGGTTTTGAATACCAAAGTGCAATCAAAAGCAAACCACCAATTATTAAACCAAATGCTGCGAGCCACAACACTTTGAAAGAAGGCCGCGAAGGATTGCGCTTAATCTCACCCGTTTCTACTTGTCGCTGATAACGAGGCAAATGCCAAATCATAACAATGCCAGAAAGCAAATTACACAAGCCGCAAACGAGAAGCACGAAGCGTAAAATTTCTAGCATAATAATGTTCGGTTAAATCAACTGCGGCTCTTCAATTTCCTTTGGTGCTTTCACGAGCGGCGTGCCGTCCTCGGCTTCGGGATATTCAAACACTTTGCCTTCGTAATTGCGGATGAGCACGCGGCCGGCGTTGCGGCATAAAATGTATTCCGGCGCGACGGGCACTTTGCCGCCGCCGCCCGGCGCGTCAATCACGTAAGTCGGCACGGCGTAGCCGGTCGTGTGGCCGCGCAACGCTTCCATGATTTCGAGTCCCTTTTTCACGCTCGTGCGCAAATGCGCGGAGCCGGAAATCAAATCACATTGGTAAATATAATACGGCTTTACGCGGCACAGGAGCAGTTTCTGCACATGCGCTTTCATCACTTCGGCGTTGTCGTTGACGTGCTTGAGCAATACGCTTTGATTGCCGAGCGGAATTCCGGCATCGGCCAATCTTCCTAAAGCGTCGCGCACTTCCGTCGTCAATTCGCGCGGATGATTTGAGTGAACGCTCATGAACAGCGGATGAAATTTTTTCAGCATCGCGCACAGTTCCGGCGTGATGCGTTGCGGTAAAAATGTTGGAATGCGCGAGCCGATGCGCAAAAATTCCACGTGCGGAATCGCGCGCAGGCGGCTCAACAAATTTTCCAGTTTGTCATCGCTCAACAGCAACGGGTCGCCGCCGCTTAAAAGCACGTCGCGGATTTCGGGATGCTGTGCGATGTATTCGATTTGTTTGTCGAATTCAGGATGAAAATCGTAGCCGCTCGCGTTGCTGACGAGCCGCGAGCGCGTGCAATAACGGCAATATGCGGCACAACGGTCGGTCACGAGAAATAGCACGCGGTCAGGATAACGATGCACAAGTCCGGGCACGGGCGAATGCGAATCTTCACCGACGGGATCGCTCATTTCCCACGGCGCGGTGTGTGATTCGGCGACTTTGGGGATGACTTGCAAACGAATCGGACAATTTTCATCCGTTGGGTCAATGAGGTTGAAAAAATACGGCGTGATAGCCAACGCGAGTTTAGTATTTGCGAGTTTCGCGCCGGCAAATTCTTCAGGTGTGAGCGTCGGCAAAAATTTCTGCAATTGCTCGGCGGTCGTAATCCGATTTTTTAATTGCCAGCGCCAATCGTTCCAATCTTTGTCCGAAACGTCGCGCCAGAAGCCGCGGCCTGCGGATTTGAATTGTTTCAGAAGCTGAGGATTTTGACCTGATGGCGGCTCCTCGCTGCCTGCCGGTAAATTGTCAGTCTGCATTTTCTTGGTTTGGCAACTATAAGTGCGTTTGGCGTCCTGTCAAGTTGGCCATTTTCCCGATTTATCCGACAATCAAGGCCGCCAAATGTCCGGTTTGATGGCGACTTCAATGGCGCGGCGTTGGGCGTCCAATTTGTCGAGTTTTTTGAGCGTTTCCGACGCACCGGCTTTCCGAACCACCGGCGTGCGTCCGGTTCGGGTCGTTGAAGCCGCAAGGCCGCCATGTTCTCCCAGATAAGCGGCGAGCGAGCGCCGATAGCTGTCGGTCAACGCCGCCAATTGCGGGGCCATGCGCAATTGCGCGAGCGAGAGGTCGCGTAATTTGATTTGGAAAATGTTTCTCTGCTCATCGGAATTGAAATTGCGAATCACGGTCTGTAGCGAAATTTCCGCGTGCGTCGGCAGGGCATTGGACGTCGCGCGCATTTCCACCGGCACACTCAAGATTTCTTCCAGCTTGTCGCGGCTCACGGCGAGCGTCCAGCGCGGGCCGGGGTCGTGGGCAACGAAACCGACGATTTGCAGCGCCCACCATTTTTCCACGTCCAACGGGCGGGGAAAATTTTCGCGGAACGCTTTCAGGAAGGCCGACTGCCAATTGTAAAAACGCGGCAGATTCACGAGCATCGTCCGTAAATTCGCCGAACCGTTTTTCAAATTCAGCAGGGCGGAAACGAATAATTGCGCGCTGGCATAATACACGCCGTTGTCCGCGCCGGACAGTTGCGTGGCTGTCGGCCAATTCAATTGGTCGAACGTCAGCGCGGAAGCATTTTGCAAAACATTGCGCGCGCCCGCGAGCGGGTCAATTCCGGTTTTGTTCGTGACCAATCCGTTCAAAATTTTGTCCGGTTGAGACAAAATGATTTCCGAAAGATTTTCCGCGAGCAATTGCTGCGACAAGCCGTCCACGAGCCAGGCGGGGACTTCGGCGGCGCGTCCTTGCGCGTTGCGATTGGCGAATTCCATCAGGACCACGGACACCAGCGCGCGGGTGAAACGCGTCCGCGAAAGCACGTCAGGCAATTGAACTTGATAATTCCAGCCGTTGACCATCGGCACGCAGACGATGGTGACTTCTTCGTTGAGCGATTGCGCCGGATGCAGCACGAGGGAAATCTTCCCGCGCCATTGGCCGCCGATGTCGAGTTTCTGCCCGAGCGACTTTTTAATGCGTTCGGCGGAAACGGCCAGCAGTGCCGGTTCCAGTCGGACAAAATTGGAATTGGTGACGACGGTGGGCGCATTGGCCAGAGGAGAACTCCGCCGGTCGCCCGTCACGATGAATTGGCCGCTGGCGCTGCTCGCCAAAACTTTGTCCGGCAGTGAAAATTCCGCGTTGGCTCGGCAGCAAAATGCAGCCAATAAAATGAGGCAATGAACGACGCGCAAAAACCGCGCGGGAAACATAATCAGGTTTTGGCTGGAGTTTTGGCCGGTTTATTCTCCGGTTTCGCGGTCGTTTTCGCTTCGCTGCCGGAACTTTTGGTTGGGGCGGAATCTTTTTTGGCCGCTTCCGTGTAATTTTTGCTGCGATAATCCGTGATGTAAAATCCGCTGCCCTTGAAAAGCAAGCCCGCGCCCGCGCTGACTTTTCTCTTTACCTTGCCACGCCCCCATTTTTTCCGCGCGCACAAATCTTCCGGGCAGATTTTCAACGGCGCGGCGGAAATGGATTGAAAGGCTTCAAACTCGTGACCGCATTTCTCGCAAACGTATTCGTAGGTCGGCATAAAAATTTCGGAAAATTTTTATCAGCCCCGCCAGTCAATGCGCCGGCGCATTTGTTTTCGGCGTGACCTGAACCGAACCGTCGGAGCCGATGACGACATTGAGATCATACAAAGAATTTCCACCCGACTTGGCCGGCGCATTTGGATTGGCGGCGGTGGCCGCGTTGTGCTGCATCAGCAATTGTCCGCCCCTTGGTTGCGCCATCGGGTCCGTGCCAGCCTGCATCCATTGCAATCGGCGGGCGGCAATCAAATCGTCGTGCAGTTTGCGGACTTGCGCTCGCACTTCGTTCAAATCGTTGAATTTGCGCTCCAATTCCTCGCGCTCCGCCAATTCCTGTTTCAATTGCGCGGCGAGGAAGGAATTATTGGTTTCGGAGCCGGAAAGTTTTTGTCGCGTTTCCGCGATTTGCACGTTCAATCCGGCGATGGTGTTGGAGAGCGAATTGGCGCGTTGATCGAGCTCCTGATTTTGCGATTCCAAATCGGCGACGTGATCGTTCAGGCTGGTGATTTGACTCTGCGCGCTTTGCAACGACGATTTGGTGTCCGCCAGCGCGTTGGACGCATCGGCGAGACTGTTGGACAGCGACGAAACCTGCTGCTGGCTGGCCGCAAGGTCATTGGTCAGCGTGAGATTGACCTGACGCAATTCGTCCAGGTTGGCGTTGGCGCTGGTCAATTGATTGGAAAAATCAATAATTGCGTCGGCGTCTTTTTTGCGCGCGTCATCGGATTGTTTTTTCATGACCATCAAACCGATGGCCAGACCGACGCAAGCCGCAACCAAAATCGTTAATCCTGTCTTCATAACTTTTCCAAGATGACGCGGCCCGCCGGATTTAGCAAGCGCGTCAATTCGCCGCCGGTTCGTTTGTCGCGCTCGACGCCTTCAAGGCGTTGGCTTCAGCCGCCGCCGCCGCTATCTTCAAATCGGCGTCGGTGATTTCAACTCCCGCGGTCTTTTTCAAATCAGACAAATAAGGCGGTGCCAGTTTGGCCGCCTTTTGTTGTGTGAGGTATCTTTTTATGCTATCGGAGACAGTTGTGTCGCCGGCAGGCACTGTGTCCGTCAACTCCAATTTTTTGGCCGGCGTCTTGTCGAGCAATTTGATGATGTGATAACCATATTGCGTCGTGACCACGTCACTAATCTGATTCGTGTTCAAAGCAAACGCAGCCGAATCAAATTCGGCCACCATCTGCCCGTGCGGGAATGGCGCCAACTCGCCGCCGTCATCCTTGGAGCCGGGGTCTTCCGAATATAGCGTCGCCAGTTTGGCGAAGTCTTCGCCGGCGCGGGCGCGTTTCAGGATGTCGTCAATTTGTTTACGCTTGGCGGCTTTCTGGTCGTCGGACAGCGGCTGGCGCGTGGCCGGGTCAATCGTCATCAACAAAATGTGCCGCACATGAACCATTTCCGGTTGCTCGAAATTGTCCGGATGATCGGCGTAAAATTTTTTGATGTCATCGTCCGAAACCGTGATTTTCAACGCGCTCTCCAAAACTTTCTCCGCCGTGAACTGATCCACAAAGCCCTTGCGCACGTCGTCAACGGATGACATGCCCAAAGCCTTGATTTGCTGATCCAGTTTTTCCTGAGAACCGGCGCGTTTCAGCAATGCAGCAATCTGCGCGTCCGCCAATTTTTGACCCGCAGTCTTGTCTTCAGCTGTGGCTTGCTGCAGTAAAATTTTAGTTTCAATGAGCCGATTCAGCATCAAGCCTTCATACAATTTCAATTGTTCCGGCGGAATCGTTTGCCCGCGCGCGGCGGCGGCTGATTTCAGTCCCGTCAACACTTCATCCAATTGGCTCTGTTTGAGTTCAAAACCTTTACCCTTGGCGATGACCGGGTCGCCAAACAGCGCCGTCATGGTTGCGTTGGGATTGTTTGTGTCTGTTGCCGTGGCGGTCGCGTTGGCGGTTGCCGCATGGACGCGCGGCAAAAGCATTATGGCGGCAAGGAACACCGCCGGAAAAATTGGTTTCATTTTGATTTTCATGTTTTGGTTTGACCCGATTTGGTTGGATTTGTTCACAGTTTCACCACTCTGACATTGCTGATGTCGGCGTCTTTTTTCAGTTCGTCCAGAACAGCCGGTGGCGGCGCGCTGTCCAGATTCAACACCGTCAACGCCGACCCGCCCACAGTGTCGCGCGACAAACTCATGTTGGCAATGTTGACGTGATGTTTGCTCAACAACGTGCCGAGATGACCGACGATGCCCGGGCGGTCTTTGTTGTTCAAAAGC
>DASZXH010000013.1:0-21951 GCA_035545995.1 Verrucomicrobiia bacterium
GCTAAATAAGTATCGGCGCTCAATGCCTTCATGTTTCCGGTTGTCCGTGATGCTTAAGGCAAGAATTCCAAATTAAAATTTTTCTCACTTTATATTTTTAAGCTCAACTTTTTTCGACATACACCGCCGTGCCGTAGCACAACACTTCCGTGATGCCGGGCGCGATTTCCGTCGCGTCGTAGCGCACGCCGATGACCGCATTGGCGCCAAGCTGGCCGGCGTGCGTGAGCATGAGATTGAACGTGTCTTCCCGCGCCTGCTCGCACAGGTTGGTGTAAAGCGTGATGTTGCCGCCAAAAATACTTTGGATGCTCGCGCCGAAATTACCGATGACCGAACGCGACCGCACGATGATGCCGCGCACGACGCCAAAAGATTTCGTGATGCGATAGCCGGGAAGGTCAAAAGCCGTAGTTGTCAGTGGATGCGTTGCATTCATGGCTTAAATTGAACCTGACGCCGCGCTTCCGCAAAAGCGAAAAGTATTCACGGCGCGAGAAATGAAAATGCCGGCAGATTTCGCAACACGGCAAAAATCAGCACGGTGGCAAGAAATAACCACAACGCCAATGGTGGAATGAAAAAGCGGATTGGCTGATTGCAAACTTTTCGCTTCAAAAACCAAACCCCACGCAATACTGCCATAAATAATACCAACACATACAGCGCATTGTCATGCAACGCATTCAAAAGATTTCCGTGCAATAATTGGTAAGTGGCGCGCGTCGCGCCGCAGCCGGGACAATAAAATCCGGTCAATTGATGAAAGGTGCACGTCGGGAAAAAATGATGCGTGCCGGGATTGAAGAAATACAGCATGACACCGGCTCCAAGAATGACACCGCCAAAAACGATGCCGGCAAAAATGATTAGCGGTGGTTGCGCCGCAGTTTTGATCTTCGGCGGAACAGCTTGTGGTTTGGCGGGCGCAATCATGGATTAAAACCGCCCGTGTTGATATTGATGTGCGTATGGCCGGAAGCGATGGCAAAAACCATCAACAATGAACTGATGGCAGATAAAATAAGACCAACGATGGCCAGCGTGCGGCCTTGATGTAATTGTGGATTCTCGCTGATTTGCACCAGCGCGATGATGGAAAAAATCATGCCCAAAATGTTGAATGGAACGCCCGCGCAACAACAGATGCACGTGACGGATAAAATGCCGCAAACCAATCCGGCGGTCGCAAATCGGCTCGTTCGCGGTGATGGAATTGGCGGCGCAATGGTTTTGGGCGCGAACGTCGGCGACAAACTACCCGAAAAGAGTCCCGCGAATTCCGGCAACAAACCGATAAAATTCCAATCCGCCGCGCCATCGGCAAAAACCGGCGTCCGTTGTTCGACACGGCCTTCCGCAATCCATTGCCGGATTTGTTCCGCGCCAACCGGCCCGTATTCCTTGCCATCCTGTCCGATGATTTTATACATGGTGATTCATTCGCTTTCGTCCGCCGAATATCCGGTGTCCGCGCAAACGCCGCGTTTCGCGTTCGCCACAAATTCTATCAGAACTTTCGCCATCGCGCCGGAATTTTTTTTTTGCGCCTCGGCCAAAGCGTCGCGCAAATTTTCCCTGCCGCGAAACAACAAATGATATAATCGTTTCAATTCCATCCGTTCGCCTGCGGAAACATTGGCGCGACGCAATCCAACGACGTTCAATCCGCAAATTCCATTGTCGCCGCGCGCAATGGTGAACGGTGGCAAATCCTTGCTGATGGCCGAACCGCCCTGCATCAACGCCAGCGTGCCGACGCGGGCAAATTGATGCACGAGACAATTGCCGGAAATGAACGCGCGGTCTTGCACAATTACGTGACCGCCCAGCAACGCGCCATTGGCGACGATGACATGATTGCCAATTTGGCAATTGTGGCCGACGTGGGAATTTGCCATGAGGAAATTGTGCGACCCGACAATCGTTTCGCTTTCCATTTTCGTCGAGCGATGAATCGTGACGTGCTCGCGAAAAACATTCCCGTCGCCGATGCGCAATCGCGTCGGTTCGTTTTTGTATTTCAAATCCTGCGGCGCGTCGCCGATGACGCAACCTGCGTGAAAGGAATTATTCGCGCCAATTTTTGTGTTGCCGGTCAGATAAACGTGCGGCCCGACGACGCAATTCGCGCCAAGCTCCACACCTTCGTCAATCACGGCATACGGCCCGACGCGAACCGACGCGTCCAGTTTCGCCTTCGGATGGATGATGGCCTGCGGATGAATCATTTTGCAGCCACAGATTTACACGGATAAACGCGGATTGAAAATAATTTACTGCATTCGCCAATCTGTGCCCACCCGTGGTCAGGCCCTGATAATAGCCCTTGTTCGCACCGGACAAATTGCCAGAGAGTCGGGCGGTTCGCCGGCCATCACCAGCGCGGCGGAAGCCGACTTCAATCTTTTCAGCATTTTCATAGTATTTGTGAGTTTGTTTTTGCGATTGTCATCCCGAAATCCTGTTTGCCTTTTGGGTGAGAAGCGCGGATTGGAAAAAGTTTCCGGAAAATTAAATTTTGTTGCCGCCGGATTTTATTCACACTTAAACGGTCAATCATAAGTATTTCACCCAATCCATGAATGAACGGCCAAAGTCATTTTCTCCAATGCGTTTGGGAAAGTTGCTCTTGTTATTTTGTTCGGCGATTTATCTGGTCATTTGCGCGGTCATGGCGGTTTCGCAACGGTCGTTCATTTATCATCCGAGGGTTTTTACCCGCGAAGAAGTCGAGCGCCGGGCGGAAGGCACAAAATTGGAGCGCTGGACAAATTCAATCGGCGAATTCATCGGTTTCAAACATCTTTCGGTTCGGCAACCAGCGGATGGAATTGTTTTGATTGCGTATGGCAACGGCAGCACGGCGATTGGCTCGGATCGCTACGCCAACGACATTCAAAGCGCGGCAAATTTTGACGTTTATATTCTGGAATATCCCGGTTACGAAGACCGTCCGGGCGAACCGAGCCAAACGAGTTTATTTGCCGCCGCCACTGAAGCGTTTCAACTGTTGCCTGCTAACAAACCCATTTATCTCGTCGGCGAATCGCTAGGGACGGGCGTGGCTTCATTTCTGGCCGGTAAATATCCCGATAAAATCGCGGGTATTTTTTTAATTTCGCCTTTCAACAATTTGGCAGTTGTGGCGCAACATCATTTTCCATTTCTACCGGTCTGGCCGCTGGTGGTGGACCGATTTCCGTCGGAAAGATATTTGCGGAATTATCACGGCGGAGTGGGAATCAGCGTTGACGGCAAGGATGATGTCGTGCCGGAGAAATTCGGGCTGAAACTTTACGACGGTTACAGCGGGCCAAAAAAACTTTGGGAATTTCCAAGCGGCGGGCATTGTCAAATAACGGAATCGCCGCCGAAATTTTGGCATGAGGTGATTGAGTTCTGGCAAAACAACCAAATGCCCGTAAAATAAATGTTCCATGACGACACAAAATCGGCATGGCATTGGTTGAGATTTGATTACGGCATTTATCGTTTCGCGGTTGGCGGATTGTGTTAAGTTTATTCGCGCATGGACAATCCCGCGCCAACAAAATCCGACCCGGCCTCGGACACGTTTATCCTCAACGAAGTCCAATTGTTGCTGGCGGAGAAACGGACGGCATTTTCCCTGCTGCGCACAGGCATCGCCATTTTCGCGTTTCCTTTGTCGGTGTTGAGCGTTCTGATTGCGACATCACAAGCATATCAAATCCATAAAGTGTTGCACTGGCTGGTGCCGTTGATCGCGTTGAATGTCGGCCTCATCGCGCTGGCAGTTTATCTCATCGTGCGCGCGTTTCAGCGAATTCATCGTTACGACCGGCTGATTGACGAATTGAAGCGCAAACACAGCAAATTGGCGGAATTATTGGATTAAGCCGTCAAAAAAATTTTCGGTGGCTGGGAACCTTTTGACAGTTCATTCCTCTCATTAGCGAACAACAATCTGATTCGTTTAAAAAGAAAGGTTCCAATCATGAAATTACCATTGAATTCGTTCTTACCCACTGCGTTAGCCGCTGTTGGTTTGGTTGTATCGGCAGCTTCAGGTCAGTCCCAAACTACCAGTGCCAGCGCTACTATTTCCGGCGTTCAAAGCGGTGCTAACTGGGATTATACAATTACTTTGACTGACACTGGCACGACGCAAATTGGTAATTTTTGGTATGCTTGGACGCCCGATGTCTCCCCATTTTTCTATCTTCCGTCGTCAGAACTTTCCAATATTTCTGGACAGAACGGCTGGACTGGCACTGGTGTTGGTAATTCTATCCAGTTTGTTGACAACAGCAGTGCAAATGCTCTAAATCCCGGTGATTTCATTCAATTGTTTTATACCGCTTCCTTCTCACCCACGGATTTGGCAAATACTGCAAATTCCGGTTTGTCGGTGGCATACAGCGGAAGCGGCACTTTTGTTGAAAATGGCGCTTCTACCGGCGATTTTAGCGTGCAAATTGTGCCGGCTCCTGAACCCTCTTCAGTCGCTTTGCTGTCCTTGGGGTCGCTGGGGTTGCTCGCACTGGCAACCCGCCGGCCTCATTCTAAGGCGACAACGCTTATTTCGCAGAAGTAAATTTATAAAGTTCCACACCGTGAGCGGGGACATTCAATTGAATGTCTCCGCTTGTTGCTTCCACGTCGGGCAAATCCTGTTGCCGCCACAAGTCGCGGACATGCTGTTTGCCTGAAAGTCCCAGTTGCGCGAATTGCTTGAAATCCAATTTCATCGGTTCGCGCCCGAGATTGAAAAACCCGATGGCAAGTCCGCCGTCTTCCAATTCTTTTTCATAAACGCGCAAATCGTTGTCGTGAATGACGCAGGTCGCTTCCTTGCCGAGCGCGTCCTGGTCAATCGCCAGTACTTCATCGTTTTCCAATAGATTCAACGTGAAGGCGTCAAGTTGAGTCATGTCGCAGCCGATGAGCAGCGGTGCGGACAACAAACACCATAAACTGATGTGCGTGTATTGTTCGTCCGGCGACAGGCGTGTGGGGTGCAGATTGCCCCAGCCGACTTCACCGACGATGAGCATGTCAGGATCGTTCCAATTTCCCGGCTTGGCGTAAGGCGCGGCTTTGTCCTGATTGAAACCGATGTCGCTCATGCTGCGCCAGGTATCCGTGATGTCGCCGGTGGTGCGCCAGCAATTGCCGTTCACCGAACCGCCCCATTGCCAGACATCGGCCATGCCGTATTGACAAAGGCTGAAAACGATGTCGCGTTTTTGCTCGCGCAAATATGCGCCCATGACTTTGTATGGAAAAATCGCGCCCGCGTCATTCGTCGCCGTCTTGCCCCAAAGCGGAATGTCTTTTGCATTTGGGTCACCACCCGATGCAATTTCTCCGTAACTGCACCAGTCGTATTTCAAATAATCGAAACCCCACGCTGCGTATTGCGCGGCGTCCTGTTGTTCGTGCTGCCAACTGCCGGTGCAACCGCCGCACGTCCACGGACCGGGCGAGGAATACAAACCGGCTTTCAACCCAAGATTGTGGATATAATCCGCCATGCCCTTCATGTCGGGAAATCGCGAATTGGGCACGACGTTGCCTTGCGCATCACGAAATGGCCCGCGCAACGTCGGGTCGCTAGAATCGCGATGATTCTGCCAGTAATCGTCCACGTTGATGTAAGTCCAGCCGTGATTGATGAGGCCGCTCTTGACCATTGCGTCCGCAGCGGATTTCACTTTCTCCTCGGAAACCGCGCCGGCGAAACAATTCCAACTGTTCCAGCCCATCGGCGGCGTGAGTGCGATTTGATCGCCACAAATGATGCGGAATTTCTTTTCCGCTTCGCCCAGCACATTTTTTGCGCGCAACGTGACGACATATTCGCCTTTAACTTTCAACGTGCCGGTGATGTGGCCAGTTTGAGAATTTAATTTCAGACCACGCGGCAAATGTTTCGCCGAAAAAGTCATTGGCCGGTCGCCGGTCGCGGCAATTGTAAATAAAAACGGCGATCCCAGTCGCACGCCGAAAATGTTTGCGCCATTGATGCGCGGCGTAGTGGGCGCGGGCGGCGTCAAAATGTAAGGTGCGACCAGAGCCGGCTCGTCACTTACGACGGACACAGATTGGTTTTCAAGCATTTCAAATTTCGCGTCCGCCCAATCCGCATGGTCATAGGAAATGCCGTCGCCGGCGTCGCTCACTTTAAGCGTCAAGTTTTTTACGTTTGCAAGATTAACGTCGCAATGCTTGGCCGCATCGCCCGCGTGCATCACGCCGCTTTGCCAGAGAATTTTTCCATCGCCGACGGCAAGAAATTCCACGCTCGCCACCCGATTGGTCACTTCGCTGTCCACGCCAACGCTCGCCGAAAAATTTTGCGCGCCACCATCGAGTTTTATATTCAAAATGCTTTCGGCGTGTGTGCCAAACCCGCGGTCAAATTTTTCTCCGCCAATCGTCAGCGCATGACCGTCCACGGATTGATTTTTGTGCGGATCGCCCCAGCCTTGCGCCGCCACCGACAAATCCAGTTCATCGAGCCAGATAGCTTTGGCCGAACCAGCGGCAATCGAAGCCATTACAACGAGAAAAGCGAACCCCAGCCATTTGAGAGATTTCATGCCTAAAATTGCCGATGAAATCGCGCAGGTGTCAAGCGCGTGCATTCACGTGTGCGCAGAAAATTTTATTGACAAGGTTGGCCAACTGTCATATTGTCCTATGACAATTAAAAATGCTGTTCCAAATTGATTTCAAATCCGGCACACCGGTCTATCTGCAACTGGTGGAGCAGATTCGGCACGCCGCCGCGTCGGGCGCGCTGAAAACCGGCGAACCGCTGCCGCCGATTCGCGCGCTCGCCGAGGAATTGCGCGTCAATCGTAACACCGTCGCCAAGGCTTACACGGAACTTGAAAAACAAGGCGTCATTCACACGGCGCAGGGCAAAGGCTGTTTTTTGTCCGAAAACAATTCACCGTTCAAAAAACAGGTGCGTGAAAAAATTTTGCTCAAGGAAATTGATTCCGCTGTCGTCACCGCGCATCACCTGCAAGTGGAGCGCGACGAATTTCTCGCGCTTGTCAAGGAGCGGCTCGATTTCTTTGAACGCAAATCCGCCAAAAACGAAAAGGAAAAATCATGAGCGAAAATCCCGTCATCGAAATCAAAAATCTCACGCGGCGTTACGGCAAACTGGACGCCGTGAACGGATTGAGCCTCACCGTGCGCGCCGGAAAATGCTACGGATTTTTCGGGCGCAACGGCGCGGGCAAAACCACGACGATTAAATGTCTGTTGAATTTGTTGCGGCCAAATTCCGGCGACGTGCGCGTTTTTGGATTGAATCCGCAGCGTAATGAAGTGGCTGTCAAATCGCGACTCGCCTACGTGCCGGACGCCGTCGCGTTTTATCCGTGGATGACCGTGCGCGACACGCTGGATTATCTCGCGTCGTTTCGCAAACAGTGGAATTGCGACATCGAAAACGATTTGCTCACGCGCTTTCAACTCAATCCAAATCAAAAGGCGGGCAATCTTTCCAAAGGCCAGAAAACGCAAGTCGCGCTCATCGGCGCGGTTTGTCCCGAACCGGAATTGCTCGTTCTCGACGAGCCAACGAGCGGCCTCGACCCGATTGTCCGTCGCGAATTTATCGAAACCGTCATCGGCGCGTATCAATCCGGCGGTGACGGCGCGCGCACGATTTTTGTTTCCACGCATTTGATTTCCGAATTTGAAGGCCTGATTGACGAATTCGCCATCATCGAAAACGGGCGTGAACTGTTGACGATGGAAGCTGATTCCGCGCGCGACCGTTTCAAAAAAATTCGCGCGCGATTTTCGCAATCGCTGCCGCAAACAAATTTTCCCGGTGCGCTCAACGTGAAATCCGCCGGGCGCGAACTGGAAATTCTTGCCAACGGTAACAGCGAGCCATTGATTGAAAAATTGAAATCATTTTCACCGGAGGAATTGAAAGTGGAATCACTTTCGCTCGAAGAAATTTTCGTGGCGTCAAAAACCTTGAAACAAAACGCATGAACACCGCGCTTAAAGTAGGGCAGGCATCTTGCCTGCCTTCGCCAACTGCTCGCGCTGACGCGCTCGCTGGACAGGCAGGATGCCTGTCCTACTTTGACATTTTATGAACGCGCTCATCAAAAAGGAAATCCGGCTGATTCTGCCCGCGTGGATTGCGGCGATGTTGCTAGTTATTTTGCCGATATGGATTATTCCCCCAAATTTGGACTCATATCATATCTACACCCTCGCACTTGGATTTTTATTTCTTGGCCTTGCTTCATTTGGCCAGGAATTCAGTTTTCGAACATTTTCGTTATCACTTTCGCAACCGATTTCACGACGTCATTTTTGGTTGGTCAAAATAACCACGCTGATTGTCGCCATAATGCTTATTCTTTTTGCGATGCTAATTTTAGCAGAAATTCGATATGACTTTTACCATCGCTCATTTTTTGTTCCTCCTTTGGGACCTGTCATAGTCACGCTGCTTATCGCTTCCGTCGCTTGCAGCGGAGGACTTTGGACGACCCTGCTTTTGCGGCAAGTGACTGGCGCATTCTGGTTTGCTCTTTTGGTTCCAATGATAATTTTGACTTTGTTTGTAGGACTTTCTGAACATTTCCAATTTGCGGATACGACGGAAGAAATTCTTGGGCTGGTCGTTTTTACAATTTATTCCATCGCCGGATTTTTCTGGGCGCGACATTTGTTTTTGAACGCGCAGGACACGCAATGGACAGGTGGGGAAATTTCATTTCAATGGCGCAAAAGAATTTCCGAGCGGGCCAATGTTTCCAGCCGGCCACGCCATTGGTTTTCCGCGCTTGTTCGCAAAGAAATCCAATCGCAGCAAATCAATTTATTGATTGCCGCCGTCGTGCTCGCATTACATTTGGCTGCCCAGATCACCTTGAAACTTCATCCCGGTTTTGAAAATCCAAACATCCATGGGATGTTGGAAATGACTTGGGGGCTTTGGTTGTTGATGCCGTTGCTCATTGGTAGTTCGGCTGTCGCAGAAGAACGTCGGCTGGGAATCATCGAATTGCAATTATGCCTGCCGGTTTCGCGTCGGATGCAACTGTTCATCAAATTTTCCGCCGCGTTGATTTTGAGCCTGATTCTTGGCGGCGTGATGCCGATTTTGATTGAAAGCCCGAAAGACTTTGTCACCACGTTCACGCATTTCGATTATTGGATTTTTGCCGTCGCCACGTCCGTTTTTTTCATTTCCTTTTACGCCTCGACGCTCGCGCGCACGACGCTGCAAGCCATTGGTCTGGCAATTGTTGTCACGGTCGCGATCTATTTTTACGAAGCGGCGTCTGCCATAGCTATTGTCAGATTTGGGCATGGTTATACGGCTGAACAGTTTGGAATTCAAATTCTTAAAATCTATTTAGGTCTTCCGATTTTGCTGCTCACTTTTGGCTGGCTGACGTTTCGGAATTTCAAATGGCTGCATGAAAATTGGAAATTGTGGCGGCGAAATATCATCGTCGTCCTCGCCGCGTTCGCGACGATTTTTATTTTGAGTAATGCGATTTATCTTCGCGCGTGGGAGTTTTTAACGCCCGCCGACAAGCCGCATGGCCTCGCGCGCTTGAGCGAATCCGACCGCCAAAACTGCTGAATTCTCTTAATGCCGTTTCCGCGTTGTTTGCGGACGGAAGATTGTGGTCGGAACGAACCGATTTCTCCGGCTTTGAAAGAATCATTCCGCGTTTGGACACACAACATTTTGTTGACGGCTCAAATTGGACGGACGCCGCTTCGGATAGTTTTCGGGTTGTCGCGATTAAATCCGATGGAAGTTTATGGAGTTTTCAAACTTACGGCGGTTGGGCTGGAGTGCCGCTTTATCCGCTGACACAAATTGGTTCCGAAAAAAATTGGTCTCGCGTTGCCGAAGGTGGCGATAACTTTTTGCTTTTGAAAAAGGATGGAACACTTTGGACGTGGGGAATGAGCCGCAACAAAGTAGATTCCAGCAAGCTGAAAAAATATCTGACCATGCCGCCTCAATCTCTGGATCGAGGAACGAATTGGACGGACGTTTTTTCTTACGGCCGCCATTCCGGCCTTTTTGCGCGAAAAACGGATGGCAGCATTTGGGTCAAGCAATGGGAAACAAATTCCGCGCATTTGCATCAACTCGAATCATG
Source organism: Verrucomicrobiia bacterium (assembly GCA_035545995.1). Lineage (GTDB taxonomy): Bacteria > Verrucomicrobiota > Verrucomicrobiia > Limisphaerales > UBA11358 > UBA11358. The sequence continues at coordinate 10,158 of DASZXH010000013.1, forward strand.
GCAACTGCCAAATGAAAAGTTTGTTTCTCTCGCCTCATCAATAGGCGTGTGGACTGCCGGAGTCAAAGCAAACGGCGAACTTTGGCTGGTTCTCTACCAAGAAAATCAAAAGCCAAAGAAAATTCAGCTTGCTCGAGACACGAAATGGAAAGCGGCTGTCGCGGGCGAAGATTCACTGATTGCCCTTCGCAGCGACGGCACGTTGTGGAGTTGGCCAAGTCTTTGGTATTTGATCCAAAATCCAAATACAGCGAAAGCGGTTCAATTGGGCAATCATTCAGATTGGCTCGCGCTTTCTGAATTTGATTATTGGAATTCAATCGCTCTGGCCGCTGACGGCAGTCTTTGGATTTGGAATGCGCCAAGCGAACACGCTTGGCTCGCGCCATCGCGCAAACCGGTTTTCGTCGGAAACATTTTTCAAGGAAGTGTTTCGCAATCAGAGTGACTTGACGTGTCCGGCCATTCGCCCTAGCTTTCAGGAATCGGGGAGCCAAACCCAGCCCTTCCGACACGAAGTTTGGCGGAGTCCGCAAAATTTTAGAAAGGGCTGGGCGCTGAGAGTTTCACGCGAAAGTGTGAATGACCCGTGAACTTGAACCGGATAATGCCGGCGCAGGGAAATAAACCACTCTCCGGCTCTTCGCAGAAAATTATGATTGCATCCAAAGAGTCATTTGAGCCGCACAGCAGCGAGCAACTGCCGAATTCAAAAAAAATTTACGTCGGCGGACAGATTCATCCCAACGTGCGCGTGCCGATGCGCGAGATCGAAGTGAGCGACACCAAGTCTTATACCGGCGCGATTGAGAAGAATGCGCCCGTGCGCGTCTATGATTGCAGCGGGCCGTGGGGCGACCCGGATTTCACCGGCACAGTCGAGGAAGGTTTGCCCGCGCTGCGCCGCAACTGGATTCTGTCGCGCGGCGATGTGGAGGAATACGAAGGCCGCGAAGTGCAGCCGATTGACGACGGTTATTTATCCGAAAAACATCGTGGCCTTTCGCACGCAAAACGTCAGGATGAAACGAATTTTCGCCTCGAAGGCTTGACCGCACCACGTCGCAAACCACTTCGCGCAAAAAAAGGCAAAATCGTCACACAACTACAATACGCCCGCGCCGGCATCATCACGCCGGAAATGGAATTTATCACCATCCGCGAGAATATGAAGATTGCGGATTGCGGATTGCGGATTGCGGATTTGGCAAACGACATTGTGCGTAATGATTTGAACAAACAGCATGAAGGCTCGGCGCAAAATTCAATCCGAAATCCGAAATTCGAAATCCGAAATGACTTCGTGCCATCAGTATTCTCCCGTTTTCCCCAACGAATTCCAAAAGAGATTACAGCGGAGTTTGTGCGAAGCGAAATTGCCGCCGGACGCGCCATCATTCCGTCCAACATCAATCATCCCGAATCCGAACCGATGATTATTGGCCGGAATTTTCTCGTGAAAATCAACGCGAACATCGGCAATTCCGCCGTCGCTTCGAGCATCGAGGAAGAAGTTGAAAAAATGCGTTGGGCGACGAAATGGGGCGCGGACACCGTGATGGATTTGTCCACGGGCAAAAACATCCACGCCACGCGCGAATGGATTTTACGAAATTCTCCAGTTCCAATCGGAACAGTTCCGATTTATCAGGCGCTCGAAAAAGTCGGCGGCAAAGCTGAAGAACTCACGTGGGAAATTTTCCGCGACACGTTGATTGAACAAGCCGAGCAAGGCGTGGATTATTTCACCATTCACGCGGGCGTGTTGCTGCGGTTCATTCCGCTCACCGCGTCGCGCATGACCGGCATTGTTTCGCGCGGCGGTAGCATTTTGGCGAAATGGTGTCTCGCGCATCATCAGGAAAATTTTCTCTACACGCATTGGGACGACATCTGTGACATCATGGCTGCGTATGACGTTTCCTTTTCCATCGGCGACGGCTTGCGTCCGGGTTCAATCGCCGACGCGAATGACCAAGCGCAATTCGGCGAATTGCAAGTGCAGGGAGAATTGACCAGACGCGCGTGGGCGAAAGGCGTGCAAGTGATGAACGAAGGCCCCGGCCACGTGCCGATGCACATGATCGAGGAAAACATGGCCAAGCAACTCGAATGGTGCGGCGAAGCGCCGTTCTACACGCTCGGCCCGCTCACGACGGACATCGCGCCCGGCTACGACCACATCACCAGCGGCATCGGCGCGGCGATGATCGGCTGGTATGGCTGCGCGATGCTCTGCTACGTCACGCCGAAGGAACATCTCGGTTTGCCGAACAAAAAAGACGTGAAAGACGGCGTCATCGCCTACAAAATCGCCGCGCACGCCGCCGATTTGGCGAAAGGCCATCCCGGCGCGCAATACCGCGACAACGCGTTGAGCAAAGCGCGCTTTGAATTCCGCTGGGAAGACCAGTTCAATTTGTCGCTCGACCCCGTGACCGCGCGCGAATTTCACGACGAAACCCTGCCGCAAGATGGCGCAAAAACCGCGCACTTCTGCTCCATGTGCGGCCCGCATTTTTGCTCGATGAAAATCACCGAAGACGTCCGCAAATACGCCGCCGAACAAGGCATCGCCGAGGAAGAAGCGCTCAAACGCGGGATGGAAGAAAAATCTCGCGAATTTGTCGAAAAAGGTGCAGAAGTATATGCGAAAGCATAAAATTGAAACGGTCACATCTTACAAAACGAGATGATTGCTGCTAGAAACGCTAGAATCGAAAAAACTTCTTCCGATTTAGCCGGGAGAGTGAAGGTTCTGCTTCAAGACTACTCACCTGATGAAATCAAAGCAGCCGTCATCAAAAATTGGGCAAACCGTAATGGCGTGGCGGTGCAAGAATTATCCAGTGGATTTGTCTCTAATCGTTATTTAAGCAATTTTACACAGCGGTCCTTGACTTCAATGTCCTTGCTTGGCGGAAGCGGAAATGACTTTGTTAATCTTTCGCAAGTCGAAGACGCGTTTGAAGCAACATTTTCAGAAGACCATCGTCGTGAGCATGGAGTCGTCTACACACCGCCGTTCATCGCGAAATATTTGATTCGTGAAGGAATGGCGATGGCTGCAAAATCCAGAACGAAAAATTTTACATTCTGTGATCCATGTTGTGGCGGCGCAGCATTTCAGATCGCAGCTGCCGAAGTTTTCTTTGAGGAGCAGCAAATCCATTACGAAGATTCTTTTCAAAACCATATTTGGGGATTTGATCGCGACCCAGTCACATTGGCAAATGCCCAATGCCTGATTGAATTGTTTTTGGCTTCTAAACGCCGCCCTTTGCCTCGGAAAGCGTTGAATCTTCATCAATGCGATTTTTTTACAACCGAGCCGAATCAATTTTTAAACTCGATTGGAATGCCTGACGGCTTTGATGTAATCGCCACGAATCCGCCCTATGTGAAGCTGCAAAGTTTGTCGGAAGAATATCGTTCGGCACTCACGTCGAAATATAATGGCCTACGTGCGATCTGGATGTATAAATCACTCGGTTGCCGTTTTTGACTTCATTCTTTCGATCCGCGCTTTTATTCCAGGTGTTCCAAATGTTTGAGGATAAATACCAGCCAGTGTTTCCAGACTTGAGATAATCTGTTTTCCATATCCAAGCTGGTAAGCAAAGTCGTCGGCAGCATTCTCGCTTTCGCTTTCTCCATTCGTCGCTGTGACATAAACAGTTGGTGGAATTGGTTTCTTTGGCGTTAATGCGTAAAAAACATGCCCAATCTCATGGAGCAACGTCGCAATTCTCTCGGCCTTGTTTAGTTTTTCATGGCCGAGCGTGTCCGCATCAAAAATAACCAGACTCCCTGCGGCGACATCCTCTAGCGGATTAGGGCGAAGTGTGAGTTCTGACGCAGGGGAATACATCATTGTAAGTCGTATGCCAGCCCGCTTGATGAAGTCAACTTGGGGTGGTAAAAGTCCCCAAGTGCTGGGGAGAAGCTCCTTTTTCGCAAGCCAAGCTTTTGCTGTCGCGCCGATGACAATATCATCAACACTCCACTTTCTGGCATAAACGGCACAAATCGAAAGATTCAAATCAGTGACGAGATCAGTCGAATTTGCTTTTGCTTCTTCTGAGTGAATAATGGCAGCGACTTTGGCTTTCAGCATCTTACGGCCTTCAAAACTGATGTCGGCAATGTCCAAGCGGGAATTGAAGCTGTCTTTTGTGACCGGCTTTATCGGCTCAATACTGCCACGCTCCATCAGCCGTAAAGTATAATCGCCCGTATTTTCATCAATAACAACACTCGCACCGAATTGATAATGCAAATCATCGTCAAACCAGTGGTCTCTGATTTTTACCAAGTCGTCCGCAAAACCGTTTGGATTCGATTTGCGCTTCACTTCGACAACGAGAAAATTTAAGGCATTTATTCCTCGTCTGTGAAAAATCATATCAGGGCGTTTGTCGTGGTGAAAAGACTTGGTGACGTCGAAATCGCAGTCCAACCAGAAAAGAAATTTCCAAAGTTCGTTGGCAAAATGAAATGACAGATTGGGTTCGCGTTCAGCAGTTTCCTGTGGGATGAATTTGGAGAGATTTGGCTGGCCAGAAAAAACATTATTAAGAGCGGAACAAATTATCCTGATAATCAAATCCTTCATATTCAATTTTACGTTGGAGGGTTATTCATTGATTCTTGTATCCGGGAAACATGCTAACGGCTGAATCGCTTTCCCTCATGCCGAAAGCATTTTAGATGCTGGTTGACTCTTAAAAAAATTGAGCAAACCAGTCGGGTCAAGAACGTGCTCCATATAGGCGGTGGCTGCTTCAGCCCGCCATACGAGATCGCCAGGGCCGGGAAAGGTGGCGCGAAGTTGCCGGATGACCGTCAATGCGTTGTCCGCCCATTTTCTAAAATCATTGATTTTCCATAACGCAACTTCACTCAAATGAGGGAGTGCATCTGTATCTGCCTTGGTGACCGGAGTCACCAGCACAGGCAAAATTATGGCTCCCTCCACCATTGGCAGATTTTTCCGCACCCAATTAGGATGCGTGCAAACCTGTCGAGCCTTTGTAACGTTCAGACTGGAAGCCAATTTTGCGTCGGAATGATCCTCGAAAATAAAGCATAGATTTTCATCCGCAATCCACCACGGATCAGGCGCCCCAGTGGTTTCTTTGTTTCCTGCATCGTAACCGAGAAGCTTTCCAAGTTCGGTTTGTCCACGCTTAAATTGCGTATTATCCGATGCCAAAAGGTTTTCCCGAATGAATTTTTCTATCTCATCAAATTTCTGGCTGTGCAACGTCCCGATTTTTTCAAGGTTTGTTTCCAGTCGTTCAACAAGAACCATGACCTTCCGGTCGGGCACTTCGGCATCAATGGAAGAACCATCAAACCTGGAAAGGTTCGCAAGCCAGGGAATCCCACGAGCTGCATCTTTAGCGGCCTTGAAATGATTTTGGGCACGACCAGCCAACGCAGGCGTTCCGCTTTTGGAAGCCAGGAAGGCGGCACTTCCCGCCAGATAATTCCACAGGGCGCGATAGCCGCGAAGATCATTGTGTTTCAAAGCGGCGATCACACGGTTGCACGCCTCCAAGGCAGCAACATAATCGCCATGCCAAAGTGCGTATTGGTAATCCAATTCGGCATTGACGGCAATGTGCAGGTCTTCGGTGCCGGCGGGAATGCTCTGCTTCAAACTATTTCTCAGTTTCAAGATTTCTCCATGAACTTGACCCCATTCTTTGGTCTGACGAAGGAACAAATCCAAATTTTCGAGGACATCTTTCTTGGTTGTTTCTTTTGACTGATCCAACCCAATTTTCAGTTCGGCCTGAAGTTCTGGATGTAGCTGTGCACGGCATTCTTGACGGAGAATGTAACGGTGAAGTTCGTCACCGTAAATTACCACCGCCGCATAATCAGTTGGCGAGCGGGTGCATCTCCCAAACGCTTGCACGATGCGCGTCAGGACTCGATCATTGAGAAGAATCGAGGCACCCATGCGCGTCGCGATGAACCGTTCCTGCGCATTCATGGCCCCCGGAAATCCTTGGAGCACAAGCAGTCGGCAATCATCGTCGGGAAAATCAATCCCTTCATATCGGTTCGCAATCACGGCTACTGCGTGTTCCGTGGCAACAAATGTGTTTTTTGATTGTTCAATTTCTTTCGCGGAAAATGTGGCGAAGCCAAGGCGCGTGCCAATTTCCTTACGCGTCTTCTCGGCCGTCTCATCGTCGGGAACAATGATTAAGGCTCGTGAAGCACGCTGGCACATTTCAAAAACCAATTCTTCACGTTCAGCTTCATTAAACGACCAATTTGGGAAGAAGAACAAGCGCCGGCCAATTCCCTGTTGGTCCCAACCAGGCGGAACATCCAACCGCGTGATATTTGCCCTTCCAGTCAACCTTTCAAGATCGCCACCCGTTCCAAGAGTTGCGGACATATAAACGCGCTGTTTGGCATCTGCAAAAGGGGAATGGGTGTTCGTCGGCGGAATTAAAGGGCGGATTAAAATTTCATTTGTTCCAATATAAAGTTGGCAAGCGAGCAAATGGTCTCGTAACAAACTCCATGAATACTGAAGTTGTGTGTCAACCACATGGGTGTCCAGTAAGCTGATAATGTCGGGCAAAGTCGAATGAATTTGTGGAGTCGGAATTTTATCTACCCAGGAGCTATCCCAAGAACTATTCCATTCTCCGCTTAATTTTTGATAATCGGATGGAGATAAAAAATTGCGCAAAAGGGCGACAAAAACTTGAAATAACACCTGATGTTCTGGATTATATCTCTCAATTCGCAAAGACCAATTGCTGGCAATATAATTTTCGGCAGAATGGGCGTCATCAAGGATGATGAGGTGCGGGTCGGAAAAAAAGGGGTTCGTATTGAACAATGCGCTGTATGAGGTGACGGCGACACATTCCGCGTTCTGGTATTCGCTTTTTGCGGCTGGGAGGTAGCTCGGAATCTTTCCGGTGAAGCCACGAACAGTCATGCCGTATTTTGTATTTGCCTGCTCGACGACCTGGTTAACCAACTGGTTTGTGGGGCATAAATAGACAACCCGCTCATTGAATTTTTGTCGCCGCCATTCCCCCAACAGCAAACCGACCAGAGTTTTCCCACTCCCGGTCGGTAATTTCAATGCGACATCCGGTTTATCAATGGCCGAATGGCAATAATTACGAAGCACGTCTGCTTGATGGGCGATCAAACCTTTAATTTTCCGTCCCCTGAGGTCGTTAAAAAGCGCCTCGGGGCTGTCGCTGGCAGGAGTTGCTCCGCTCAAATTTTTGAAAGCCATAGTTGGGTAACCACGGTAGCAATTTCTTTTTTTTAAGCAAGGGGAGTGAAGAACCGTTTTCCAAAAAATCTATGGTAGTTAAAAGTTGAAGACGCGTGTTGTGCCAAACAAAAAACCCTGTTTCTACCAAATCACGAATAGCAGCCCATCGCCATGTGATGAAGTTGGAGATCTGGACTACTTTTGCGCGCGTGAGAACTGACACGGTGTGCGCGTGCAGAAAATTCTGTCAGTGTTTGAAGTGGCAATGAGAGGCGAGTGCGCAGGTTGTTGAAGAAGTCGTCAGTTGTGCCGGTGAGCAGGTAGGCAATTTGTGCGCCGATTCCTGAAAGCGGAGCGGCGATACCATCGGTAAATTTTTTGACGTCACCAAGATAGTCCGCGAGTGTGTTAGCAGTTGGAACAACTTTTGCCTCGATCGGCCATGCGAGGCGCGGATTTGCATTCCAGACGAACGCGATGTCATAGGCGGGCGGCTTTGCAGGCGCGGGTGAGCGGGTTTCGAGTTCGGGGTATTCGTGGTGTGGCATGAAGGCACACTCGCCGCCGGTTTCCTGTGCCCACAAAATGTTTATCTCTCGGAAATGATGTCGGGCAAGGTCGCGCTCTAATTGTTCAAGTGATTGAGTAAGATCAACGCTGCCGAGGGCGCTAGCCCGAACCATGTCAAAAGCGCGCCATGTCCAGTCGAGCACTTGGGAGACAATTCCATTTGCCCATTCCTGAGCTTGCAGCCGAGACTCATCATCCATCGGCCATGCAAGTTCGCTCAGAGTTGGGTAGCGGCTCATTATTTTGTTTGTTGCCTAGCCGCCTTCTGAATGGCGTTGGCAAGTTGGTCGGCATCGCGCATGGCCATAGAGCGCGTCCAGTAACGGCATTCATCTGGCTTAACGATAGTGAGGTTCATTACCCGTCGCCCATTTTCGCGACTGGGTTGAAAAAAATAGGCGATGCGTTGGAAACCAAGACCGCTGCCGGTGGCGTCGCGGGGTTTCTGTTTGAGTTGGCCGGCGTGAAACTCCGCAAGTTTGTCGAGCAATCCATCCGCTTCGATTGGTTCGATCTGCACGCCATCTCGCGTCGGCGCGTCGAGGTGGATGGTAAGCATCCGCACAGGCAGTTTACGGTCATCGGGTTCAGTGAAAATGGTGGACGCAACGAATTTGTTCTTTCCAAAAGTGCCTTTGACAACGCGGGCGAACGTCTTGGCGTATTCCGTTAGTTCCGGCTCCTTGGCACCATCCTTATTCCTGCGTTGTGTGGGAAACCGCGCCGGACCAGGCGCCTTTCGTAGGACATCAGGCAAAGTGTATTTAAGAAAGTCTTCAATGAGCGTCCAGTCAGCGGTGGTGAAACCGAGCGCCTTACGCGTGGCATCGTCTATTGCCTCCAAAGAATCAAGCTTTGAGAATTCGGGAACATTGTTCGGAAGCGGAACGCTTATCAGTTCGTCAGCAAGAGCCTCTGGAATAAAATGTCCAACTCTGCTGCTCGTAAGCGCCATGTAGTAGGTCGCAAATTGACTATTATAGACGATGCACGCGGGTGCTATGTTCTTGCCCTCACTTTCCAAATCCCGAATAGTAACATAAGCCTGACTGCAAATCACACCCCACACCGGATGTGAACTTTGAACCAGCATCGCGCGGAATCTTTTTGTGGTAGCCGACAACGTTTGTTTAATGAGTAGTTGCGGAAGTTTGAACGCCTCAAACTTTGTCGAAGCATCTGTGTCTGCCCGCGGCTCGGTCCATTTGGGCAGGTTGTCCGCATCTAACAACAGCCCGGAGGCAGGCAAAATCGGTGTGGCATATAGCGGTAGGTTCACCAGTTCTGGGTCATCGAACTTCTTTCCACCCTTCCCAAAAATGACGCCTTCGCGTGTAAAAACCTTACCTTGTGCTCGCAACTTTAGTAGTGTTGGCAACTTCGCCAGCCGCGAAACAAGTAGGTGGTCACGTGCATTTCCCATCGCCAATGCAGGCCAGACAATCGAGTCGGATGCAGCGTCATCGTGCGTTAACACGCTTACGTCACTTGGCTCAATCGAAAATCCTTTTGAAACAACTGCCCCGCTCCGCTTTGCCCTCATTGTTCGAGTGGGCTTTGGCGTATAATAGTGCATGGGCGATTGTCCGTTGGGCTTTCCAGTTCGAAATACGACTACGCATGATGGGCCGATGGCTTGCGGAAATAACTCCCGCCGCAACGCAGACAAGTTGGTGACTTCCTCGAAGGTGAACGCCGTAAAGAGTTTCTTCCGAAGTTCAGTCGCCTGCCCATCACGCCAATAAAGCAAGGAAGCGGTGTTTACCATAGCCACGAATCCCATCGGCTTCACAAGCGCGGCGGCTTTTGCGAGGAACAAGGGACCGATGTCGTTGTTTGCGACTGGCCAGTCATTCGCTTTTGCCCAAATCTGTGCGCGGGTCTTGGTGGCTTTCGTTGCGTTGACATTGAAAATTCTCTTTGCGTAGTTCTTTTGCTCGTTTTCAAGAAACGGGTCGGCTTCGATTGAGCCGTCGCCCCACGGTGCATTCCCCAGCACATAGTCGAAACTCTCCTTGTTTGCTCCGGTGCGGATTTCATTGGTTTCCTCATCGAAGAAGTCCTGACGAATCAGCCGTGTGCCACGCAGGCGGGGGAAGACTTTGATGTTATCGCGAGTGATGTAGTGCTTCGGCTCGATTGCGTCAGCCATAGCAAGATAAAGACTGAAACAGGCTACACGGACGGCTTCAGGGTTTTTGTCCACGCCAACAAGATTGTTTTCGAGGATGGGACGTAGATCGGTGACGAGTGGGTCCCGTTTATTCTTCAGCCGCCAACGGTGAATGAGGCGCTGGAAGGCTTTCACCAAAAAAATCCCCGAGCCGCAACAAGGATCAAGAATGCGAACATTCCAATCTTCGCTGTTCCACGGGAGCACGGCATCAAGCACATAATCCACAAGGTGCGAAGGCGTGTAATAAGCTTTGTCGTTGCCGCGTTCCTCGGCAGTCAGGAATTCCTCATAGACGCTGCTAATAAATTCCAACGGGATGGTATCAAAGGAGTAATGCTTCCACAACAACGGCTGTCGGTCGGATGCAACAAGGTCTCCGCTAACCAAATCTGCAAGCAAGTCCAAATGTTCTTTCGTAACCGCGTCTTTTTCCGCCTTCCAAGCAGCGCTACGCGCGTCATCGTTCTCGCCATCTTTACCGGGAAAAAGATCGCCGTTGAACCGCTCGTCCATCCACCGAAAGAGCGCATAGGTATCAGTCTTGTGCGAAAGTAGTGACGCAAGGTCGGCGTGGACTTTGGAAAGCGTTCCGTCCTCTTGCAATCGGCGCATTTTCGACGGACTGAAAAACGCGTTACCATCGCTGTCTTTCCGATGAAAAAGAAACTGCGTGAAAATGACTCGGGCAAGCAAGTCATGGCAGTGATCTTGTGCTAGATTTAGACGCCGCAACTCGCTGCGAACATAACGAAGATTTTTTAGCAAGAGTGCATCGGCGCGACCGTCGGCGGGAAATTGCTTCGGGCGTTCCTGTTGTGCGCGATGAGTGATGAGGTTCACCCAATGCAGCAGGTCTCGCACCACTCGCTGCTGTTGCGTGCCGGAGGGCTGGAAACCGGTGGGAGTCGGCAGCTCGCACACACGGCGATGCTCTTGCTGGGTCGGGTCCTGATAGCAACTCCAGGCGATAAGCCGGTGCGGCTCCAGCGTGATGAGCAGTGCCGTGCGAGAAAAATTCCACGCGAGTTTGTGCGTTAAGCCCAGCACTTCATCGTTGGCTGCCCGCGGGAATTCACACACCAGCGCCAGCGGAGTCTCAGAACTATTCGAGTTTGGGTCCGCAGCGATGACTCCAACCCGTATTTCCACGCCCGGATGCGCTTGGCGTAAGGCTCCTGCCAGCTTTTTGCTGGCAAATTCGGCATAGACCTTTGCTCCCGCTCCGGCAGGCTCGAAAGCCTGTTCCGGGTCTGGCCATCCCAACCAGTTGTAAATATCTGCGTAAAGCATTTCTATAAGTTGCGCTCGCAGCGCTCACTTTAATCATCAGACCGGTAGGCACGCAAGAACTGCGCTTGATGGAGCCGGCATTATCAAAATGCAAATGGGGCGGCAGTGACACAGATTTACTGCACTTTTACTGCACTCATCCGTAAGTGCTTGATAATAAATGGAGCGGGCGAAGGGAATCGAACCCTTACCCACGTTTCATTGAATTTCACTCAAATTCAACTCTTTCCAATGAAATCAGCGTTTCTCACATTTTAACAAATGAAGGCAAATGAAGCCAGATGAAACTAACGCCATTTTGTCTGTTGAGAATTGTTGAGAAAAAAATCCCCGCGAAATTGAGCAAGCGATTCGGCTCGCGGTGCGGAGCGAGGCCGCTCTTATGTGGAATCTTTTTTCAATACCCGTGAGCGCATCGCCCAACTCAAACAGGAAGCCGAACAGTGGATTGGAACTCCGTTCGTTTCCCATGCCTGCGTGCGCGGCGCAGGCGT
>DASZXH010000014.1:0-26041 GCA_035545995.1 Verrucomicrobiia bacterium
CCGGCGAACGTCGCGGCAATTAGGCCGCGAGAGCTAATTCTTCGTTAGCAGTTTTGTTTTGATTGATTTTTAACGGGGCCAACAATCATCCCCGGCATGCCGCCTCTGGCGCATTCATCAGGTCGAAACCAGTGCGCCCCCCCAATTTCGGCATGAACATAATCCATCAATTTCCCACGCAGGTCAAACAAACAAAAACGCGGCTGGAATTCCATCCAGCCGCGCGCGCTTCTTAAGTTCCTCCGACCCGTTTGGATTAGTAATCCATTCCGCCCATGCCCCCGTGGCCGCCAGGCATCGGAGCCGGTTTTTCCTTTTCCGGCACTTCGGCGATGATGGCTTCGGTCGTCAGCAGCAAGCCCGCGATGCTCGCCGCGTTTTGCAGCGCGCTACGCGTGACTTTCTTCGGGTCAACGACGCCGGCTTTCACGAGGTCTTCGTATTCGCCGGTGGCGACGTTGTAACCTTCGTTGCCTTTGCTCTTCTTGACCGCTTCGACAATCACGCTGCCTTCGACTCCGGCATTTGCCGCGAGCGAGCGCAACGGCGATTCCACCGCGCGTTTGATAATGCTGATGCCGATGGTTTCGTCTTCGTTCGCGCCTTTGACGCTTTCAATCGCCGGGATGGTGCGAATCAACGCCACGCCACCGCCGGGCACGATGCCTTCTTCGACCGCCGCGCGGGTCGCGTGCAATGCGTCTTCCACGCGCGCTTTCTTTTCCTTCATTTCCGTTTCAGTTGCCGCGCCGACGTTGATGACGGCCACGCCGCCCGCGAGTTTTGCCAAACGTTCCTGCAATTTTTCGCGGTCGTAATCGCTCGTCGTCTCTTCAATCTGCCGACGAATCTGATTCACGCGGCCTTGAATGTCCGAAGATTTTCCATTGCCTTCGACAATCGTCGTGTTTTCCTTGTCCACGACGACCGATTTCGCGCGACCCAAATCCGTCAGTTCGACGTTTTCGAGCTTGATGCCCAAATCTTCGCTGATGAATTTGCCGCCGGTGAGCGTCGCGATGTCTTGCAATATCTCCTTGCGACGGTCGCCGAAGCCCGGCGCTTTCACCGCGACCACGTTCAACGTGCCGCGCAATTTGTTCACCACGAGCGTCGCAAGCGCTTCGCCTTCGACTTCTTCCGAAATAATGAGCAGCGGCTTACCGAGCTTGGCCGTCTTTTCGAGCAACGGCAACAAGTCCTTCAAGCTGCTGATCTTTTTCTCGTAAATCAAAATATACGGGTCTTCGAGCTTCGCCTCCATCGTCTCGGCGTTGGTGACGAAATACGGCGACAAATAACCTTTGTCGAACTGCATTCCTTCCACCACGTCGAGCGTCGTCTCGATGGACTTGGCTTCCTCGACGGTAATCGTGCCGTCCTTGCCGACTTTGTCCATCGCGTCGGCGATTTTATCGGCGATGTCATAATCCCAATTCGCCGAAACCGCCGCGACCTGTTTGATTTCCTCTTTGTCTTTGACCTTCTTGGCGATTTTATCCAATTGGCCAACCGCCGCGTCCACGGCCTTGTTGATGCCGCGTTGAATGCCAATCGGGTTCGCGCCCGCCGTGACGAATTTCAAACCTTCGCGATAAATCGCCTCGGCCAAAACCGTCGCCGTCGTCGTGCCATCGCCCGCTGTGTCGCTCGTCTTGCTGGCGACTTCGCGGATGAGTTGCGCGCCGATGTTTTCGTAAGGGTCTTCCAATTCGATTTCCTTCGCCACTGTCACGCCGTCCTTGGTGACCGTGGGCGAACCGAATTTTTTGTCAATCACCACGTTGCGGCCTTTCGGACCGAGCGTGGCGACGACCGCCTTGGAAAGCTTCGCGGCGCCGCGCAGGATTGCCTGCCGCGCCTGTTCGTCGAATACTAATTGTTTTGCTGCCATAATTTTATTTCGTTTTGAATTTTAATTGTTAAATCGTGAGTTACTCAAGGACCGCCAAAATGTCGTCGCTCGACAAAATCTTGTATTCCTTGCCGTCAATTTTGATTTCCGTGCCGCCGTATTTGGAGACCAACACGCGGTCGCCCTTTTTGACTTCAAAGGCGATTTTTTTTCCGTCGTCGTTCGTCTTGCCCGTGCCGAGCGCGACGACGATGCCTTCCTGCGGTTTTTCTTTGGCGGTATCGGGGATGATGATGCCGCCCTTTTTCACTTCTTTTTCTTCGACCGGCTCGACCAAGATGCGGTCGCCAATCGGTTTAACATTTAGTGCCATAGTTTGTATTTTTGTTATGTTTGAGTCGGTTACTGTAATCAAATCCCATCGCACCCGCGATGAGAAAATTTTCTTATTTCGGGGAGCGCATCCGCCTCGGGTTACTTCTTCTCATCCACCACTTCCGCGTCAATCACGCCCTCGTCCTTCTTTTCTTCGGATTTCGGCGCGTCGCCTTGCGGTTGCGCTCCAGCTTGTTTGTCAGCTTGCGCTTTCGCAGCGGCGGCTTTGTAAATCTCCGCGCTCACGGCCTGCCACGCTTCGTTGAGTTTTTCACTCGCGGATTTGATGGCCGCCGTGTCGCTGCCTTTCAACGCATCCTTCACCGTGTTGGCCGCGTCCTCGATTTTCTTTTTGTCGCCTTCGGAAATCGTGGCCTGATTGTCCTTCAACAATTTTTCGGAACGATACACCGCGTTGTCCGCTTCGTTGCGCGTTTCGATTTCTTCCTTCTTCGCCTTGTCCTCGTCCGCGTGCAATTCGGCGTCCTTGCGCATCTTCTCGACTTCTTCCTTCGAGAGACCGCTGCTGGCCGTGATGGTGATCTTCTGTTCCTTGCCCGTGCCGAGGTCTTTGGCGGCGACGTGCAAAATGCCGTTCGCGTCAATGTCAAACGTCACTTCAATCTGCGGCATACCGCGCGGCGCGGGCGGAATGTCGGTGAGTTGAAATTTGCCGATAGTCTTGTTGTCTTTGGAAAACTGGCGTTCACCCTGCAAAACGTGGATTTCCACACCCGGCTGATTATCGCTCGCCGTCGAAAAAATTTCCGATTTGCGCGACGGAATCGTCGTGTTGCGCTCAATCAATTTCGTGAACACGCCGCCGAGTGTTTCGATGCCGAGCGACAACGGCGTCACGTCGAGCAACAAAACGTCTTTGACTTCGCCTTTCAACACGCCGCCTTGAATGCCCGCGCCAATCGCGACCACTTCGTCGGGATTCACGCCCTGATGCGGCGGTTTGTTGACAAGCGATTCCGCCGTTTCAACCACGCGCGGCATACGCGTCATGCCGCCGACCAAAACGAGTTCGTCAATTTTACTGGCTTCAATTCCGGCGTCAGCCAAACAGGCTTTCGTCGGCTTGATGGTGCGTTCAAACAAATCATCGCAAAGCTGTTCCATTTTCGCGCGCGTCAACACTTTTTGAATGTGTTTCGGCCCGCTCGCGTCCGCCGTGATGAACGGCAGATTGATGTCGTATTGTTGCGCGGATGACAGCGCGATTTTCGCTTTTTCCGCTTCTTCCTTGATACGTTGGAGCGCGTCGGGTTGCTTGCGCAAATCCATGCCGGTTTCGCGTTTGAACTCGTCCAAAATCCAATCCATGATTTTGTTGTCCCAATCGTCACCGCCCAAATGCGTGTCGCCGTTCGTGGCTTTGACTTCAAAAACGCCGTCGCCGATTTCGAGAACAGAAATATCGAACGTGCCGCCGCCCAAATCGTAGACCGCGATTTTTTCATCCTTCTTTTTGTCCAAACCGTAAGCGAGCGAAGCCGCCGTCGGTTCGTTGATGATGCGGAGAACTTCCAGACCCGCGATGCGTCCGGCGTCTTTCGTCGCCTGACGTTGCGAATCGTTGAAATACGCAGGCACGGTGATGACCGCCTGCGAAATTTTTTCGCCCAAACGCGTTTCCGCGTCGGCTTTCAGTTTGGCGAGAATCATCGCGGAAATTTCCGGCGGCGAAAATTGTTTCGCTTTGCCGTCCACTTCCACTTCGATCGCCGCGTCGCCGTTGCTGGCTTTCACCACTTTGTAAGGCACGCGTTTGATTTCCTCGCCCACTTCGTCAAATTTCCGACCCATGAAACGCTTCACGGAATAAATCGTGTTGCGCGGGTTCGTGACCGCCTGCCGCTTCGCCGCGTCGCCCACCACGCGCTCGCCGGATTTCGTGAACGCCACGACCGACGGCGTGGTGCGTTTGCCTTCCGAATTTTCCAACACGAGCGGTTCGCCGCCTTCCATCACGGCCATACAAGAATTCGTCGTGCCTAAATCAATGCCTAATACTTTTGCCATAAAAATCTCTCGTTGATGGTTTGCGATTTAACTGTTGGAAATCCTTATGCAGCTAAAGTGCCGAACCGTGTCAATCCACGAAAAATGCGAAAACTCGTTGCGAACAAAGGATAAAATCGCATTCGTCCTACCCGTCGCCAATCCCCAAAACTGCGCCAAAAGCGTCGCAATGGCACAGCGGAAAACAAAGATGGCACAGCCACGTTGTTGCGAGGGTTAAATAAAATTTAGTTTGACTTAAATTTTATTCATTTGTATAAAACTCAAAACGATTTGAATTTTATTGAATGAGCGATTCCGACAAAAAGCCGTGGACGGATTTTCTGGAAGACGAGGATTTGGCGTTCGTCAAGCGGTTCATTCTGTTTTCCGGTTCGCTCAAAGATTTGGCGGATGCTTACAACGTCTCTTATCCGACGTTGCGGCTGCGGCTCGACCGGCTGATTGAAAAAATCAAAATCCTCGACAGCCAGAAAATTGACGATGATTTCGAGCGCCAGCTCCGCGCGCATTTTGCCGACGGCAAATTGGATTCGCCCGTTTTCAAAAAACTTCTGTCCGCTTACCAAAATCAAAAGAAAGGAACGAAATGAAAAAATTATTTCAAATCAGTTTGTTGTTCTTGTTCGTCTCGTCCGCTCTCGCGCAAGAATCATCCGCGCCCAAAGAAAAAGTTTTGCGCGTTTATGATTGGAAAGATTTAGCCGGTCAAATTCCAAACAGCCAGATTATTTCAATGGATGGAATTTTTGTTTTGAAGATTGAAAATACCAATGATACGCCATTGGAAGTTTTCGTTTTGACAAATTCGTCATTGCTTAAAAAAGCAAATAGAATCGAATGGGAAATGAAATATGAAAATGTTGGCTATATTACTAATAGAAACGGAATTATGGGGTCGAGCAGAGAATTAATCGAAAAATTTCCTCCACAAGCGATTGGTGGAGATAGTCTCACCAACTATAATCGTCTCCATTTTGTCGGCACGGAAAATTGGGCTAATCATTATTTCTTAATCGGCCGCGCGCCTTATGATAATCAAACTCGCCCTGACGAATTAAAACTTAAATTCTCTTTTACCAGCGGAACAATTTATCTTCGCCCAATAAAACTTTTGGGAACGACTGAAAGTTTCAATTGGTGGGCGCCGGAGCAAAGCGGTTTGATTGGTGGCATCGGCGGCGCAATCATCGGCTGTTTTGGCGGTTTGCTCGGCTGGCTGGTTTCAAAAGGCAAAGCGCGCAATTTCGTTTTAATCACAACGAAAATTTTTATCCTGCTGGGAATTCTTTTGACGATTGGCGGGCTAATCGCCGCCATTCTCAAGCAGCCGTATTCCGTCTGGTATGCGCTGCTGCTGCCCGGCGTGATTCTCGTTTTGGTGTTTTCCCTGAATTTACATTCCATCCAAAGACGCTACGACGAATTGGAAATCCGCCGCATGACTTCGATTGATACGATGCGTAGTTGATTCGCTTTTTACAAACTTGCTCAAGCGAAATTTTCCCGTATGTTGTTTGCATGACTCAAGCGGTCGCGCACATTCTCGACGAAGTGGAGCAGCTTTCTGCGCCGGAACGCGGCGAGTTGCGCCGCGCCATTGTGGAGCGCGTTCCGATGTCCGACGATCTCACGGACGATGATTTTGGCGCGCTGGCGGCGGCTTCGTTCCGCGCGCTCGACGAGGAGGAAGCGCAGCGTGCCTAAACGCGGCGAAGTCTGGCAGGTGGATTTCGGTATCACTCAAAAAGTCCGCCCTGCGCTTGTCATCAGCGTTCCCTTCGCCGACGCCGACCGCGCGCTTATCGGTGTCATCCCGCACACAACCGCAAAACGCGGCTCGCAATTTGAAGTGATTGTTCCCGCGCGATTTCTCGATAATGGCGCATTTCTGGTTCAAGGCATCCAAGCTGTTCCGCCAAAATTTTTTCTGCGACGGCTCGGTGTCTTGTCCGAAGAACAATTGGAGCAAATCGAAAATGCGCTGTTGCACTGGCTCGGAATTTCTGCCGAATAAAATTATTTGCTGCCCGGCTTGACGGCTGGAATTTTCTGCAAATCCGGCGGAAGATGATTCGGGTCGAACGTCTCGACTTGCAGCGACAGCAAACTCACAAATGGCACGCCGAAGTTCACCACGCCGTTCGAGCGGTCCACAATCGCCGCCACTCCAACAACGCTGCCGCCGCTCACGTGAACGATGTCAATCGTCTCCTGCACGCGCCCACCTTTGGTCACGACATCTTCCACAACGAGAATTTTTTCACCCGCCGCAATTTTGAACCCGCGTCGCAAAGCCAATTTGCCATCTTCCTTTTCGGGGAAAATAAACCGTGAGCGCAATTGTCGCGCGACTTCCTGTCCGATAACCAATCCGCCAATCGCCGGCGCAATGACCGTGACCGCGCCAAGCGATTTCACTTTGGCTGCGAGCGCCGCGCCGAGTCTTTCCACAGCGGGCATTCGTTGCAGCGCGAGCGCGCATTGAAAAAATTGGCGGCTGTGCAATCCGCTGCGCAGAATGAAATGGCCTTCGAGCAGCGCGCCGGAATCCTTGAAAACTTGGAGGACTTCGCTTTGTGTCATTGCGTGGAAATTTTAAGTCCAAAGTCCAAAGTTCAAAGTAAAATTTGCCACAGAGACTCCGAGGCGCAGAGTTTTAGAATTTTTTCTCTGTGTCTCTGTGGCTAATCTTTCGGCGTGCTGAAATGGTTCAAACTGCTCATCGCGATTTTACTGCTGCCCGTCTGCGCGGGAGCGGCGATGGCGTTGTGGCGTGTGTTGTGTGCCAGCGGCAACGCGGACACGACGTGGATTCCTTTTCTCGCCGGCGCGGCGTGTTGGTGCGTCATTTTCTTTCTGCTGCCCAAACCGATGTGGATTTACGTTTTCGGCCACGAATTGACGCACGCGCTGTGGACGTGGCTGTTCGGCGGCTCGGTCAAACGCATGAAAGTCACTTCGAGTGGCGGCCACGTCGTCATTTCCAAAACCAATTTCGTCATCACGCTCGCGCCGTATTTTTTCCCGCTTTACGCCATCATTATCATTCTGATTTTCGCGCTGGGCAATTGGCTTTGGCATTGGCAGCGATTTCTCGTTTTCTTCCATTTACTGCTCGGTGCAGCCTACGCGTTTCACGTCACGCTGACGTTTCACACGCTGCAAACGAGGCAGACGGACATCACGTCACAGGGCTATTTGTTTTCGGCGGTAATTATTTTTCTTGGCAACGTCGGCGTATTACTTCTGGGAATTCCGTTGTTGGCGGCGAAAACTGGCGTTTTGGACGCGCTGCGATTCTGGCTGGTGGACACGGAAAAAGTCATTTTGTGGCTGCAAAAGGCGTTTTGAGCGGTGGTCAAAGTTTTTGTCAACAATTCGGTCTTGAATTATCGCGCGTTTCGGTTCAAATCTTGGGTCGCACGCTATGGACTTGGCTGACATTTTGAGCAAGGCGCAAATTCTCCCTGATTTGCGCGCGACGAACCGCTGGGAAGCCATTGACGAATTGATTAACAATCTCGTCACCACGGGAAAACTTCAAGCCGCCGACTGCGACGCCGTGACCGCCGCCGTCAAGAAACGCGAGACGTCCATGAGCACGGGTATCGGCTTTGGCATCGGCATCCCGCACGCCTCGACCGATTTGATTTACGAAGTCGTCGGCGCGCTGGGCCGCTCCAAGACCGGCGTCAACTTCGACGCGCTCGACAATCAGCCGGTCAAACTCGTCATGCTCTTCCTCGTGCCGCAGGGACAATTTCAAAAACATCTGCACACGCTCGCCAACATCGCGAAGCTGCTGCACAAGGCGGATTTCCGGCAGGCGCTCGAACAGGCGCCCGACGCCGACGCGATGCTCAACATCATCCGCGAATACGGGAAAAAATAGTCCGTGATTCGTTAATTGGTTGAATCGTTGAATCGTTGAGCCGTTCACGCTATTCTGCCGATCCAACGATTTAACAATATAACGATTCAACGAATCTTGCTTCCCCACAAACAAATTGAATCTGCTTTGCAAATCGCCGTCCGCGCGGTGTTGCCAGACGCCGACGCTTCCACAATTTTAGTCCGCCCGTGTCCCGACCCGAAATTTGGCGATTACCAAAGCAACGCACTGATGTCGCTCGCCAAAACGCGAAAAATGAATCCGCGACAATTGGCCGAAAATGTTTTGGCGAAACTGGACGTTTCGGACATTTGCGAAAAAGCAGAAATTGCAGGCGCGGGCTTTCTCAATTTCCGACTAAAAAATTCTGCGCTTGAAACTGTTTTGCAATCCGCCGCGCGAGGTGAACATTTGTTTTTTGAAAGATTTTCGCAGCCAAAAACCGTCGTCGTTGATTTCAGTTCGCCGAACGTCGCCAAGCCGATGCACGTCGGTCACATTCGCAGCACCGGAATCGGCGACGCGCTGCAACGCACGCTGCGTTTGCTCGGCCACAAAGTCATTTCCGATAATCATATCGGCGATTGGGGCACGCAATTCGGCAAATTGCTGCTCGGTTGGAAACAAATTTTGAATCGCGCTGAATTGCAGCGCGACGCCATCGCCGAATTGGAACGGCTTTACAAAGTCATCAACGCCGAATGTGACGCGAATCCGGCGCGGCTCGAAGAAGCGAAATCCGAATTGGTCAAATTGCAAAATGGTGATGACGAAAATTTGAAAATTTGGCGTGAAATGATTGCGCTGTCGCAAAAACAATTCGACGAAATTTATGGATGGCTCGGCGTCAAATTTGACGTCACGCTTGGCGAAAGTTTTTACAATCCACAACTCGGTGAAGTCGTAAACGATTTGCTTGCGAAAAAAATTGCGCGCGAAAGCGACGGCGCGGTCGGCGTTTTTTCCGATGGCGCGTTGCCGCCGAAGGAAGACCCGTTTCTCGTGAACCGCGACGGCGAATGGATTGCCGACCCCGCGCTCGTCCGCAAAAGCGACGGCGGTTTTAATTACATGACGACGGATTTGGCGACGATTGATTATCGTCTTAAAACGTGGTCGCCGGACGAAATCGTTTATGTCGTGGACGACCGCCAAAGTCCGCATTTCAAAAAATTGTTTCTCACCTTCGCGCGTTGGCAGCCGGACGCGGCGAGAAAAGTGAAACTCGTTCACGTCGGTTTTGGGAAAATTTTGGGCGAAGACGGCAAGCCGTTCAAAACGCGCAGCGGCGACACGGTGAAACTCGGTGAATTGTTGGACGAAGCGGTTGAACGCGCGTTCAAAATCGTTTCCGAAAAAAATCCTGAATTGCCAGAAGCGCAGCGCAAAGAAATCGCGCGCGTCATCGGACTCGGCGCGGTGAAATACGCCGACCTGCTGCCGAATCGCCAGAGCGATTACGTTTTCAGTTGGGACAAAATGCTCGCGTTGCAAGGTAACACCGCGCCGTATCTGCAATATGCTTACGCACGCATCAAAAGCATTTTCCGCAAAGCCGAAATTGACTCGTCGCTCGTCGCTCGCCGCTCGTCACTTTCCCCGTCCGCGCCGGAAGAAATCATATTGGCCAAGCATTTGTTGAATTTCGGTTTCACACTCGAAGCCGTTGCCGAAGAATTTCGCCCGAATTATTTGTGCAATTATCTGTTTGAACTCGCGGGCAAATTCACGTCGTTCTATGAAAACTGTCCGGTGCTGAAAGCGGAAGCGGCTACGCGCCATTCGCGTTTGGTGTTATGCGACCTGACGGCGCGTGTGTTGAAGCAAGGTTTGGAAACGCTCGGCATCGAGACGGTTGAGCAGATGTAATTTGAATTCATTGGCGCGCTTTCTCACACCATTTCCGCCACATCATGCGATATGCCAATTCCACCTGCCGTGCGAATCTGTCGGCGTCCATTAATACCGAACGTTCCAATCTCTCGCGCAGTCCGGCGCGCAATTCCCGCAGGCGTGGCAGGTCATTTGCCAAGTTGGTCGCCAGCGTCACATAATCACCTTTGGTCGCCACGGCCAGTTCCGACAATCCCAAGTTCGACAGGAGGCTCAAACTCCCTCGCGAAACCACGGTGGAACCAACCAGCGTGACCAACGGCACGCCCATCCACAAACCGTCGAGCGTGGTTGTGTGGCCGGTGTAAGGAAATGGATCCAACGCGAGGTCAATGCGGTTATAGAGGGCAAAATACTGCGGCTGTGCCTGCCGCGGCAGACATTCCACCCGCGCCGGCTCCACCTGCAACTTTTCCAACAACCAGGTTGTCGCCTTTCCTTTCGGCGGCAACACCATCAGCCGCGCGCCCGGCACGGCTGAAAGCACTTCTCTCCACATCTCCAGCACGCCCGAATTGACCTTGCCAAAATTGTTGAGACATCCAAACGTCACATATCCATTCGCGTCGGCTGGCAGCGGTCCAACGGCCGGGGCATTGGCCGGCGGCTCGTAACACCAAAAGGTTTCCAGTCGGATTGATTGTTCAGTATAAAAATGGTCGCTCTCGCCCGGCGGATCAAGCACCGCATCCGTCAATCGGTAATCCATCCGCGTCAATCCCGTTGAACCCGGATACGCCATCCAAGTAACCTGAACCGGCGACGGCTTGCGCGCGAAAACGCCCAGCCGCACTCCCTCCATGTGCATCACCAGATCAATCAGCACGTCAATTTTATCCTGCGAAATCAGTTTGGCCAAATCAGTGTCAGACATTTTGGCTGTTTCACGCCACTCGTCCGCGCCGGCGCGCAATTGATCCGTTACGCCATCCTGCTGTTGGGTGTCAGAATAGCAATAAATCTGAAACTGGTTGTGGTCGTGCTTGCGAAAAAGCGGCAAAAGATTATGTCCGATGACATGGGCGCGAAGATTGGGCGAAACATAACCAACCCGTAATCGCCGCGTCGGCGAACGATCATTTTCATGTCGTTCCAAGCAGGGAATTGTGGCTTCAAAGGCCCGTCCCCACGCTGCGTGCTCGCGATGGATTTGTTCCGGTCCGAATGCGGGATCGAAATGCAATGCGTAGAGCAGATTGCTGTCCCCCCTTACATCTTGTGGATGGCGACGCGCGCCCTCGCGAAATATCTCCACGGCTTCGGCGATGCGTCCGCCGTTTTTGATCACGTTGCCAAGATTCATGCAAACATTGGGATGACTCGGGGCCAGTTGCATAACCTTCCGAAGATACGTTTCCGCATCGTCGGTGTCGCCCCGGCGAACGTGATACATGGCCAGATTCCAATTTGCGTCGGTGGATTGCGGCTCCACCTGGACAAGGCGTTGCCACATTTGATGGGCGCGCGCAGGCTGTCCGCACTGGAAAAAGACAGTGGCTGCGTTGTTGAGGACCGCCGGCATTCGTGGCCCCAGTTTCAACGCCCAGTTGATTGTGGTCAGCGCCAGTTCCTTGTGGCCCCTCTCGGCGGCAATGATTGCCTTAAAACACAGGCCGCGGATATTTTTTGGATCCATGGCCAGCGCCTGATTGACCGAGCGTTCCGCGTTCACAAATTCGCGGGCGTTCAGGCACTTGCCGGCCTGATTCAAAAGCTGTTCGGCGAAAAGATTCGGCATTTGGGGATTCTCCAATCTGTGTGGAATACAAGTTCCTGCCCGCGCGTCAATAACATGGAATTGAGACTGACCAATTAAAAAACGCGCGTCAAGCACCCGCCCGCTTGTCGGCGAGAGTCCCGTCGCACGATTTTTCAGTGAATTGTTTGTTAATAACTTTTTGCGCTTTTCCCTTGTTTTTCCGTCTGTTTGATTTAAAAAGTCTGTGGTTGTCAATCAAGGAGTTGATCAATCATAAAACCAAAAACAATACTTTAGTAACATGATTATGAAAAGAATTCTCACGCCCGCCATTGCTCTCGCAGCACTTTCACTGGCTTCCGCCAAAGCCGACACCATCGCCCAATGGACTTTTGAGAACACGGATAACACGGCTGGGCTGACCTTGGCTCCCGGCGCGAATACTTCCCCTGGAACCGTTCTGGCCGATAGCGGCTTGAATTCCAGCATCAGCTTGGCCAGCGGGCTTCATTCGACTGTGGCAACTTACAGCACCCCGGCGGGAGATTTGGATCCCGACATTGCTGCTTTGGACCCCGGCGCCAGTGATGCCAATGCGGCATCGTCTCTCCACTCATTCAGCGCCAATGGCTGGTCGGTCGGCGATTACTGGTCATTCACCACCAGCACGCTCGGTTTTTTCGGTGTCACAATCGCATTCGATCAAATGGGCAGCAACACCGGCCCGGCGGACTTTGGTCTGAGTTACAGCATCAACGGCGGTGCTTTTACTCAGTTTGCAACCTACTCAATTGTGAATGGTTCTTGGAATACGTCATCGGCCAAGCCGTCCAGCTTGATTTTTGCAGGCGGCGGCGCTTTTGACAACGCCAATACGATCACTTTCGAGCTCATTGATTTGGATACCACGGCAATAACTGGCGGTACCGTCGCCTCGAGCGGCACGGATCGCGTTGACAACTTCACCGTTGTGTCAGTTGTGCCTGAACCTTCCTCTTTGGCGTTGGCGGCAGTTGGTGGCTTTGCTTGTCTTTTTGCAATACGCCGCAAGAAATAACTTTTCGTTCCGCATAAAAAAAGAGCCGGAGAAATCCGGCTCTTTTCTTTTTGTCTCTTCTAATTTTATCAGCTTAACCGCATCGGCATCACGACGTAAAGGAATGGGCCGTTGATTTTGAGGACGCCCGGACTCAATTCGTCAATCAACTCGAAGAATACTTCGTCCTCGGTCAGCGCGGCGAGCGCTTCGATGAGATAGCGCGGATTGAAGGCAATGGCCAGTTCCTTGCCTTTGTAATTCACCGCCAGCGTTTCGCGCGCCTCGCCGATTTCCGGCGTGTTGGCGGTGATGGCAAGATTGTTCTTTCCGAACGCCAGTTTGACGGAATTCGCTTTGTCGCTGGTCATGATCTCGGCGCGACGCAGCGCCTGCAAGAATTCTTCGCGCACAAGCGCGATGCGTTCCTTCGCCTCGGCAGGAATGACCTGCTTGTAATTCGGATAATTGCCTTCAATCAATTTTGTGATGAGCAGGACGGAAAATCCTTTGTCGTCCTTCAACGAAAATGAAGCCTGATTGTCAGTGAATTTGATTTCCACGTCGCCTTTTTCTACGAGCAGCCGGTTCAATTCGTTCACGGCCTTGGCGGGCACGATGAATTCGCCGCTGCTTTTTTCGGCGATGTCCACTTCCTCGTCCACGAGCGCGAGGCGACGACCGTCCGTCGCCACGAGCGTGATTTTATTGTCCTTGAGGCTAAAAAAGATGCCGTTTAAAACGTAGCGCGATTCGTCGGTGGAAACCGCAAAGGACGTTTTTTTCAACATCGTCTTGACGGTTTCTTGCGGTAGCGAAACTTTCTTGTCGTCCTTGAATTTCGGCAACGGCGGAAATTCATCCGCGCCCAAGCCGTGGATTTTGTAAAACGACGGACCACTGCGAATTGCCGTGACGTTTTTGTCATCGGTCTCGAGGTCAATTTCGCTGCCGTTCAACTCACGCACGATGCCGAACAATTTTTTTACCGGCACGGTGGTCGCGCCGGATTTACTGACTTTTGCCTCTACGGAGCACGCGACTGTGACATCGAGGTCGGTCGCGGTAAATTCCACTTTGCCGTCCGCAGCGCGAATCAGGACGTTTGACAAAATGGGCAGCGTGGTGCGGGTGCTGACGACGTTTTGCACAGCTTGCAGGCCGGTAATGATTTGGTCTTTGGCAATCGTGAAGTTCATGCGCGCTTAATATAATTATCTTCTTTTTAAAAAATCTATCCGTATTAAGGCCGGTGAACAAGCCTAACAACTTCAAAAAAGCAAACTGGCATGTCAAATTTGTCTCCGGCCAACGACGACAACTTCAAGGTAGCGATGTCAAAAAAATTGAAAAGTCAAAGTTGTTCGCAAAATTCGCAGACTATTAACAAACTCTAGGCACGGATTTCACGAATTAAACCCAAATTGATTTTTTATCCATGTTCATCTGTGGTCGAAATTCTTCTGTGTGCGTTTGATTACGCTTGGTAAAATAGAAATCACAAAATCAATTTCGTCCGCCGTCGTTTCACGGCCCAGCGAAAAACGCACGAGAGAATTAGCTTCGGATTTTTTTCCGATGGCCAGAATAACATGCGACGGTTCAATCGAACCAGCAGAACACGCCGAGCCGGACGACGCGCAAATACCTTCGACATCCAATCCAGCCAACAACGCAATGCTATCCGCACCGCGAACGACAAAAGAGATTATGTTCACCAACGAATTTTCGCGCGTTGAAACAATTTCGCAGCCGTCAATCTTTTCAATCGCCGAGAGCAATTTGTCTGCGAGCGGTTGCAATTTCGCCTTGTCGAAAACCGGCGGATTCACGAATTTTTCCAGCGCGGAAACCAAGCCAAAAATTCCCGCCAAATTCTCTGTTCCCGCGCGACGTTCATTTTCGTGGCCGCCGCCGAACAAAATCGGGTCGGGATGTAACGGCGATTTTATCCACAAAAGTCCCGCGCCTTTGGGTCCATGAAACTTGTGCGCGCAGACGGAAACCAAATCCGCGTTGAATTGGGATAAATTTTCAAACGACTCTTTGCCGAACCACTGAACCACGTCCGTGTGAAAAATGATTCCGCGTTCACGACAAATCGCCCCAAGTCCGGCCACCGGCTGAAGCGTGCCGATTTCATTATTCGCCGCCATGATGCTCGCAAACGTCGTGTCGGGACGGATCGCGCGTTTCAAATTGTCCGGCGAAACGCGGCCTTGCGCATCCACCGGCAGCCGCGTGACGGAAAAGCCCTCGTGCTTTTCCAGATAATCGAAGCAATGCAAAACGGCGTGATGTTCGATGGCCGACGTGATGATGTGTTTGCCTTTGGCTTTCAGAAGCCGCGCCGTGCCGAAAATCGCCAGATTGTTCGCTTCCGTTCCGCCGCTGGTGAAAATAATTTCGCTCGGCTTCGCGCCAAGAAATTTGGCGGCGCGGTCGCGCGCGTCGTCCAGCAACGCGCGCGCTTTTCTGCCGACGTGATGGACGGACGAAGGATTTCCCCAGATTTCGCCCAGAAACGGCAGCATCGCCTCGCGCACTCCCGCATCGAGCGGCGTGGTGGCGTTGTAATCGAGATAGATTGTTCGCGGCACTTCGATTAAGGTAGGACAGGCTTCCAACCTGTCTCAAACTAAAAAAATCGTAGACAGGCAGGATGCCTGTCCTACGTTAAAAATGGAAACAAAAGTCAAAATCTGCGGCATCACGAATCTCGCCGACGCACAAGCTGCCGTCGCGGCGGGTGCAGATGCGCTGGGTTTCAATTTTTACGAAAAAAGCCCGCGACATATTTCCGTCGAACAGGCGGCGGAAATTGCGCGGCAACTGCCGCCGTTCGTTTTGCGCGTCGGCGTTTTTGTGAACGCGCCGGTGGAATTGGTCGTGTGCGCGATTGCGTCCACCGAATTGACGATGCTGCAATTTCACGGCGACGAAACGCCGGAATTTTGCGGGCAATTCGGCTTGATGGCCATGAAAGCCTTTCGCATCCGCGACGAAAATTCGCTGGCGCAAATCCCGAATTACGCGACCGACGCGTATTTACTCGACGCCTTTTCGGCGGACGAATTTGGCGGCACGGGCAAAAAATTCAACTGGGACTTGGCGATTGAAGCGCAGAAATTTGGCAAACCGATTTTTCTCGCGGGCGGCTTGACGCCGGAAAACGTCGCCGAAGCGGTGAAAAAAGTGCGCCCATTTGCGGTAGACGTTTCGAGCGGTGTGGAATCTGCACCCGGTAAAAAAGACCACGTGAAGATAAAGGCGTTTATTGCTGCCGCAAAATCCGTCGAATGAAAAAAGAAATCGTCCGCTGCCCGTGGCCGACGCAGACCAACATGATTCGTTATCACGACGAGGAATGGGGCGCGCCGGTTCACGACGACCGTTTGTTGTTTGAATTTCTGATTCTCGAAGGCGCACAGGCAGGTTTGAGCTGGCAGACGATTTTGAACAAGCGCGAACATTATCGCGCCGCATTCGACCAGTTTGACGCGGAACGCATCGCA
The DNA here is from genome assembly GCA_035545995.1 of Verrucomicrobiia bacterium. Taxonomy (GTDB): domain Bacteria; phylum Verrucomicrobiota; class Verrucomicrobiia; order Limisphaerales; family UBA11358; genus UBA11358. The sequence continues at coordinate 16,297 of DASZXH010000014.1, forward strand.
AGCTATGGCGAAAAGAAAATCGCGCAACTGCTCGCCAACGAAGGCATCGTCCGCAATCGCTTGAAAATCCGCGCGACGATTCAGAACGCAAAATCATTCCTGAAAGTGCAGGAAGAATTCGATAGTTTTGACAAATACATCTGGCAGTTCGTAGACGGCCAGCCGATTCAACCCCGTCGCAAAAGCATGAAGGAAGTTCCCGCGCGCACGGAAATTTCCGACGCGATGAGCAAGGATTTGTTGCAGCGCGGTTTCAAATTTGTTGGCTCGACGATTTGTTATGCGTTCATGCAGGCCACTGGCATGGTGAATGATCATTTGGTGACGTGCTTTCGCCATAAGCAACTTTGTTAAATCAACAGAAGCAAACGAAGCGATCAAAGATTTTTCGTTTCCTTTGTTTGCTTCTGTTAAAATTTCAAAATGAAACGCATCGCAGTTTATTGCAGCTCCAACAAAGGCGCGCGTCCTGAATACGCGGCGGCGGCACACGAATTGGGCGCGTTGCTGGCGCGTGAAAAAATTGAACTCGTTTATGGTGGCGGCATGGTCGGGTTGATGGGTGTTGTTGCGGACGCGGCGTTGGAAAACGGCGGCCACGTCATCGGCGTGATTCCTGAAAAACTCGTCATCAAGGAAGTTGTTCACGAAAGATTGCCGGACTTGCGTGTGGTGAAAACCATGCACGAACGCAAGGCGTTGATGGCGGAATTGGCCGGTGGATTTATCGCGCTGCCCGGCGGCTACGGGACGTTCGAGGAATTTTTCGAGGTGCTGGCGTGGAGTCAACTCGGCTGGCATCAAAAACCGTTCGGCCTGCTGAACGTCGCGGATTTTTACACGCGCCTGATGCAATTTCTTGACCACACGACGAGCGAAGATTTCATCCGCCGACGGAAGTGAAGTGGATTCGATAATCCGTCGCCTCGACAAATCGTCTTCCTCAGTTAGCTTGAATCAGGATGAAAGGCGAAGTGGCTTATCTTTACGCGTTCGACGTGGCGAATGAAATCATCACGCCGCGCGTGCAGGAAATTCTTTCCGAGCGGCCGTTTCCGTTTGAGATTCGCATGGACCGGACGCTGCCGAAGGACGTGCCGCTTTACAAACCGCTGGCGGTTGAGCCGCCGGCGTTGTTGGCAAAATTGCAGGGCGCGCCGGTGCGATTGTTGATTCGCATTTACGATGTCGGCGTGGTCACGGTGATGATGCGCGCGGCATTTGAAATCGGCGCGTTGGCGGAGTTGGTGACGTTGCATAATCCGAAACTTGAAAATGGCGAATCGCCGGACGCCGTCGCTTCCAAATTATGCGCGCAGGTTTGCGACAGTCTTAAAAATTTGATGGTCGGGCGCACGGAAATTCCCATGCCGGAAGCCTACACAGTATTTTGCTTCACCGATTTGGACGGCGTGAAGGACGCGAATCAATGGCTGGGCGAACATCGGCGCGGGGTCGCCGGTTTGCTGACCGAAACCGCGCCGGAAAATTTGAGCGAGACGCAGGTGACCGAAGTGTTGCGCATCCAGCGCTCGTTTGAAAGCACGGATTTGGCGGTGATTGACTGGGACGCCGCGCTGGTCGTGGATTTGACCGGCTACGTGGACGACGTTTTATACGCGCTGGAATTGGCGAATCTGCAATTGGAAGAATTCCGCGTCATGGACAGTCGCCTCGACAAATATCTCGACCGCGCTTACGACGATTTGGAACGTCGCCCGTTGCTGCCGTTTTTTGGCGCGGCGAACAAAATGTTGCGGCATCTGCGCCATTTCCGCGTGGACGTGGCGAAACTCGCCGACGAAGTCACGCACATCACCAAATTTTTCGGCGACTGGCATCTGGCGCGGGTTTATCTCGGCGCGCGCGACCGCTTCTATCTCGATCAATGGCGCACCAGCGTGGAACAACGCCTCGCGCAATTGGACAAACTTTACAGCGTCGTCCACACCGAAATCAACGAACGCCGGATGCTCTGGCTGGAATTCATCATCGTCGTTTTCTTCGCCATTGATTTGGTAATTTTGCTTTCAGTTGGCCGCTGAAATCAGCCGCATAATTCCGCAAATTTAGATGGAAGAAATGAATTAGGCTTAGCTATGAAGAAAATAGTCCGATTGTTTTAAGGAGACACAGCTCGATAAAACCTTGCCGAATTTGTCGCCATATCAGACCACTGAGTGGCCGCAAGAACGTTAGTAAAAGCAGCAACATCTACCCACGCTGGGCCGGAAAGGTTTGCACAGCCTTGAAGCCGGAAGCTGCTGCCAACGGGCGCGTTAATTACAAGATTAATACTGTTCGACTTAGCCTGAATTTGTAAACCCAAAGGCATCGTGGCGGTGTCATCCGACTTCAAAATAACTCCGTCGTTTCCAACCAACATGAAACAATTGTTGATGAAAGCCGTTCCCAAAAGATCATATTCCGATGCGAGTGGAGTACGCATTGTCCAGACAACCCCATCCAATGATGTAAGGGTAACGTTAGCAAAGGGATAGCCGCCGGAAAGGCCTATGAGTGAGGTAAAAGGTGCGCCAGCTGTGATATAATAACCGTTGCCATAACTGACACTAACCAACTGATTTGTCGTACCCGAATTTTGAGAAGTCCAGTTTACTCCATCCGGCGAAGTCACAATGACGCCATTGGCTCCCACCGCCACAAAACCAGCGCTGCCATAAGTAATGGAAAGTAAATCTGAAAGCTCACCAGAGTATTGTGCCGTCCAATTCACTCCATCCGGGGAAGTCAAAACAGTTCCACTATAACCAACGGCCACAAACAACTCATTCGCGTAAGTAATGGCATACAGCGGCTCTACGGTTCCGGAAGACCTTCCTGTCCACACCAGCCCCGAAGGCGATGTTTGAATGGTTCCATTGTCACCCACAGCAATCAAAGAGCCACCGCCTACCGCGATTCCATTTAAAGCATAAGTAGTTCCGGAATTACATTGTGTCCAAGAAAGTCCATTGGTTGATTGTAAAATGAGCCCGCTTTGTCCTACGGCGGTGAAAACACTGGAAGAAAAGACTACGCTTGAAAGAGGTTTGCTGGGCGTTATCTGAGTTTGAAATGGCAAGCCATTTGACGAGACCAAGATTATGGCATCTGAGGGTTTATTATAAACTGGCGGAAGAATATAACTACCTCCGACGGCAACTGATACCCCGTTGCCATAAGCCATGCCAGTCAAAGTGGCGTGTGATCCAAAATTTTGATTTGTCCAGGTTAAAGCATTGGCAGAAGTAAGAATCAATCCGTTTGTGCTAACCATGACAAAAACACCATTTCCAAAAGCACAAGCATTTCCAGTAAAATATCCTGATGTAACCGCGCCCGTCCAAAACTGTCCATCAGTTGAGATTTGCGGCTGATCACCACCGACAAAATAGGTGCCGTTTCCAAAAGTAATGAAATGACAATTTATAGATAAATCCGATGTGTTGGTTGACCAAGAAACACCATCTGTTGAATAAAAATAGGCATTTTTAAAAACTTGGTAATATAAGGTGGGCTCAAAGTAAATACCTGCAACCACAACAAAGGAACCATTAATGAAACTAACTGCATTTAATGGTGCATATCCTGAATTTAGAGGCCCATAGTGTGGGTCTATATATGTCAAGGTTTCGCTTGTCCAATTCACACCGTCAATAGAGCGCAAAATTTTGCTAGCTGTAATTTTGTCAGCTGCGCAAGTGGCGATGAATACGTTATTACCCCATGACATACCTGTAAGATTGTCGGTGACTCCAGAATTGGCGGATGTCCAATTGACACCATTTGTAGAAATAACGATTGTTCCTCCTGTACCCACAGCCACGAAAATTCCATTGCCAAAGGTAACGGCTTCTAAAGAAGATGTAGTTCCCGAGATTTGTATAGTCCAATTGGTGCCATCCGATGAAGTTTGAATAGTTCCGTTGTTGCCAACCGCGACAAATAGTCCGTTGCCCCACGCGACAGCATTGAGTGTGCTAGTAGTCACCGGCGAGCTTGCAATCCAATTGACGCCGTCAACTGAATTTAAAACAGAACCAGATGTGCCAACGGCAATAAAGCGATTCACCGCGAAAGATATTCCATAGAGCGAATTTCCAGTGGGCAGTGGATTTAGCCAATGCCATTTATCAAGGGCATCGGCAGAACTCTTGTGGCAAAGCAAAATAGCACAAACCCCTAAGAAAGCGGGCCAAAAAAACTTAAGCTTCATAAATGAAATGGCTTTAGAGTTATTTTGAGAAACAACAAATTATAAACGTAATATGACAAAAATCAAGGTATGGTTGGTTCTGGCTTTCAAAACCTTAAAAATTAGTTATTTTCAGTAAGATATGAGCGCAGTCGCAGAAAAATTGCCCGATGCCGCCGGCCATTTCGGTCCTTACGGCGGACGTTACGTGCCGGAGACGCTGATGCACCCGTTGCAGGAATTGGAAGCCGAATATTTTCGCGCGCAGCACGACCCGGAATTTCAGCGCGAGCTTTCCTATTATCTCACGGAATTTGTCGGTCGCCCCACGCCGTTGTATTTGGCCGAACGTCTCACGCGCGCTTTGGGCGGCGCGAAAATTTATCTCAAGCGCGAGGATTTGAACCACACCGGCGCGCACAAAATCAACAACGCGATGGGTCAAATTTTGCTTGCCAAACGCATGGGCAAAACGCGCATCATCGCCGAAACCGGCGCAGGTCAACACGGCGTCGCCACCGCAACTGTCGCCGCGATGTTTGGTTTGAAATGCGTCATCTACATGGGCGCGGTGGATTGCGCGCGGCAGGAACTCAATGTTTATCGCATGAAAATGCTCGGCGCGGAAGTCGTGCCGGTTCACGCGGGACAAAAGACGTTGAAGGAAGCCGTCAACGAAGCGATGCGCGATTGGGTGACGAACGTCCGCAGCACGCATTACATTCTCGGCACGGCTTACGGCGCGCATCCGTATCCGGTGATGGTGCGAAATTTTCAACGCATCATCGGCGACGAAGCGCGTGCGCAGATTTTGGAAAAGGAAAAGCGTCTGCCCGATTTGCTCATTGCCTGTGTCGGCGGCGGCTCAAATGCGATTGGACTTTTTTATCCGTTTCGCGAAGACGCAAATGTAAAAATGGTCGGCGTCGAGGCCGGCGGACTTGGCATCAAACCGGAACAGCATGCGGCGCGGTTTCAAGGCGGTTCGCTCGGCGTGTTGCAAGGCACGCGCAGCTACATTTTGCAGGACGAATTTGGACAAATTCAATCCACGCACAGCGTCAGCGCCGGACTCGATTACGCCGCCGTCGGCCCGGAACACGCGCTGTTGCACGACGAAAAACGCGTGGAATACACCTACGCCAAAGATGACGCGGCGCTCGCGGCGTTCATGAAATTGGCGCGATTGGAAGGTATCATTCCCGCGCTGGAAAGCTCGCACGCGGTTGCCGAAGCGATTGTCCGCGCGCCGAAAATGGGCAAGGACAAAATTATCATTGTCAATTTATCCGGTCGCGGCGACAAAGATGTGGAACAAGTGGCAGCGAAGTTGAAACTGAAAATGCCGAAATGATTCCAAGGCTGTGAATATGATTGCATTGCCATTTTCAAAGCGAAAAGTTAGTTTCAAGCCGTGAGCGGAGAGTCTTCCAGCGAAAGCCCATTTCATTTAGAGCCGGATAAACCCGGCTTTGAAACATTGTCTAAAACGAATGGCTTTCGATTTTGGTGGGCATCAGAACTGGCAACGATTCTTGGCTACGAAAGTTTGAATGGTTTTCGTAAAGCTGTCGAACGAGCGATGATGGCGCTGACGAGCATGAACATTCCTGTGTTCGACAATATTGTGCAGGAACAACGGGAATTAGATGGAAAATTAGTAACGGATTATAAACTTTCCCGGTTTGCGTGTTATCTCGCCGCAATGAATGGCGATCCAAAGAAATCACAAGTAGCGCAAGCACAGAAATATTTCGTCTCTTGGGCGGAAGCCTGCCGATTGTATTTGGAAAAAGCCGACGGAGTCGAGCGAGTGGCCATACGTGGAGAAATTTCGGAACACGAACGCAGTTTGTCAGGCACGGCAAAAATGGCAGGCGTAACCGAATACGCACTATTCCAAAATGCCGGTTATCGCGGTCTTTACAACATGGACTTGTATCAGATTCGCCGTCGAAAAGGTGTGCCTCAAGGACGTTCGCCACTGGATTTCATGGGTAAAACGGAATTAGCCGCAAATCTATTTCGTGTAACTCAAACCGAAGAAAAAATTCGTTCAGAGCGCATTCGTGGACAAAAACCTTTAGAACGAACAGCCGAAGAAGTCGGGAAAAAAGTTCGCAAAACCATGATTGAGATTAGTGGAAAACGCCCTGAAGAATTACCACCAGCGGAAGACATCAAGGAAGTTCATAAAAAACTAAAATCTTCTCATCGCGAAATCCGAAAGTTGGACGGAGGGAAATAATGGTTGCCTCCCGCATCGCCGCAGCGATGGGATTACTCGCCGTGGCGTTGGGCGCGTTCGGTGCGCATGGAATGAAAGATTTGCTCGCGCAAAATGGCATGGCTCATGTTTGGGAAACAGCGGTGTTTTATCATTTCATCCACACGGTGATGCTGTTCGTGTTGGCGGAACGAAAATCATTTCCCAAAGTGGCGTGGTGGGGTTTTCTCATCGGCATTTTGCTTTTTTCCGGTTCGCTGTATTTGCTGGCGGCGACGAATGCGCGCTGGCTCAGCGCAATCACGCCGTTCGGCGGCGTGAGTTTTATTGTTGGCTGGATTGGTTTGATTTTCAAATCTTCATGTTCGGGCAAATGAAAAATTTGTCCGCAGGCGGCGTTCGCATGACAAAAAATCGCGCAAGTGGCACAGATTCAAGTTCATCTGCTTGACTTGTCCCAGTTATCTCGTGCATTTTCTATACAAAAAAAATCGGTTCATGAAAAAAAATTGCTGTTTTGCCGCCTTGTTTTCTTATTTCTGTTTTGCAATTGTCGCCGCTCATGCGCAAGTGACGAATTCCGCGTCAAAGGACGCGGGATTTTATTTTCGTTTTGGCATGGGACCGACACATTTTGAGGATGGTCAAATGACGCAGTTCGGCGCACCGGTTTCCAACAAAGTGAAATACGAAACCGGTGTTGAAACCGAAACCGTGGCCGGTTACGCGTTCAACAAATTTGTGGCCACAGATATGGAGTTCGGATTCATCGGCGCACAAGTCGAAAATGTGAACGGATTTTCTTCGGAGAATTCGCAGATTTACAATTTTCCGGCGCTGGCGAATTTCACGTTGTCCTATCCGATTCCGCACACGTTCATCACGCCATACGCCGGCGCGGGTGTTGGTGGCTCGATAGCGGGTTTCAACTCGGACGGTTTTTCCGACGGGACGACCGGAGTTTCCGGCGGCGAAAGCGACATGGTGTTTGCGTGGCAGGCGTTCGCGGGGCTGCGTTTCAAAATAAGTCCACTGGTGTCGCTGGGCGTTGGCTATAAATATTTTACCACTGGCAGTCCGACCTTTAATTATCCAGCCGATCAGAATTTTGATGTTAGTTTTGACGGCGTCAAGACGCACTCGGTGTTGCTCACGTTCCAAATAAAATTTTGGTAAGCGGCAAAAAAACGCTCGAACCTTGAATGGAGATTTGTTTGGGCAGAACGTTGTCTACCTTTACTTGTTTCGACGGGTGAAATCCGTTAGAGTGGCATCGTGATTTACGACGCGTCACTTGACGACCTGCTGCAAAAGGTCTGGGACGGGAAACGCATTTCTCAGGCCGAAGCCAAACGCCTTTACGCGCTGCCGCTCGAAGAACTTGGCGCGCTTGCCGACCGTCGGCGGCAACTGGCGAAAGCAAACGATTTCAACGAGCGCGGCAACGACATCGTCACATACATCGTTGACCGCAATGTGAATTACACGAACGTCTGCAACGTTTATTGCAAATTCTGCGCGTTTTATCGCACGGAAAAAGACGACGATTCCTACGTCATTTCGTTCGATGAGATGGACAAGAAAATCGAGGAGACGATTGCGCTCGGCGGCACGCAAATGCTCATGCAAGGTGGCCATCATCCGAAATTGACGAAGCAGTGGTATCTGGATTTGCTTTCGCACGTCAAAAGTAAATTTCCGAATTTCAACATCCACGGATTCAGTCCGAGCGAATTCATCCATTTCCGCGAAGTGTTCAACGAGCCGCTGGAGAAAATCATCTCCGATTTTCACGCGGCGGGACTTGGCTCGATTCCCGGCGGCGGCGGCGAAATTCTCGTTGACCGCGTGCGCCAAAGAATTTCTCCGCTCAAAGCGATGAGCGACGATTGGCTCGAAGTCATGGACGTGGCGCACAAACTCGGTTTGTATTCCAGCGCGACGATGATGTTCGGCCACGTCGAGACGATTGACGACCGCATCGAACATCTGGAACGTCTGCGCGCGCAGCAGGATAAATCGCTTGGCTACAAAAAAGGCCATTTTACCGCGTTCATTTGCTGGACGTTTCAGGCCGAGCACACAAAATTGAAAGCGCCGACCGTCGGCGCGAATGAATATCTCCGCACGCAGGCGCTCGGACGAATTTATCTCGACAATTTCACAAACGTGCAAAGTTCGTGGGTCACGCAAGGATTGGAAATCGGTCAGGTCGCGCTGAAATACGGCGCGAACGATTTGGGCAGCATCATGATTGAAGAAAACGTCGTGTCGCAAGCGGGCACGACGTTCCGCATGACGGTTGACGACATGAAACGATTGATTTCCGATTTAGGCTACGAACCGCGCCAGCGAAATAATTGGTATCAGTTGGTGAATTAGATTTTCATTTTCAATCCGCAGCGTCTGCGAGAAAATTTTTGAAGCCAATTTTCACAGAACCGCGCCAGCGATGGTTTTTATGCGCGCTGACGATTTTCACGTTTTTCTTTCTGCTCGGCGGTCGCGCGTTGAACGAACCTGACGAAGGCCGTTACGCTGAAATCGCGCGTGAAATGATCGAGACCGGCGACTGGCTCGTGCCGCATTTTTGGTATCTGCCGCATTTGGACAAACCGCCGATGACTTACTGGCTCGTCGCGGCTTCGATGAAATGGTTCGGCCAAAACGAATGGGCGGTGCGCCTGCCCGTCGCGCTCGCCGGAGTCAGCGGAATTTTTGCGACGTTGTTGCTCGGCAATTCGCTTGGCGGGCGGCGCGTCGGATTTTGGAGCGCGCTGATTCTGCAAAGTTCGCTGCTTTACTTCGTCATGGCGCGATTTTTGACGACGGATATTTTCCTGACGCAATTCGTCGCGTGGGCAATGTATTTTTTCTGGCGAAGCTGGACTTGTCTAAATTCCGAATTCCGAATTCCGAATTCCGAATTTTTTTTGCGGCATTTGGCCGGCTGGATTTTTGTCGCACTTGGATTTCTGACCAAAGGTCCGATTGCGCTGGTAATTCCGATTGTTTCATTTCTGACATTGCTTATTTTCCGCTGGAAGGAAGTTCGTGAAAAAAAATTGTGGCTCGGTGGAATGTGTCTCGGCTTTGTGTGCTTTTTGATTTTGGCCGCGCCGTGGTTTCTGGCCGTTTTTCAACGTGTGCCGCAAGCGGCGCATTTCATGATTTTGGGGCAGGCCGCCGGCCATCTGCTCGGCACCACCATCAAAAATCGGCATGGCAGCGCCTTTTACTTTTTTGCCATTCTGGCCGCCGGACTGTTGCCGTGGACAATTTTACTGGGCTGGTTGTGGCGGCGAAATCATTGGCGCAGT
>DASZXH010000015.1:0-15058 GCA_035545995.1 Verrucomicrobiia bacterium
ACGCCTGCGCCGCGCACGCAGGCATGGGAAACGAACGGAGTTCCAATCCACTGTTCGGCTTCCTGTTTGAGTTGGGCGATGCGCTCACGGGTATTGAAAAAAGATTCCACATAAGAGCGGCCTCGCTCCGCACCGCGAGCCAAATCGCTTGCTCAATTTCGCGGTGATTTCTTCTCAACAATTCTCAACAGACAAAATGGCGTTAGTTTCATCTGGCTTCTTCTGCCTTCATTTGCTAAAATGCGAGAAACGCTGATTTCATTGGAAAGAGTTGAATTTGAGTGAAATTCAATGAAACGCGGGTAAGGGTTCGATTCCCTTCGCCCGCTCTAATTTTCCATCTTCAATAATTCACCGCATTGACCACGCGATTGGAATCGCTGATGCACCAAAGATTGAGCGGACTTAATGTCTGGGGAAATTTGACGTAACGCGCGCTGCCGTCGCTGAAGGCGTAATTGGAACCGCCGCTTTGCGTGCCGGGACCGCGGCTGTCGTGGCGGGATTGTTCGGCCACGCCTGAAAAATCGTTGCCGCCGTTTTCATAAATGTCCATGTAATAATCGCCATCGGCGGAATTCTTTTCGCCAAAGATGATCGTGTCGCTCGGATGAATGATGACATTTTGCTTGAGGCTGTCGCCTTCGTTCATGTTGCCGAAGTAATCGTTCCAGCCGTTGATGAAATAACTGCGCGGGGCGTTGTCGGCAACGTTGTTCGTGTCGGGCGAACCGCCGGTGGCCGGCGGCGGCGTCAAACGGTCGGTCGGACAAAGCAATAATTTCACAGTTTTGCCGTAATCATCGTAAATCATATTTGGCCAACGATTGGTATCAGAACGCGGCGGGTAAGCGCCTTGATTATCGTCCACATACATCTGCGCAGCGAGGCTCAATTGCCGGACTTGATTCAGGCACGCGATGCGCCGACCGGATTCCTTCGCGCGCGCCAGAGCCGGTAACAACATCGCCGCTAGAATCGCGATGATGGCGATAACCACCAGCAGTTCGATTAAAGTGAACGCAATGCGTTCCCGGCTGGTCAATTGCCGTTGAGTTGTTATTTTCATAACCGTTCAGCTTGTTTGCGCGTCCAAGTAATCGTCATAAACATTATGGAAAAAAAACAATGGTTGCTCATCGTTGCCGTGATTGCGCTCGCCGGCATTTATATTTTCTTTTTTACTGACTGGTTCCGCCATAAAAACATTCAAATTCATTACGCCAATCGTCCGCAACGCGTGCGTTCCCGCGAGGGAATCATCACCGTTCCCAATCTCACGTTTGGCTTCGACAAAGCTTTTCGTCTTACCGAAGTGAAAGTTGTCCCGCTCGCCGCCTTTCAGACCAATCAGGATGTCGCGCCGCTTTGGCATTTGATTTCCATTTCAAATTCTGTGCCCGTCGAACGATTCTTTTATGGGCAGGGCATTCGCGGGATGAAACCCGCCATTGCCGGCGTGCGTGCCGAACCGTTGGAATCCAACGTGATCTATCGCCTCTTGGTCGCCGCCGGTTCGCTCAAGGGCTGGCACGATTTCCAACTCGGCAATCCTTCGCCCGAATCCACCAATCAGACGCCGACGCAATAATTCAAGTTACGCGCGAATCAATTTTTGTTCCCGCAAAATGGCAGGACGCGCGATGCTCTTTTTTGATTTCGCGGAATTCAGGAAATTCCTGTGCACACTTCGGCAGTTGCGCAATCGGACAACGCGGATGAAACGGACAGCCGCTGGGCGGATGAATCGGCGACGGCACGTCGCCCGGTAAAACGATGCGTTTGCGTTTCGTGTCCGGGTCCACTTCCGGCACGGCGGAAATCAGCGCCTGCGTGTAGGGATGTTGCGGCTCGCGGATTAAACTTTTTGCTTCCGCCGCTTCGACAATTTTTCCGAGATACATCACCAGCACGCGATGGCTGATGTGCTCGACCACCGCCAAATCGTGCGCGATGAACAAATACGCGATGCCGCGCTGTTGCTGCAAATCGCGGAGCAGATTGATGATTTGCGCCTGCACCGAAACGTCCAGCGCGCTCACCGGCTCGTCGCAAATGATGAGTTGCGGCTCGACCGCCAGCGCACGCGCAATGCCGATGCGCTGCCGCTGGCCGCCGGAAAATTCATGTGGATAGCGTTGTGCATAATGCGGGTCGAGGCCGACCGATTTCAACAATTCCGCGATGCGTTTTTGCCGCGCGGATTTGCTATCCGTCAATTTATGGATGTCCAGCGCTTCGCCGACGATTTGCTCGACCGTCATGCGCGGATTGAGCGAGCCGTAAGGGTCTTGAAAAATCATCTGGAACTTGCGCCGCCGCGCGCGCAATGCCGAACCTCGCATCGTTGTAATGTTTTCGCCGTCGAGAGAAATTTCTCCCGCCGTCGGCTCGACCAATCGCACAATCGCGCGGCCCAGCGTCGTCTTGCCGCAACCGCTTTCGCCGACAAGACCGAGCGTTTCGCCCGGCGCGATGGAAAAACTCACGTCGTCCACCGCCTTCACGGATTCGCGGACGCGGCTGAACAATCCGGCTTTCACCGGAAAATGCACTTTCAGATTTTTGACTTCGAGCAATGGCATAAAATTATTTCCAAAGAAATGCACTTGTTCCTTCAGTTCCTCCAAGAACGTCTCGCTCCAACATGGTCTGTGAACCGGATGGTTTCAGAGTAGCAAAACTTGAATAGACCGGCGCATCATGAGGCAGCATTATCCAATTCGTTCCGTCAAATGCGTAAATAATCGTGCCGCTGCGTGGGTAAAAAATTTGTTTAGGTGAAACAATCTGTCGTTGTGCCAAAACAATAACACGATTTTCATTGGTTCTATAACCCGTCGCACCTTCCCATTTTAATTGTCCTCGAATTCCATTTTTCTCCAACAGAGATTTTGTGTCAGCACTTATCCAATTATTGTCGTCTTCAACTATTTGCAATGTGGAATCGCTGGGCTTCCAAATAAAAGACGCAAATGAAGGCCGAGCATATTCACCTATCGCCATCCGATGCGTATAAGTGGTTCTCACAAGAACAGCAGCTATTAAAAAAACCGCCAAATAAAATGGAAAACTGAATTTCCATCGCGTCGGATAAAAAAGAGCAAACGCCAATGCGATGAAGTAAACCAGAAATATAAAATAGATGATCGGCGATACGGCGGCGTTGTATTCCGGAACAAGCGAAACAATCGCCGAAATATAAAAAGGGCCGAGCGCGGCCAAAGCAATGGCACAAATTATTCGTCCTTTTCTAAAATTGATTAAACATAGGATTGCTCCGAATAGCAAAACTGCTGAAGCCAAAATTGCTATGTAATTGAATGGGCTTACTGAAACGCCCCAAACTCCTAACATCATTCGATAAAGCGCAACGCTTCCCAAAATTGCGGCGGCAATTAAATAAATAATGAAAGAAACAATTTTTTGAGTTTTCATTTTTATTGAACTGGTTGATTTGTTTTCCAAAACGGACATCTCACGAAACGTCCGGGTTCGACTTCGAGCAGTTCGGGAATTTTTTTGGAACATTCCGGTTTCGCAATCGGGCAGCGTGGCGCGAAACGGCAGCCGGGTGGGAAATTGCCGATGCGCGGAACATTGCCGGGAATTGCCGAGAGCCGGTCGGCGTCGCCGCGCAATTTCGGAACGGAATTCATCAGCGCTTTTGTGTATGGATGAAATGGTTTTCGCAGTAATTCTTTCGCGGGCGCGAGTTCGACAATTTGGCCGGCATACATCACGGCCACGCGGTCGGCCATGTCGCCGACGATGCCGAGGTTGTGCGTGATGAGCAAAATCGCCATGCCGAGCCGTTGCTTGAGGTCGCGCAGCAAATCCAGAATCTGCGCTTGAATCGTCACGTCCAGCGCGGTCGTCGGCTCGTCGGCCACGAGCAGTTTCGGCTCGCTCGCCAGCGCCATAGCAATCATCACGCGCTGTTGCATCCCGCCGGACATCTCGAATGGATAATTTTTAATGCGCGATTCCGGCGCGGGAATGCCGACGAGTTTTAATAGGCGGATGACTTCTTCGTTCGTCGCTTTTTCGGGGCGATGCAGTTTGAGCGATTCCTTGATTTGATTGCCGATGCGGAAGACGGGATTTAATGACGCGCCGGGTTCTTGAAAAACGTAACTGACCACGCCGCCACGAATTTCGCGCAATTCGCGCGACGACATTTTCAAAACGTCTTTGCCGTTCAACAAAATTTCTCCACCGACGTAATTCGCTGGCGGCGTTGGAACTAATTTACCGATGGAAAGCGCAGTGACGGTTTTGCCGCAGCCGCTTTCGCCGACGAGACAGACGGTTTCGCCCGCGCCGATGGAAAAGGAAACGTCATCAATGGCCCGCAATGCCTCGGCATTTTTGCCGAAGTCCATTTTCAGATTTTTGATTTCCAATAAATTCATTTTTTGAGACAGGATTTACAGGATTAACAAGATTCAAAAAATAATTTTCGGAATCCAAATTTAATCCTGCACAATCCCGTTAATCCTGTCTTCATAAAGATTTCGTGTCCGCCGCGTCTCTTAAACCATCGCCGAGAAAGTTGAAAGCCAGAACCGTGACAAAAATCGCCGCGCTCGGCGCGAGCAGCCACGGGTAATGTTGGAGGTAATTAACATCTTCCGCCGCCGTGAGCATGTTGCCCCAACTTGCTTGCGGTTCCTGAATGCCGACGCCGAGGAAGCTCAAAACGACTTCGCCCAAAATATAATACGGCACGCTCAACGTCGCGGCGACGATGACGTAGGAAAATGTGTTCGGCAAAATATGCCGGCAAATCACGCGCAAATGGGATTGGCCGAGCGAGCGGGCGGCGAGAACAAATTGTTGTTCGCGCAAGGATAAAGCCATGCCACGAATCACGCGCGCCATGCCCGCCCAACCGATGAAACTCAAAATGATGACAATCATCGCGTAAATTTTTGAGGAACTCATGTCCGGCGGAAAAGCATTGCGCAGCGAGATAATCAAATAAAGCGCGGGAATGGACATGACAAGTTCGCAGAGGCGCATGATAACGACATCCGTTCCGCCCGCGAAATATCCTGAAATACCGCCGATAATCATGCCCAAAGCAAATGAGAGGATGATTCCGACAACGCCGATGGAAAGGGAGATTTGCGAGCCATAAAGAATTCGCGAAAAAACGTCGCGACCGAATTGATCCGCGCCGACAAGGTAAATGGGATATTTTTCATCGCCGGTGCCGAACAGATGAATCGAAGTTGGAATCAGGCCGAATAATTTATATTCATCGCCGCGCACGAAAAAACGCAACGGTTTGGTGTCGTTGGGAACGATTTGATAGGAAAAATTTCCGCCGGGCGATTCCGAACGCGGCACGACCAGATGAAATCCTTGAAAGCGCGGCCAAAGCGGCGGATGAAACGAATGGTCGGTGTCGAGATGGTTGTAACCACACGGCGCGATGAATCCGGCGAACAGCGCGGCGAGATAAAGGAAAATCAAAATAATCCCGCCGGTCATGGCGATTTTCCGGCGCTTGAGCCGCTGCCAAAATAATCGCCACGGCGAAAGCGGCGTTTTCGTTTCGGCGATTGAAATGGGTTTGGCGGTTTCCATTTATTCAAGTCGGATTCTTGGGTCGCTCCAGGCGAGCAATAAATCAGCGATAAAATTGCCAATCACCAAAAGCGCCGTTGCCATGACGACGCAATCCACAACGAGATACGAGTCTTTGGCGACGAACGCTTCCATCGTCAGCCGGCCAAGTCCCGGCCAGGCCATGATATTTTCGATGATGAATGCGCCGCTCAATAATGACGCCAGCGAGTAACCGAAAATGGTCAACAACGGATTGATGGCATTGCGCAGCGCGTGTTTGTAAATCACCCAGCCTTCGGTTAAACCGCGCGCGCGAGCGGCAGTGATGTATTCGGCGCGAAGCGTGTCGAGCAGGTTGGAACGCATTTGCCGCATGATGCCGGCGATGCTCGACGCGGCGAGAACGAGCGACGGAAGAATCAAATGGTGCGTGTAATCTAAAAATTGTTCCATGAGCGATTCGCCAAAACCCGGCCCCGGCGCGCCGCCGATGGGAAACCAGCCGGTCGCCGCCGCAAACCAAAGCGCGAGCAACGCCAGCACGATGTCAGAAATGGAAAGTCCGATAAATGCAATCAACGAACTGCCGCGATCAATCCATGAATCGCGTTTGACGGCGGCAAAAATTCCCAACGGAATGGCAACCACCCACGCGATGACCATCGCCAAAAATGAAAGTGTAAATGTGTTCCACAATCGCGAGAGAATCAGCGATGTCGCCGGAATTTTGTAGGCCATCGAGTAGCCAAAGTTGCCGCGCAAAATATTTTCGAGCCAGAAGAAGTATTGCACATACCACGGTTTATCGAGATGGAATTGCGCTTTGAGTCGGGCAATCGTTTCCGGTGAAATCTGCGGATTTTGCTGGAGCGCGGTGAAATAATTTCCCGGTGAAAGCGCCATCAACAAAAACGTCAGCAGCGACACGCCCAGCAACAGCGGAATCATGTGCAACAGCCGTTTGAGAATGAATTGCCACATCGCAAATCGTTTTCCCAAGTTGGCAAAATTTGTTCTGCGGCGCGAGAATGTTTTTAGACACGAATTTCACTAATTGACGCGAATTGAATAAAATTTAGTGAAAATTTGTGGAATTCGTGTCTAAATTTCACGAATGAAGAATTTTATCGGAACAATTTTGATTTTAACGCTGTCAGTTTTATGTTTTTGTGGCTGTGGCAAAAAACCTGAAACGGCCTCGTCCGAAAATTCGGTGACGAATTATCCATTGCCCGACCCGCCGTTGGTCGCCGATTGCGTTCCGGGCATTCGCGGCGGAATACTGAGACTGTCTACCTTTGTTGATCCAAAAACGTTTAATGCCATTACGGGCAATGAGCAATCGTCGCAGGACATTTATCGGTTTCTTTTTGCCACCCTGCTCGGTTACGACCCGAACAAGCAGGAAGTGAGTCCCGGCCTTGCGGATTGGTGGACCAACGCACCGGACAATAAAACGTGGACGTTTCATTTGCGAAAAAATCTGCATTGGAGCGACGGCCAGCCGATCACCGCCGATGATGTGGTTTTCACCTGCAACGATTTGATTTACAACACGAACATCAATCCGGTCATCGCTGATGCTTTGCGCGTGGATGGAAAAGATTTCGCGGTGACAAAGGTGGACGATTTGACGGTGCAAGTTGTGACGCCGGACATTTACGCGCCGTTTTTGGCGACGTTCGGAGCGGGTGTGCCGATCATGCCCAAACATATTCTGGAAAAATATGTCGCGGACGGAACGTTCACTTCCGCTTACGGCATCAATTGGAAACCGCAGGACATCGTCGGCAGCGGGCCGTTCCTCATTCAGGATTACAAGCCGGAGCGATACGTTTTGCTGGCGCGCAATCCGTATTTTTTTGAAGTGGACAGCAACGACACGCGCCTGCCGTATTTCGACAACATCGTCTACAACATCGCGCCGGACTGGAACGCCGTATCTTTGCGGATGTTGCACGGCAAAGACGACATTGATGATGTCATCAAGCCGGATGACTACGACACGTTCAAAGCCGCCGAAACCGATGGGAAAATAAAATTGCTGGAACCGGGACCGGGCGCGGACGACGGTTTTATCGTGTTCAATCAAAACACGAACATGGATAAAAACGGCAAGCCGCTGGTTGACCCCGTCAAATTGAAATGGTTTCGTGACACGAAATTTCGACAGGCGATTTCTTACGCGATTGACCGCGACGTCATTGTCAAAACGATTTATTCCGGCCATTCGGAACCCGAATATGGATTTGTGACGCGCGGCAACAAAAAGTGGTTCAATCCCAATACGCCGCAATATCCGCACGATTCGGCTAAGGCGTTGGAATTGCTGAAAGAAATTGGAATTGAAAAACGGAACGGCGACGATTTTCTGACCGATGCCGACGGAAACAAAGTTGAATTCATTTTAAACACCAATACCGGCAACGGCATGAGGCAGAAAATGTGCCTGCTTATCACTTCGGATTTGGAAAAGATTGGTATCCACGTCATCTTTCAGCCGATTGAATTCAACACGTTGATTGACAAACTATCTAATACTTACAATTTTGAATCCATACTGCTTTCCGAGGGAGGCGCGCCCGATCCGTCATCGGCCATGAACGTTCTCAAATCCAGCGGCTTCTCGCATAATTGGTTTCCGCGCCAGAAAACTCCTGCCACCGAATGGGAGGCGCGCATTGATCAATTGATGGACGCACAACTCAAGACGCTCGATTTCAACGAGCGCAAAAAGTATTTCGACGAGGTCCAACAAATTCTTGGCGAACAACAGCCGGAAATTTGGACCGTCGTGCCGATTTATTATGCCGCCGCGACAACCAACATCGCCAACATCAAAGTGACGCCGTTCGACATTGACCATGCTTCGTGGAACGCCGAGGAATTGTATTTCAAAAAGCCAGTGGCGCTTGAAACAAAACCGATTCCCTTTGTAACTTTGACAATTATTCTGGTTGTGGTGTTGATAATTGCCGTAATTATTTGGCGGAAATTAAGGTCTTGATTTCAAGACAAACCAAATACGGCTCCAAGCAGGCCGAGCGTTACACCGACGACAAATGAAAGCGCTTCGCGCACAAATGGAATCTGAAGCACGACGATAATAATGATGAAGCCGAACCGTGCGAAATTCGCGTAGGCTTCCCAGCTCATGCCGATAGCGATGCGCAGAATATGCGAGCCGTCCAGCGGCGGAATGGGAATGAGATTGAAAAAACAAAGCAGCAAGCTCAACGTGGCCGCGTCCACAAATAAACTCGCTGCTTCGACCGAATGAAAAAGCAAACTGATGCGTGCCAATCCAACGAGCGCGACGGCCAGAACCAAATTCATCGCCGGCCCGGCCATCGTGACCAGAATGTAATCCAGATTTTTGTTCCGCAAGTTATGAGGATTGACCGGAACCGGTTTCGCCCAGCCAATCATGAAACGACTCACACCGGTTGGCAGAAAAATCATCAGAAACGGCAAAAGCACCGTGCCAATCAGGTCAATATGCACGAGCGGATTGAGCGAGACACGGCCTTGCAATCGGGCGGTGTCGTCGCCGCATTTCATTGCCGTCCACGCGTGGCCGAATTCGTGGAACGTCAGCAACGCCACCAGCATCAAGTATTGAATTAACCCATCCGCAATGTCCATTTCCGCCAATTTAACTTTCGGCGCGGCGCGAGTCGAGGCTGTGAATTGTGGGCGTTAATTTTTAATTTTTAATTTTTAATTTTCAGTTAAACTGCGTTCAAGCTGCTCAACTAAAATTCAACATTAAAAATTATGTCGCTTTCAGGAAAAACAGGAATTGTCTTCGGCGTCGCCAACAAACGCTCCATCGCGTGGGCCATCGCGCAGGCGTGGCACAAAGCCGGCGCAAAACTCGCGTTCACTTATCAAGGCGAGCGCATCAAGGAAAATGTGACCGAACTTGCCGGCACGTTCGGCGCGGACACGTTGATTTTGCCGTGCGATGTGACGCGCGACGAAGAAATTGCCAGTGTCTTCAAAACCGTCGGCGAAAAATTTGGCAAGTTGAATTTGTTGCTGCACTCCGTCGCGTTCGCGCCCAAAGAAGCGCTTGAAGGCGAATTCATCAACACCAATCGCGAAGCCTTTCGCGCCGCGCACGATGTCAGCGCGTATTCGCTCGTCGCGCTCGCCCGCGCCGCCGCGCCGTTGATGACCGACGGCGGCAGCATCGTGGCGATGAGTTATTACGGCGCGGAAAAAGTCGTGCCGCATTACAACGTCATGGGCGTCGCCAAAGCGTCGCTCGAAGCCAGCACGCGCTATCTCGCCTACGATTTAGGTCCGAAAAAAGTCCGTGTGAATTGCATCAGTGCCGGGCCGGTCAATACGCTTGCCGCGCGCGGCATCGCCGGATTCACCGAAATGCTGAAACATTACGAAGCCCGCTCGCCGCTCAAACGAAATGTATTACCCGAAGAACTTGGCGCAACCGGAACTTTTCTCGCGAGCGACGGCGCGGCGGCGATTACCGGACAAGTTCTCTATGTTGATTCCGGTTATCAGATTATGGGGATGTGAATTATTAACTAATTGTTTGGCCGAATCACTGTTTGGCAACATCAAGCGTATGCAGAAAACTTTATCGCTAGTTTTACTTGTCGGAGCTTGCGTCGTTTCAGGCTGTGCGACTTGGTTGACCACAACCGTCAAGCCGCCAGTTCAAGTTACTATTGGTGCGTTCACTCATGCCGTGGCGCCACCCAACGCTAACGGCTGGTGGGATTGGAGTGCGTTCCAAGTGGCTGTCACCAACATTTCCAAAAGTCCAGTTTGGGTTTATGAGTATCTGGCGCACTGGCAAACAGACATGCAAAGCTATCGTGCGTTTGTTCGCAAAGATGCTTCGTCCAGTTGGAACGATGGATCTTTACGTGGCAGATTAGGTGATGAAATGATTGAACTCGCACCGGGTGCAGGGTTGGTTTTTATGGGAGATGTGTCTCATGCTTATATCGGCCAGCAGATTAAGGTTGAAGTATTGGTTCACACTTCACTCAATAAATCAAAAGTTATCGTGCCATCGAATGAGGCAGTCATAGATAAATGAAACCAAAGCCGACCTAACACAGCACTGGAGCCAACGGCGAAGCTCAAGCAAGGGAAAAAAAAGCGAAATGGCAGTATCAAAAAGTATCAATTCAAGATTCGGCCACGCACCGGAAACGATTGAATTTTGGAAGCGTCTCGTTCGCGAGGCGCTTTCACTTTCCACGCCCACGCCGTTTTACCTTTTCTCCGCGCAACCCATCGCCGAACGCATTTCCGAACTTGAAAGCGCGTTCGTGAAGTTTAATTTTTTATTTCGGTCGAATCATCTCAAACCGTTCGCGCGTTTTGCAATACCAATGCGGCGAGGACATGCGGCCAATCGTGAACAGTTTTTCCGTGTGAATTCGTTTCTTCTCTGCGTCAAACAATTCATCGCGCAAATGCAATCGTTTGATTAAACCAATCACGACGCGGTTTTCGCCGATTTGCAATGTGCCCCATTCGACACATTCCAAACTGGCGGGCGCTTCCAAAATTCGCGGCGGCTTCACGATGGACGACGGCGCGGCGGTCAGTTTGGCAAAATCCAATTCGCTTTCGCCAAACGGCAGCGACGCGGCGCATAAATTCATTTTTTCAGCGATGGTTTCGTCCACGAGATTCACGACAAATTCGTGCGTGGCGCGGACGTTGAGCGCGGTGTCTTTCGGCGCGCCGTCGGCGCGGTCGCCCGGCGCAAACGCGCAAATCGGCGGACTCGCGCCGAGCAGGTTGAAAAAACTGAACGGCGCGGCGTTGATTTTTCCGTCCGCGCTCACCGTCGTCACCAGCGCAATCGGTCGCGGCGTCACCAAACTGGCGAGAATTTGATAGGCGCGGTCGGCAAAATCTTTTTCGAGGTCAAGTTCCATGATGTAAATGAGATTAAGGCGATTTTTTTAGCTGCGCAACAAACGCGCCGTCCACATTGTCGGCAAACGGCAGCAATTCGCGTTCGCTTTCCAATTTGAAATTGTTGTGTTCGCGCAAAAATTCTTTCACGACCTCGGAATTTTCCTCCGGCTCCAAACTGCAAGTGCTGTAAATCAAAATGCCGCAGGGCTTTAATTTCGTTGCGGCGAGTTTGAGCAAATCGAGTTGCATTTTTTGCAATCGCAAAATTTCTTCCGGCGAAATCCGCCAGCGCAAATCCACGCGGCGGCGCATCACGCCGGAATTAGAACAGGGCGCATCAATCAAAATTCTGTCGAATTTTTGATTTGCGATTGGCGGTTTTGGATTTTCAGAAATCAAAATCGTTTCCACGCATTTGATTCCGAGGCGCGCGCAATTTTCCTGAATCAATTTCAATCGGTCTTCAGAAATGTCGCTGGCGACGATTTTGCCTTCGTTGTTCATCAATTGCGCGATGAACGTGGTTTTGCCGCCTGGCGCGGCGCACAAATCCAGAATCGTTTCGCCGGATTGCGGATTCAATTCAATCGGCGCGAGCAGAGTGCTGGGGTCTTGAATGTAAAACCAGCCGTCGCGGAAACTGGCGAGTAAATTTAGCGCCGGATGAAACTTCAATTCAAAGGCCAGATTTTCCGGTAGCCAGTCGCGTCGGACAAAATCGTATTCCACATTTTCCTCGCGCCATTTTTCGATGAGTTTTCCGGCATCGGTTTTTAGCGTGTTCAAACGGGCGAAGGTTTTCGGCGGCGTGTTGTTCCATTCGAGCAATTGGCGTGTTTTTTCATCGCCAAATCGCTTTTGCCATTTTTCGACGAGCCATTGTGGATGGGAAAATCCAATGGCGAGATTGGAGATTTTCAAATCGGCGAGAGTTTGTTTGGTTGCGTCGAACTCGCGCAAATAGCTGCGCAAAATGGCGTTCACAAATCCGCTTTGCGCGCCGAATCCAGAGCGTTTGGCCAATTCGACGGTTTCGTGAACGGCGGCGTGCGCGGGAATTTTTGTCAGCCAGAAAATTTGATAAAGACCGAGGCGCAAAAAATTTTGCAGCGCAATTTTTTGTTCGCGGCCATTGGTCTTTCGCACAATGAGCCAATCGAGCGTGGATTGCCAGCGGACAATTCCATAAACGAGTTCCTGACACAGCGCGCGGTCGAGCGGCGGCAATTTGGATTTTGAAAATTCGCGTTCGAGCAAATCTTCGGTGAAATTCGCAGGCGAGACGCCCGCGCTACCATTGCGTTGTTGCAGAACGCGCCACGCGATTTGTCTTGGATTTTTGTCGTTCACCAATTTTAATGATGCCTTTCAAGTTTCGGCACGCGAGATTAAAATTTTTATGAGAGAAGAATTCGAGAAGCTGGCGGCGGCGGGAAAAATCGAAGGACGCCATGTCGAGCCACTAACGTTACTGGCGGAAGGCGGTTGTTGCACACATCGCAGTTGGGGTTTCGGCAAGATTAAAGCGGTGGATACGGTGTTCGCGCGGTTCACGATTGATTTTCCGGGTAAAGCGGGGCACACAATGGATCTGGCGTTCGCGGCGGAAAATCTCAAGCCGATTCCGAAGGAGCATATTCTCGCGCGCAAGGCGAATGATTTGGAAAGTGTCCGTCAAATGGCCGCGCATCATCTGGATTTAATCAAGCTCGTGCTCAACAGTTTTGGCGGCAAGGCGACTTCGGAACAAATCCAATCGGCGCTTGTGCCGGACGTGATTGCCGACGATTACAAGAAATGGTGGGAAACGGCCAAGCGCGAAATGAAAAAGGACGGTCATTTTGTCGTGCCGGTCAAGAAGACCGAGCCGGTGGTTTATCAGGCGCAGGAAACGTCGTTGCAGGAACGCTCGCTGGCGGATTTTCGCGCGGCAAAAGGATTGAAGGCGCGCGTGGCGGTCGTCGCCGAATTGCTCAAAGTCATTTCCGATTTGCCGGACAAACAAACGGCGGCGACGGAAATCATTTCGGCGCTGAACGCGGACATTTTGTCGCATCAACGCACGCAGCCGGCGGTCGCGCTCGAAGCGATTTTCGCGCGCGACGAATTGTGCGCGGCGGCGGGATTGCCGCCGGCGGACGGCGAAGTCACCGACGCGCAAATCTGGGCGCAGGACAACGTGAAATTTGGTCAAATCATGGAATTGATTCCGGCGGCGAAACATCATCGCGCGCTCGAATCGTTCAAGGCCGCGAATCCCGAACGCTGGGAGGAAATTTTGCGCGGTTCGATCAATCTGGTTTCCGCGAAACTGTGCAAGGAATTCGCCAGCCTGCTCGTTCACGCGGGCAAGTTGAATCTGCTCAAGGAAACGCTCGCCAGGCTCATCAATCAACACACCGCCAGCAGCGAATTGCTGTTGTGGTTCGGGCGCGAGCGCAACGAGGATTTCGTGGACATCCTCGGCCCGGAAGTTTTCCGCGCGATGCTCACGGCGATGGAGCGCGACCAGTTCAACGAGAAACGCTCGAACCGTTTGCGCGATTTCATTTTGGAAGATCAGGAATTAATTGGTGAATTGACGGCGAGCGCGGACATCGAAGTCATCAAGGATTTGACCCGCGCGCTGCAATTGTCGCCGGTCTTCGACGACATGGACAAACGCTCGTTGCTCGCGCGGTTGGTCAAAGCGCATCCGGCGATTCAATCGCTGATTAGCGGCGAACAATCGCGGCAGGACGCGACGCTGCTCGTTTCGTGGGAAAGTCTCGAACGCCGCCGCGCCGAATACGAAGAACTTGTGCAGAAAAAGATTCCGGCCAATTCCAAGGAAATCGCCATCGCGCGCAGCTATGGCGATTTGCGCGAAAATCACGAATACAAGGCGGCCAAGGAAATGCAAAAAGTTTTGATGCGCCGAAAAGATGAATTGGAATCGCAATTGGCGCGCGCGCGGGGGCAGGATTTTTCAAATGCCAAAACCGACATCGTCAACATCGGCACGAATGTCGAAGCGACCAATCTGGAGACGAATCAGCGCGAAACCTTCACGATTCTGGGCGCGTGGGATTCCGACCCGGACAAGGGCGTCATCAGCTATCTCACGCCGATTGGCCAGGCGTTGCTCAATCACAAAGTCGGCGATGAGGTGGAATTTGAATTGCACGGCGCGAAACGCCGGCATCGCATCGAAAAGATTGAATCGGCAAAAATTGAAACCGCCGCCACTCCAACGGCTGAAGTGACGGCGTGATTCTCAATTCAATTTTCAGGCCTTGCCGCCGAAACTGACGTAGTCGTCCACGTCGAGCCAATCGAACCATGTTCCGATGTCTTCGCGTTTGGGCGCTGTTTTGCCGACTTGTTCGTTGAAATAACCGCGTGATTCCACGTCCGTCGGCACGCGCTTTTCAGCAAATTCCGACCATGTGGCAATTTCCAATTCGCTGCGTTTGTGTTTGGCATTGGCGTTGATCCATTCCAAAATTTCGCTGTCGCTCTTGTTCAATTCCTTTTTCAACGCTTCGGGGTCAATGCCGACAAACGTCAAAAACCGCTGGTCGAGCGGGCA
>DASZXH010000016.1:0-42825 GCA_035545995.1 Verrucomicrobiia bacterium
AAGCGTTGATGGTCACTGTCACCAGTCCGGAGTCGTCACCAATGCTCACAGGGTCAGGCGTGCCGATCTTGCCCGTGGGCGTGTTCGGCGCATTGGTCTCACCCGGCAACAAAACCTGCAATTGTGAAAATGACCGTTTAATAGTGCGGAAGAAGACATTATTGCCCGCAGGCAATTCGTTGGTGGAAACGACCTGACCAAAGAGTCCAGACAATAGTGGCTGTGGTCCTTGGGTTAAATCAGCCCAAACTTGTTGATTAATTTGGCCGGCATCTTGCAGAGTATGGCCTGCGGCAGGCTCTGACCACGTCACCAATTGTTGATTACCATGCGATACAAACACATTGGCTGGACTAATCGCCAAGCCATTGGTCCAAATGCTCGTATTCAATGTGGTATCAGTAAGAAAGTTATCGCTGAACGGATTAAGCACACCCGTGACGGCAAAATTCCCATAATTAAAGGACTGGTTCATGGCACCCTGGTCCTGTGCCTGCATGGACAAATAGATATTGAAATTGGTGTTTTCGGCTAAATATTGGACGTTATAGGGGGGTATGACATAACTTGCGCTTGTGCCGTTCGGGGCAATCAATGTTACGTTTGTGTCGGACGTGAACTTAACCGTCCAAGTGCCAAGAATGCTGGCATTATTCGTGAACGAGCCCAAGAGACCGGATTCATAATAGGGTGTGGTAACACCATCCCAGCTTCCCGGAGGATTCACATAAGGATCATTGCCTAGAAGCATGGCGTTCCCAGCAGCTTCATTCACTTTATAGGTAAATCGAAAAACCGCATTAGTGGAATTGCCGGTCAGAAAAGTTTCCACCATAGCGGGGGCGAACCAATCGGGGGAACCCGCATTTGGTGAAGTCGGTGGATAATTAGGCACCAGATACATTTGAAATGAGGCCAGCGATGAATTAGTGGGGTAGCTATTCACCGTGAACGAATAGCTGACCGGGTTGGAGGCTGTGGCCTGCCCCACCCAGCTCAAACCGGTGGACTGAAGCGTCGCCACTTCCTGCCGATCATAATACGCATTCAGCATGGTGCCGGCATACAAATTCAAGCCTTGGGGAACCTTAACCGGCGGATAGACGGTCACCGGTGGGACTGGCGGGTTAGTGCCAGCCACCGTGAGCATGATATTGTCAATATCCACGGTCCATGCGGGGGGATTACCGCCGCCACCGCCATTGCATTGAAACAAAAACTGAAACTCGGGACTAGTTGGATCAAATCCCGGGTTGTTATTATTACCTTGGAAAACAGACGTATCCCCCAGGTTCAGGCTGAAATGTGTATAGGTGGTGCTTAACGTTCTGTCATTTCCATAACCGGGAGAGGTTGGGGCGGTGTCTAGGGTTCCTTGACCATTTGGACCACCTTGAGAAATGACGCGGATTTCGACATTATTTCCGTTAGCGACTGAACATTTCGCATCAAATGAAAGCGTATACGCGCTCAGCGATGTATTTGTGTTCCCGGTTATGCCCATTTCTTGATACACAGCTGCAGCATAGCCATAACCATACCCCAAAGCCGCAGCACTGTTGGTTATCTCCAGCGCCGAGGTGCCGTCAGTTCCTGCGCCAGCGACAACGCTGTAGGCAGAATATGCTATGTCACCACCGAAATAACCGTAAGCAAAACTTTGATTGTCACCGAAGTCAGAATCAAAATTTTGATCAACCAAGGTGATATCCGCCGAGGCGGAAAGGCCTGTTAACAATCCCATCATGATCAAGGAGGCGAGTGGGCTTCCAATTGAGTTTTTGAGGAACTTTTTTTTCATAGAATGTAATTATTGTTTGTTCAGTTGTTGATGGTTAGGGCATTTGAGGCATTAGGCTTACAATGCCGGACGCGGCCAAGAGCCGGGCGATTCTGGATATGTTGATTTTTTGAATAATTTTCACGGTAGATGAGTATTGGGAGTTGATTGTTGAAGCTTGTGTGATCTGATTTTACTTTACACAAATGAAGCGAACTGTCACGGGTGCATAAGTTTAATTCTGAACCATACTTTAGTATGCTGTAAAATCTGACTCTTTTGATATACTAGGAACCAAAACCGTAGTTAGCGTGAAACGATGTTGTGCATATAATCACGAGATTCAAAATCGAGCTTTCATTGCGAGAGCCAATGAGCCTGCTGCACTCCACCATCCTCTGCGCCGCAGCGTTCTTTGTTCTTTCATCACCCGCAAACTGCGTCGGGATGGATATACCGCAGGCGGAAAATAATCTGCCAGTCCTGACAAACGTGTTGCAAATTCGATTATTGACGCCGAATGAAGCACAAAAAGGATTCCCGGTAAAATTGCACGGCGTGGTGACTTATTATGACGCGCGCCCCAACGATTTGTTTTTTCAGGATGCGACGGCTGGCATCTTTGTT
Source organism: Verrucomicrobiia bacterium (assembly GCA_035545995.1). Taxonomy (GTDB): domain Bacteria; phylum Verrucomicrobiota; class Verrucomicrobiia; order Limisphaerales; family UBA11358; genus UBA11358. The sequence continues at coordinate 2,408 of DASZXH010000016.1, forward strand.
GTGCTGGGCACCAACACATGCGATAAATTTGCCGCCGAGCAATCCATTGACATTACAGGTGTCACAGATGTCGGGGATTTCGCGCCCGTCCTCAAGGCTCAAGTCGTGCGCGTGACAGGCCGCGCCTCTTTGCCTGTTCCGCATTATGTGACGATAAACCAGCTTTTTACCGGAAAAGAAGACAGTCAGTGGATTGAAGTCAGTGGCGTGGTGCGTTCGGCAACAGTATTGGCGGAACGGAATTACTTGAATTTGGCAATGGGCGGACAGCGACTCAAGGTTTCAATCGCAAACCTTGACGGCTCCAACGTCACCCAAACTATTAGCAAATACATCGGCACCACGGTACGTGTGCGCGGTGTCTGTTATTCCCGTTACAACACGCTCGGGCAATTCCGTTTGCCGTGGGTGGCGGTGGCTAGCCTGGACGATGTGGCCATCAAAAGTCCTCCACCTGATCAACCTGACATAGTGTCCATCGTTGATCTGGCGCGATTCAATTCCAGCGGTTACTACGACAATCGGGTCAAGGTAACCGGTGTTGTCACGTTATTGAATGATGACGGCGAAGTGTTCATTCAGGACAACGGCAAAGGCCTCTGCGTGCTGCTGTCCCAGTCAGCGGCGCTCACGCCGGGAGATCGAATCACGGTTTCCGGATATGTTGCTCCTGGAGATTACATCCCGATTTTAGAGGACGCCACAGTTGAAGCTTTGGTTCATAGCGAAGCACCGGCCCCCGTCACGGTAGATTTGAGATCCCTGCTTGAATCGCCTGAGAAATACGACTACATGCTCGTACGGGTGGAAGCGAATTTGATTAATCTCATCAGAGGACCGACCCAACTAACGTTGGCCTTGGAGGCGTCCAACTCGGTAATGACAGCGACCATCGCAAATGGAAAAGCGAATGATACCATCAAATCGCTGCGCAACAGCAGTCAGCTTGGGCTGACGGGAATTTTTATAGCCCAATCGCCTGCGAAATGGGTTCCCGGCTTCATTCCTTCGCGGGAAAGACCTGGATCCAACCCGTTTTATTTTCCGCCCGATTCAGTACAAATACTGTTGCGGTCGCCGAAGGACATTGTAGTGCTTCACCAACCGCCATGGTGGACACTGGCGCGGCTGTTGTGGGTAACCGGCGCCATGATGCTGGTTTTGTTAATCGGCTTAGCATGGGTGGTGGCACTTGACCGGCGAGTTCGGTGGCAAACTCAAATCATCACAGAAAAGGTGCGGCGCGAAGGTGTGATAGAAGAACGAGATCGCATTGCGCGTGAATTTCATGACACGCTGGAACAGGAGCTGGTAGCTATCAACATGCAGTTGGACGCGCTCAAAGCGCAATCGGTCAATGCTTCGCCGACCGAGCGACGGCATTTGGATCTGGCCCGCAGCATGTCGCGACGAAGCTTGACCGAGGCGAAGCGATCAGTTTGGGCGTTGCGCTCCCATTTGTTGGAAGATTCCAGCCTGGAAACTGCGCTGAAAGAGATTGCTGATCCGCTGTTTCACAGAACCGGTATCGAAATTTTAATCACTCAAACGGGAACTCCGCGAAAGCTGCCCGCATTGACCGAGCATAACTTGCTTCGCATTGGTCAAGAAGGCTTGGCCAACGCATTCAAGCACTCAGGTGCCAAAAAAATTAAAGTCAACATCACCTATGAGCCGAATTTGGTGCGGTTGAGTATCAACGACGACGGCAATGGATTCGATGTGGAAGCGGCGGACTTGGCTCGACATGGACATTTTGGCTTGCTTGATATGCGCGAGCGCACTGAAAAAATCGGTGGCGCGTTCTCCTTGACCAGCCAACGCGGTAACGGCACCAATCTTGTAATCACCGTGGTGACGATCCCTTCGGCCAACCTGGGACCAAATCATTTAAGCAATGACACGCCTTTGTCCGCCGGCAACGGCCATCGTAACAGTCATGCCTGAACTAATTATCTATGGATAAAAAAATTCACATTATGGTTGTTGACGACCACTTCGTCGTCCGCATCGGACTCATGGAATCAATCAATCTCGAGGCCGATATGTCGGTGAACGTCCAGGCTTCCAACGGCCAGCAGGCCATCGAGCGTTTCCGCGCCGAAAAACCTGACATCATTTTGATGGACGTAAAATTACCGGACATGAGTGGCATCGAAGCGACCAACGCGATTTGCAAGGAATTTCCCGATGCGGCGATCATCATGCTTTCCACGCATGATAACGAAGAAGACATCTATCGCTCCATTCAGGCCGGCGCCAAGACTTATATTCTCAAGGCAGCGCCGCGCGAAGAATTGATTGAAACCATTCGCGCCATTCACGACGGCGAGCATCGCATCTCTCCGGTAATCGGCGCGCGCCTGGCCGAACGTGCTCGCCGCGTTGAGCTGACAACGCGTGAATTAGAGGTACTCAAACTGGTCGCCGACGGCAAAAGTAATAAAGAAATTGGCAGCGTGTTAAATCTGGCTGAAGTCACCGTTAAAATCCATGTTGGCCGGATTTTAGCCAAGTTGCGAGTCAATGACCGCACCCAAGCCGCCACGATGGCTCTCCGGCGCGGCATCCTGAGCATGGAATAAAAACGATTAGTCCGTTATCACATGTTGAAAGGATTTCGCACGGCGGCGTTAAATGAGGCAAACTGAAATCGTCCATCTTAATATCAGCTACAACACCCGATTTTCCTGGATCACTTTTTGATACCAACGGAAACTTTCCTTCGGACTGCGTTTAAGCGTTTTGTAATCAACGCGCGTCATCCCAAAACGCCGGGTGTAGCCCCAAGACCATTCAAAATTGTCCATCAGGCTCCATGGGAAATAACCAATCAAAGGATAACCTTCGTTCAAAGCCCGCTGTGCATTGTGTAGGTATGCGCGCAGATACATGATACGGCTCAGGTCAATGATTTCGTCATTGCTCGTAACCGTATCATCCGTGGCGCATCCGTTCTCGGTAATGATTATCGGCAAATCCTTTTTGCCCAAGGCATCGGAGACCAAGCGAATACCCCAGTAAAGCGATTCGGGCAAATAGTTGAGCCAGGGCATTCCAATTTGTGGATATTCGTGCGGAAACGGCAACAGTTCGTAACCACGCGCATTGTCAGCGGCGCGCACGTATGAGCCTGTATAGTTGTTGTAGCCGAGCTGATCGAGCGGCTGGCCAATAATCTTCATGTCACCGGGTTGAATGTCCGGCGCATTTTCTCCGAGCGCGGCAAGTGTAGTGGGATTATAGGCGCCGGTCAGAGCCGGCACCAGAACTGTGCCATTGTGTTCTTCGGCTACAAAGGCGCGTTTGGCAGCCTCGATATTTTCCGGTGTTTCAATCACCGGGACATACGAGTCAAAATTCACCACCAGTGAAACTTTGGCCGGCTTGGGAGTTGCCGCCCGGATTGCCTGGCAACCCAAACCGTGTGCAAGCAAGGCATGATGCACTGTCTGTAAAACATCCTTGCGCGATTGGACAATTGTGCCGGGGGCGTGCTGCGGAATCTGGTTCACACCATAACCCAGATACGTAAAACACATGATTTCATTGATTGTCATCCAATTGGTGATGCGATCGCCAAGACGTTTAACTGTCTGGGTGCAGTAATCGGCAAAGTCACTTGCGATCTCGCGACTGCGCCATGAGCCATAGCGGTCTTCCAGCGCTTGTGGACTGTCCCAGTGAAACAAGGTCGCGTGCGGAACGATATTATACTTGAGCAATGTATCCGTCAGTCGTTGGTAAAAATCCACGCCTTTTTCGTTCACAGCGCCGCGGCCATCGGGCACGATGCGCGGCCACGCAACGCTGAAGCGGTAATGCTTGATGCCAAGGTCAGCCATCAATTTTACATCATCCTCATACCGGTGATAATGGTCGCAGGCGACATCGCCGGTATCGCCGTTTTTGGTTCGACCGGGCGTGTGGCTGAACGTGTCCCAAACACTGGATTTGCGACCATCCTCGCTGACGGCGCCTTCCACTTGGTATGCCGCTGTGGCCGCGCCCCACAAAAATCCTTGCGGAAATTTATTCGCATCAGTCATGGTAGGTGAATTTTCTAAAGATTCAGCACGCATAGCGGAATCAGGCAGGCCAGCGGCAGCAACGACGGCCGCCAGACTGGCCGTTTTGGAAAGAAACTGGCGGCGGCTGGTGGCTGATAAAGATTGCGAATTATTTTGGTAAATTGGCATGTTCATAAAATGCACTATTTGCCTAATCTCCTCGCGTCACAGACCACATTCCTCTGGGCGCGGTGACGGTCCCGGTGCCAACGGTATCTTCAACCTTCAGCGCGGAGACATGGCCGTCGTGGAAAAGATAGTTAAAGCGGGAACTGTGAAGCTTGTATACCAGCGGTCCTTGGTTCTGGGAAACGTTATAGCTGTTAGGGTTCTGCGGCACCACCGGGGAGCAGAGCTGGTATGGATTGGCGTTATTGCCCGTCGTACCGGCAGGGGCTTCGGGCGCAATGCAAGCGCAAGTCCATTGGTTCCCGGCCTGCTGCTGGCCGTGAGTATTTTCACATAACAATATAGTCCCGGCAGGATCCATTACCACCGAGGCTTTGTACCCTTGGGCTTCAAAATTCGGCTTGGTGGCGTTGCCGTCCAGCCACCAAGCGCCCACTCCTTCCTTGCCCGGCTGACTCAAGTCAACCAGACCGTTTTGGGGATCACGCTGCATGTCACCGGTCGAACCGAAATTCGGCCCGCACGCAATCATAGCATACGACCTTAGCGCATAGACATCAGGCTCGTTGCCACCCAGGTAACTTACCTTGGGAAAGGTATCGGCGGGACAAACGAGGGCCTTGGTCGTCTCGTCGGGACTCAAACTGGCGTACTCTAGGTCGACGAGAGGGGCGTTTCCACCGATGTATTGGTTGAGCCAACAATCCCAGGTAATCTGCCAGCCTCCCTTCGTGCCAACCCAACCAGCCGGAGGATACATATCGGCATTATCGGCGTTGAACTGAAAGAAACCCAAGCCTAACTGGCGCATTCCCGAGAGGCACTGTATCCGCTTGGCCTTGGCCTTGGCTGAGGCCAGCGCCGGCAGCAGCAGTGCGGCCAAGATGGCAATGATGGCGATAACCACCAGCAATTCAATCAAGGTGAAACCAAATCGGCAACGATCTGGACGATCAGTCCGGCTGAATATAAGCCTCATAATATAAACAAATGGGCATCCGATTAGCGATCCTCCAAAGTGACGCGCATACTTCTACTCAAGACATATTTCTTTCCCGGCGGTGGCGGGGGAATCGGCGCGCCGGCGTGCGCGACGAAATCCTCCCAACTGGTCGGACGCCGCTGGTTGCGGAGCATCCATAACCTCGCCACGCGATTCAGTTGCCCCATGTTCGGCTGGCCGTTGGCCAAGACCATGGGCTGAACAGTGAGAACGGACTCCCCAGGCTGGGTCGAGACGGCAGCCGGATTTACGGTCTGAGCGCCTTGATTTGTCTGATCGTATGACTGAGAGGTGATTGTACCGCTCGACGTTCGAGAACAACCACTGACGGATAAGGTAATGGCAAGCGCTATGGCAGCCCCAATGGGTAATAGCTTGATGAGCGGTCGCATGAAACATTTCCTGCCTTGGCCGGAATCGGGTACTCGGGTCACGACGAACGATCCTTGGTTTGTTATGTTTTTTGCGGTGGACATGGCTTCATTTCACAGTCGTTGCTGCCGCAGGCAACGATGGCAGATGCTCTCCAATTGCCAGCGTGAATCCCGGTTTGAGCGCGTTGACGACTGGCAGATAGCGCGGATCTTGGTAACGGCGGAAAATATACTGGTAAGCATCAATTCCCGGAAGAGCGAGCAACTTTGAAACATCTCCATTTGCAGCCGTCGCTAGTGCCGCATCGTATGATTTCTTCAGCGCTTTGTCTTGATAGTCATACAAATCTACGCTGTGATGCCACATCACTTCAGCAACAGTCGTCAGCACGCATACGGCAGCCATCTGTTCATCAATCTTTGTATCTGCGCCCCAGATCACACCATCACGCAAGCACACTGGCTTAAAACAGTCCATGAACCCGCCGGTCACGTTATCCTTGGTTCCTCCTTGACCGTAAAGTGCCAGGTCAATCAATGTTTGATCTTTCAGAATTTCACCCGCGATGAAAACCCCATAAAGGCAAACCATACCCCAACGCCCATGGCTGGTGTACATGAAAGTCTCTTTTGTAAGGTGTTTGGCCATTGGCTGAATTAGATCGCGTTCAATGTGATTGCGATCCTCAATAGAGAGTAATGGCAGATTGTAGATCAGATCGTAGCCATGACATGCCTTGGCCAAAAACATGCCCGCATCGCCACCATCAAAGCCATAAGCCGCGAAGTGGTCATATCCGTTGGGATCAGGAATCGTGCTGCCTTTCCCATAGCCATAAGCATCAGCCAGCGCCAAAAGAATCTGTCGGGCAAAAGTCGCGTACTTTTCATCGTCGGTAAGCGCATAGAGCATACCCAAATTGGACACATCTTCTGAAAGCTGTTGGAGCTTGCCATTGAAGAACCATTCCCAATTCCATTTGCCCGACGCGTCCTGATATCCGCGCTTGAAGTCGGGAAAGGTCCAAGTGCCATCGGCCTCCAGCCTGTGCGCGGGCACATTGAGCGGTTCCGCGACGCGCTTGTTGCCCCAAACCTGTAGTTCCTCGAAAGCGGCTTTCAATCCCGAGTTAGTTGCGAAGGAAGTTTTGTAGGCAGCTACGTCCTGCTTGTCCCAAAGAGTGCAAGGGTAACCAGACGCTAACCGGGGCGCATCTGGCATGGCAGGTGTGGCTGGTGAAGAGGCAATAGTTTGCGCTGGCAACGCATTTGCAGCACAAAAGGCGAAGAAGGCTGATACGAGCCACAGCGGATATGTTCGCAACCTTTTGCGCTCTTTTGAAACTATCTTAACGGTAAACGACAGCAGAAAACTGTCTGTTGAAATTGTTGTGATCATTTAACTATTTTTATACCGTGCGGAACTGAACTGTCACAGGTGCATTCGTTTAACTCTGGGTCATACTTTAGTATGCTGTAAGATTCGGTTTTTTTATATATGTCAGGGTTAAAACTACAATTAGCGCAGGATGATGTTGTAAATAGAACGAAAGTCAAAGAATCAACTATTAAAACCATTAGAGAGGTTCGATCCTTGCCTTGTTTTTTTGAATTTGAAAATTGAGGGTTTTTTTGCCGGATTCCATTTTATTTTGGGATGGCGCAACAATTAAAGAAACTATTGCCCCCCCAACCAAAACTGTATTCCGTCGGCAGAGTTGCGAAGAATGGTTTTACCTTGATTTACCTTTACTTTGTTTAATTTGCCTTGCGATCAATCACTTGCGTTTTGCAGAAAATTTCATTGGCGTTGACACTCTGATTTTCACACTATTTCACCAATGCCCCATCAACGTTGGTTGCGCATCATTCCCGTCGCGCTCATCATGTATACCATTTCGTATGTAGATCGCACCAATATCTCGCTCGCCCTCGACCCAAAAATTTCCAGCATGATGCACGACCTGCTAATGGATGACCGCATGAAAGGACGGGCGGCGGGCATTTTTTTCATTGGTTACATCCTGCTGCAAATGGCCGGCGGGCATCTGGCAAATCGTTGGAGCGCAAAAAAACTCGTAAGCGTGTGCCTCATTTTCTGGGGCGCGTGTGCTGTGGGTTGCGGTCTTTCAAAAACATTTCGGCAATTTGAAGTGATGCGCTTTCTGCTTGGTGTGGCTGAAAGCAGCGTGTTCCCGGCCACAGTCGTGTTATTGGCGCATTGGTTTCCGCGCGCGGAACGGGCGCGGGCCAACGCCTTTTGGAATCTTTGCCAGCCGCTGGCCGTGGCCGCTTCCGCGCCGTTCACCGGCTGGTTGCTCGGCGCTTACGGCTGGCAAACGATGTTGATTCTGGAAGGTTGCCTGCCGTTTTTGTGGCTGCCCATCTGGTGGTTTTGCATCAGCGACCATCCGCGCGACGCAAAATGGATTTCTGCCGAAGAAAGAAATTTTTTGGAATCCAAACTGAACGAAGAAGTGGCGCAATTGGAACCGCTCCAAAAAATTCCGCTCTGGCAATCGCTGGCACGCCCGGAAATTCCGGTGATGATTGTCATCAATTTTTTGCACAATTCTCAGGCTTACGGTTGCATGACATTTTTCACCGACGGCTTGAGGACAAAAGATTTCAGTCCGTTGCAATACGGAATTTTATTCGCCATTCCTTACGCCGTGACCGCCGTGATCATGATTCTCAACTCGTGGCACTCGGACAAAACCCGCGAACGCCGCGGACACGTCGCGTTCGTTTACACATTAAGCGGTGTTAGTTTAGTTGCCAGCGTATTGACGCGGGAAAATTTCTGGTTGTCCTATGCGTTCATGTGCCTTGCGATTCCCGGTCCGTTCGCCGCGCTCGCGCCGTTCTGGGCGATTCCGACCGAAACCATGCCGCGCAACGTGTTCGGTCCGGTCATCGGCCTCGTCAATGCGATTGGCAATACCGGTGGATTTTTCGGTCCATATATCGTCGGCTGGTTGATGGCGCAATATCATAGCACTGCGATTCCGTTCAATGCTTTGGGTGCGGGAATGTTGATTGCCGCCGCGCTGGCATTTCTGCTGCCGAAAACTCAAACGGCTTCGTCCGCATCCAAAATCTGAATCAATTCCGAAACAATTTTTTCTGGTGATTTTTCGCAGCTAAAAGCCAGCGCATCCGCCAGCGGTTCGAGAATGGCAAATTGGCTGTCCAACAATGTCGGCGGCATGAAATGGCCGCGCCGATTTTTCAAACGCTCTTCGATTAAATCGCGCGCTCCGGTCAAATGCACAAATCGCACACGCTGGTCGCCATTTTGAAGTTGCTCGCGATATTTCGCTTTCAAAGCCGAACAAGTGATTACCGTCAATTCATTCGCCGCCAATGCGCGAACAATAATTTCTCTCAACGTGCGTAGCCAGCTTTCACGATCTTCATCGGTCAAAGGAATTCCTTGCCGCATTTTGGCGATGTTTCCGGGCGGGTGAAAATCGTCGCCTTCGTAAAATGCCGCGCCGGTCTTTTCCGCGAACAATTTGGCAATCGTCGTTTTACCACTTCCACTCACACCCATGAAAATCAAAATGGCTGGACGGTTCATAGAGTTTTCAGACACAAATTGCAGATTGGAGTGATTAAGGACTTAATTTTTCACGATGTGGCAAATGGTCGCGATTCCAGCGAACCAAAGCCGCGTCGTTTGCGTCTTCAAAAAGAAATTTCAAAGTTGGCGATTCAACGTGGCCGTCGCAAAAAACGACGTTGGCGCGGCCTTGATGTCGGGCAAACGGATTTCCATATTTTGGAGTATCTTGCCAACTCGCGCGTTGGATAACAAAACTACCGTCAAATCCGTCAGCAATGGCAATCATTTCACTTGGATTAGCAATTTCTGATTCAGAAACCGGCGGCGCAAGCGGGCCGTAATTTGAAGTCGTGCACCCACCCAAACCTGTCGCTGCATTTTTGCCCGGTGAATTCAAACCGAGAAAATTGTAGCCGTAAGAAAACCAAATTCCCATTGTGTTTGGCGCAGGTTCATTTTTATACCAATTTGCCGAAGGACAATTCCACACGCCGTTTGTGAAATAAGGCACGACGGATTTGGAAATGCCCAATTCTTCATAACTTAACGCTTCCGTCCAATTATCGTAATGTTCCGAGTAACCCCCTTTGACAACATCCACATTAACATACAGAGGATAGACATGGTTTTGCTGCACAAATCCATTTAAGGCAATTCCCAACTGTCGCACGTTATTCCCACAGTAAATTTGTTGCGCCTTCGCTTTGCTTTTGGAAACCACCGTCAACAAAAGCGCGGCCAAAATTCCGATAATGGCGATGACGAACAAAAGTTCAGTCAAACTGAACGCTGAACATTCTGTCGGATTTTTCATGTGCAAATTATTCTCACGCAAAGGCGCGAAGTCGCAAAGAGTTAAAGCCCGTTCACGATTCTCGTGATTCCATCTTTAATCAACTCTTCGCCGAAATTGATTAATAAACCAAGTTTCAAATTTGTCAGGCGCAGGTAGGTCAAAACTTGTTTTTTGTGAACCGGCGCGATGGCCTCGACGGATTTGAGTTCGACAATCACTTTGCCTTCGACCACCAAATCCGCGCGAAATCCTTCGTCAAACCTCACCTCGTCGTAGCTTATCGGAATCGGCGTCTGGCGAATTGCCTGAAGCCCGCGTTTCTTCAATTCATAAGCCAGCACGACTTCATAAACCGATTCCAACAAACCCGGACCAAGCCGCGTGTGGATTTTGAAAGCAGCGTCAACAATCTGCGTGGCGATTTCGTTTTCAGTCATTTTGTCTTCGCGCCTTTGCGCCTTTGCGTGAAACTAAACAATTTTCAATTTTGGCAAATCCTGTGAATCCACCAAACCGACCGGTTCGCGTTTCGCATTCACCACAATCAAATCGTCAATGTTCCGTTCATCGAAAATCTTCAATGCCTCCTGCGCCAGCGCATTTTCAGAAATGCAAATAGGATTCCGCGTCATCACGAGCTTGAGAGGCTTCGACAGAAGATTTTCGTCCGCAGCCATGTAACGGCGAAAATCGCCATCCGTGAAAACGCCCGTGAGTTTGCCGCGCACATTGACAACGCTCAAACTGCCGGACTTCGCACGCGTCATCACCAACAACGCTTCTTTCACAGACAAATCTTGGCTCGCTATCGCGTTACGATTGCCCGTGCGCATAATGTCGCGAACCCTCGTCAGCATCGCGCGTCCGATCGCGCCGCTAGGGTGAAATTTGGCGAAATCTTTTTCTTTGAATCCGCGCGCATCCAAAACCGCCATCGCCAACGCGTCGCCGAGCACGAGCATCGCCGTCGTGCTGCTCGTCGGCGCGAGATTGAACGGACACGCTTCCTTCGGCACTTTGACGTTCAATGAAATGTCGCTGTGTTTGGCCAGCGACGATTTAAGATTGCCGGTGAACGAAATGATTTTGATGGAAAATCGTTTGAGTGCGGGCAACAAGTTCAGCAATTCCTCCGATTCGCCCGAATAGCTCAAGGCAAGAATCACATCACCGTCGTTGATAATGCCAACGTCACCATGCAATGCGTCCACGCTATTCAACACGACAGCCGTCGAACCGGTGCTGGTCAAAGTGGCAGCAATTTTTTGGCCGACGTTGCCGGATTTGCCGATGCCGACGATGACAATTTTCCCGCGTTGCTTGAGCGTGGCGACAATAGTTTCAACTGCGGCATCGAAAGATTTATCAAGTTGCGCGCGCACAGACTTCAATGCGGCAATTTCCACATCGAAAACTGCTTTGGCTCTGGCAAGATGGCTCACGCCATGACAATGCGCGAAATGTGAACGTATTTCAACCACAGATGGATGCGGATGGACGCAGATTTTTAGACATGAATTGCGCTAATTTTCGCAAATTAGCTTTGGAAACAGTAATTGAATTCGTGTTAATTCGTGAAATTCGTGTCACAGTTTTTTCTGCGAAAATCTGCGTCATCTGCGGTTAAAACTTAAAACGCTGATTTCACCACGCCGCCGTCCACGCGCAACGCCGCGCCGTTCGTCGCCGACGACAACGGACTGCAAACATAAGTCACGAGATTGGCGACTTCTTCCGTCGTGGCAAAGCGTTTGATGAGCGAGGTCGGACGGATTTTCTCGAAAAATTCCTTTTCAAATTCAGCAAATGATTTGCCGCCGCTCAATTTGTTCACGAATTCATCCACGCCGTCGGAACGCGTCGGGCCGGGCAGAACGGAGTTCACGGTCACGCCGGTGCCGGTGCATAATTCCGCGAGGCCTCGCGCGACCGCAATCTGCGCCGTTTTCGTCATGCCGTAATGGATCATTTCGGACGGAATCTGCAAAGCACTTTCGCTGCTGATGAAAACAATGCGCCCCCAATTCTTTTTCTTCATGCCCGGAAAATACGCGCGACTCAAACGCACGCCGCTCAAAACATTCACGTCGAAAAATCGGCGCCAATCTTCGTCGGGAATTTCCTCAAATGGTTTCGGTTCAAAAATGCCGAGGTTGTTGACGAGAATTTCGACGGCGGGGAATTTTTTGACGAGCGATTCGGCGGTTTTGGCGTCAGCCAGATCACCGGCGAACAATTCCAGTTTGGCGCCGGAAACGGCTGATTTGATTTTTGTCGCGGCTTCAGCGACCGACTTTTCACTGCGCCCGTTGATAATGACTTTTGCGCCTTCGCGGGCGAGCGACGTGGCGATGGCGAAGCCGATGCCTTTGGTTGAGCCGGTGACGAGCGCGAGTTTGTTCTCTAATTGCAAATTCATGGGCATGAAATTGCACGCGAAATTTCGTTTGTCAAATCAGCGATTTGATTCAACGGCTGCCGGCGCTGAATTGTTGCGAGAGCCGGTCGAGACGTTTGTTATCGGCGCGGATGCGCGCGGAAAGTGTGCGCGCCGTCGCCTGCAAAAATGGCGTGGCGAGCGCGGGCGCTTCACGCGTGAGCCGCTCGAAATTGACGGAAGAAATTTTCAGCAACGTGCTGTTCGTGTTGGCGATGACATCCGCCGAGCGCGGCCCGTTGTCAAACAATGCCATGTCGCCAAAAAAATCGCCGGCGTTAAACGTCGCCAGAATGGTTTCACGCCCGCCGATCATCGTCCGCGCGCGCAATTCACCGGCCAGCACAAGATACATCGCGTCGCCCGCGTCACCTTGATTGAACACCGCCGACCATTGCGGCACTTGCTGCAATTCCATGAAATCCGACAAATGCGCGAGTTGCGCGTCTTTCAAGTCAGCGAGAATTTTGATCCGCCGCAACGAACCGGGCGTGACGCCGGCGCGCGTTGAAGCGCCGCTAGGAATTTCATTCGTCGGGCTGAAATAATTTGCGAGTTCAGAAATTCCCGAAGCTTTCTGCCAGTTGCCTGCGCCGCGCGCAAAAACCCAGGTGTCGGCCAGAACGCGACCGTCGGCAATCCAATCCGCCAAGACCGGCAATCCCACCGGACCGTAAGGTGCGTCGTCAATGCCCCAGATAAAATACATGGACTCCTGCGACTCCATGATGGGATTCATAGCATAACCACGAGATTTTGGAAGCAAAAAGTGATCAATCCACGTTCGGATACGAGCCGAGGATTTTCACAAAATTGCAGTGCTTGCCTAAATGCTCAATAGCTTTGGCAACTTTCTTGTCCTGCGCGTGGCCGTCACAATCAATGAAAAAGAAATACTCCCACGCCTTGCGCTTGCTCGGACGCGATTCGATTTTCGTCATGTTGATTTTGAACTTGCGGAACGCGGCAATCGCTTCGTGCAACGCGCCGACTTTGTCGGAAACGCTGACCATCAAGCTTGTGCGGTCGTTGCCCGTCGTTGGCGAACATTGTCTGCCGAGAACGAGAAAACGTGTCGCGTTCGCAGCGTTGTCTTGAATGTCCTGCTCCAAAACTTCCAAGCCGTATTTTTCCGCCGCCAGAATTCCCGTGATTGCGGCGGCGGATTTATCTTTCGCCGCGAGTTCCGCCGAGCGCGCATTCGACGATGCTTCTAAAATTTCAACGTGCGGCAGATTTTTTTGAATCCACGAACGGCATTGACCCAGTGCCTGCGGATGAACGTAGATTTTTTGAATCTTCGCTTTCGCAACTTTTGATTTTGCCGCGAGGCCATACGAAATCGGCAAAACGATTTGCGAAACGATTTTCAAATCGCTGTCCACAAACATGTCGAGCGTGTGCGTGACGACGCCTTCGGTGGAATTTTCCACGGGCACGACGCCGTAATCCGCCCTGCCCTTGCTGACTTCGGTGAAAATGTCCGCGATGGTTTTTTGCGCGACGTAATTCAGGCTCGAACCGAATCGCCGAATCGCCGCCTGATGCGTGAACGTCGCTTCCGGGCCGAGATACGCGATGCTCATGGTTTTTTCGAGCGCAAGCGCGCTGGACATGATTTCGCGGTAAATCGCGCGCAATTGTTCGTCGGTGATTGGACCGGAATTTAATTTGGCAATCCGGTCGAGCACGGCGCGTTCGCGATGCGGCGCGTAAATTTCCTCGCCGGCTTTGCGCTTGATGTCGCCGATAGCCAGCACATGGCGCGTGCGCTCGTTCAAAAGCCTCACGAGTTGCGCGTCGAGCTTGTCAATCGCCTGGCGATGTTCGGGAATGTTCAATCGCAGGAAGAATGCAGAAATGTGAAGGGAGAATCAAATCTGTTTCACACGTTGGAATTTTAGACAGGATTAACAGAATTAACCGAATTCAAATCAGAAAATTTTGTAAATCCTGTTAATTCTGTCTTTAAGATTTTTCTTGTCCCTCATTTTTGTTTTCATCCGACGGCTTTTCCAAATTCAATTGCTCCGGCGGAGTTGTTGCCAAGCCGGGTTCAACCGTGACGGGCGCGGGCGGTTTTTCAATTGGAATTTTTCTTAATTCATCTGCGGCGGGCAAATCTTCCAGACCGCGCAGGCCGAAGTATTCTAGAAACAGCAGCGTGGTGCCGTAAGTCTGCGGGCGACCGACGACTTCCGCGCGGCCAACATTTTCGACGAGACCGCGTTCGGCGAGCGTTTGCATCACGCCGTCCACGTTCACGCCGCGAATCTGCTCGATTTCGGCGCGCGTGAGCGGCTGGCGATAGGCGATGATGGCGAGTGTCTCCAACGCCGGTTGCGAGAGCCGCGTGGGACGAATTTTTTGTCCGACCAACGCCTTAAGCCACGGCGCAAAATCTGGTTGCGTGACGAATTGCCACGCGCCCGCGACGCACACGAGCCGGTAACTGCGCGCGGCGGTTTCGTGTTCAGCGGCGAGTTGTTCCAGCGCGGCGGTCAATTCGCTTTCTTTGATTTTGGCGAGCGATTTGGCGGTGGCATCGGCGTCCTCGGCTTCGGTGGCGTTGGCGAGCACTTCGCGAAGTTCTTTTACCGACAGCGGTTTTTGCGCGGAGAACAGGACAGATTCGAGAATGAATTTTAGTTCCATAAATTATTTTTCTTTCGGAAGAACAACAACCGGACCTTGACCTCTGGCTATCAAGGCAATTTTTTTCGTTGAAGGTTCAAGCAAACAAATCTGGTCATCGCCCAATTGAAAAATGACATGGTCATCTGGAAGTTGTGTCGCGCTTCGGACAATCCATGCAACAAATGGCGTTTCCAATGAAAAATAGATTTTTTCTCCGTTCTTTCGATTTTCGCCTCGAAATCCTTCAATTGGCCAAAATCCCGTTTCAAAATGCCAATCACTTTTCCAAGCTGCTCCTAATTTCGCAACATTGCCAAAATTAAACCAAGTTCCTTCAATACGATTTGTGTCGTAGGTGTCGCGTTCAGCTTCAACTGCCACAACTTCAAGATTTGACGAAATCAAAATCTTCTTGGAAGAATCCAAAATATCCCAATTGTTTGAAGTTGAAGCTCTGACAAAAAGCCTGTCATCTTGGTCAACATTCAACGGATAAACTTTTTCAAGCTGGCGTGTGCTTAAACCCAATTTGCAAACGCCATTTGTTTTTGAAATGAAGTAAACATATCCTTCTTTTGGAAAAGAAATTTCCAATGGCTGAACGATATTCATCTTTGTGTAAAGAGCTGTGCCGCTTGCCATCCAATACCAACTGAACAACAAAACGTAGCTCAAAGAATTAACGAGCAAATTTCCCCGAATGCTTTTTTTGAATCTGTTTTGTTCTTTGCGGAAGCAGAAAAAAACAAATGGCCATTCAAAAACCAAAGTGATTAAAAACGTGACAAGAACCATGGCCCAAATCCATTGCCACGCATTGTAAAGGTCGAATGGCAAAGTTTTCGTAATTTCATGATTCAAATATAATCCGCCAACCCATGCCGAAAAATAGTTGGCGGGAATCATCACAAGAACACAAAACCATTTTCTTAACTTAAAAATCCATCCGAAAATTAACCCTTCAAAAATTCCGATAATTGCATTTCCAAAAACCAAATGTAGCATTCCAGCCCACATCAACGGTGTGCCAGCGTCAGCGTGTGCTGAAAGTGGAACGCAAATCAACAACACGATTAAACCCAAAAGGTGCGAAAATTTCTTTTGGCTAACCGTTTGCATTTTGATTTTCTGAATTTGTTTGAACGGTATGTTCGACCGCGGCAACAACAGACGAAGCAATTGTCGCTGTAGCTTGCGCTTTTGAAATTTCAATTTCGGCAAACGGTTGGGGTTGCGCGCAGGCGAGTTGTTTCAGGCGAATCAATTCCAACAGCGCGAGAAAGGTGCAGACGACTTCGCCGCGGCTGGCGGCATTGGCAAACAATTCGGAAAATTTGATTGAACCGCGCTCGGAAATAATTTTAAGAATGAATTCGATTTTCTCGCTGACAGTCCATTTGTCCTCGTAAATCTCTCGCGCCGCGCCTTCGCGTTGCTCGAAGCGTTTGAGCACGGTGTTGACGGCGTTGAGCAAATCGAAAATGGAAACGTCGGGCTTGGGTGGCGGCGCGGCGGATTCAAATTCCAATTTGCCGGGCACGCGCGGAAAAACATTTTCCTGTCGCGCTTCGAGCGTTTGCAATTGCGCGGCGGCGTCCTTGAATTTTTTGTATTCGACGAGTTGGCGAATCAATTCCCAGCGCGGGTCTTCGCCTTCGTCCTCGCCTTCGACGACGGCCTGCTGCTCGACGGGCAGGAGTTCGCGGCTTTTGATATACATGAGCGTCGAGGCCATCACGAGAAATTCGCCGGCGATTTCGAGGTCGAGCAGCCGCATGGTGTCAATGTATTCGATAAATTGCGTGGCGAGCTTGGTCAGGTTGACTTCGTAGATGTCCACTTCCTCTTTTTTGATGAGGTAAAGCAGCAAATCGAGCGGGCCTTCGAAGACCTCGAATTGAACTTTGTATTCGGCCATGAACGGAAAAATTCTAAAGTGATGCCGTCGCGTTTGCAATGACGCAAACTTGACGCGCCGCCATTAAAAATTTATCCTGAACAAACTGGTTGGTGGTCGTAGCTCAACGGTAGAGTTCAAGCTTGTGGAGCTTGCTGTTGCGGGTTCGAATCCCGTCGGCCACCCCATTCTGCAATCAAATCTTCGCGGGGCGCGGGTCAAATTGTTCTTTTTGGCTGAATTTGTTTGTCAGTCTCAAAAAGTCATTGTAGGGTTCGGTCAGTTCACGAACGTTCGTGATATGATAAAGCAATCAAAAATTGCTGAGTCGGATGCGGATGTCTGCCTGGGGCCGTATTCTGGCGGATTGAGGGAGTCGGATTTTACCACCTTGGATTCAAATGGCACGCCGGTCTCCATTTTTACAAAAGTTCAATGATTCAAAACCACAACCAATAAAATCAAACCAATAAACCTATGAAAAAAACAAACGCACTCAAATTCATGACAAATCTTGCGCTGGCAACCGCGTTGGCCGTGATTGCCGGATGCGCTTCGGGCAATTATCAAAAAGGCAACAGCACTGGAGCCGGGTTAACTGATTCGGCAAACAAAATCGCCGAAGGCAATGTCAAGATTGACACGACGCTTAGTTCATTGAGCGATCTGGTCAACAATCCGCAAGGCGACTTGGTATCCAAATTCAACAAGTTCAATTCGGCGCTGAAAGACTTGCAATCCTCGGCAGCCGATGTCAAAGCGCGCGTCACCGAGATGAGAAAGACCGGCAACGAATACTTTGCGCAATGGGACCAACAACTCGCAGCGATTAAAAACGAAGACATCAAGAGCCGCAGCGCGGAACGCAAGGCGCAAGTCCAGAAAGAATTTTCGGACATCAAGCGCAGTTATACTCAAGTGCAAATGGCCTACGAACCGTTCATTTCCGATTTGAAAGACGTTCAAACCGCGTTGAGCACGGACTTAACGGTCGGCGGTGTCACGGCGGTCAAAGGCGCAGTGGACAAGGCGAATACGGATTCGGTTCAATTGAAATCCGCCATGAGCGACCTTTCGACTCAATTTAAGGAACTCGGCGTGGCCATGTCCGCTTCCGGCCCGGCGCCGCAAACTGGCTCGGACACAAATGCTCCGGCAAATAAATAATTAGCGCCAGCGTTTGACGCGCCGCAACGGTTCTTTTGCGCAGGGTGGAACAAATACGTTTCACCCTGCATCAAAAAAGAAACCGCCATGAAAAACAAATCTCAAATGGCTGGTGTGATGCTGGCCGGTTTCTTTGCCGCTTTATCGGGACTCACATTTAAGGCAACGGCGGCGCTGGCGACCAACGGCATGGTGTGGATTCCCGCCGGCGAATTCACGATGGGCACGGACGACCCGCAAAGTTTTCCCAACGAACGTCCGGCGCATCGCGTAAAAGTGGACGGCTTTTGGATGGATGCTCACGATGTGACGAACGACGAATTCAAAAAATTCGTGGACGCCACCGGTTACGTCACCACTGCCGAACGCAAGCCGGATTGGAATGAATTAAAGAAACAACTTCCGCCAGACACGCCCAAGCCCGATGACAGCGTGTTGGTGGCCGGTTCGCTCGTGTTCGTCGGCACGACGAACGCGGTGGATTTGCGCGACATCAGCCAATGGTGGCGTTGGACGCCCGGCGCGAGTTGGCAGCATCCCGGCGGGCCGGGCACGGACATTGCAGGCAAAGGCAATTATCCCGTCGTGCAGATTTCGTGGGACGACGCGCAGGCTTATGCGAAATGGGCGGGCAAACGGTTGCCGACGGAAGCGGAATGGGAATACGCCGCGCGCGGCGGTTTGGAAAACAAGCGTTATCCGTGGGGCGATCAGTTCCTCGTCAACGGCAAATACATGGCGAACATCTGGACGGGAAAATTTCCGTATCTCAACACAAAGGAAGACGGCTTTGCCGGACTTGCGCCGGTCGGTTCATTTCCGCCGAACAGTTATGGTCTTTACGACATGGCGGGCAACGCGTGGCAATGGTGCGCCGACTGGTATCGCGCCGATTCCAATCAGCAGATGAAAGACGCCGGCGGCATTTGCTGCATCAATCCATCTGGCCCGCTGGCCGGTTATGATCCGTTGGAACCTTACGCCGCCAAGCGCGTCGTCAAAGGCGGCTCGTTTCTTTGCAACATTGCGTATTGTGAAAGTTATCGTCCCAGCGCGCGGCGCGGCGAAGCACCGGACACGGGCATGAGCCACATCAGTTTTCGTTGCGTGAAATCCGCTAAAACGGTCACAGCGGCAAAATGAAAAACCATTTTCGCTGCGCGCGTCCGTCGGCGCGGCGAAAACAAACAAGCGCGGACACAACCAAGAGACAACTCATGAAAAAAGCAAAATTGAAACGTTGCTGGATACAAAAGTTAAGCGCTCTTTTAGGAGCCCTGATTGCCGTGACCGGCGCGAACTGCGTTCAAGCGCAGGATAAAAAACCGAACATTGTCGTCATCTTCGGCGATGACATCGGCTATTGGAATGTTGGCATTTATGATCATGGCATGATGGGTGAAACGCCGCACATTGATTCGATTGGCCGGAATGGCGCGCTGTTCACTGACCATTATGGCCAGCCGAGTTGCACCGCCGGTCGTGCCGCATTTATTCTCGGCCAACTGCCCGTGCGCACCGGCATGACCACCATCGGCATTCCCGGTTCGACGCGCGGCGTCCAAAAGGAAGACCCGACGCTGGCGGAAGTATTGAAATCACAGGGTTACGCAACGGCGCAATTCGGTAAAAACCATCTCGGCGACCGCAATGAATTTTTGCCGACGGTTCACGGTTTTGATGAATGGTTTGGAAATCTTTATCACCTCAATGCCGAGGAAGAACCGGAAGAATTGGATTATCCCGGCCAGAAAAATCCCGATTATTTGAAAAAGTTCGGTCCACGCGGCGTGCTGCACGCGTGGGCGACGGATGTTGATGATTCTACGGTTGATCCCAAATTCGGGCGCGTCGGCAAACAGAAAATTGAAGACACCGGCCCGCTCACGCGCAAACGCATGGAAACGTTTGACAAGGAAGTGACGGACGAAACTTTGAAGTGGATGGACAAAGTCGGCAAAGGCGACAAACCATTTTTCCTTTGGTATAATTCGACCGCAATTCACGTCTGGTCGCATCCAAATCCCAAATACGTTCAGATGGCCGTGGACGAAGGCCGCGCCGAAGAAGATGTCGTGCGCGCCCGAATGCTGGAACACGATGAATTGGTCGGCGAAATTCTTGACAAAATTAAAGAACTCGGCATCGCTGATAACACCATCGTCATTTACACCACCGACAACGGCAACGAGTTCATATTCTGGCCTGACGGCGGTTATGCGCCGTTCCGCGGCGAAAAAGGGACTACTTGGGAAGGTGGGATGCGCGTGCCCTGCTTGATTGAATGGCCGGGACATATTCCGCCGGGACGCGACTTGAACGGTATCCAAAGCCACGAAGATTTGTATGTCACGCTTGCGGCGGCTGCCGGATTGCCAAATCTCAAGGAAGATTTGCTCAATGGCCATGAGATGAACGGCACGACTTACAAAGTTCATCTGGATGGATACAACAATCTTGATTATTGGTTGGGCAACACCAATAAATCGTCACGCAATGAAATTTTCTATTACGATGAAACTGATTTGATGGCTATCCGTGTTGGCGCATGGAAAATGCACATCGGTGTCAAACACAACGGCGATTGGTTCGACGAGAAATCCTACCCGAGCGTTCCCTACGTCGTGAACCTGTTGATGGATCCGATGGAGAAAGTGACGCCGGATGCGCCCGGTTTCGAATACGAAGGCCGCAAGTTCTTCGCGGCAAAACTCTGGGCGCCGACCGCCGCCGGACCATTTCTCGCGGAACACCTCAAGAGCTTGCAAGATTTTCCGCCCAGACAAGGTGCCGACACACTTTCCATGAAGAAAGCCGTGGATGAAGCCATGAAGAAATTGGAAAATCCTAACGGCAGCAGTAATTGAAAATGAGCCGCGTCCGCTGATAACGGGCGCGGCTTTTATACAATTTATATTTGAGTCAGCCAAAAAATTCATTTTATTCGATGCAGCGCATTCTTAGATTTTTGCAGATGACATTGGCGGGAGGGATTCTATTCCTGATACCGGTTGTTGCGCTTGTCATCATCGTTGAAAAGGCGTTCAGGATAATTCATAAAATTGTCGCTCCGTTGGCTGCTGATCTTCCGGTAAAATCCGTCCTGGGTTTTGAAACTCCCAAGGTGTTGGCCGTCGCGTTGCTGGTTTTGATTTGTTTTTTCGCCGGACTTTTCGCGCGAACGATTGTTGCCCGCAAGTTGATCAACTGGCTGGAAGCTTCGTTCCTGTCAAATCTTCCCGGCTATGAGTCCATGAAAGGAATCGGCGAGGGGTTGCTCGGCATCGAAAGCAAATGGACAAATGAAGTGGTTCTTGTCCGTTTTGAAGACGATTGGCGGTTGGCGTTTCTGATTGAGCGCATTGACACGGGTCATTTCGCGGTATTTGTGCCCGACGCGCCTAATCCACATTCCGGCTCTCTATGTTTTATGGCGAAGAACAGAGTCAAATCAACTGGGATTCGTCCCCAAGACGCATTGAAATGCATCAAGCGCCTCGGAGTCGGGTCGAATGCTCTGTTCAAAAGTGAATTGGCGCCGCCGGAAACAGAATCGGCAAAGGCAAAATGAATTTTGCCGCATCCGTCCGTGGATGCGGCAAATGACAATCCAGCGCGGACACAACCAAGAGACAACCTATGACAAAAGCAACACACAAAAGTTGCTGGACGCGAAGGTTGGGACTCGCCCTTCTGGGAGCCCTGATTACCACATCCGGCATGAACGGCGCGCAGGCGCAAAATAAACCGAACATCCTCGTCATCATGGGCGATGACATCGGCTGGTATAACACCAGCATCTACAATCGCGGCGACATGGGCTACCAGACGCCGAACATTGACCGCATCGGCAAGGAAGGCGCGCTGTTCACCTGCTGGTATGGCCAGCAAAGTTGCACCGCCGGACGCGCCGCGTTCATCACCGGCCAGTCACCCATCCGCACGGGCCTGACCAAAGTCGGCTTGCCGGGCGCGGACATCGGGCTGCAACCGGAAGACCCATCGGTTGCGGACTTCCTGAAAAATCTTGGTTACGCGACCGGACAATTCGGCAAAAATCATCTAGGCGATTTGAATAAATTTCTGCCGACGGTTCACGGCTTTGATGAATTCTTCGGCAACCTTTACCATTTGAACGCCGAGGAAGAACCGGAGAACGCGGATTATCCCAAAGACCCGCGCTTCCGCCAGAAATTCGGTCCGCGCGGCGTGTTGCATTGCTGGGCGACGGATACCGATGACCCGACGGTTGACCCACAATTTGGCAGAGTTGGCAAACAAAAAATTGAGAACACCGGCCCGCTCACTGTGAAGCGCATGGAAACGATTGACGATGAATTCACCGACGCGGCGGCGGATTGGATCAAAAAACAGGCAAAAGCCGGCCAGCCGTTTTTTTGTTACTACAATTCCACGCGGATGCACATCTTCACTCACCTCAAACCGGAATCCGAAGGCAAAACCGGATTGGGTATTGAAGCGGACGGCATGGTCGAGCACGACGGTCACGTCGGCCAATTGTTGAACGAACTCGACGAGCTTGGCATCGCCAGCAATACGATTGTCATTTATACTTCAGACAACGGCGCGGAAATGATGAGCTGGCCGGACGGCGGCAGCACGCCGTATCGCGGAGAAAAAGCGACCGGCTGGGAAGGCGCGTATCGCGTGCCGACGCTCATCCGCTGGCCCGGCGTCATCAAACCCGGCACGATTTACAACGATTTCTTCGCGCACGAAGATTTTATCCCGACCTTTGCGGCGGCGGCGGGCGACCCGAACTTGGTCGAGGAAGTGGCGAAGGGTTACACCATCGGCGACAAGACTTTCAAAGTGCATCTGGATGGTTACAATCTGTTGCCCTATTTCTCCGGCGCAACGACAAACTCGCCGCGCAAGGATTTTCTTTATTGGAGCGATGATGGCGACCTGTTTGCCATTCGGGTTCTCAATTGGAAGATTGACTTCATCGAAAACAACAACACGGGACTCGAAATCTGGAGAAATGGCTTCACCTATCTTCGCGCTCCGAAAGTTTTCAACTTGCTTTCCGACCCATTTGAACGCGGCGACGCTTCATTTGAATATGACGATTGGATGGCTCACCGGGCCTACCTTGTCGTTCCGGCCCAAGCCGTCGTCGGGAAATGGCTTGACAGCTTCAAAGAATTTCCTCTCCGGCAGAAGCCCGCGAGCTTCAACTTGAACGACGTCATGCAAAAACTCACGCCGACGACCGGCTCGCAGGATTAACTTCAAGCGCGGCGCGGGAAATTTTAGAAATTTCCCGCGCCGGCGATCTCCATATGAAATCAAAATTCATTCGTCTCGCGCTGGCGTTTGCGGTCGGCGCAATTTTTAATTTCAACCTGTTCGCGGCGGACGACCCGTTGCCTTCATGGAACGACACCGCGCCGAAGAAAGCCATCATCGCGTTCGTCGAAAAAGTCACGAAAGAAGGCTCGCCTGATTTCGTGCCGCCCGCCGAGCGCATCGCCACGTTTGACAATGACGGCACGCTGTGGTGCGAGCAGCCGATTTATTTTCAATTCCAGTTCGCGCTCGACCGCGTGAAAGCGCTCGCGCCACAACATCCCGAATGGAAAACGCAAGCGCCGTTCAGTCATTTGCTGGCGGGCGACATGAAAACATTTCTCGCAGGCGGCGAAAAATCCCTCGTGCCGGTGATGGCCGTCACGCACGCGGGCATGACGACGGAGGAATTCAATCAAACCGTGAAGGACTGGCTGGCGACGGCGCGGCATCCCAAGACCGGCCAGCCTTACCCGAAAATGGTCTATCAGCCGATGCTCGAACTGCTCACTTACTTGCGCGCGAACGGATTCAAGACGTTCATCGTGAGCGGCGGCGGC
Organism: Verrucomicrobiia bacterium; assembly: GCA_035545995.1. Classification (GTDB taxonomy): domain Bacteria; phylum Verrucomicrobiota; class Verrucomicrobiia; order Limisphaerales; family UBA11358; genus UBA11358. Next base: position 26,359 of record DASZXH010000016.1, read on the forward strand.
GTGGAATTCATGCGCGCGTTCGCCGAGGAAACTTACGGCATTCCGCCGGAGCAAGTCATCGGCAGCAGCGGCGTGGTGAAATTTGAGTTGCGCGACGGCAAACCCGTTTTGGTCAAGGAAGCGAAGGTGGAATTCGTGGACGACGGCCCCGGCAAACCGGTCGGCATCAATCGTTTCATCGGTCGCCGACCGATTGCGGCGTTTGGCAATTCCGACGGCGACCAGCAGATGCTCGAATGGACGACCGCTGGCAGCGGCGCGCGATTCGCGTTACTCGTGCATCACGACGACGCGGAACGTGAATACGCCTACGACCGCAAGTCGTCCATCGGCAAATTGGACAAAGCCTGGGACGAAGCGAACGAAAAAGGCTGGACGGTCGTGAGCATGAAGGATGATTGGAACGCCATTTTCCCGAAATAAACCTGAACTAACAAAAAGAAATCAAATTATGAAAACCAAACTTCTGCTGGTTTCAATGCTGGCGTTGAATGGAATCATTTCCACGCCGGCGCAACAAGTTCCGCCACCCAAATCCGCCGCTGATGTTTTGGGCACGCCGCCGGGCACGGTGATGACCAAGGAATATGTGCAGATGGTCGGGCGATTGGCCTACATCTGGGGCTGGCCGCTGGTCAACAATCTGAACCGCGCCAATGCCGGGGCGCAACTGCCTGAACCCGGACACCTCGGCGGCATCGTTCCGGTCTCGCCGCCCGGCCAAATCTGTATGCTCACGGATTACATTGATCCGGCGGAAAGATTTGTCACCTGCCCGAATCAGGACACCGTTTATGGCGCGGGATTCCAGCGGCTCGACCTCACGCCGGTCGTCGTGCAAGTGCCGGATTTTGGCGACCGTTTTTATACTTATCAAATTTGCGACGCGCGGACGGATTCGTTCGCCTCGATTGGCAAACAACATGGCACCAAGCCCGGATTTTATCTGTTGGTCGGCCCGAATTGGCAGGGCGAAGTGCCTGTCGGCATCAATGCCGTTTTCCGTTCCCCGACCGATCTGGTCTGTGTATTCCCGCGCGCTTTTCAGGATGACACGCCGGAAGACAAAGCCGCCATACAACCGTTGTTGAGCCAGATTTTGGTTTATCCGTTGAGCGAGTTTGACGGGAAAATGAAGACGAAGGATTGGAAGAAAGTTCCAAATTTCCCCACGCCACCCGGTCAAGGTGCCGGTGAAACGAAATGGGTGGAACCGGAAAAATTCTTCGATGAACTGCCCGAAGTGATGAAGCTGGTGCCGCCGTTGCCGGGCGAGGAATCGCTTTACAAAATGATTCAATCCGTTTTGGACGCCGCCACCAAAGACCCGAAAATCAAGGCGGCTCTGGTGGAAACCGCGATTGACTCGGAAAAAGAATTGATCAAACCGTTGTTCGAGTTTCACAACAACGGGCGTCCGGTCGGCAACGGCTGGACTTCTCCGCCCAACGGTGCGCGTTGGGGCACGGATTATCTTTCCCGCGCGGCGACGGCCAAATCGAACATGTATGACAATGCGCCGGAGGAAACCCGTTACATTTACACGGACTTCGACAGCAACGGCAAACGGTTGAACGGCAGAAATCGTTACACGGTGACGTTTCCGCAAGGCCAGTTGCCGCCGGTCAACGGGTTCTGGTCGCTGACGCTTTACAACAAGGAACATCTCTTCGAGCCGAACGCGTTACATCGGCAATCGCTCGGCACGAAGAGCAAATCGCTGAAATATAATGCGGACGGTTCGCTGACGCTGTATTTCCAGCATGAATCGCCGGGCGCGGACAAGGAATCAAACTGGGTGCCCGCGCCGCAGGATGTGTTCTCACTTTACATCCGCGCTTACTGGCCGAAAGCCGAAATTCTGGATGGCCGCTGGACACCGCCGCCGGTCGTGAAAGCGAATTGAAAAAAACATGAAATCGAAATCTATGAAAACCAAATTCACCCAACTCGCGCTCGGTTTGTTGCTGGGCGCTTCATTCATGCCCGTATCTGCGCGGGATTTTTCTGCAAAGGAATTGGAACAGCGCGCTGTTGAACGCCGCGCGGTCGAGGCCGTCATCTGGGGAATGCCTGCCGTTAATTATGAACGGATGTTGCAAGCGGCGACTGACAACGGCGCGAAGCTGAACCAAGTCGTCTATTGGTCGCGGCCGGTGAACTGGAAAAACCAGACGCTCACGCCGAATCCAGACACGATTTACCTTAATCCGTTCTACGACACGTCGAAGGGGCCGGTGGTGGTGGAGATTCCGCCGGCGGATGCAGACCATGTGATTGTCGGCAGCTTCGACGTTGCGTGGCAGAATGCGCTGGCGGATGTCGGCCCGGCGGGCGCGGACAAGGGCAAAGGTGGAAAATATCTCATCCTGCCGCCGGGCTACACAAACACCGTGCCGGAGGGATACATTGTATTACCTTCAGAGACCTATCGCGGCTTCGTGATTCTGCGCTCGAACTTCAAGAGCCGCAGCGATGCCGACATCCAGTCTGCCGTCGAGCACGGCAAGCGGGTCAAAATCTATCCGCTGGGCGGCAATCCCGATTCGACCGTGTTCGTGGATGCTTATGACAAGCCGTTCGACGCGACGATTCCTTACGACGTGATGTTCTTTGAATTGCTCGACCGCTTTGTGCAGGCCGAGCCGTGGCTCACGCGTGACAAGGCGATGATTGACACGCTGAAGACGATTGGCATCGAGAAAGGCAAACCGTTCAAACCGGACGCGAAGACGAAGGCGATTCTTGAAAGTGCGGTGCGGGAAGCGCACGAAGTTATTGCGCTGAAATACGAGACCGGCTTTGTCCCGCCGTTCTTCGACGGGACACATTGGGGGTTGCCGGTTCCGGCGGAAACGAGAGATGGCTTGGGCAATATGTTCGCTGACCCGAACGAATATGGACTTGATGGCCGCGCGATCATGTATCACATGGCTTATTTCAGCCCGAAAGTTTTGGGCGCGGGCCAGTTCTATCTCATGAACCCCTTCGACCGCACCGGCAAATCGCTGGAAGGTGGCAAGACCTATCGCCTGACCGTGCCGCCGAACGCGCCCATCGAGCAGTATTGGTCGGTGACGGCTTATGACCGCGAGACGCACGCGCTGATCCGTGGAATGTCACGCCCCAGCCTTGCGTCGAACGACACGACGGTGCAAAAGAATCCGGACGGATCAGTGGACATCTATTTCAGTCCGAAAGCCCCGGCGGGCAAGGAATCCAACTGGGTGCCGACGGACGCGAAACGCGACTTTGAATTGCTGTTCCGTTTTTACGGTCCGAAGCCTAAATTGTTTGAAAAAAAGTGGCAATTGTCGGATGTGGAGAAAGTGAAATGAATTGAACCGACGAAAATGAAAGGAAAACCAATTATGAAAACCAAACATCACATCATCAAACTGGTTCTATTCAGCGCGTTCGCCACTTCGTCGGCGTTCGCGCAATCGGCGGATGACATGAACAAGGCGAACAATCCGCTAACACCGATGCTGGGCGTGAACTTTCAAGACTATTACACGCCGTCGTATGATGATTTGAGCGACAGCGATTCCAACACCGGTTTGTTGCGCGGAATCCTGCCGCACAAATTGTTCGGCTGGCCGCAAATCCTGCGCGCCACTTTGCCCATCGCCACCTCGCCCACTCCAAATTCCACGTCCGGTTTAGGCGACCTCAACGTGTTCGACGTGGCGTTGTTCAAAGCCGGCAAATTGCAATTGGGTGTCGGGCCACAAATCACTTTGCCCACGGCGACTGATGACCGGCTCGGCACGGGCAAATTGCAGGCGGGCGCGGCGGTGCTGGCCATCGCGCCGCAATCGTGGGGACTCGTCGGCGGATTGGTCACGTGGCAACATTCCATCGCCGGCGAGGGCAGCCGCCCGGTGCAAAACAATCTGCAAATGCAACCGTTCCTCATCTACAATCTGCCCAAAGGATTTTATGCGCGCAGCACGGCGTTGTGGAATTTCAATCTGCAAACCGACGATTATTATATTCCCGTTGGAGCGGGCGCGGGCAAAGTCTGGCAATTGAAAAATGGAATGACCGTCAATTTTTTCGTCGAACCGCAATACACGTTGTTTCACGACGGCGTCGCGCCGCGCTGGCAGATTTTCATGGGACTGAATTTTCAATTCCCGCTCGTGAGCAAATCATCGAAAAGCGAGTCGCAGGGCAAACAATGATTGTCCCCTTGCAACACAGACGGAAAAAATGTGAACGACATCACGCTCCAATTGGATCGGCTCGAACGTCTCTTCGCCGAATCACCGTTCGATTTGACGCAGCCGGAATTGCCCGCCGGACCGGCGATTGAAAATGTGGTGAAACAATTGCGCTCGCGGTCCCTGCGTTCAACCGCGCCGCGCATCGTTGTTCGCTTGACCGCGCAGAAAGTCACGCCAGAACTGCAAGCGTCAGGCGCGAAAGCATTGCGGATTTATTGCAAACAACAGGCGAACGCGCATCACGAAACCGCCCGCGGCATCCGTCACGGCGGCTGGCGGGCGTTGCGGCTGGGTCTGATATTGCTCGCGCTGGCGTCCAGTTTATCCGCGCTGTTCGATCACTTTCAGCCATTGCCGGCGGTGTTGAACCGGCTGTTCAGCGAAGGATTTTTGATTGTGGGCTGGGTGGTGTTGTGGCATCCGTTGGAAACGTTGCTATATGATTGGATTGCGCCGCAACGAACAGCACGCGCTTACGAGTTATTGAGCCGGAGTGAACTTGTGCTCGTCGGCGAGTAAAATTAAGAAGACAATTTATGGCGACAACAAACCTGTTGCCGCGCACGGATTGAAGACCTAAACTCTATGTTGGTTCTTCTCCGAAGCAAAAAAACGCCATAACCCGACATGCAACAGACCGAGCAAAATCAGCAGCAATCCGTTGGCGACTACCATCGCCTTGATTGGCGTGCCGGGAAAACTGGCGACGGCGATCAGCAGCGCGAGCGCGATGTTGCGATTGGCCGTGCCAAGCGCGACCACCAGACGCGAGGCGGGAGTCCGTCCGCTCAAAAAATATCCGGCCAGAAACGAAAGTTCGCTCGCCAGCACCATGGCCAGCAACGGTTTCCAGCCAACTTGAATGACGCTGTGGAATTCCACCGTTGTGACAAAAATCAGCGAAATCGTGCCGATGGCTTCGGAAAAAACTTGAATTGGTTTGAGACATTTTCGGGCGAGCAATGGCCAGCAATGATGCACCACGACGCCCGCCGCGAGCGGCAACGTGATAGTCGAAACCAACACGAGCAGCAGCGAAACGACATTGAATTTCAACCCGCTGGTCGCAAGCAGCGGACGCAAACTCCATTCACAGACCAGCGGCGTCAAAAAGGCCGAGAGCACCGGAAACAATCCGGTCAATGCGGCGGCCAATGCCAAATTACCTTTGGCCAGTCGCGCGAACGTGGGAACGACCGGCGCGAACGGCGCGGCGGCCAGCAACATCATGCCGACGGTGGTTTCAGTTGGAATCTGAAACGCACGCGCCAACAGAAATACCAATGCGGGCACGAGCAAAAAGTTCACTGCCAGCACGAGCGCAATCCGGTTTTGTCGCAACGAATCGGCGATTTCGTTCCATGTCAATTGCAGGCCGGAACTGAACAGCAAACCGGCGAGCGTCGCGGTTGTCAGCAATTGGATGATGGTGTCGGCGTTCAAAACGATTCGGGCTATTAAAATCAAAAATGTATTTTAATTATAGATTATTTTTGAAGGCGGAACGGCTCGCATTATTCGGATTGCCGTTCAGCTTGCGGCGCTGGACGTATGTGTTGTTCTTCAGCGCGCTTTATTTGTTGTTTCTCGGCATCGTCATATTGGGACGCGCGTTGGACCATATTTTCTTTCCCGGTTTCAAGAAACAGGCGGTGGACGAGCCGGTATTCATCATCGCGCCACCGCGCAGCGGCACGACGCTCGTGCAAAATCTGATGAGCCTCGACGAACAGCGATTCGTCCATCTCAAGATGTATCAAACCATTTTCCCGTCCGTTTTCTATCAACGGCTTTTTGACGTCATGGCGCGGCTCGACCGCGTGATGGGAAATCCATTACAAAAAATTCTGGGCTGGTTTGAGAAAAAATGGTTTGGCGGTTGGGATGACATGCACAAAATGCGGCTCAATCAGCCGGAAGAGGATGACGCGCTGTTCCTTTACGCCTTTGCGTCGGAAGCGATTTTCATGCTGTTTCCGTTCATCGAGGAATTGTGGCCGGCGGGATTTCCCGATGCCTTGCCGCGCGATGAACGTCGTAAATTGATGCGTTATTATCGCAGTTGTTTGCAGCGCCATCTTTACGCGAACGGCCCGGACAAAACTTTGTTGTCCAAGGCCACGCAATCTTCCGGCACGCTGGAATCGTTGCTCGAAGAATTTCCGCGCGCGAAATTCATCACCATCGTCCGGCATCCGTATCACTCCGTCGCATCGCACGTGAGTTTGTTCGTGCCGGTCTGGCAGGCGCATTCGCCGGACATCACGCGCGACGGCCCGGTGTCGAAGGCTTACGCGAAACTGGCGATTGAATGGTATAAACACCTGTTCGCCTTTCGCCGTCAGGTGAATCCAAAAAATTATTACTGCATTGATTACCGCGAACTCGTGCAAGACCCGAAGGAAACCGTCCGCAAACTTTACGACCATTTTGGCTGGCGGATTCCTGAATCTTATCGCGACAGCCTGACTGAAGCGAGCCGGCGACAACTGGAATTCAAGAGCAAACACGAATACACGCTTGACGAGTTCGGCCTTTCACGCGAATGGATTCAGGCGGAACTCGGCGAAGTGTTGGACGCCTACGGGTTAGAGCGGTAAATTCATGAAGTGCGAAGAAATTCTGGATCGCCGCGCCGGCAATTGATGTCAGACCAAAACTCAAAAATATGAGATGGGCCATTTCACTGTCTTGCATGACGGCAATGGTGCTGGTCGTGGGCTGTAAAGCGCCGGTCAAATCCACGGTCAATACGTTTCAAACCGCCATCGTTTCCAACAAGTCGGGCAAGTCGGTCTCCGGACTTTCCGAACTCGAATTGCAACAGAAGCTCGCGGGTTTTTACGTCACCTTTGTCAACCGCGTGGAATCGGCGACGGAACAGGCGGCCATGCAAACCGGCGACCTGGCCTTGCGCCGCAAATTGATCGAAGGCCGAATCCGCGCTGTGCGGGCGTGCCGGCAGGTGGTGTTTGAACATCCGCCGATGGCTGCATTTGTGGACACCTGGAATTTGTGCCTGCAAATGCACCAGTATCTCAATTCGCCCGCCGCCGGTGAATACTTTGGTGATGCGCAACCGCTCATCGCCACCGCCGCGGACAAATTGGAATCGGACATCGAAGATTTGGGACGGCTGTTTTTGGACACGAATCAACTCGCGCAGGCGAAAGCCAAACTAGAAGTATTTGCCCGGACACATCCGTTCTCCGCTTCACAGGAATTGCCGCTCACCTCGCAACAGGCGTCCGGCGATACGCTCGAACTGGGCTGGCTGCTGGAAATTCCTCTTTCTCCGTTCCGCGCATTTCAGGGCGTGGATCAAACAGCGGCAGCCGTGCATGAATTCAACTTTGTCGCGGCGGGCTTCGCTCAAACCGCTCGCGACCTGCCGCAAGAATTGTCGTGGCAACTGGAATTGCGGCTGATCCAACTGCAACAGGAATTGCAAACCACACTGGACGAAATTGACCACAAACAGACCAACACGCAGGCGACGTTGCAACAATTGCGCCAAGCCATCAACGAGGCGAATCAATCGTTGTCTTCAGTGCAGAAATTATCCGACCACATCACGGAGCTGATCATATTGGTAATCGTTGTGCTCTTTACCACGATGTTGGTTTATCGCATTCTGCTGAAAAAATGGGTGAAGCGGGATGCGCCACATCCAAAAGCGTAATACAACGCCGACCGATGACATTTAGTTCGATATGAATCGTTATTTTAATAAGTTCAAAAACAACGTGTGGATTTGCTTCGTATTTGTCGCCGCCGCTTTGTTTGCCGCCAGTTGCGCTTCGCCAAACGTGAATCCGCCGAAAGCCCGTTCGCACACCGGTTATGTGGATTTTTTTGCCGGTGACACCAATCTCTGCTGGCAGGTGGATCGCATCAGCAAAGGAAACACCAATCAAGTCTACATTCAATTCGGACCGCTCGGTGAACATATTCTGCGCCTGGCGTTCGCGCCCGGACATTATGAATTCCGCGTCACATTTCTGAACCACGTCATCACGCAGGCGGGTATTGCCGAAGTTGAAGTCAAAGACGGCATGGTTACGCCCGTTCTCGTGATTTTGGATGAAACCGGAAAAACATTGGTGCGCACGCGGGAAACGTCCGTTGGCGGAACTTATTACGGAAGTTACGGGAGAAACACGCGCATCAACACGGATGAAACTGCGATGTTTCAAATCAGCCTCGAACCGAAAGACGCCCTGCCGTATAAACCCAAAATGGAAATGCCTTACGCCCATCCTGACGGCTCGCAATAGATTTGTCGTGCGCGGGACACACAGATTTCAAATGTCAAAATTGGGTTTGCCGGGTGACGGCTCTTTCACGCGACCCAAAGAAATTTTCAACCAGACCCGTTCGTGGACGTAATACAGAAAAATTTTCGTGAACAATTCCACGCCGCTCACGGTGAACGCCCATTTCAATTTTCCCGTGACGAGAAACGTGATGAGCAGCGTGTCCAGACTGCCGGTGACGCGCCACGAGATAGCTTTGACGAGCGAGCGATAATGTTTTTCGGCCATGCGGCAAAATAAAAAATCGCCGCGCGGAATTAAACCGTTAAATCGAATAATCTTCGGAAAACACCTTCACGTTTTTCAATTCCACAAAAACGCGCTCGCCTGCCTTTGGCTGCAATTGCTGGAATTCCTCCTTGCTCAACTGCGCGGTGAACTGGCCGCCACCGTTGACGCGCTCCAATTCCAGATTCGCGAGCGGCCCGGCGGCGTTGCAGCGGATGATGAGCGCGGGAAATGTTTTCTGTCCGTTGGATTCGCGCGTGATGCGGATATCGTGCGGCCGCACGAACGCGACCGCGTCCGTGTCGGTTTCACCGACCGTTTCCTCAACGGCAAATTCCGTTTCGCCGATGACGACCGTGCCTTCGCGCACACGCCCGCTGAACAGATTCACGTTGCCGAGAAAATCATAAACGAACGGCGACGCGGGATGATCGTAAATCTCTTCCGGCGTTCCGATTTGCTCGATTTTGCCGTCGCGCAAAATGGCAACACGGTCAGCCACTTCGAGCGCTTCTTCCTGATCGTGCGTGACGAACAACGTTGTGATGTGAATTTCATCGTGCAATTTCCGCAACCAGCGGCGCAATTCTTTGCGCACTTTCGCATCGAGCGCGCCAAAAGGTTCGTCGAGCAAAAGCACTTTCGGCTCAACGGCCAGCGCGCGCGCCAAAGCAACACGTTGTCGTTGCCCGCCGGAAAGTTGCGTGGGAAATCTTTTGGCGAGGGGTTCAAGCTGAATCAATTTCAGCAATTCACCGACGCGTTCGCGGATTTTTGTTTCGTTTGGCCGCGTTGCGCGCGGACGCACACGTAAACCGAACGCGATATTTTCAAAAACGGTCAAATGGCGGAACAGCGCGTAATGTTGAAACGCGAAACCGGCTTTGCGTTCGCTCGCAGGAATCGCCGTCACGTCCTCGCCATAAAACAAAACCTGCGAATCGGCGAAATCGGGAAATTCCAGACCGGCGACAATTCGCAGCAACGTCGTCTTGCCCGAACCGGACGGGCCGAGCAGCGCGACGAGTTCACCGGACTCGATTTTCAGGCTCACGTTGTCGAGCGCGGTGAAATTGCCGAATTTTTTCGTGATGTTTTTGACTTCGACGCTCATGAAATTATTAGTCCGCCGTTTTCAACGCGGCGTTTTTGCGTTCTACCCACGTTTTCAAAATTAAAGTGAGAACCGCGAGAAATGTCAGCAGCGACGCGACGGCGAACGCGGCGGTGAAATGATATTCGTTATACAAAATTTCGACATGCAGCGGAATCGTATTTGTGCCGAGCGAACCGTCGCTGCCGCGGATGTGACCGCTGACGACCGAGACCGCGCCGAATTCACCCATCGCCCGCGCGTTGCACAAAATGATGCCATAAAGCAACCCCCATTTGATGTTCGGCAGCGTGACGCGCCAAAATGTCTGCCAGCCGCTCGCGCCCAAAACGCGCGCGGCTTCTTCCTCGTTGCGGCCTTGCGCTTGCATGAGCGGAATCAATTCGCGCGCGACAAAGGGAAACGTCACGAAAATCGTGGCCAATACAATTCCCGGCACGGCAAAAATGATTTTGATGTCGTGATTGTTCAAAAAATTTTGCAGCCACGGAAACCACGGATGGTCGGCATTTTCATAAACACCGAGCCAGCCTTGCGCGCCGAAAACCAAGACGTAAATCAAACCGGAAATCACGGGCGAAACGGAAAACGGCAAATCAATCAGCGTGAGCAGGATGTTTTTGCCGCGAAAATCGAATTTCGCAATCGCCCACGCCGCACTGACGCCGAAAAGACAATTCAGCGGCACGGCAATTCCGGCGGCAATCAAAGTCAGTTCAATCGCGCTCCACGCCATCGGGTCGCGAATCGCGGCGAAATAAACGCCGAAACCTTTGTTCAATGCCTGCGCAAAAACGGCGACGAGCGGAATTACCAAAAACAGCGCGATGAAAATCAACGCCACGATGATGAGCAGCCATCGCACAAACGGCGGTTCGGTCAGGCGATTCGGCGCGTTGATTTTGGTTTTGTTGGTCATGCAAGGTTGGTCGCGTTGTGGCGATTGCTCCACCATTGCAGCAAGTTGATGACGAGCAGCAGAGCGAACGAAATCACGAGCATCACGACGGCCAGCGCGGTCGCGCCCGGATAATCAAATTCTTCGAGCTTGGTCATAATCAGCAGCGGCACGATTTGTGTTTTCATCGGGATGTTGCTGGAGATGAAAACGACCGAGCCGTATTCGCCGAGCGCGCGCGCGAACGCCAGCGCGAAGCCGGTCAATAATGCGGGAAACAATGTCGGCAAAATCACGCGCCAGAATGTTTGCCAGCGATTCGCGCCGAGACTCGCGGCGGCTTCTTCGATTTCAGAATCGAAATCTTCCAGAACCGGCTGCACGGTGCGAACAATGAACGGCAAACCGATAAATGTCAGTGCGACGAACACGCCGAGTTGCGTGTAGGAAATTTTAATTCCGAACGGCACGAATAATTGACCAATCCAGCCGTTTTGCGCGTAGAGTGTCGCCAACGTGATGCCTGCGACGGCGGTCGGCAATGCGAAGGGCAAATCCACGAGCGAATCCACGATTTTTTTTCCGAAAAAATTGTAACGCACCAAAACCCACGCGACAATCAAACCAAAAATCGCGTTCACGAGCGCGGCGCAAAAGGACGCGCCGAAACTCAAACGATACGCCGCCAACGCGACCGGCGAGGTGACGACCTGCCAGAATTGCGCCCACGAAAGTGTGCTGGACTTCCAAAACGTCGCCGCCAGAGGAATCAGCACGATGAAACTCAAATAAAACAGCGTGTAGCCGAGCGTCAGTTTGAAGCCCGGCAACACTCTGAATCTCTTTGCTCCAAGTCGTCTGGTCGCCACGATTTCAGAAGAAGTGTTCACGTCGCGCGCAGCAGTTCGTCAATGTTGTCAGAATCCGCGCTGACATCCGCGAACAACCACGTGGACAAATAACGTTCGCTTGATGACGGGACAACGGCAACAATTATTTTGCCCATGTTTTCCGGCCGTTTGGCGACCTGCAACGCCGCCCAAATGACCGCGCCGCTGGAAATGCCAACAGGAATGCCATCAAGCTGATTCACTTCCTTTGAAATCGGGCCGGAATCGTCTTCGCTGACTTGAATCGTCTCGTCCAAAATTTTCACGTTAAGATTTTCGGGAATAAACCCCGCACCAAGCCCCTGCAATTTATGCGGGCCGGGCGCGCCGCCGGAAATCACGGGCGATTTTGCTGGTTCAACGGCAATCGCCTTGAAATCCGATTTCAATTTTTTGATGACTTCGCCCACGCCGGTGATTGTGCCGCCGGTCCCGACGCCAGCGACGACAAAATCCACTTTGCCATCCGTGTCGCGCCAGATTTCTTCAGCGGTGGTTTTGCGATGAATTGCCGGATTGGATGGATTGGAAAATTGTTGCAGGATGACGCTGTTGGGAATCTGTTTGTGCAATTCCTCGGCTTTGGCAATCGCGCCTTTCATGCCTTTCGCGCCTTCGGTGAGAACCAATTTCGCGCCAAGAATTTTCAATAGCTTGCGCCGTTCGGTGCTCATTGTTTCGGGCATGGTCAAAATCAGTTTCAAACCGCGCGCCGCCGCGACGAACGCGAGCGCGATGCCGGTGTTGCCGCTGGTCGGCTCGATGAGAACCGTGTCTTTGCCAATCGCGCCAGTTTTCAGGGCGTCGTCAATCATCGCCACACCGATGCGGTCTTTGACGCTGGAGAGCGGATTGAAAAATTCCAGTTTGAGCAACACGTCGGCGATTGCGCCGTGTTTTTTGGCCGTGCGGTTCAGCCGCACGAGCGGGGTGTTGCCGATGGTTTCGGTGATGTCGTTGTAGATGCGACTCATAGATTTTACAAGTTGGGTGCGTAAGCGATGAATTTCTGGTATTCGGCCAAAATGGTTTGCAACGCCGCGACGAATGCGGCTTCCTTCAAATACTCCGGCGGCGTGGCCGGTGTTTCCAAAACGATTTCGAACGGACGCGGACGGACTTTGGGCGGCGGACTCAAAACACCGTCGAACGTGTCGCGGATAATTCCATTGCGCGCGTTGAAACCGTCAATGACCGGCCGCCCGTCGCGCGGCAATAATTTTTCGGCGGCGCGCAACGCCGGTTCAATCAAATGTTTCGCGAGCGTCGCGCCGCGCACGATACCGTAAAAGCCGCGACTCGTGTCGTCCGTGTGCAGCGCGATGATTCCCTGAAACGAGCGCGAAACCAGTTCGGCCTGTAGCAAGCGCACTTCCGGCTCGGCGGAATTGCGCCAAAATTCGCGGTTCAAATCCTTGCCGTTGCGTGAAAAGCGCGTGCCGTCCTCAAATCCGGTCGGATTGCAAATCGGATAAAGCGACAAATAATATCCGGCGGCCAGCTCCGGTTTGGCTTCGAGCAATTTGATGAATTGAATCAGCGCGTGAACGCCTTCGGGCTCGTCGCCGTGAATGCCGGCGAAAATGCCGACGCGAATCGGCGTGTCACCGCCTTTTGGCCCGACAAACAAATAACGCGGCAGTTCATACGTTTCACCGCCGATTTCAAAACGCGCCTCGTGATTGGCGACCAGATTCGGCGAATGCGCGACGATTTTTTCGAGCGGCGCGAGCAAATCAGAGAGGGAGCGGCGGCGGTCACGCGCTGTTTGGCGGGCGATTTGGGGAGTGGTGTCAGCGATGGTCATTTTCGTTTCAAGATTTTTTCGTTTTTCCTTTTGCGAGAGGCGACGCCCGATGGACGCGGGCGCCGCCTTTCTTCGGAGGAACCACGAACTAGTTTTGCGGTTGAAGAATCATGGTTGATAAATCTGGTCAAACACGCCGCCGTCGGCGAAATGCGTCTGTTGTGCTTTCGTCCAGCCGCCGAATTCATCGTCAATCGTGACCAGTTTCAATTGCGGGAAATTCGCGGCGTATTTTTCGGCAATTTCCTTGTTGCGTGGACGATAAAAATTGCGCGCGGCGACTTCCTGGCCTTCGTCGGAATAAAGATATTCTAAATAGGCCTTGGCCACATCCGTCGTGCCATGTTTCTTCGCCACTTTGTCCACGACGGCCACGTTTGGCTCAGCCAAAATGCTCAATGGCGGCGTCACGATGTCAAATTTGTCCGCGCCAAATTCTTTTTGCGCAAGATGCGCTTCGTTTTCCCACGCGAGCAGCACGTCGCCGATGCCGCGCTCGGCAAACGTCACCGTCGAGCCGCGCGCGCCGGAATCCAGCACCGGCACTTTTTTATAGACTTGTTTGATGAAATCACGCGCCTTCGCGTCGTCATGATTGTAAGTTTCCAGCGCGTAAGCGTAGGCGGCGAGATACGCCCAGCGCGCGCCGCCGGAAGTTTTCGGATTCGGCACAACAATGGTCACGTTTGGCTTGAGCAAATCGTTCCAGTCATGGATGCCTTTTGGATTTCCCTTGCGAACCAAAAACACAATCGTCGAAGTGTAAGGCGCGCTGTTGTCGGGAAACCGATTTTTCCAGTCGGCGGGAATTTCGTGCGTTTTGTCCACGATGGCGTCAATGTCATACGCCAGCGCGAGCGTCACTACGTCCGCCTGGAGTCCGTTGATGACGGACAACGCCTGTTTGCCGGAGCCGCCGTGTGATTGCGAAACCACCACGTCGTCACCCGTTTTGGCCTTCCAATATTTTACGAACGCCGCGTTGTAATCCTGATACAATTCACGCGTCGGGTCGTAAGAGACATTGAGCAGTTTGATTTCCTTCGCGTTTGCGCCTGCCGAAATTGCAAGCGCAACGGCCAGCAGAATTTTAAGAAATATTTTCATTTGTATTGATATTTAAGTTGAGATTGAGTGTTGATTAAAATGCCAATTGAATGCGCGTAAAGATGACATTTTCCGCCTTGCTGGTGACGGCATTGGCCGTGCCATTGATGTCGCCGAATTGGGTGTGCGAATAACTCAAATTCGCGCGTATGTTCCGGTTCAAATACCAGTTCAACCCGACTGACCACGCCTTCGCCTCGTTGGCAGAACCGGCACTGACCAAAGCATTCGCAAGCGCGTCACTATCCTCGTTCAACTCCGCATAACGTGCCACGACTTGCCACGCACCCCATTGACCTTTTCCTAAATCAAATGGATGGCTTGGAGTCACGCCATTGTAAGAATCGGCTTCACCCGTCAAAACCCAACCTGCGGAAATTTCCCAGGCTGTGTTATTTAAATCTTGTTTAGTAACCACCGCCGAACTCACCTGCTGATCAGAGATCACATATTCACCCAAAAATCCGAAAGGACCGTAGTAATAGTAACCTTGTGGTGAAATTCTCCAATGCCTGCCGTCGGACACCACGCCAGCAGCATAAGTAAAAAACGTCTGCTGACCGTCCGTTCTGTAACCCGGCGTCAGATTGCCTGCGTTTTTTTCATCGTGTTGGTAACTGCCGCCTACGCCTACGCCAAATCCCTGCAAAGCATCAATGTTCGACTTTTTGAAAGGCAGGAGAAAAACGCGACCGGCAAATGCCACGTTGTTGTCAACATCCGCGTTCGCCGTCGTGCCATTATAGTCGGTCGTTCCGTCAAAAACCCCCGCCGCATAACTCGCTATGCCTCCAAATACATCGCCATGCAACTCCAAGCCCAAATCCCGGTTAGGCACCAGGTTATTCGCCAGCGTGCGTTCGTTGAAAAAGAGCCAGGTGTCTGACTGCAATTGTTCCAAACCGACCGGCGATTTGAATTTGCCCGCTTCCAGTTGCAGCGGCTGATTGTAGCGATAATTCAGATAAGCATCCACGATTTGCACCGTGCTGCCGCCAAAATCCGGCGTGAAATTGAAATCAAAATCATGGAAGACCGTGCCTGTCACAATCGGTCGCGCCCGGCGGAGAAGAAAATTATCATTCCCCTGCTTGAATCCCGGCGGCGTGTCCACGAAAGTCCGGCTATCAAGCTGAATCAAGCCGTGCAAACCAACGACAAAATTGGTGTCGGCAGAACTGAACGTAAAACCGCTTGAATCCAATTTCACCAACGGCTTCGTTTTGGCCACAGCCGCCGCATCGTCTTTGTCGTTCTCGCGGAGCCGTTCCAATACACGAACCTTTTGATCCAGTTCTTGAACTTGATCGGACGATTGCGACGGCGCTTGCTGTTGCTCAAGTCCGTTGACTTTTTGTTCCAGCGCCTGAATTTCTTTTTTCAAAGCCTCAACTTCGCCGGCGTCCGTTGAATTTGTTGTGACGTCGCCATCCGCCGCCCATGAAGCCGTGGCAAAACCCGCCGCCGCGATTGTCGCCAGCCATATCTGATTTAATTTCATTGTATTCTTTTCACTTTATTTCCTCCGTTTGTCCGGTTGGTAATTTTTTGTTTGGTTTCACGCCTCCATTTGCATGGTCGGCTTCAAATTATTAAATCACGGATGAGCGCGGTTTTTCCAATCGCACCCGCTCCGTCTTTTCGATTTGCGTCACCCGCGAATCGTGAACGACAATCTGCACCACGCCGTAACGCAACGACTCAACCTGTTGCCGGACGACCTCCACCCAATCCGACCTTTCGCCGGACTCCGATTTCAAATGGTTTTGCGTTGTGCTCATCAATTTCTAATAACGACTTGTTTTGTCGTTATTTTCCACAAATTAAATCCCCTGTCAACCGCTTTTTTGAAATTTTTTCTAAATGCCTTCCCCGCCG
>DASZXH010000017.1:0-63734 GCA_035545995.1 Verrucomicrobiia bacterium
GTGGCTTAAGAGTGTGGTTTGCTCGAGTAAGCACGCTGGTGTTTTGCTACGCGACCTTGCAACTTCCGGTGGCGAGGGCGGTCAGTCTTTCTTTAAGTTGGACATATAGTTCCACAAATGAGACCGGTTTCGGTGTTCAAAGGACAACGTCCACAAATGGAACGTGGACGCAAATTGCAACAGTCCCGGCATCAACGGCTCCGTCTTATGACGATATAAATTTAAATTATTCGACAACTTATTATTATCGCGTCTGGGCTTACAATGCGACCCAGACCTCGCCATATTCCAGCACAGTTTCTTTCACGACTCCATCAGCCCCTGGCACAAATATAGCGCCACAGATCACGACACAGCCTGCCAGTCTGACTGTTAACGCGGGTGCCAACGTCAGCTTTTCAGTAGTAGCGACGGGAACGGCGCCGATGAGTTATCAATGGACATTTAATGGGACAAAAATGTCAGGCAAGACGAATTCGACGTTGAGTTTGACGGGCGTGCAAACGAACCAAGCCGGAAATTATGCGGTGACGGTGACAAATATCGCCGGCAGCGCGACCAGTTCAAGTGCCGCATTGAGCGTGAACGTGGCTCCGCAGATCACGACGCAACCGTCGAGCCAGAGCGTGATAGCGGGAACGAACGTGACCTTTGCAGTAGTAGCGACAGGCACAGCCCCGATGAGTTATCAATGGACGTTTAATGGGACAAAAATATCGGGCAAAACGAATTCGACGTTGAGTTTGACGGGCGTGCAAACGAACCAAGCCGGAAATTATGCGGTGACGGTGGCAAATATCGCCGGCAGCGCGACCAGTTCCACTGCTGTTTTGAGTGTATCGAATGTGAGCGTAGCGCCGCAAATCACGACGCAACCGTCGAGTCAGAGCGTGACTGCCGGGTCGAACGTGACGTTTACCGTGGCAGCGACGGGAACGGTGCCGATGAGTTATCAATGGACATTTAATGGGACAAAAATGTCAGGCAAGACGAATTCGACGTTGAGTTTGACGGGCGTGCAAACGAACCAAGCCGGAAATTATGCGGTGACGGTGGCAAATGTCGCCGGCAGCGCAACCAGTTCGGCGGCTGTTTTAAGTGTAAACGTCGCACCACAGATTACGACGCAGCCGTCGAGTCAGAGCGTGGCTGCCGGATCGAACGTGACCTTTACCGTGGCCGTCAGCGGAACAAAGCCGATGAGCTATCAATGGTTGTTCAACGGAGCAAAAATGTCGGGCAAAACGTCGTCTGTTTTGAGTTTGACTGGAGTGCAATCGAATCAATTGGGAAGCTATTCAGTAACGGTTAGCAACGTGGCCGGTAACATAAAAAGCCAAAATGCTGTTCTTACAATGCTTGCTCCCGACAAAATAAAGCCGACGGTGAGCATCGAGACGCCGAAGTCTGGGTCGCACGTGAGCAACGCGGTGGTGACGGTGACGGGCAAGGCTGGTGACAACGTGGGCGTGACGGGAGTGTATTATTCATTGAACGGCGGGAGCTGGCTGAGCGCGGCGGGTTTGACGAACTGGAGCGCGAGCGTGACGCTGTTGCCGGGGACGAACGTATTGCAAGCGTATGCGGTGGATGCAATAGGGAATACATCCAGCACCAGCAAAGTGACATTTTTGGACGTGGTATTGGAACCGTTGACAGTGAATATCGCGGGCAAAGGAACGATTACGCCCAACTATAATGGCAAATTACTGGATGTGGGAGTGAATTACTCAATGACGGTGCAAAGCAGTCCGGGCTTTGCGTTCACGAATTGGACGGGAAGCTTCACGACCAACAGCAAGACCTTGAAGTTCCGGATGACGACAAACCTGCAATTTACGGCGAACTTTGTGGACGTGCAAAAGCCGACGGTGAGCATCGAGACGCCGAAGTCTGGGTCGCACGTGAGCAACGCGGTGGTGACGGTGACGGGCAAGGCTGGTGACAACGTGGGCGTGACGGGAGTGTATTACTCGTTGAACGGCGGGAGCTGGGTGAGCGCGGCGGGTTTGACGAACTGGAGCGCGAGCGTGACGCTGATACCGGGGACGAATGTATTGCAAGCGTATGCAGTGGATGCGATAGGGAATACATCCAGCACCAGCAAAGTGACGTTCACTTACGAAATGACG
This sequence comes from Verrucomicrobiia bacterium, assembly GCA_035545995.1. GTDB lineage: Bacteria > Verrucomicrobiota > Verrucomicrobiia > Limisphaerales > UBA11358 > UBA11358. Next base: position 2,133 of record DASZXH010000017.1, read on the forward strand.
CCGACTGCCATCGCGGGAATGACTGCTGTTGTCACGCCATCTGGTAGTAGCACATTTTATCTTTCCTTCGGTTCAGGCACGTTCAGCCAAAACTCGACCGATACGAACAATTTCAACGGCGTGGGTAACTACACTTACAAAAAATTAAGCGCAAGCGCCGCCCAATTGGTGATAGATTACACGGCGCCACCAACCTTGACCAACGAAGGCGCATCGCTTCTGTTGACCTTTAACACCAACGGCACTTACACCGGTGTCTTTTCAAACGCGGACAACAGCGGCGATACGGGTGATGTTGTCTTTTCCAATGCGCCGAATCTGGCGCCGAGTTCGCTGGAGAACAAAAAAATCGTCGTCGTCAATGATTTCGGCGAAAAAATTGACGTTGCGCTGGGCGACAATGGCGTTCTCAAAATTACCAACGCGGACAACACCGTGGATTCGGGCAAATACAGCTTCAAACGTTACAGCCCAATCGGCGCGCTGGTGGTCGCGACGATTCCCGGACAGAACACCAATTATCTGCAATTGACATTCTCCGCGACTGATTTTGGCGATTTCTTCGTCACTTCTTACGACGATTCAACCAATCTGCCTCAGACGGATTACGGCACGTTCGGTGTCATGTCGCAGGCAAAAGGCGGCAATGCACCCGACTCATTGCAGGATTTGAACGCGCAAGTGAATGTCCTGGGCGGCTTGTTCAGTTTGAATTTCAGCGCGAACACATTCGCTCAAAATTCTTCCGACCCGAATTTTGACAACGGCGTTGGCAATTACACCTACACGACGGTGAACACAAATGCCGCCTGGTTGTCGCTCAATTACACCGCGCCGTTGAGTATCACCAATGAGAGCGGTTCCGTTTATATCACGTTCGTCTCGACGAATTTTGGCATTTTCACCAATCAATTCAACGGAACCAACAGCATCGCCACGATTGGCCTCACGCCGGCGAGCCATTGATTCCTCTGCAAATCTCTGACTGGAATTTTTCCAGCGCAACCGTTACAAATGGCGCGAACGAAACAAACTTTTTGCGCCTTTTATGACGAACTTGATTCAAACACGTTGGTTGCCGGTGATTTTGCTCATCGGCTCGAATATCTTCATGACGATAGCATGGTATGGCCATTTGAAATTCAAAGCCGCGCCGTTGTGGAATGTGATTTTCGTCAGTTGGGGCATCGCATTTTTTGAATACTGTCTGCAAGTGCCGGCCAATCGCTGGGGCAGCAACGTTTATTCAACTTACCAGCTTAAAATCATTCAGGAAATTATCACACTTGTGGTATTCACCGTTTTTACGCTGCTATATTTTCATATTAAACCTGCATGGAATCACATTGCCGCATTCATTTGTATTTTGGCAGCGGCGGCTTTCACCTTTTTGCCAAAAGACTAATGCCGCGTGTCAAATCCGCTTGGCAGTCGCGGCGCGCTCTGTTTAATTGACCGTGCCCGATGACAAAATTGCCCGCCATTTTCGCGCTCATCTTTTTCACCGCGATTTTCCCATTCATCGCTCTGGCACAACAACAGTCGCCAGTTGAATTTGGCGCACTCAACAAAATCATTCCCGGCGCGCCGGTCGGAACGGTAGAAATGCGGGGAAGCGTGATGATAGCGACCAACGGGTTTTATATTAAATCCGGCGACAGCCTGTTGACCGCCGCCAGCGGAACTTACAATCCTGAAACCGGCGAAACGACGGCTGACGGCAATGTGCGCATCGAGCAAAACGGCCAGCTTTGGGTCGGCGACCACATCAATTACAATTTCAAAACGCATCAGATGCACAGCGAACAATTCCGCACCGGCAAATCACCGGTGTTCGCCGAGGGACAACAATTGCGGGGAGATACGACCAATCAAATTTACGACGCGCGTCACGCTTACGTCACCACGGACGACGTTAGCGACCCGGAAGTTCGCATTCGCGCCAGTCGCATCCGGGTTATGCCCGGCCAATATGTCGAAGCGTGGAACGCGGTGTTGTTTGTGGACGGCGTGCCGGCGTTTTATTTTCCGTATTACAAACGGAATCTGGGCGAGCGCGTGAACAACTGGAGTTTCACGCCGGGTTATCGCAGCGCTTATGGCCCGTTCATTTTGAGCACGTATTCATTTTATTTGGGCGACGACGTTGACGGCAAAATTCATCTGGATTATCGCGAAAAACGCGGTGTGGGTTTGGGGCCGGATTTGAATATGCAGCTTGGCAAATGGGGCGACTTCGCGTTCAAGTATTATTATCTGCGCGATCATGATTCCGATGAAAGCATTAATTCCAACAGTTTCTCGAATCTGGGAAACATTCCTGAAGACCGCCAGCGCGTTTATTTCGCCTATCAGGCGACGCCGGCGACCAATCTGAATCTCAAGGCGCTCGTCAATTACCAGACCGATCCACTCGTGCTGCACGATTTTTTTGCGAGCGATTACACGCAAAATCCCCAGCCCAACACATTTTTTGAAGCCAATAAATACTGGGAAAACTGGAGTCTCGATGTGGAAAGCACGCCGGAACTGAACAATTTTTTTGATCAAGTCGAACGCCTGCCCGATGTCAAATTGACCGGTCCGCGCCAGCAGATTTTCAACACGCCGGTGTATTACGAGAGCGAGAGTTCCGTCGGCTTTTACCGTCACTTTTTTGCGGACACAAACAATTCGATTTTTATCAACACCAATGGGCCGTTCGCTGATTATTCCGCCGCGCGCGCCGACACGTTTCATCAATTGCTCCTGCCGTGGACGTTTTTTAACTGGCTGAACGTCACGCCCAACGTCGGTGGCCGGTTCACTTATTACTCGGAGGAAGACGGGCCGGGCGGGACCAATGGCGCGACCTCGCGCGCCGTTTTCAACACCGGCATCAACACGTCATTCAAGGCGTCGCAATTGTGGGCGAATGCGACCAATTCATTTCTTCAGATTGACGGTTTGCGACATATCATTCAGCCGTCCATTGATTATGTTTTCGTGCCGCGTCCAAGCGCGCCGCCGTCGCAACTGCCGCAATTCGATTCCGAATTGCCAAGTCTGGAAATCATGCCGGTTCAATTTCCTGATTACAACGACATTGACTCGATTGACAGTCAGAACGTAATCCGTTTTGGACTGCGGAACACGTTGCAAACCATGCGCGACGGGCAACTCGACAATTTGCTCGACTGGAATTTGATGCTGGACTGGCGGTTGAATCCGAGCGCCGGCCAGCAAACATTCAATGACCTCTATTCCAATTTCGCCTTCAAGCCGCGCTCGTGGATTACGCTCGATTCGCAAACGCGCTACAACCTCAATGACACGCAGTTGAATTTCACCTTCGAGCAAATCAGCTTCACGCCAAGCGAGCGGTGGAGTTGGGGCTTGGGCTACTGGTATTTGCGCAGTGGATTCATTGACAGCGGCGATAATCTCATTACCAGTTCGCTTTTTTATCGGCTGAACGACAATTGGGGCTTTCGCGCCGACCACTACTTCAACGCGCAAGACGGTCGTTTACAGCAACAATACTACACGATTTATCGCGATATGCGGAGTTGGACTGGCGCGCTGACCTTTCGAGTCATTAATGACGTGGGACAATCAAGGGATTACACCGTGGCTTTCACCTTTTCGCTCAAAGCCAGCCCGCGCTATCGGCTCGGCAGCGACACAGTCGAACCCTATCGTCTGGTCGGCGAGTGATTTTATGCCGCAGGCAAAATCGGGAATATGAGGCTGAACGTCGAACCTTTGCCGGTTTCACTGTGCGCTTCAATCGTGCCGCCGTGCTCGCGCACGATGCGTTGCGAAATCAGCAAACCCAATCCCGTGCCGTTTCTCTTGGTCGTGAAAAACGGCTCGAACAGCCGCGGCAAGTTTTCCGGCGCAATGCCGACGCCGGTATCCCGGATTTGAATCCGCAATTTGCGCGCGCCGGATTCCTCGATATTTTTTGTGGCCACCGTGAGCGTGCCATTCGCGCTCATCGCTTCGATGGCATTGAGCAGCAAATTCATCAACACCTGCTGCAACTGCGCTTCATCGCCATGAATCGTTTCCTGCGCGGCCTGATAATCCCGTTCCAATGCGATTAATTTCGCACTGATTTGATGCTGCAACAACCGCAGCGATTGATCCAATAAACCGTGAACTTTCACCGGTGCGAACATCGCGCGTTTCGGCGCGGCAAACCGCAGGATTTGCGTCACCATTTCGTTGATGCGTTGCAATTCGTGCGTGACGACATTGGTCAATTCCGCGTTCGGATTTTTTTGCGCCAGCAAATCTGCATAAACTTTGACGACCGCCAGGCTGTTTTTGATTTCATGCGCCATGCTCGCCGACAGCAACCCGATACGGGCGAGCCGGTCGAGGCGTTGGATTTTTTCCTCGGAACCCGGCGTGGAATGCAGGAACGCGGTTTCTAAAGGCAGTTCGTGGATTTCTTTTGCAAATGACATATCAACAAACACGGAACTCCAACGCGACGATGCGGGCGATTCGATAAAAATGCAAGCTGAATCAACTGGAATTCACGTTACAAATTGTTACGCTATTCCTGCCGGATGAAGAAAATTTTCGACAACATCGAATCGGTCATCGCCGACTTGTGCAAAGGCAAAATGGTTATCGTCGTGGATGACGCCGACCGCGAGAATGAAGGCGATTTGATTTGCGCCGCGCAATTCATCACGCCCGCGACCGTCAATTTCATGGCCAAACACGGACGCGGATTGATTTGCGTCGCGACCAATTCTGAACGATTGCAGCAACTCGGCATTGACCGCATGGTCAAACAAAACCGCGAAAGTTTCCGCACCGATTTTCAAGTGAGCGTGGACGCCGCGCGCGGAATCACGACGGGCATTTCCGCCGCCGACCGCGCCCGCACCATTCAAATCATGGCCGACCCGACTGCCGTGCCGGAAGATTTGGTTCAACCCGGACACGTTTTTCCGTTGCGCGCCAAAGCCGGCGGTGTTTTGCAGCGTGCCGGCCACACCGAAGCCGCCGTGGATTTGGCCGCGCTCGCCGATTGCCGACCGATTGGCGTGCTCTGCGAAATTTTGAACGACGACGGCTCGATGGCGCGATTGCCGCAGCTTTTGAAATTTGCCAAAAAGCACAAATTAAAAATCTGCACGATTGAAGATTTGATTCATTTCCGCCGCACGCGCGAAAAACTCGTCGAGAAAATCGAAGTCGTAAAAATGCCGACCGATTACGGCGAATTCGATTTGCATTTGTATCGCTCGAAAATTGATGGACAACATCACGTCGCGCTCGTGCGCGGCGAAATTGTCGGCGCGAAAAATGTTCTTGTGCGCGTCCACAGCGAATGTCTCACCGGCGACGTTTTCGGCTCGCGCCGTTGCGATTGCGGCCCGCAATTGCATCAGGCGATGAAACAAGTTTCCAAAGCCGGACGCGGCGTGATTGTTTATATGCGGCAGGAAGGCCGCGGCATCGGCCTCGCGCCGAAAATTCAGGCTTACAAATTGCAAGAGCAGGGACTTGATACGGTCGAAGCGAATTTGAAACTCGGCTACGGCATGGATTTGCGCGAATACGGACTTGGCGCGCAGATTCTCGTTGACCTCGGCCTGAAAACCATTCGCCTGCTGACGAACAACCCGAAAAAAGTCGTCGGCCTCGAAGGCTACGGTTTGAAAATCACCGAGCAAGTGCCGATTCGCGTGAAACCCAATCCGCACAACGAACGGTATTTGAAAACGAAGCGGGAAAAATTGGGACATTTGTTGTGAGTGATAAAAATTCACAAGAAGCCGTAATGAATTTTCTGCGCGCTGAATTCCACCGCGAACAGAAAAGCGACTTTGCGTTATTACGGCGCATTCCTAGCACTGATGTCCGCCGATTTTTAGATTATTTTTCAGCATTAAATGAATTGGACAAAGACGCATTTTCTGAAGCGCGAGTTCAAATAGCATTATGTTTGTTTTTTTCGAATGCGCTGCATCCAGGTAAATCTGGCAATCCCGCATTAAAGCGATACATAAATGAATTGTCGCTGATGTGGGACTGGAAATATCAAAGTGTTCGAACGTTGAGAATGATTCTAGCTGAAGCAGAAGAAAATCCTGACTCACGATTTGCTCGCGGAATGACGCCTGAAATCAGGAAAATGATACAAGCCATCAAGCCGGTTAAATCTACGGATATTCGCAAAGTAGTGAAGTTGGCATTATCACAGCTTCTTGTTCCTTTGACCATCACTCAAAAATGGCAGGAATGGCACTACGAAGGTTTATATCACGACCGAGAAATCTGTGTAGCTATTGATTGCGGTTCACGATTTCGCCAACTTGATTACAAGGTGTCCATTTTGGATAAGGAACGCCGCATAACATTAAAGGATTTGAATTACGAACGGATTATGGGACTTTCATCCGCAAATTGGGATTGCCTTGAACAATCAAACCTCGACCAATCTATAGCTCTTTTGAAGGACTTCGTTATTTATTGTGCAGAAATCCCGAGCCGCTTGCCCGCTGAATACAAGCAGGAAGAGAAAATATAATTTCATGTTAAAACCCATCAAAACTAAAACAGCCCGCGCCAGCGGCGGCACATTCGCCATCGTCGCGTCGTGCTTTTAACTTGAAGCCATCGTTGTGTAGCGTATAATGAGCGTATGAAGACTCTGACAATCACGGAAGGTCGTGGACGCCTCGGCCATTGGCTCAAAAAAGCTGTCGAAGGCGAGGACGTGGGGTTTGTGTTCGGCAGCAAAATCGTCGCATTGCGTCCGGTGGAAGTTCATTCGGCGGATTACGCGTTGCAGGAATATGGATTGACGGAAGCGGAAATGAAAAAGGCGGCGCGGCGGATTCGCAAGGACTTGCAGGCGGCGCGCAAACGCGGCGAAGTCACCAAGTTCACGGGGAAACTCGATGATTTCCGTTGAACTGACCAAGCGGTTCAAGAAAATCGTCAGGAACGCTGGACGCGAGCGCGAAGTTTCTGACACGATCAAACTTGTCTGCGAAGGTTTTGGTAATCCACATCTTCATTCGGGCCTGTCCATCCGCAAACTGGACAAACAACTTTTTGAATGCCGGACGGATTTGAATTGGCGGCTGGTTTTCGAGGCGGACAAAAATGTTCTGCTTTTCGACTTTGCGGGCGACCACGATGAAGTGCAGAATTATTTGCGCGGCAAACGCTGAAATTTTCTCATGCTGAAAACTGTCAAACCCAAAAAGGCTCGCGCCAGCGGCAGCAATTTCGCCATCGTCGCGTCAAAATATAATTCGCGTTATGTGGACGCAATGTTACGCGCGGCGAAATCGGAATTGCAACGAGCAGGGGCAAAAATTGAAATTATTCGCGTGCCGGGCGCGCATGAAATTCCCATCGCCGTCGCAAAGCTCGCCGCCAACTCAAAATTCAAAACTCAAAGCTCAAAGCTTTCCGCCATCATCTGTTTGGGCGTGATTTTGCGCGGCGAAACGGTTCACGCGGCGCACATCGGTGAAGCGGTTAGCGGCGCGCTGATGCAAATTCAATTGCAACACGAAATTCCGGTGATTCACGAAGTGTTGCTTTTAGAAAATGAAGTGCAGGCGCAAAAGCGTTGTCTCGACAAAAACCACAATCGCGGCACGGAAGCGGCGCAGACGGCTTTGGAAATGGCGCGCGTGATGGGGAAATTTGACAGAAGCAAACAAAGGTAACGAAGTGTTTTGTAAAATTCGCTTTGAAAGCGTCTTTGTTGACTTTGTTTTCTTCTGTTCAACTTTGTGCTTGTGAAAAATTTCACAAATTTCTTGACCGGATTTTTCGCAGTGATAAATTTCAAGACGCGATATGAAACTTTCTTCGATTGCTCTTTTGATTGCAACTTTGGCCGCGACTCCGGTTTTGCGCGCGGCGGACATCATCGGTGTCATCACACTCAAAGGCACGCCGCCGCCGGAAAAAGAAATCACGCCGCTCGAAGACGACCCGACTTGCGGGCCGTTGCACAAGGATAAACCGATGACGCAATTTTATGTCGTCGGCAAAAACGGCGAGTTCGCGGACGTCGTTGTTTCGCTCAAAGGCGTCGGCAAATCCACCGGCGCGAGCCAGCCGCCGGCGGTGCTTGACCAGAAAGGTTGCCTTTACGTTCCCACAATTCTCGCGGTGCAAACCGGCCAGAAAATTGTCGTGAAAAATTCCGACCCGTGCATTCACAATGTTCATAGCACGCCGACAGTTGCCGGAAATGACGAACACAACGACGCGCAAATGCCCGGCGGCCCAGATTTGACCTACACATTTCCGCAGCCAGAAATGTTTTTACGTTTCAAATGCGACGTGCATCCGTGGATGTTCGCGTGGGTGAGCGTGATGGATTCGCCGTATTTTTCCGTGAGCGACAAGGACGGCAAATTCGTCATCAAAAACGTGCCGCCCGGCAAATACACGATTGAAGCCGCGCATCGCAAGGCTGGCGCGCAAACGCAGCAAGTCGAAGTCACCGACAAGGACGTGACCGTGAATTTCACTTTTGAAGCCAAATAAGGTTTAAGTTGGGGAATCGCTGCGATTTGAAAATCGTGGCGATAATTTTTTAATGAACGAAACTGCAAAAATAAATCGTCCGTTACATTGGTTTGCCATTGCAACGGCGGTCGCCACGTTTTTGCTGCTCGGCGCTGGTGGTTTGGTGACGAGCCATGAAGCTGGAATGTCCGTGCCTGACTGGCCGAATTCTTACGGCTATAATATGTTTTTGTTCCCGCCGTCGAAATGGATTGGCGGTATTTTCTACGAACACACGCACCGGCTCTGGGCGTCGGTAGTCGGATTGATGACGACGATTCTTGCCGTTTGGCTCTGGTTCAAAGATTCGCGCCAATGGATGAAATGGCTTGGTGTCGTCGCTTTTCTGCTCGTCGTCGCGCAAGGTGTTCTTGGCGGATTGCGCGTGACGCTGCACATGGATGATTTGGGAATTTTTCACGGCGTCATCGCGCAGGCCTTTTTCGTTTTAACCTGTGCGATTGCATTGTTCACCGGCGATTTCTGGCAAAAAATTTCCGAACAGAAAAAATTCAATGTGCCACATGGTTTGCGGACGCTGGTTTTGGCGACAACAATTTTGATTTTCTTGCAATTGATTTTGGGCGCGACGATGCGGCATCAGCACGCGGGTCTTTCCATTTCTGATTTTCCGCTCGCTCACGGAGAACTCTGGCCGGACACGAGTGCCGCTGCGATTGCGCGTTACAATGCCGAGCGCGTGGACGTGATTTCTGAAAATCCCATCACCGCTTTTCAAGTGATTTTACAAATGGTTCATCGCCTCGTCGCGCTGGCGATTTTCGTTTGCATCGCGGCTTGCGCGATTCAGGCGTGGCGGCAATTGGGCAAACGCGACGCGCTGACAAAATTCGCCTTGTTCTGGCTCGCGCTGATTGTTTTGCAAATTGGCCTCGGCGCGTGGACGGTTTTGTCGAACAAAGCGGCGGACATCGCCACGGCGCACGTGCTGGTTGGTGCGCTTTCGCTCGTGACAGGTGCGCTCTGGTGCATGATTGCTTTTGGCCGGTCGGCATCGCCGGAAACACAAAATGAAACATTCGGCGCATTTGGAACTTTGGCCGCGAATAAATAATGAAAGAAATCTCCGCAGAAATTTTAAGCCAGTCCGCCGCTGAAAAAAGCTGGCCGGCGGTTTTCGCTGATTTAACCAAAGCGCGATTGACGACGCTGGTTTTGTTGACGACGGCGGTTGGTTTTTATGTCGGTTCGCGCGGCGCGATGAATTGGATTTTGTTTTTTAATTCCATTGCGGCGACCGCGCTCGTCGCCGGTGGCGCGGCGGCGTTGAATCAATTATTGGAACGCGATTACGACGCGAAAATGCGCCGCACGCAAAATCGTCCGCTGCCGTCGGGACGTTTGCAGCCGGCGACAGTCGCCATTTTCGGCGGCGTGAGTTCGGTGGCCGGCTTGATTTATCTCGCGCTCGCGGTGAATTTGCTGACCAGTGTGCTGGGCGCGGTCACGCTCATCAGTTACGTTTTCATTTACACGCCGCTCAAGCGCGTGACGTGGCTGAACACGGCGGTGGGCGCGATTCCCGGCGCGTTACCGCCATTGATGGGCTGGACGGCGGCGGGAAATGAATTGAGCGGCGAAGGCTGGGCGCTGTTCGCAATTCTTTTTTTCTGGCAACTGCCGCATTTTTTCGCCATTGCATGGATGTATCGTGACGAATACGCCAAAGCCGGTTTCAAAATGTTGTCGTGCATGGACGCCGACGGCAAACGGACGGCGGAACAGTCCATCAGCAACACGCTCGCGTTGTTGGCGGTGAGTTTGTGTCCGTTCCTTTTCAAAATGGCCGGAACGATTTATCTGACGGGCGCGATCGTTTTGGGCGCGGCATTTTTGTTTTGCGCGATTCAATTTTCGCGACGATTGACCCTGTCGCGCGCGCGCATTTTGTTTTTGGCTTCAATCCTTTATTTGCCATTATTGCTGGCAGCGATGGTTTTGGACAAAGTGAAATAAATTATGGACGCCACGGTTCAACAATTTCCGCCGTATCGCAAGGAAGACGCGCCTCACGCGCACGACGATCACGGCCACGAACATCACCAGCCGGGATTTTGGAGCGGCTATGTTTTTTCGACCGACCACAAAATCATCGGTATTCAATACGGATTCACCGCGCTGTGTTTCATGCTGTTCGGATTGTTTTTGATGCTGTTGATGCGCTGGCAGATTGCGCATCCGGGAATGCCGGTTCCCGTCTTTGGGCCTTTGTTGGAAAAAATTCTCGGTCAGCCGGCGGCCAAAGGCATCATCTCGCCCGATCTTTACAACTCCTTCGGCGCGATGCACGGCACCATCATGGTCTTTTTGGGAATCGTGCCGCTCGCGTTCGCGGCGTTTGGCAATTACGTCGTGCCGCTGATGATTGGCGCAGTAGACATGGCGTTTCCGCGCGTCAACATGGCGAGCTATCAGGCGTATTTTCTCGGCGGCCTCGTGATGTTCATCAGCTTTTTCATTCCCGGCGGCGCGGCGCAGGCGGGCTGGACTTCGTATTCGCCGCTGGCGACTTCGATTCCTACGCACGGTCAACTGTTTTGGATTATCGGAATGGTTTTGCTTATCTCATCGTCGCTGCTCGGCGCGGTGAATTTCATCGCCACCATCATTCAATTGCGCGCGCCGGGCATGACATGGCTGCGAATGCCATTTTTCGTTTGGGCGCAATTTGTGACCGCGTTCATTTTGCTGCTGGCGTTTCCACCGTTGGAAGCCGCCGCCATCATGCAATTGATGGACAACGTCGCGCACACCAGTTTCTTTTTGCCGACCGGATTGGCGATTGGCGGCCAACTCGCGCACATCAGCGGCGGTGGCAGTCCGTTGTTGTGGCAACATTTGTTCTGGTTTCTCGGCCATCCTGAAGTTTATGTTTTGATTTTGCCGGCGATGGGCATCGTGACCGAAATTATCGCCAACAACACGCGCAAGCCGATTTGGGGCTATAAATCTTTAGTTTATGCGGTGCTGGCCGTCGGCTTTCTTTCGTTCATCGTTTGGGCGCATCATATGTATCTGACGGGCATGGGCACAAAAATTTCCACGTTCTTTCAGGCGACGACGATGATTATTTCTATTCCGTCGGTCATCATTTTGACGTGCCTGTTCATTTCATTGTGGGGCGGCTCGATTCGTTTCAACACGCCAATGTTGTTCGCGCTGGCGTTTTTGCCGATGTTCGGCATCGGCGGACTGACCGGGTTGCCGCTGGGCTTCAATATCAGCGACGTGCATCTGCACGACACTTATTACATCATCGCGCATTTCCATTATGTTGTCGCGCCGGGCACGATTTTCGCGCTGTTCGCCGGAATCTATTATTGGTTCCCGAAAATGACCGGACGCAGGATGAATGAATTCTGGGGGCGCGTGCATTTCTGGTGCTCCTTGATTTTCATGAATCTCGTGTTTATGCCGATGTTCGCGCAGGGCATGGCAGGCATGTTGCGGCGCATGGCCGACGGCGGCGCGAATTATTCCGCGGCGGTCAACGCGCGCGGCGGCGCGGAAGTCATCGGCGGTTTGAGCGACAATATCATGGCGTTGCACGTCTGGATTTTGTGGGCGGCGGTCGCGCTGGGTATCGCGCAAATTCCTTTCATCATCAATGTTTTCTGGAGCATCAAGCACGGCGAAAAAGTCGGCGACAATCCGTGGCATTCCACCACGCTTGAGTGGCAGACGCCCACGCCGCCGCCGCACGGCAATTTCACGCACGAAATCAAAGTTTATCGCGGGCCTTACGAATACAGCGTGCCCGGCCACGCGACGGATTTCACGCCGCAAAACGAACCGCCGTCCGGTTCTCCGGCGCCAACTATTGCAACCGCGCACTAAATTTTCATGGAAATTCCCTACACAGTTCAAGCCCGGCCGGACACCGGTATTTACAACGCCAAGTTGGGCATCTGGCTTTTTCTCGCGTCCGAAGTCATGCTCTTCGGCGGACTTTTTTCCGCCTACATTTTGCTGCGCGTCGGCGCCGACCAATGGCCGCACGGCTGGTTGAGCGTCCCGCTCGGCACGTTGAACACCGTCATTCTCGCCATTTCCGCCATCACCACGTTGCTCGCGTGGGCGGCGTGCAAGGTCGGCGAGTTCGGCAAATTCAAATTCTTTCACGCCTGCACCTTGTTGTGCGCGCTGACGTTTTTGTGCGTCAAAATGTATGAATACCACGACAAATGGATTCACTACGAAATCAAGCTGGCGGACGGCACGTTTGCCGACGGCCATCTCGTCGAAAAATCCGCCGACTTTGACCTCGCCAAAAAAACCGGCACGGTCACGTTGCACGGACGGATCGTGAACGATGAAACGTTGCTTTACGATTTGCGCGCGCAAAAGGACATCAAGCAGGACGAAGTCACGGTGAAAGCGGCGGACATTGTTTCCATGGAAAACTACGGCCCGTGGCATAACACGTATCTCGCGCTTTACTTCACGCTCACCGGCCTGCACGCGCTGCATATTTTGGGCGGCAGCATCGTCATCGGCTACCTTTGGGGACCCGGACGAAAAATGTGGAAGACCGACCCCGAACGTTTCACGAACCGCATCGAAGTTTCCGGCCTGTTCTGGCATTTCGTGGACTTGGTCTGGATTTTCCTGTTTCCGGTTCTATATTTAACCTGAAAAATTTATGAGCGATTCACATCCGGTTAATTTCAACAGCTACCTGCGGCGCTGCCTTTACGTTTTCATCGTGGTAGTGTGCGCCGTGGGATTGATGATTGGCGCGTCCTACCTGCCAAATTACCAGTGGCCGACGAAAGTGGCGATCATTCTGGCCATCGCCAGTTGCAATGCCTTTGTCGTCGCCGGATTTTTGATGCACCTGATTTCCGAGAAGAAAATGATTTATACAGTGTTGGGATTCACCGTTTTTTTTGTCGCTGGATTGTTCGTGCTGACAATTTATGCCATGCACGATTTTCCCGCCGGCACGCAAATGCATTGAATAAAATGTCGCTCAAAGCCTTTCATCTGATTTTCGTGACGCTGCTGACGACGCTGTCGTTCGGGTTTTCCGCGTGGGCGTTTCTCGCCGGACACCCGCTGTTTGGACTGGCTGGAATCGTCACCGGCATTCTGGTCATCATTTACGGAATTTATTTTTTGAAGAAATTAAAACGCATCAGCTATCTATGAAATCGTTCGGTAAATTATTGGTTGCCGCTGTCGCGCTTGCGCCGTCGCCGCTGTTCGCCTGCGCCGCCTGTTACGGCAAATCCGATTCCCCGCTGGCCAGTGGCATGAACTGGGGAATTTTCACTCTGCTCGGCGTCATCGTCACCGTGCTGGCGTCCATCGCGACATTTTTCATCTATATCATCCGCAAGGAAGCGGCGGCGAATGATAATGCGAGCAACGCGGTTTTGAAAAATCTGACTGAAGCATGAAAGAGTGGACAAGCAAATTGTTGGGAATGCCGCCGCTGGCCTCGGCCAACGGTCAGGACGTGGACGACCTCATTATTTACGTTCACTGGCTGATGTTCGCCCTCTTCATCGGCTGGATTATTTATTTCTTTTACGCGATTTGGCGTTTTCGCAGTTCGCGCAATCCCAAAGCCGATTACGTCGGCGTGCGCAATCATGCTTCGAGCTACATCGAATTGACCGTCGCCGCCATCGAAGCCGTTCTGTTGATTTTCGTGGCCGTGCCATTGTGGGCGCGCGCGGTGGATAAATTTCCGGAGGCGAGCGAATCCACCGTCATTCAAGTTGTCGCGCAGCAATTCGCCTGGAACGTGCGCTACGCCGGTCCCGATGGGATTTTCGGGAAACAGGACATGAAATTCGTCACGGCGGACAACGTTTTTGGCGTTGACCCGTCCGACACGAATGGCAAGGACGACATCCAGACGCTCAACGAAATCCACGTGCCCGTCAACAAACCCGTCATCATTTATTTAAGTTCCAAGGACGTGATTCACTCGCTGAAAATCATTTCCATGCGCGTCTGTCAGGACGCGATCCCCGGCCTGCGCATTCCCGTTTGGTTCAAGCCCACGCAAGTTGGCCGCTACCAGATCAATTGCGCCCAATTGTGCGGCAACGGCCATGCGTCCATGTCCGGCGGCTATCTGACCGTCGAAAGCGAAGCCGATTATGAAAAATGGCTTAAATCCAAGAGCGGCGCGGCGACCAGTTTTGAATGAAGAAATTTTCCGCGCGGTCATAGCCGGCGTTTATGGCTGAAAATCCTCCAACCCTGCCGCGAACGCTCTGGTTGGGAATCGCTCTGCTCTTTGTCCTGCTCATCGCGGGCTATCTGCTCTCATTGACGGAAATAAGCCGCGCGCGCAAAAGCGAATTGCCCATGCTCGGCCAGATTGCCAATTTCACGCTCACCAATCAGGATGGAAAAATCACGACGCTCGCCGATTTGACCAATCACGTCTGGGTCGCCGACATTATTTTCACGCGCTGCGCCGGGCCATGTCCGATTATGACCGGACAGATGAAACAACTTCAAGACGCGCTGTCGAAATCCACCGACGCCAGACTGGTCACGCTGACGACCGACCCTGATTACGATTCGCCGGAAATTTTGAAAAAATACGGCGAACATTTCGGCGCAGATTTCAACCGCTGGACAT
Organism: Verrucomicrobiia bacterium; assembly: GCA_035545995.1. Lineage (GTDB taxonomy): Bacteria > Verrucomicrobiota > Verrucomicrobiia > Limisphaerales > UBA11358 > UBA11358. The sequence goes on from DASZXH010000017.1 coordinate 17,302, forward strand.
TTTTGACCGGAACAAAAAATCAGATTGGCGCGCTGGCCACCGGCAGTTTGAAATTGAGTGCCCTTCCCGTGAAACCGGAAGAACAGACCAACTCCGTGGACTTATTTGTTCACAGCACGATTTTTGTGGCAGTGGACAAACACGCGCGGCTGCGCGGTGTCTTTGAAACCGAAGGCGAAGGCATTGACTGGACAAATGTCCAGCCGCGTGTCGTTGCGACCGTGCGCCAACTTGAACGCGAAAAATGAAAATTGCCACCAAAGAATACAAGGCGCGCGACGATTTTTTCTCTTTGTGTTCTTTGCGCCTTTTTGCGGCTGAAAACAAATGACCATCCACGATCTGCCCGCCGTCAACGCCTCGCTCAACGGCTTGAGCGCAATTTTTCTGGCCGCCGGATTCATCTTCATCAAGCGCGGAAACAAAATCGCGCATCGCAACTGCATGATTTCCGCGTTTTGCGTTTCCGTCATTTTCCTGATTTGCTATTTGACATATCACACTTGGCTCGCCGTCGTTTTGCATCAAGGCCCGACGCGATTTTTAGAGCCAAAATGGTTTCGCCCGATTTATCTGGCGATTCTTTTGACGCACACTGTCTTGGCCATCGTTATCGTGCCGCTGATTTTAATCACCTTGAGCCGCGCGCTCTGCGAAAAATTTGACCGGCACAAAAAAATCGCCCGCTGGACGTGGCCGCTCTGGATGTATGTTTCCGTCACCGGCGTCATCGTTTATCTTTTGCTCTACCAAATTTTTCCGCAAAAGTGAAAACGGCAAAAATTCAAATTCACGAAAGCCAGTTTCCCGAAAATATCCGGCGCGATTTGCTCAAATCGCTGCGCGCGCGTAAGATCAATCACAAATTTCATTACGACAGCGTCAAGCAAACGCAAAAATGGCTCGCGCTGCATCAGCTCTATTCGCCGTCGCGCCACGATGAAAATGTCCGCGCGATTTACGAACAAGGTTTCCAAGCCGCTGCCGCGAAAATAAAATCCAAAAGCGTCCACGTCATCGGCCTCGGCTGCGGCGGCGGACAAAAAGACACACGGTTGTTGAAGTTGTTGAAAGCGTGCGGCAAAAAAATCTTTTACACGCCGTGCGATGTCAGCGCGGCAATGGTTTTAGTCGCGCGTCAAACTGCACTTTCGACTGTGTCCGAACAAAATTGTTTTCCTTTCGTCTGCGATTTGGCAACGGCAAAAGATTTGTCGCCAGTTTTTGCCCAAAGCCTCGCGCCTCCTGCCTCGCGCCTGATTACTTTCTTCGGCATGATTCCCAATTTTGAGCCGCAGGAAATTTTACCAAAGCTCGCGTCACTGATTCGCCCAAAAGATTTTCTATTGTTCAGCGCCAATCTTGCGCCCGGAAAAAATTCTGCCGCCGGAATGGAAAAAATTCTGCCGCAATACGACAACGCGCCGACGCGCGACTGGCTGATGACTTTGCTGCTCGATTTGGGGATTGAGAAATCCGACGGTGAATTGAGATTTGAAATCAAGTCCGGGCGTTTTGGCTTGAAACGCATTGTCGCCAATTTTCATTTCAAGCGCGGGCGGCAAATCAAAATTGACGGTGAAACTTTCCATTTCAAAGCCGGCGAAAAAATCCGCCTGTTTTTTTCCTATCGTTACACGCCGGAACGCGTCCAAAAAATTCTTGCCCGTCACAAATTGGAAGTCTGCGGGCAATGGATTGCAAAATCCGAAGAAGAGGGCGTTTTTCTTGTCCGGCGGATGTGAAACTCAAAGAGCGATGGCTGATGGCCCAGTGCGGGGTTAAGCTTCACGGCGCATTAGTCACGGCTTCCAGCATGTCAGGATTCACCCCCCAGTTTGTCGAAGAAGATGGCCCTTTCGGTATGAACTCATTATTTGCCAGCAGTCTGGGATCAACATAGATATTTTCTTGAGAGTTCGTTCCATTTTCTAGCGTTGCTGCCACCCAAACCCCACCCCATTCTCCGTTGTCTTGCATCAATCGATCAATTCGCAAGCGAGTTCCAATAGGCAATACGGTAATTATCCGCATGCCTTGTATAGGTCTGTATTTAGGATTCGTTGGGTCGAAAGTTTCTGGAGGGAAAAGCCCGAGTGAGTGCTTGCCTGTATACGTTTTTGAATCTATGACGGCCACCTTGACCCTCGTTTTACAAATGGTTCCGGAGAACGAGGAAAAATTATATTCGGGAGATTGTGTGACATCCGTATCCGGCGGTTGTTTGTAATTTTTCAGTTCGTCGAGATATTTATTTGAGGATTTTCCACAGCCACTTAAAAATACGGACGCCATTGCCAACATCACAATTTTGAGAGCAACATTTTTCATAAGGGCATTTTGAAGTTACGTTTAGCATATTGTCTGTCAAGGGAATTATCCCGTTCACAAACGAACTTAATTCCCTCTCCCCGCCGAACGGGGAGAGGGTCAGGGTGAGGGGGTTGAGTCGAAAAACATTGGCCTCCTCACCCCGGCCCTCTCCTCCTTTGAGGAGAGGGAGAAAATATCGCCGTCATTTCGCAATTCGCTTGTCAAAGACATAATCCCGTCTGTCAATACACGAGTTCCGCAAAGTTACGCGCCGGATTTGAGCTTTGGCGGCCATTTACTGCAAATGGCAAACCGGCCGGCTTGAACTGGCTAATACGCTCGCATCGTCTCTAGCACAGCCTTGACGCGCGGAACTTCGTGCGTGCGGAATAAATCGGTTTTCCCCAGCGCGGCAAGCACGGCGAAGAACGGTTCGGCGCAACGGACTTCGTCGCGAAAAAATTCAAAGGCGTGCGGCAGGGCGTGGCAAATCGGAAAACCAAGTTCGCGCAGCCGGAACGTGTTCAGAAAAATGTTCATCTGGTGGCGCACGCGAACCGCGCTGTCCTGCAAATTGCGATAATAAAATCCAAGTCCGGGATCGAGAAAGATTTTTTCCAATCCATTGCGTTGCGCGATTTCAATCTGGCGTGAAAAATAATCGCGCATTGTTTCAATCGGGTCGGCGGAAAAATCAAAATCACCGACTTCGCGGACGTTTTTGCCCTGAACGTAACAAATGATAACCGCCGCGTCATTGGCGGCGGCCATTTTGAAAATTTCTTTTGAATTTGCGCTGCCGGTAAGATTCAAAACATTCGCACCAGCTTCAAGCGTAGCGCGTGCGATTTGAGTCGAATAGGTTTCAACGGAAACGAGAATTTTTTCCGCGCGCAATTGTTTGATGACGGGAATCAATTTTGATTTTTGCGATTTGTCGTTTGCGCGCATAGCATTTGCCAAAGTGGATTCCGCGCCGATGTCCACAATGTCCGCGCCTTGCGCCGCGAGAATTTTTCCGCGCTGAATTGCGGCTTCGGCGGACAAACAAACGCTTTCGCGATACCACGAATCCGGCGAAAGATTGATAACGCCCATGATGGCCGGTTGCAAATTAAAATTGAATTTCCGGCCGGCGATGGAAAATTCCTTCACGCGCGCGGACGCGGCGGCGCGGTTTTGTTCCAGAAGTTCGGCAAGATTTTCCAGTTTGAGCATTTTGGAAATCGTAAATCGAAAACCGGCGGTCGTAAATGGAAAGTGGCGCGCCCGGCGTGAGTCGAACACGCGACCCTCTGCTTAGAAGGCAGATGCTCTATCCAACTGAGCTACGGGCGCAACTGCTCCATGAAATCAGCCTTGATTTCAAAGGGCAAGTCCGCGTTTGCGAATCAGACTTGCTTTCAAGGTAACAAGCATTAGCTTTCCCTCATCACCAAACACCGACAAAGGTTTTTCCATGAAAACAAAAATTCTGTTCAGCGCGATAACATTGCTTGCCGGCTCGCTCTTCGCGGCGGATTCAATGCCCAAAGATGATGTGCTTGCCGCCGCCAAAAAGCTCGGCAGCGAAACGAATTACAGTTGGCATACGACGGTTGTCGTTCCTGACGACGCCCGGTTCAAACCCGGCCCGACGGACGGCAAAACCGAGAAGGGCGGCGTGACGTGTGTGAAAATGAGCTTCGGCGACAACGACACGGAAATCGTGATGAAAGGCACGAACGCCGCCATCACCAATCCCGACGGCGACTGGCAATCGCTCGCGGAATTGGAAGGCGATGATCAAGGCCCTGGCAGATTTATGGCCGGTTTCGTGCGGAATTTCAAAATGCCCGCCGCGCAGGTAGCGGATTTGGTCGCTGGAGCAAAAGAATTGAAAAAGGACGGTGACGCGATTTCCGGTGACTTGACCGAAGCTGGCGCAAAAGACTTACTCACTTTTCGACGCGGCGGCGGGGCGAATGTCAGCAATCCAAGCGGTTCGGTGAAATTCTGGATCAAGGACGGCGAACTGGTGAAATATGAATTTAAGGTCAAAGGCAAAGTCAGTTTCAACGGCAACGATTTTGACGCGGACCGCGACACGACGGTGGAAATCAAGGACGTCGGCAAGACGAAAATTGAAATTCCTGACGCGGCTAGGAAAAAATTATCTTAAAGCGGCCACTTGAATTATGCGCGGTTCGCAGTCTGCCATTTTTGTTTTGTTGCTCGCGGCGAATTTAAGCCGCGCGCAAATGACAGTCGCGCCCGACCACACCAACGGGATTTATCAAGTCGGCGACACGGTTCATTGGACAATTGCGTGGAAAGGCGAATCGAACGTGCCCGCCGCGCATTACACACTGAAAAATGGTGGGCAAACGGATGGGGGGCAGGGTGATTTGACTTTTAGCAATAATGTTGCTGAACTTGAAACGAAATTCACCGCGCCAAACACGTTGCTGGTGGAAGTAAAATGGCCGCCGGAAAACTACACGAATCGCGCCGTTGGCGGCGCGGTCGCCGCGCTGGATCAAATCACGCCCGCCGCGCCGCCGCCGAAAGATTTCGACGCCTTTTGGAAAGCCAAATTGAAGGAATTGAAAAATGTTTCGGCCAATCCGCGACTTGAATCGGTTGACAGTGGCAAATCCGATGTCGCGTATTGGAAAGTCACGATGGACAACATTCGCGGCTCGCACATTTACGGACAGATTGCGCGTCCGCAAAACGGCGAAAAATTTCCCGCGCTGCTGATTGTTCAATGGGCGGGCGTTTACGGCCTGCAAAAAAATTGGGTGACCGACCGCGCGGCGGAAGGCTGGCTGGCGCTGGACATCGAACCGCACGATTTGTCGATTGACCAGCCGGAATCCTTTTACAAAGACCAATTCGCCGGACCGTTGAAAAATTATTGGGCTATCGGCAACAATGACCGCGACACGAGTTATTTTTTGCGGATGTATTTGTCCTGCTACCGCGCCGTCGAATACCTGAAAACGCGCCGCGATTGGAACGGCAAAACGCTCGTCGTCATGGGCGACAGTCAGGGCGGACAGCAGACGTTGATGATTGCCGGACTGCATCCGAAGAATATCACGGCGGCGCTCGCGCTCGTGCCGGCCAACGGCGACACGCTGGCACCGGCTGCCGGCCGCGCGCCCGGCTGGCCGCATTGGTATTTCAACACCGACGGCAAAGACCCGCAAAAAGTTCGTGAAGCCAGCCGCTACTATGACATCGCCAATTTCGCGCGACACATTGAATGTCCCGTGCTTGTCGGCCTCGGCTTGCGCGATGAAACCTGTCCGCCATCCAGCGTGCTCGCCGCCGTAAACGAAATTGAATCTCCGAAAGAAGTCGTCATTTTGCCGAAATCCGGCCATCAGGACGAACACGGCACGCAGGCGTTTTACAACCAACGCCGTTACAACGTATGGCTGCCCGCGTTGCGACAAGGAAAACTAGCGCCGGTGAATAACTAAATGGGAAGTTTTCTATTGTGACGAACATAAAAGAAAATTCCGCTGCCGATTAAGACTAACCACGAAGCAGAAGGTTCGGGGATGGGCGATGAAGAAAATTGGATGTTATCAATCCTATCTCCCAAGGCACTCGGCAAAATTGTATCTGTGAACAATAATTGTCCGGTTTGACCGGCAAACGCCGATATATCTGCACCGTAAACATTGTAACTGCTGGTTTGACCAATTACTTGGACGGTCAAGGCCTGTCCGTTAAACGAAACCGTATCTGCTCCTGTATAAAAGAAAATACCGTCGAAAATCAAAGATTGCGCCGTTATCGGGATGGCACCAACTTGACCAATGGCAGCAGGTTGGGCTTTGCTGCCTGCTAAATGAATGGAATACCCTTGAACTGTTATACCATTAGTGCCCTCAATCGCCACACCAAAGCCTGTATCATACGTTATATTTTCCAAAACAGCACCGTTGGTATAAGCCGTCCAACCCGGAATGGCGTCGGAAGCTGGCACAGAATCACCCGGACTGTACCCGGAAACATTCGCCTGCTCAAAATCCAGATTCACGAAGCTCTGGCCTGTGACCACTGGCGCGACCGTTAATCCAATCAATAAAATGATGCTGTTGATGGTTTTTTTCATAGAGACTCCTTCATTTTATACAATTCATTTGGTTATGCCTCCAAAATAACTGTAAGCATCGTCAATGTTGGAAAATACGGCGAGAATAAAAGAAAACTCCACCTCCGAGCAAAAGCAGCCATGATGGCGATGGTTCGGGAATGGGCGTGGAAGAAAATTGAATGTTGTCAATCGTAGTTGGACCAAGAATAGCGCCAAGAGTTGAAGTGAAAAGTAATTGTCCAGTTTGTCCGGAGAAAGCCGAGATGTCCGCTTCATAAATGAAGTAGGTTCCTTCGCCAGCCAGCACGCTAAAGGATAACATCTGGCCATTAAATGAAACGCCGTAGTCACCGTTGCGCCCAACGGCAAGACCCGAAAAAATCAAGAATTGTGCCGTTGCTGGAATAGTTCCAGTTTGGCCAATCGAAGCCGGTTCGCTCGGAGCGCCCTCTATAGCGATGTCGTAAGTTCCTTGAAATGCACTTTGGTCATTGATGTTAACTACTCCATGATATGGGACATCATAATCTATATCCGTCAAAGCCACTCCGCCGAAGTAAGCCGTCCAGCCGGGAATGGCGTCGGAAGCTGGAATGGAATCGCCCGGACTGTAGCCGGAAACATTGGCCTGCTCAAAATCCAGATTCACGAAGCTCTGGCCTGTGACCACTGACGTGACCGTTAATCCAATCAATAAAATGATGCTGTTGATGTTTGGTTTTCTCATAGCATCATAGGAATTAAACATTGGAATGAACGGCGAACATAAAATAAAATTCCGCCGCCGAATAAAATTAACCACGATGACGAAGGTTCGGGAACAGGCGTGGCGGTGATGGCAAATTGAGAAAAATCGTATTGTGGATAAGTAGGAAGCGTCCCCCATGACGAACCATCATGTGAAACTAAAGTAACACTTCCTATCCAACTGTCATCTGGATTATAAGAGGCGGTGTTCATAACACTCCAATCATAGGCCCCATTGGCAACCGCTGTTCCAGCGGTCAACACGACATAATAATAAGTGCTAGGAGATAATGTAAGGCCGGAAGTCGTATAAGTGTAAATACCACCGGTTGACGGGTCAGCGGAACCGCTTAAAACACCGAGGCTGCTTCCAGGAACAATGACGTTAGGATTATCGCCTCGGTCGTAAATCATGATTGTAAAACCGCTGGGACTGCCCGAGGCGTCTGTCATTTCCAATTGAACGGAGTTCAACATATACCCGCCGACATTGTTTCCGGTGAAAAAACCGGCTGCCAGCCATGAATCGTTTCCAACAGGATTGCTGCCGACCGGCGCCTGACCGAGGTTGGATAGATAAGTCGTTCCCTGTGCTTGCACCAGCCGCGAAGCAAGCAGGGCAACTAGAAATATGATGATTAGCTTCTTCATAGGGTTTTTGATTATTTTAACTAAAGTTGCTATTTGATTATGCCACCAAAGTAACCATAGGCGTCAAGATATCCGAATCCATAAACCTCAATGCCCACCGGTTGGGAACTAATCACGGTATGCGAGCCATTGGTCACTGGAACCTGCGCTCCATAGTAACCGCTACTGCCAATCGCTACAAAATTAGTGACAACTATGTCATCCACATAGGTGCTGTTCGTTCCCGATTGCCCCACAATGACATTTAAATAATTTTCATCGAAGCCTGCTGGCAGCAATTGTGAATCATCCATGGGTGGCCCAGTAACAACGGTATAAGATGTCAAATACTTCCCCGTTGACGACAACAAAATTTCGCACGGATCTCCTTCACTTGTTACTGTTTCACCTCCATTTTCGAATTGAGCGACCTGAATCGGCTTGGTGCTTTGAAACCATGCCCAACCATCCAGATTCGTCTCACAAAATGTTCCCGCCGCCAAATTGGTCACGATACTGACGCCAAAGCTGTTCGTAATTGTCACCGTCGTATTGGTATAAGCCAGCACCCGATACAAGTCTCCGCCCGTCCGCCCGGCAAAGGATAGTGTCAACGCATTCGTGCCCCATAGGTCCATCGGCAGTTGTTCCTGCATTAGTGGATTTAGAGCGCCAGTGGTATTTTCATCGGGCACATAAGCCTCGTTTGCGCCCGCAAACACAGCTATGGGTTTGTCTGAAGTGATGTATGTGCTCGTGACATCATCCAGATATCCACTGCTGCCATCCTGATAAGTTTCACCTCGTTGTAATGTTTTGGTATAAGCAGTCGTTCCAGGATGCCCCACAAGATTAGCACTTGGAGAGGGTGTAATGATGACAGTTGTATCATTTTCCGTCGCCACAATGCCTAGCTCGGAGTAACCAAAAATAAAACCATTAAGATTCGCATAGGATGGTCGCGCCAGAATACAGTAGTTCGTGCCTAGCAGCAGCGTTGGATAACCAGTAAAGGCGGCACTGTTACCCCAAGCATAATCCAGCGCATAGACGGACACCGGCGCACTGGCATTGATATGGATGCCATAATTTTCAATCGCGTCATAATCAAACATCATTATATTTGGGTTATAAAAATCAAAGAAAAAACCGAGATCAACCTCAGTTATGCCCCCAGTTGTAACTGTGAAGTTGGTGGTGATGCCAAGTCCGGGAATCGTCACCGTCCCGGTGGCTCCCGACTGACTGGAAATGTAAAGCGATAGATTGTAGTCGTAACCGTCATCCATATCAAAGAACGCCAGCCAGAAATCAGTTCCCATTGAGCCAAATACCGGATAATGAAAGCCCAAGTCGGGCGTGTCGGCGTCGGGATAACCACCATCGGCAGGCGTGTAAGTGGTCGTCTGCCGCAAGTCGGCCAGCAAATCAGAGTCAATGGCCGTCGTGCCCGCGTTCCGGTAAAGGTTCGTGGCCAGATATTCGTTGCCGAACGGCCCGCTGGCAAACACGCCGCTGTCGCTGCTGTTGGTGGCGTTGAACGCGCCGGTAAAGGTGTTTCCCCAATTGGTTACGCAGATGAACAGGCTGTTCGTCACGCTCAACGTCGTGTTGGTTCCTATCAGGTTCTTCGCATGATGCACCGTCAAATTCGCCGCCGTGAACATGATCGCCCACGGATAATTGTCCGCGCCCAACGCATAACCGCTCACGCCGCTAAACAAGCAGTTTTCCACCGTCACCGTGCCGCTATCATAATTCTGCACGCCGTCGCCCACGTTGAGGAACTGGCAATCCCGCACCGGCGTCGGGGTCACGTCGCCAAAGGTCAATCCCACCGCCGCGTAGCGGATTTGCAAATACTCCACCGGCCCGGTAAAAGTAGGGCTGACATCAAAATCCAACGCGCTGCAATTGTAGCGGGACGGACTTCCCGTGCTGCCGCTGATGGTGTCGCCCACGGTGTTGTCATTGGCGGAAGTGATGATGGCCGGATGATACGGGTCGGTCTGGCAATTGAACCCGAACAGGGGATAAATGCCGCCATACGGATAACTGGTTTCGGCATATTTGATGACGGTTCCGCCTTCCAGATAAGTGGTCCCGCCGATGTTGAATCCGCCGGCCACATAATAGGTGGTGTCGCTCTGAAATGTAAAATCACCATCATTCTCGCCAACAATCGTCACATAATCCAAAACCAATCCGTGAGCAACCGGAGGCATTTTTGCCAGTTTCATTTTGGTTTGGTTGGCTTTGGCCAGTTTAGGTGTGGGTAACAATCGTTTGGTGGAAACAATATTGAGGATGGAATTTTTGGCAATGGTTTGCGGCGACGTCCGCTTCACCATTGTCAGTTGATTCAATTGACTGGCAATGGCTGAAACCGGAGCGGATTCGATGAGAATGTTCCGGCCATTGACGGTCGTCCATTGCTTGCCCACGCGCGCGCCATCCAACGGATTCTGGCCAATGGCGAAGGCTTTGCCCGGAATCATCTTCATCGTCCCAAAATCCAGAAGCTCGTCCGGCAAGGTAGAACGATTGGTCAGCGTAACAGCATTTGGCGTTGGCGCGGAATCAAATTCGGTCAATACTTGTAGCGTAGTCGAAGTAGAATTGAGTCCAAACGATTCGGGTGTCGGCGGTGATTGATGGAGAATCACGTCCTGCTCGAAACTGCCTTTGCGATAGGTGTAGCACACGTCGGCGTTGATGCCGTCAAAGGCATCGGCGTAAATCACCTGATTACTGCCTACAATCTGTCCCTGACAATCCTTGAGTTGCGCCATCAACACACTCTTGCCGCTGGCTGAATCGTAGTAACTCAAACCCAGAACATGACTTTTCAATTCCTTGCCATCCGGCGTCTGCAAATCAATCGCCCCGGCAGTGTTCAGGTTGTTGGCAAAGATGACTTTGTGCTGGCCGTATTGTGCCATCGCGCCGCCGGCATAGCCGTCAATCTCCTCTTTTGACGGCAGCCATTGGCCGCTTGTCGGGTCTTTGTAGTTCAAACCACTGGCCAGTTCCACGTAGGCATTGTTGGTTTGATAGCTGAAGTTGCCCTGCGGGTCGGCCACTTCGACAATCTTTTGCCACTGACGTGAGTTGCCGTCCTGTTGCCCGATTTGATAGCCGACAAGCGTCTCATTCGATGATGAACGAGAAACCGAAGCCGTCGTTGTTTGCGCCGAAAGGGAAATTGCTAATAAATAGGCCGCTGATGAAATAAGAAGTATTTTCACAGAATTAAATTGCGGAAGAACCATTTTTCGCAAAACAACACGAACCCTTTTTGCCTCCAAAATTGGCAGACCGTCCGACAGCAGGACTGTCGCTTTCTGATTCATGGATGAATTAAGCCTATTCCTCAATCCTGCATCCGTCCATGCACAATCCTATGAACTTATTTACCGAAGTTCAGGAATGATTACGCCACCGCATATTATCCGCGCCGCTCGGTCAGGTCTGGAAGCTCCGGCGATTGTCAGGCGTTAAGAATGGAAATTCCGAGGGAAAGTGAAAAGGGGATTACTACCGTTCACCAACTATCATAATTCCTTCTCTCCGCCGAACGGAGAGAGGGAGAAAATTTGTGCGAAGTTTTCGCCGCCATCAAGGCGCGGGAATGATTTCGATGCCGTTGATTTCAGGGTTTTCCGTTTGTTGCGTGAAAGTGATGTCCAGTTTACCATCGGTCACGTTCACGTCGTCAACGGTCACGACATAAGCGCGCTGCGGGCCACCGGCTTTTTGCCAGACATCAAAATCCTTGAAGTCATGGCCGCCGACGCTGAAAGAAAAAACGCGCTGGCCTTCGCCGGTAATGCCGTCGTAAGTCTCGCAGAAATGAAGTTTCACCGTGTATTTGCCGTTTGGAACGTTGTAAGAAAATGCGCTCATGCCGTAATGCTCGGTGCGGTAAAGTCCCGGGTCAGGCGTGTTGGTGATTTGCAGGTCGCTGTCGCGTTCGATGGTGTCGCCGTCAGCAAAACCCTGATCGGCCAGCCAGACGTTGCCGGCGGAATCGGTGAACGAATTGGCCGAACCGGCGTCAATCCGAATGATTCCCGATGGCGCGGGTTGGGGTTTGGCAACCGTTGACGCCGCCGTCGGCGGCGACGGTTTTTCAGATTGTTTTTTGCTGGAAGCGCAACCAGCGGGCGAAAAGGCGGCCAGCGCGACAACAAACGACAGGCAGGAAATTTGGATTTTTTTCAGGTTCATAAACGGTTTCATTTTGGCTTTGAAGATTGCGGTGATTACTGAATGCTGCAATGTCAGCGCTGCAACGACAAGCGAAAAACAATCTCTTTATTGTTTGTCGAGGCACAGCATCGAAACACAATTCCACGCTCAAAAGCGTTTTGGCCGTTCCCGAATAATTGCGGTTACAATAACCGCTATGCTTCCACTTTCGCGTCCATCGTGACTTTTGCGTTGAGCACACGTGAAATGGGACAACCGGCTTTGGCGACGTTCGCCACTTCCAGAATTTTGGATTTGTCCGCACCGGGAACTTTCACTGTCACGTCCAGATGCGATTCGGTGATCGTCGGGCCGGTGGGAAGCATTTCCAGCGTAACCGTTGCCGTCGCGGAGATGAATTCCGGCTTGAGGCCGGCCTTGCCGAGTTCAGACGAGAAGGCCATTGCAAAACAGCCCGCGTGCGCCGCCGCGATGAGTTCTTCGGGATTCGTGCCGATGCCGTTTTCAAAACGCGTGCTGAACGAGTATTGCGTTTCCTTGAGCACGCCGCTGTCGGTGGAGATGTTGCCTTTGCCGTCCTTCAAACCGCCGTGCCAGACTGCCGATGCTTTTCGTTTCATAATTTCCTTTCAACAAATGGAACGGAAATTCGTTCCAGCGCCAAAAACTAATCTGGTTTCGCGCGAAAAGCCAGCATGGGCGCAAAAGATTTTCGATATGCCCACGCGAGAAACAGTTCCAACGCCAAAACGACAATAGCCATTGGAATTCCCGACGGCGCGAGATAAACGTGAAACAAAATGATGTTCACGATGACCGGCGCGATGAGCGCGAGTGCCAGCGGCACAAAACAATTAAGCAGCAACAACGCGCCGACGAGCGTTTGCGTCGTGAAAATGAGCGGAATCATGTAACCCGTTTTCATCAACGCGCCAAAAAAGTCCATCGCGCCCGGCGGCATGGCGTCTTTCGGTTGCGGGATGAAATGAAAAAATCCGTTGAGACCGAACACCAGAAAAGTCAGTCCCATCAGAATTCTGGCAATGATGGTGAGATAGCGCATAAATGAATTTGGTTTGAGACTATTTTTAGTCTGATGAATTCATTTTGGCAACGTCTTTGCCGGATAATTTTTAGGCTTGGATTTTCATTTTCGTCAGATATTCGCAGAGTTTCTCGAGCGTTTGTCTGCCACCTTCGATTGCGCCAAATTCCTTCACCACAAAATCGCGTTGTGCCGCCGACGGGAAAACCATGCGAATCGTCACTTTGGTTTTGCCAGAGTCAATCGCGTCGAAAGTCCACGTCGAAATAAAACTGACGCCTGACCCGCCTTCGCGCCTGCCGCCGTGCGAAAAAACAATTTTCTCCGGTTTCACAATTTCTTTGAAAATGCTTTCGTTCGGATAATTCGTTCCGTCCGGCCCGTGCATGTCGTGTCGCCAAACGCCACCGACACGAAACTCCATTTTCTCAATCGTCGTCGTGAACCCGCGCGGCCCCCACCAATTCACGACGTGGTCGGGATTCGTCATCGCTTCCCAAACCAGTTCGCGCGGCGCGTTGAACTCACGCGAAATGACAATTTCCCGGTCGGCGGCATCTTCAGCCGGATTATTTTTGGCGGCAGTCATAAATGTTGAAACAGTTTTAATTTTGCGAAACGATGACCATCCACGAAACACCGAAGTGGTCAGTGGCCATGCCAAAGCGCGGCGAGAAAAATGTTTTGGTCAACGGCATCGTCACTTGCCCGCCGTCGGAAAGCGCGGCGAAAAATTTATCGGCCTCGGCTTCCGTTTTCACCGTCAACGACAACGAAAATCCTGAAAAACCGGTTTGACCGGTGCAATGACCGTCCGATGCGAGAATAATCGTGTCGCCGATTTTCAACGTCGTGTGCATGATTTTATTTTCCATGTCGGGCTTGATCGTGCTCTGATCCGGCGCGTCCTTGAAACGCAGAAGTATGACGATTTCCGCGCCGAGTTTTTGGCGGTAAAATTCAACCGCCTCTTCGCAGCGTCCGTTGAAAATCAGATAGGTTTGAATGGAATAATTTTTGTTCGAGTTCATAATTTTATTTTGTTATTTTATTGGCTGTGATTTTGATCCAATAAATTGTTTCAGTTCCATGCCAATAAGTTGCGTCCAGCCCATCTCGAAATTTTTCCGCGCAAACGCCGGCAATTTCGGAAATGTTTCAAGTCCTTCGTGCTTCAATTTCAATTTCGTTTGGTTGCCGTCGGGAACCAATTCAAAGGTGACCAGTGAATTTCCCGGATGACCTTCGTAACGCCACGTGTAAGCGATTTTCTTCTGCGGAATCACTTCCGTCACTGTGCAACGATGATCCCAAGTGTTGCCTTCATGCTCGACGACAAATGCAAATTCAAATCCAACCTGCGGTTTGAATTCCTTCAAATTGAAATACCAGCGACGCATTTCCTCTGCGTTGGTGATCGCGCTCCAGACTTTTTCGACCGGCGCGTCAAACGCGCGCTCGACAATGAGCGGCTCTGAATTTTGGTTCGCCATAATTTTATTTTGTTATTTTATTGGTTGCGATTTTGTTTTGTTTCATCAACCGCACGAATTTTTCGAGCAGTGAAGTCCAGCCCTCATTGTGGTCGGCGGCGTCTTCCAGTTCCGAAAATCCTTCATGCGTCAACGTCAGGCGCGTCGTCCGGCCTAAATCTTCAAACTCCACCGTCACCAGCGTGGATAAAGCAGGCGTATCCTCCCGCTCCCATGTGAACCGCAGACGTTGATTGGGGGTGATTTCCTTGTATTTGCCAAAAGCGATGTGATTACCATTTTGGGAAACCATGTGCAGGCGATACGCGCCGCCAACGCGAATATCCGCGTCAAAACTCCGGCACTCCACATTTTCCGGGCTGAACCAGCTTGAGAGATGCCGTGCATCCGTCCACGCGCTGAAAACCAACGCGCACGGTGCATCCAACTCGCGCGTGATGATGATTTTTTGTCTTGGGCAATCTTTTGCCGCTTGGATTTGCGTGGTCATACGATTATTTCGCGACGAATTTCCCAAGTGAATCAAGGCAACGATTCCAACCGTCGTTGTGACGGTCGCGGCTCTCGACCGACGCAAATTTTTCGTGCGTCAAAGTCAATTCCGTTTGCTGGCCGCGCGCTTTGAATTCAATCGTCACGAGCATTTCGGGCGGTTCAACTTCTTCGAAGTCATCGCTGCTGCCGTCTTTTTCAAATTGCCACGTGAAGACGAGGCGCTCCGGTGGTTTCACTTCGCGATAAGTTCCGGTGCTCGTGAAAAATTCACCGTCGTCTTTTCGCACCTGAAGGCGATACTTGCCGCCGACGCGCGCGTCCACTTTCGTTGATTGCAACGATGCTCCATCACACGCCGCCGCGCCGAACCATTGCCGAAATTGCTTTGCGTCCGTCCACGCCGCAAAAACCAGTTCGCGCGGCGCGTCAAAAACGCGGGTGAGTTGCAGTTTGATATTTTCTTTTTCGATTGTTGCAGTTGTGCTCATTTTGTTTCCTTTTTTTGTAGTTGTTTCAGATACTCGTCCAAACGGTCAAAGCTCGCTTCCCAGAACCTCCGGTATTCCTCGATCCACGCCTGCGCCTGCTGCATCGGCTTCGCTTCCAATTTCAAACGATGCACGCGTCCGTCGCGTTGACGACGAACCAGTCCGGCGTTTTCCAAAACGCGCAAATGCTTGGAAACGGCGGGCAACGACATCCGGTGCGGACGCGCCAAATCCGTCACGCAACGGTCGCCGCCCGCAAGATGCTGTAAAATCCGCCGCCGCGTCGGGTCGGCCAACGCCGCAAACGTGCGATTCAAGTTGCCGGATAAACATTTAACCATATGGTTAAATGTTAGCGCGGAATAAAAATTGTGCAAGCAAATTTTTTATGCGAACCAATAACAAACTAAAAAACCACCTGGTTTTGTGGTTTGGCTTGCCAACCAATGGTTGTAATCGGAATATCACCGCAATAAGTTATGAATCCAATCCAAGTTCCTCCCAATGGCGGCAAGAAAGTGAATGTCCTCGGCATTCCCATCGCCATCCGCATCCACGGTCGTGACACCGGCGGCACGCTCGCCGTCGTGGAATCTCACGAAGTGTCGGGCGGACCGCCGCCGCACATCCATCATCGCGAGGACGAGACGTTTCAAGTGCTTGAAGGCAAATACGAGTTCACGGTTGGTGACAAAACCATCTACGCGACACCGGGCACGACGCTGTTCGCACCGCGCGGCATTCCGCACACCTATCGTCACGTCGGCGAAACGCACGGCAAACTCCTGACCGTCATCACGCCGGCGGGATTTGAAAGATTCTTTGAAGAAATAGATGCGCTGACACCGCAGCAACAGCAGGGCATCCCGCGCGTGCTGGAGATTGCGAAAAAATTCGGGCTGGAATTCCTGCCGCCGCCGACAATGTGAAGCTCCTGCAAGAACGATCGAAAACAACTTCCTCACCGCCAATCTTTCCACCGCCATTCTGGAATTGGATTGGCCTCGCTGCCAAACATTTTTTCCACCTTCGCCTTCACGCTTTCATCCATCTTGATGAGCGGTGGCCAGGCGCGTTTGAAACCTTCGCCGGGCAATTTCTTCGTTGCGTCAATGCCCAGTTTGCTGCCGATGGCGATTTCACTCGTGGCATGGTCAAGCACATCCGCCGGGCCTTTGGTGAAAATGCTGTCGCGCTGCGGGTCGGTGTTCGCGGTCAGATGAAACAAAACTTCGTTCGTGTTATGCACGTTCACGTCCGCGTCCACGACGACGATGTATTTTGTGAACATCATTTGTCCCATGCCCCAAAGTCCGTGCATGATTTTATACGCCTGCATCGGATAGGTTTTTTTGATGCTGACAAAAACGAGATTGTGAAACACGCCTTCCGCCGGCAGCGCGATGTCCACGATTTCGGGAAAATTCATTTTGAAAATCGGCAGGAACAATTTCACGCTCGCGCCGCCGATGTAAAAATCTTCCATCGGCGGAATACCGACAATCGTCGCCGGATAAACGGCATCTTTGCGATGCGTGATGGCGGTGACGTGAAAAACCGGATACGGCTCCGGCAAGGTGTAATAACCTGTGTGGTCGCCGAACGGTCCCTCCTCGCGCAGCGGCTCGGTCGGGTCAACGTAACCTTCAATGACGAAATCTGAATTCGCCGGAACTTCTAAATCATTCGTCTCGCATTTGACGAGTTCGACGGATTTTTTGCGGAGATAACCGGCGAGCAGAAATTCGTCCAGCCCGTCCGGCAACGGCGCAGTGGCGGCGAAGGGAAACATCGGGTCGCCGCCGATGAAAATGCTGACGGGCATTTTTTCGCCGCGCTCGTAGTAACGTCGTCCATGCCGCGCGCCGACTTTTTGCAATTGCCAGTGCATTCCCGTCGTGCGCTCGTCGTAAATCTGGATGCGATACATGCCGACATTGCGTTCGCCGGTGTCCGGGTCTTTGGTGACGACGCACGGCAGCGTGATGAAACGTCCGCCGTCGAGCGGCCAGCAGCGGAGAATTGGCAAATTTGCCAACGTTGGCGGTTGCATGTTAAAAGTTGAAGGTTGATTTACATCGGGCGCTTTCGGCCAACTTTGGGCTTTGGACTCTGGACTTTGAACCAAATGAACGACGTCTTTGCAAGAACCCGTTTTGACGATTTTCGGTTTCGCGTGACGCAATTCAAACGCCTGT
This sequence comes from Verrucomicrobiia bacterium, assembly GCA_035545995.1. Classification (GTDB taxonomy): domain Bacteria; phylum Verrucomicrobiota; class Verrucomicrobiia; order Limisphaerales; family UBA11358; genus UBA11358. The sequence goes on from DASZXH010000017.1 coordinate 35,016, forward strand.
CCCAAAAGTTTTATCGCCTCGCGAAAACTCGTCGGCGGTTTGGCTTTCATCAATGAGCCGAGTTCGTTGGCGACTTCTCCGACGGAATTTGCGCCCATGCTCATCGCCATGCGTTTGTGCGAGCCGAGCGTGTTGATGGCGACGGGAAACGGCGAAATTTGTCCGTTCACCGTCGGCTGCTCGAACAGCAACGCCTTGCCGCCGCCGGGCGATTTCATTTCGCGGTCAGCGATTTCGGTGATTTCCAGTTCCGTCGCGACCGGCTGCGAAATGCGTTTCAATTCGCCCGCGCGGTCGAGCGCGTTGACAAAATCGCGGAAGGAATCAAAAGCCATACGCCCGCGAAGCTAACTGAAAATGTCGCGTCCGGCAATGCAGGGAAACAATTCCGGTTTTCGTCAATTTCCGTTCAACTTGAACACAACGATGCTGTCAGGCGGCAATCTATAAGTAAAATTTGGTTTCAGATGGCGCACCGTTGTGACGATTGGAACGACTTTTTTTGGTTCATTGATTGAGTTGGTGTCGTCGGGATTCCCGGCCAGAGTAACCGCAGTGCCTTTGGAGTCCAGTTTGGCGACGCCATTGATTTGAATGTTCAACGATTCGGCAACCGCCTGCGGATTGATCAGTTTGAGGATGATTTCGCCGGTTTTGCTGTCGTGCGTCGCCGAACCTTGAACAGCAGTTCCCGCGAACGTGACCGGCAAAATTTCGTCGCCCAGATTCCGGCTGAACATTTGAATCGCGTAATAGCTCGGCGAGCCGAACACGGAAAGTCCGTCGTAACCGATGAGATTCGGTCGCCATTGCCGCGCGCCGGGATTTACGTTGACCAGCAATGGCGCGTAGCATTGCATTTTAATCAAATCGGAATTCCGTTCCATCGCCGTCATGAACACGGCGTCGCCAATCGCGGCTTTCAGATTTGGCGTGGGCGGCTCTTTTTGAGAAAGTTGGTTCCACGGCGGAAATGAGGTTTCATACGCTGCCCATTCGCCGATGAAGATTTCCGGGCCGTGGCGGTCGTAATTGCTTGCGTAATCCGGCGACATTTTCAGAAATGTGTCAACCGAGCGATAATAATGCCCGTCCAATACGTCGGGTTTCCGGCTTTTGACGCGCGACGTTTCCGGTTGATCGTCGCCGATGGTCGAAATCAATTTGAGTTGAGGATATTTCGCTTTGATGGCGTCGTAAAATTGAGCGAATCGCGCGTCGTAACTTTTTGATTTATCGAACCAATCTTCGTTGCCGATCTCAACATAATGCAAGATGAATGGCGCGGGATGGCCGTCCTTTGCGCGTTCCGCGCCCCACGTTGTGTTTGTGCCGCCGATGACATATTCGATTTCATCTAACGCATCTTGAACGTAAGGTTGCAAATCTGAACCGGGATTGACGTGTTCGCCGTTCAGTGAATAACCGGCATAAACTGCCAGCACCGGTTCGGCCTTCATGTCTTCGCACCATTCGAGAAATTCTAAAAATCCGAGGCCGTCCGTCGAGCGATAACCCCACGGACTCGGATGGCCGTGACGTTGTTCAATCGGACCGATGGTTTTCTTCCAGTCAAACCGTTCGCCAATCTTGTTACCTTCAACGTAATTGCCGCCGGGGAAACGCAAAAATTTCGGGTTCAAATCCGCCAACATTTGCATCAAATCCTTGCGAAATCCGTTTGGTTGATTATTCCAGGTTGGCGGAAACAGTGAAACCAGCCCCAGCCAAATGGTTCCTGGCTGTTCGAGAGTGATTTGAAGACGCGCTTTGGTTGTCGGGGTTAATCTGCCGGTTTTGAGCGTCACTTCAAATTTGTTCCAATTTGTGGCAAGCCCGGAAATTTTCCCCGTTGCATAGATTTTCTGTCCGTTATCGCTCGCAATTGAAACCGTGATCGGGCCGGAAAAATGGAAATCGGCTCTGGCCAGAATCGTCGCGCGATAAATCGTCTTGGGTTGCACTGGAATTCCCCAATAACCGCTGTTCGCAACGCCCGCCGGATTTTCCTTTGAGGTTTTAGCCACTGACAGGCGCAAACTTGTCGTCAGTTTGTCGTTGAACGGATTCGTCGGGTCAAGCGCGATGAATGTTTGCGCTTCGTTGGCATTGATCGCCGACCAATTTGCCGGAGTTGTGGCATTGTCCAAAAAAGCGCGATTACGGATTAACTCCGCATAAAGTCCACCATCGTAGGAATGGTTGATTTCTTCGGTCATCAGTCCAAAGAAAGTCGGGCTGACTTTACCCGCCGGATGATTTGCATCCACCGTGAAAATGGGATTGGCCGTGGCGCATAACGCTGCGGCGAAAAGAATAATTGTCGCAATTTTTTTCATGAGATTTGCGGAGATGCAGATTAAACCTGCAAAATCTGCAATCCTTTTTCAATGCCGGATGAATGGACATAACTCTGAATCACGAAGAAGTATCTTCGTCCATTGAGCAAATTGAGAACTAAATTCAGCTTTTGAGGCAATACGAAAAGGATGCGTCGAACAACGCGGCAAATCTATCGCGCAAAAATTTGCCGAATCACGTCTTCAATCGGCACTTCTTGAATATCAATGTCGCTCACCGGCAAATCGTCGAGCAACGATTTGCAAACGGCAATCACGCGGTCACGTTTGACCTTGAATTTGATTTCGCCGGAAGTTTTTTCAACGACTTCACCGAAGCGACTCAATTGTTCGGATGAAAAGTCATCGGCCTTTTCACATTGAATGGTGACGAGTTTGAAATCGGCGAATTGGTCAACAATCTTGTCCAGTTTGCCGTCGAAGAAAATTTTGCCATGGTCAATGATGATGACGCGCTCGCACAATTCCTGAATGTCCGCCATGTAATGGCTCGTCAGCAAAATTGTCGTTTTTTGTTCCGCGTTATGGCGACGGATGAAATCGCGCACGGTTTTTTGTGAAGTCACGTCGAGGCCAATGGTCGGTTCATCGAGAAATAAAACTTTCGGCTGGTGGAGCAGGGACGCGATGAGTTCCATTTTCATCCGTTCGCCGAGCGAAAGTTCACGCACACTGACGTTCAATTTGTCTTTGACGGCGAGCAATTCTGTCATTTCGGCGACTGTGCGCTCGAAACGATCGCGCGGAATGCCGTAAATTTTCGCGTTCAATTCCAGCGATTCGCACGCGGGCAAATCCCACCAAAGTTGATTTTTCTGTCCGAGTACGAGCGCAAATTGTCGCCGGTAGCCGTCGTCGCGCTCCCACGGCGTATAGCCAAGCACTTTGGCCGAGCCGCTGGTTGGATATAGCAAACCGGCGAGCATTTTGAGTGTCGTGGTTTTGCCCGCTCCGTTTGGTCCGAGAAATCCGACGAGTTCACCGGGTTCAATTTTGAAGCCGACTTCATTGACGGCGAGTGTTTGTTCGTATTGGCGACGAAAAAGCCCTTTGATTGCGCCCGAAAATCCGGGCTGCTTTTTGTAAGTGCGAAAGGCTTTGGTCAACCCGCTGACTTCAATCGCTGGCATGAACCAAGTTTCGAGAGATGAACACCAGGTGTCGAGCGCGGAAATTTTAGCGCATCAACTGTTTTTCCAAGTAGTGAACGACTTGGCGGACGTTCGCGTCCACTTCCATACGGTCTTTGACGAGGCGGCAGGCGTGCAATACGGTGCCGTGGTCGCGTCCGCCGAACGCTTCGCCAATTGTATTTAACGAACTTTCAGTCATTTGACGCGAGAGATACATGGCGATTTGGCGCGGGAACGCAATGTTTTCCGGACGGCGTTTGCTGGCCATATCCGCCAAACGGATGTCGAAATGTTCCGCGACTTTTTTCTGGATGACTTCAATGCTGATGGAAAAACGCCCTTCCTCGTGCAAAATTTCGCGGAGTAATCCTTCGACTACTTCAATCGTCAATTTTTTGCCGGTAAGTGAAGCGTAAGACGCTACGCGAATGAGCGCGCCTTCAAGCCGGCGAACATTCGTGCGGATGCGATTCGCCAAAAAGTTCAAAATTTCTTCAGGCAAAGTCATGCCCATGGATTGCGCTTTTTTATTGAGAATCGCGAGACGCATCTCAATGTCCGGCGGTTGTAAGTCCGTGACCAATCCCCATTCAAAACGTGAGACGAGGCGGCTTTCGAGACCTTGGATTTCGCTGGCTGGCCGGTCGCATGTTAGCACAATTTGTTTGTGTGCTTCGTGCAATGCGTTGAACGTGTGAAAAAATTCTTCCTGAATGCGTTCCTTGCCAGCAAGAAATTGAATGTCATCAATCAACAGCACGTCGGTCTGGCGATATTTTTTGCGAAATTTCGCGAGCGAACTGTTTTGAATGGCGTCAATGTATTCGTTCGTGAATTTTTCGGACGAAACATAAGCCACGCGCGCGCCCTTTTTATTTCCGGTCACATATTGGCCGATGGCGTGGAGCAAATGGGTCTTGCCCAAACCAACACCGCCGTAGAGAAACAATGGATTGTAAGATTTACCCGGCGCTTGCGCCACTGCGAGCGCAGCAGCATAAGCAAAATTATTGTTATTGCCGACGACAAACGAATCAAAGGTGTTTTTCGGGTTGAAATGCAGATCACCATTGTGAGCCGAGCGTTCGTGAGAAGATTCTGCGGCTTTTATTTTTATCGTCGCAGCCGTTACCGGTGCGGTGCTCGAAATTGGCGCTGTTCCGGGCGCGGATTTGAATTTGATTTGTAGTTCTCTGCCGGACGCAGCGGCAAAAGCCTTCTGCAGCAAGCTGAGATAATTGTCCTTGATCCACACTTCGGAAAACTCGTTTGGCGCTTCAAGAGTGGCGTGATTATTATCAATGTTGCTCGCCCGCAAGGGAGCGAACCACATATTAAAAGTGTCGGCGCTCATGCTGGAGCGAAGATGTTCCTGCGCCGAATCCCAAATTTTTTCAACCGGAGTTTGCATTTAGTATCTATTGATAAAACCGCTTTTATTCACTTGTTGTTGAATTTGATTTTGTCTGTCTCTTTTCAACCGATTCTTTTTGCTGTCGGAGTTCAAATTCAACAGTTCAAGTTCTCATTTCTTTTAATTCAAACCAATTCTCAACCGAGAATTTTTTAAGACATTGATTTTCAGTAAGTTGCAAACAGTGAAATCCAAACTGCAACCCTGCCGCCACTCGAAGCGACGAAACCGCCTTATCCACTTCGACGAACGAGATTGTTTTTATCAAATGAGATGAAAGTTTCGAGGACAACATATTAACTCTTATTCACGAGTTGTTCACAAGCTGTTTTGTCTCCAAAGAACCGGCTCTGATCCGATTCATCAAAAAATGGCATTTGTTGCTGACCGGCCAATTGTCGCCGGAGTATTTCACAAAGACAAGAGTTTTACCAACTTGCAAAGAGTGATGAAAAATTATTTTCCAACAGTCTTGCGGGGATTGTCGCGACCACAATTCTGAAAAATGAAACTTCTTTGGAATTGACTCCTTGGAACTTGGAACCACTGATGACTGCAAACAACACATACGTCATCGCTTAAACTGGAAAAACATCCTCAACTAAAACGGTGATTCTGTAAATCAAATTCGCCGAAGCAATTACAAATTGGCGAAATACGTTGCCCAATAATAGCGTTTTCCGCTACGTGGGCTAATGGCAAAGCGTTGTTTGTGTAGTATTTCTAATACTTTAAAATTAAATTTGACATAAATAAGTCATTATGATTTATTTGTAGCAGTTGCAACGCTGATTTGGAGGTGGGTTGCATAAGATTTTGGATTTGTTCTTTGATTTTAGGTTTTCGGTTTGCCTCCGGTAACAGAGGCGAATTGGAGTTCTCCGTGATCCCACGTTGTTACTCATTCAAATTCCCCGGACCCTTCGGTCATCTCCTGACTGACTGGTCCGGTTTTTTCATTTTTAGCTTAATGTCTTGACCACTTTGTGAGCCTTCGTTGACACTCATTTTCCCCGCTGCTAACGTCTGCGTTCCTTTTTTGCAATGGAATACAAAGATACATTAAACCTTCCGCGCACGGATTTTCCGATGAAGGCCGATTTAGTCACGCGCGAACCGGAACGCCTGAAAAAATGGGAATCTGCGAAGCTCTACGAAAAAATTCAGCAGCAGCGCGTCGGCGCGGAAAAATTCGTCCTGCACGACGGCCCGCCCTTCGCCAACGGCGTTGCTCATATTGGCACAGCGCTCAACAAAATTCTCAAGGACATTATCATCAAATATAAAACCCTGCGTGGTTTCAATGCGCCATACATTCCCGGTTGGGACTGTCACGGTTTGCCAATCGAATACAAAGTCATGCAGGATTTAAGGCAGGAATTTTTAGAGAAGGTTTTCGATGGAGAAAAGGACAATCCACCAAAAGATTTTCAAAAAAAATATATTGAAGAACCTTTCGCAAAAAATGCACTTGAAATCCGAAAAAAGTGCGAAGATCACGCACGCCTATATGTTGAAATCCAAATGGAACAATTCAAACGGCTTGGCGTGCTCGGCGACTGGCAAAATCCATATTTGACACTGAACAAAGAATACGAAGCCGACGAATTGCGCCTGTTCGCCGACATCGTTGAAAAAAGATTTGTCTATCGCGGCAAAAAGCCGGTGTATTGGAGCATTCCGTGCCGCACCGCGCTCGCCGAAGCTGAAGTCGAATACAAAGACCACGTCAGTCAAAGCGTGTTCGTCAAATTTCCCGTCGTCGGCAAAGAAAAAACGTTCATCGTCATTTGGACGACGACGCCGTGGACGTTGCCCGCGAATTTGGCTGTTGCCTACAACAAAGACTTTCAATACGTCACCGCCAAAGTTGGCGATGAAAATTACATTTTGTTTCGCGGTTTGTTGCTGAAAGTTGCCGAAAAATGCGGCTGGACAAATTTTTCCGAAACACCATTTCCCACCGACGAATTGGCAAATTTGGAATACCAACACCCGTTCATTCCCGCGCGCAAAGGTAAAGCGTTCCCCGCAAATTTTGTCACTGCGGACACCGGCACGGGCTTCGTTCACATCGCGCCCGGTCACGGATTGGAAGACTATCAACTCGGCTTGTCCGTAAATTTGCCAATTTATTCGCCCGTGGACGACGACGGAAAATTGTCGCTCACGAACGATTTGCCACGCGAGCAACAGATGCCCGACGAATTTGTCGGCAAATCCATTTTGGAAAAACACGGCAAAAGCGACGCGAACGAAATTGTCCTGCACGAATTGCGCGTCCGCCACGCGCTGTTGCATCAGGAAAATTATCATCACAGCTATCCGCATTGCTGGCGCAGTAAAACGCCCGTCATTTTCCGCGCGATGGATCAGTGGTTCATCGAAATTGACCACGACAAATTTCGCGACCGCGCCGTGGACGAAATTGGCAAAGTGAATTGGATTCCCGATTGGGGCGTGAACCGTATCAAAGGCGCGGTCGAATCGCGTCCCGACTGGTGCATTTCGCGCCAGCGCAGTTGGGGCGTGCCGATTCCCGCGTTTTACGATGCGAAAGATGAAGCCATTTTGCACAAAGACATCATCTGCAACGTCGCGGATTTGATTGAAAAACACGGCTCGAATGTTTGGTTTGAAAAATCCGCTGCCGAACTGTGGTCGCTCGTGAAACCGAAAAATTGGAGCGGCGCGGAAGCCGTCGCCAAATCCAGCGACACGCTGGACGTTTGGATTGATTCCGGCAGTTCGTCCCGCGCCGTTTTGATGCGTCGCGCTGGACTTTCCCATTCCGCAATCCGCAATCCGCAATCCGCATTTGATTGGCAGGCCGACATGTATCTCGAAGGCAGCGACCAACATCGCGGTTGGTTTCAATCGTCGCTGCTGCTTTCGCTCGCGGGCAACGGCGCGGCTCCGTTCAAAACCGTTTTGACGCACGGCTTCATGGTGGACGCCGACCGCGAAAAAATTTCCAAGAGCAAACAGGGCGCTTACGAAAAACCGCAGACCGCCGAAGCGTATGTGAAAAAATGGGGCGCGGACGTGGTGCGGCTGTGGGTCGCGTCGCAGGATTTTCGCAACGACATCGTCGTCAGCGAGGAACGCATCAACAAAGTCGGCGAGACCTATCGCGCCATCCGCAACGCACTGCGCTATCAACTTTCAAATTTGTATGATTTTGATCCGGCGAACAGAGACCATTTAATTCCCGACGACAAATTGACCGGCCTCGACCGCTGGATTCTCGGCGAATTTTCCAAGCTCGAAAAAGAAGTCATCGAGGCTTACGACAAATTTGAATTTCACGTCGTCTATCAAAAAATCAGCCAGTTTATCGCCGTCGAATTGTCCTCGATTTATCACGACGTCATCAAAGACCGGCTTTACACCGACGCGGCGAATTCGCATCGTCGCCGCTCCACGCAAACCGCGCTGCACAAATTGGCGACCGGCCTCTGCCAAATGCTCGCGCCAATTTTGGCATTCACGGCGGATGAAGCGTGGGAATTTGTCGCGGGCAAAAATGTAAATTCGGTTCACGAATCGAATTGGAAACCAAATTTTTTTGATATTTCGGAAATCGATCAAAAGCAGTGGCAAAATTTATTTTCCATTCGTGAAATTGCATTAGCCGAGTTGGAACGGACACGAAATCTTAAGCTCATCGGCAAAGCGCTGGATGCGAGAGTTGAGATTTCGCTCGGAAGTGATTCAGTTGAACTTCCCACAAGTTTTAATGATTTACGTGAATTGCTAAATGTTTCTACTGTTCAATTTCGCGGTCATGATAAACTGACAGAAGTAGTGGTTTTCAAAGCCGACGGTCAAAAATGCGAACGCTGCTGGCATTGGGAAACAGACATCGGCCAAAATCCCGAGCACCCGACCATTTGCGGTCGCTGCGTCGAAGCGGTGAAACAATTCAAAGCGTAATTTCCGCCACCATCCATTTACTGTTCCTGTAAACGGTAAAATACAGTTCCTGACGGGAATGAAATCGTGACCTGATTTTGGCTGCCAGCTTGAGTCACCGGATCGGAATCGTTGCTCCAAGTGGCAGGATTGAGACTGGAATTTTGTTCCAATGCATAATTCGCATAAACAGACGGCCAGGAAATGACGACTGTATTGTTTGTGGCTTGAATGTTCAGAACCGGCGGTGGCAATTGCAGCGTGGGATAAACTGTGCCGCTGGCTGACGTATAACTTACGCCCGGTGTCAGCACGTTCACATAAGTCTGCGCCGTTATTTCCGTGCTGACGGAGCCGACAAAACCGGGAGTGGCATCGGCCTCCGCCCAACCATAGGCGGAAATTGAGGAGCCAAAAGAAATAGAATAGCCAACCCTCGCGTAATTAGTAGTGAAGATGGAAATGGAATTAGTCACATAATCGCCACCAATGGTTGTGGATACCCGACGAGAAGGGTCAAACAAATCAACGGAAGCAATTGACGTAGTGAAGTTAGGCTCACTTCCTGCTTCCGGTGTAATATAACCCGCTACTTCACAAACGATTTGAATCTGCACATATGTTCCTGTCGGCAAAGTTGTGGAATTGAAGGTCAATTGGTCTTGAAAATCAACAACGGGACCTTCTCCTCCGCCTGACGATGCAAAACGAGCGATGTGTCCATAGCCGTTCCAAGAGGAATCGTCCACGGAACAATTGGCAATCACTGACAAGAGTCCAAAACTTGCGCTGGGTGTGGCGCTGGCGCTGGCGACATCACCGGGACCCAAAAGATTGGTCGTCAACAGATTGTCGGTTTGGACCTGCCCGCTGTTATAAGCATTATTTTGTGTGCCGCTATCCGTTGAGCCAACCGTCATACTATACTGCAACCAATAGGTTTGAGACTTGGCGACAGGCGGAGTCAGCAATGCGCCAACGGCGATGGCAAAGACAAAAAGGAATTGGGTTGAAATCGGGCGCGTCTGGTTGTTCATAAAAGCTCCATAATTTTTCCCGCGCCGGGCTGCCGCCGGTTTTGCGGGCGGGACGGGCGTGTATTTTTTCATTTCACAGCTTTGAATTTGCGCCCGCTAAAAGTTTTATCAAGAAAAAATCACACTGGCTGCTGCTGCGTGAGGCAGTGCAGCGAACCAAATCCCCAGACCAAATCCACGGCGTGAATGCCGACGACGGGGCGGTCGCAGAACAGTTCGCCCAAAATGCCGAGCACGACGCGGTCGTTCGGGTCGTTGAACGTCGGCACGATGACGGCGGCATTGCAGATGTAAAAATTGGCGTAGCTCGCGGGCAAGCGCACGCCGTCAAAGAACAACGGATTTGGCATCGGCAATTCGACGACTTCCGGCTTGCTGCCGTTTTCCAATCGCAAATCTGAAATCCGTTCCCAATTTTCCGCGAGCGGGCGAAAATTTTCATCGCGCGGATTTTTTTCGCGGACGAGCACGAGCGTTTTCGGATTCACAAATCGGCAGATGTCGTCAATATGCCCGTGCGTGTCATCGCCTTTCGGCCCTTTGGCGAGCCAGAAAATGTTTTTCACGCCGAGATAATTTTTCAGCGCGGTTTCGATTTCCGTTTTGCCGAGGCCGGGATTGCGCACCTGAATTTTTGGATGCAAATAACATTCTTCCGTCGAAATCAACGTGCCGCGTCCGTTCAATTCAATGCCGCCGCCTTCGACGACAAAATTTTGAGTTTTTAATTTTGAATTTTTAGTTGGCGCAACGGCGTGAAATAATTTTTTGCCGAGCAATTTTGCGGCGGTTTCAGGAACTATTGTGTCCTTGCGCCAGTTATCATATTTCGCCCAGCCGTTGAAATGGAAATGGACGATGGCGGTTTCAGATTTGCTCTCACCCGACCTTCGGCCACCCTCTCCCATCGGATGGGAGCGGGGCAGGGGTGAGGGTCTTTTGACAAAAATCGGTCCGGTGTCGCGTGTCCAGCCGCGATTGGTCGGGTGCGTAACAAATTTGATTTTCCGTAAATCCACGCCGACGGATTTGAAAACACGGCGAGCAAAATTTGCGTCGGCTTTGTGGCGGACGAGCAGATAAATTTTTTCGCCTTCGGAAATTTTGCGAACCATTTCGCCATAGACCCACGGGATGACTTCAAATTTGCCCGGCCAATCGCTCGCGTTGTGCGGCCAGCCGAGCCAAGTGGCTTCGTGTTTTTCCCATTCGGCAGGAAAATGGTAGCCAAGTTCGGCAGGCGTGGCAGACGCGGTAATTGCTGTTTGCGATGATTGGTTCATCAAAAGTTCCAAAGGCTTGCGGAATTATGATTCGATTCAAGGAAAAAATCTGGAATTGTCCGGGCAAAATGTTAAAACGCGGCATGGACATTTTTCTTCAAGCGGCGATTGAGGAGGCAAAACAGGGACTTGCGGAAGGTGGCATTCCCATCGGTTCGGTTCTCGTGCATGAGGGAAAAATCATCGGGCGCGGACACAATCAGCGCGTGCAGTGCGGCAGCGTGATTCATCATGCGGAAATGAATTGCCTCGAAAATGCCGGACGGCTCGCGGCAAAAACTTATTCGCGCTGCGTTTTGTATTCCACGTTGTCACCGTGTCCGATGTGCAGCGGCGCGGCGTTGCTCTACAAAATTCCGCGCATCGTCGTCGGCGAAAACGTGACGTTTCAAGGGCCGGAGGAATACGTCCGCTCGCAAGGCGTGAACGTGGAAATCCTGAACGACCCGGCGTGCATCCAACTCATGCGCGATTTCATCAAGGCCAGACCGGAACTGTGGAATGAAGATATTGGCGTGTAAATTCTTCCACTTGTTTTTCTCCGCCGATGATTTAATTTTCTGGCATGATGTTTCCGATCACCGCCTACATTGAAGCCGCGTTGGAACTGGCGCGCTACGACAAATTGGAAGACGGCTCGTTCGCGGGTGAAATTCCCAAACTCAAAGGCGTGGCCGCGTTCGGAAAATCCCTGCGCGAATGTGAAAGCGAATTGTGCTCGACGCTGGAAGATTGGATTCTGGTCGGCTTGAAATTCGGACACAAAATGCCCGTGCTGGCCGGCATTGATTTGAACAAGGTTCAAAATGGCCGGCTAGCGACCACTTAAACGGCGCGACTTCATCCGCAAACTCAGCGCGCTCGGTTTTGACGGCCCGTATTCCGGCACGCGCCACCAATTCATGTTTTCGGCCAGCACCGCCAGACTATTCCGACCAATTCCGAATTTTCCGCGCCGCAAATCCGAATGTTGCTCCGGCAAGTCGAATCCATTCTTGAACGCTCAATTTCTTTGGATGAATGGAATTCTTTGTGAACTTATAATTGCGTTCAAAACAAAATATTTTTTACAAATTCTGTCAAATGTTTTGGTTGCTTTCGATGTCGCCGCATTAAAACTACCAGTTCCCGCTCGAACCGATTTGGTAATTTCAAACGAACCAATCTTTTTTTCCGACCATAAAGTGCCAGCGCTCGAATTGGAACAAAGCTGATTCCCATTCCAAGAGAAACAAGCGTGATTATAAGATCGAAATTGTCGAGTTGAACGGCAGGTTCAACTTTCAAATTCGAGTTTGCCATCCATTTTCGCAATCTCTTTCCCGTGTTTGTATTTTCGTCAAACAGCAGCCACGATTGTTTAGAAAGCCATAAATTCTTCGCTTGTTTGGAAAGACTTGAAAACTGCGAAGCCAATTCAATTGGCGCAATGAGCGTAAACGCATCAGTGAAGCGATGTGTGATGCAAAGCGTTCGCGGTAATCTTGTCGGCGGACACAAGACTCCCAAATCAAGTTCGTTGGCTTCTAATGCTGCCAAAATTTCCGCACTTGATTGATAGGAAACATTGTATCCGACTCCAACTTCTCTTCGGAGATTTGCGTGAAGAAATCCCGGTAAATGGGCAAGGCTGATTGAACGCGAAACGCCAACGCGAATTTCTTTTCGCGCATTTGTAAAATCTTCCTTGAGGCGACGCAGTGATTGATCCACGTCGCCCAACAATCGGGCGGATTCTTGAAAAAGAAATTCACCGGCTTTGGTCAGCTTCACATTTCTCGTCGTTCGCTCGAACAAAACCACGCCCAAACTGTTTTCGATTCCTTGAATCTGGCGAGTGATGGCGCTTTGAGTCAAACCAGCCGCGTCCGCCGCTTTTGTAAAACTGCGATGCTTAACCACCAAATTGAAGAGCGACAATTCATAAAGGTCAAACGGAGATGTCGCCAAAAATTCATTCATAAACTGAATCAATCTATTTAACTAATGAATTTTTATCAATTACGCTTTTATGCAAAGCTTAAAGACGAAAGGCAAGTTATGGCAGACAAAAATCTAAAAAATCCAGAAAACGTTCTCGGCAAGTATTACGTGGACAACACTTGTATTGATTGCGATTTATGCCGCAACATAGCGCCGAAATTTTTCACACGCCAAGATGAAGGCGGTTATTCTTACGTTTATTGCCAACCGAAAACGCCGGAAGAAATTGCGCAAGCCGAAGAAGCTCGAACTTCATGCCCAACAGAAACAATCGGCAATGATGGCGAGTAATCACGCCGCTTCCGCGTCCTGTTTTCTTCGCACGATCGGCTTGCTCTCGCCGCGCACGACGGCGGCGGTGATTTTCACGTGAACGATGTCGGCCACTTCCGGCACATCGAACATCAAATCCAGCATCAGCTTTTCGATCAGCCCGCGCAACGCGCGCGCGCCCGTGCCTTTTTTCAGCGCCAGCGCCGCCAGTTCGCGCAGCGCGTCCGGCGTGAATTCCAATTCCACGCCTTCCATCGCCATCAGCTTGGCGAATTGTTTCGTCAGCGCGTTTTTCGGCTCGGTCAAAATGGAAATCAACTGGTTTTCGGTCAATTCCGCGAGCGTCGTCACGACGGGCAATCGTCCGACAAATTCGGGAATGAAACCGAAGTTGAGCAAATCTTCCGGCTCGGCGTGCTGCAAAATTTCCGCGCGCTCGGCGGAAATCGTTTTTTGCGTTTCGCCAATCGCGCTAAATCCCATGACGTTCCGGCCCAGCCGCCGTTGAATCACTTTTTCCAGACCAACAAATGCGCCGCCGCAAATGAATAAAATGTTCGTCGTGTCCACGCGAATGTATTCCTGCTGCGGATGTTTGCGTCCGCCCTGCGGCGGCACGTTGCAGACCGTGCCTTCAAGAATTTTCAGCAACGCCTGCTGCACGCCTTCGCCGCTCACGTCGCGCGTGATGGACGGCCCTTCGGCCTTGCGCGCGATTTTGTCAATCTCGTCAATATAAACGATGCCGCGTTGCGCGCGCTTCACGTCATAATCGGCGTTTTGCAGCAAACGCAAAACAATGTTCTCCACGTCTTCGCCGACGTAACCGGCTTCGGTCAACGTCGTCGCGTCGGCAATCGCAAACGGCACGTCCAGAATTTTCGCGAGCGTGCGCGCGAGCAAAGTTTTTCCCGAACCCGTCGGACCAATCATCAAAATGTTGCTCTTTTCGATTTCCACGTCCGCGTGGCGATGCGGCTTGGCGGGAATTTTATCTTCGCCTTCCGCCGGAATTTCCGGCTGGATGCGTTTGAAATGGTTGTGAACGGCGACGGCCAGAGTTTTTTTCGCGTGCTCCTGCCCGACGCAATACAAATCCAGTTGCCGTTTGATTTCCGCCGGTTTGGGCACGGAAAATTTCGGCTGCTTTTTCTGGTTCTGCAATTGCAGCTCGCGGTCGAGGACATTTTTGCAAAGGATGATGCAGTTGTCGCAAATATAAACGCCCGGACCGGCGATGAGTTTGCGCACTTCCGCGTGCGATTTGCCGCAGAAACTGCACATCGTAAGATTGTTCGGGCGAGCCATGCTAAAAATTTTACTGCGACAAGATTATACTAACCGCAAATCTTTTTCCACTGCGGAAAAATTTTTACGGCACGCGTTTCGAACTCCAAAATTGCTGCACATGAAAACCAGCAAATCGAGATGGAATTTCTTTCAAACGTTCTCCGAGCGGCAAATTCAAAGTAACTCCAATAATTAATGTTCCGCCGTGATAAGTTCCGCAAGTTACACCAACGACTTGTGAAACTTTGCTAAATTCTCGTTTGAATTTCTCCGTTGCTTGGGTAAGCAAATTTTGCCAATAGCCATCTGTATACGGATTCCATGTCGCTTCAATTTTTCTTTGTTCTTCTTCCGAAAGCGATTCCCATTTCTCAAATGTTATTTCTTCGGCCACAAAAAGTCTGCTTTAACTCAATTATTCGACATTTTTACACAATCACCGACGACTTTTCCGTTCCGCCGGCGATTTCGCGGCGCGATTGCACCACTTGATCCACGAGGCCGTAATTTTTTGCTTCCTCGGACGACATGAAATTGTCGCGGTCGGTGGATTTTTCAATTTCCTCGAGCGTGCGTCCGCAATGTTTTCCCAAAATCGCGTTCAGCCGGTCTTTGAGCCGCAGAATTTCCTTTGCCTGAATGCTGATGTCCGTCGCCTGACCTTGCACGCCGCCCCACGGTTGATGAATCATGATACGCGCGTTCGGCAACGCGTAGCGTTTGCCCTTCGTGCCCGCCGCCAGCAACACCGCGCCCATGCTCGCCGCCTGCCCGACGCAATACGTGTTCACGTCGCACGTGAGATATTGCATCGTGTCGTAAATCGCCAGACCCGCCGTGACGCTGCCGCCGGGCGAATTGATGTAAAGATGGATGTCCTTTTTCGCGTCCGACATTTGCAGAAACAAAAGCTGCGCGATGATAATGTTGGAAACCGTGTCGTCCACCGGCGTGCCGAGGAAAATGATGCGGTCAACCAGCAACCGCGAATAAATGTCCCAGCTGCGTTCGCCGCGGCCGGTCTGTTCAACCACAATCGGAACCATAAAATTTTGCATGGCTAAATAGATACTTCATTTGCGAAGAACTGCAAAGTTTTTTAGGCGCAGATGAAACACGAAAAAATACTGACACGAATTTCACCAATTAACGCAAATTGAAACCAGCAAATTAAATTCGCGAAAATTCGTGCAATTCGTGTCTAAAACTTTTTTCTCTGTGTGCTCTGTGACTCTGTGGCAAACATTTTCCAAATCAAAACGAATGCGCTTGCAAATTCCTGCGGTTTTTCATTTACCCATTTCGTGACAAATTCCGGCGCGAACCAATCGCCCGTCTCGATTTCGTCGGGATGCAATTGAAACGGCCCGTCATTTTCGCAGCGATAAATCCAGACAAATTCCGCGTCCGTTTCTTCGCACGCATCAATCTTGAACAGTTTTTGCAGCGGAGAATTTATTTTGAGGCCGATTTCCTCGCGCAACTCGCGCACGGCGGTTTCATCGTAAGTTTCGCCGGAATCCACGTGGCCGGAGCAGGACGAATCCCAAACGCCCGGCTGCCGGTCTTTTTTCATCGAACGCTTCTGCAAAAAAATTTCGCCGCACGAATTGAACACCAGCACGTGCACCGCGCGGTGCAACAATCCGTGCGCGTGGACGTGACTGCGCGGTTTGGCAGCAATCACCTCGTCGCGCTCGTTGACGACATCGAAAATATCTTCGGGCATAAAAATTAATGTTCTTGATAACCATGAGCGTCCAATTTTGCTCTCGCGATAGCGTTTTCCTTTTTCTTTCCTGTGTAAAATCCGAATGCTTTTAGTGAAGACGGAAGACACTGTTGCAAAATGGAATCAATTTCAATTGCTGTCATTCCAATATGAATTAATTTCAAATTCGTGAGAAAATTGAGACCTTCTAAATACACAAGATTTTTACAGTTGAAGATTCTAATTGTCTGAATGTTTTGACTGGCTTGCGTGAAACGGATTTTCTCTAAACGAAGTTGGTCTTCAACTGCCAACGAACGAAGTGACGGAAATGCGCTAATACTGTCGAGACCACAAAAACCCATAACGCGTATGATTTCGAGTTCTTCCAAAAATGAATGCTGAATTTCTGAAATATCTGTGCGCCCGCCGAGAATAACCTTAAGACGTTTTAATGACTGAATTTTTGAAACAAAATTTAAGCTTTGCTTCTTGGAAATAGAACGAAGCGTAAGTGATTTTAAGGACGGAAGCATTGCAAGCGAATCAATGTTTTTTGTATGCTTCTCGACATACAATTCGCTTATATTTTTACAGGCTTGCAACGGCGCGAGATCAAAATTTGCCTCCCAAGATTCACCAATAATTAATTTTTCTAGATTTTCGAGGTGAAGCGACTTTAGGATATTCGTGTCGTCTAATTTGTAGATGCCTAAAGACAACCGACGCAAATTAACCAAACTTGCCAAGTTGGAAAGATTGGTGGCTTCAATCAGACAATCAATTGAAAGCGTAGCGACGTCCGGTAAAAAAAGAAGATTGGTAGCATCAAATTTGTGTCCATAAAAACGAACTTCAATATCTTTCCCCCACTCTCCGCATAGGTTGTTTATTTTTCTTAAAAGTTCAGGAGTATAGCTGGGTTTATCAAATTGAAGAATGACATCATATCCCGCTGCAATTTTGGCTTCAATTACAGCACGCTCAACTGAATTTGGATTCTGTATTCGGTCTGGCTTCACTTTAAGTCGAAAGAGATTTTGTCAATTCAACAAACTGTTCCAAGCTCAATTTCTCCGCGCGTTCCTGCGGCGAGATCTTTAATTCCGCAAACGCGCGCGTCAATTTTTCCTGCGGCCAGTCGGCTTTCAACAATTTTAGCATCATTTTTCGCCGTTGCGAAAACGCGCGTTTGACGATTTTGGTGAAACTCGCGCGCAGATTTTCCAGCAGCAACGGCTGGTCGCGGCGATTCAAAATCACGCACACCGAATCCACGTCCGGCGATGGAAAAAAACTGCCCGGCGGAATTTTGAAAAAACTGTGCGGCGCAAAATCCAACTGTACCAGCAGCGTCAAAATGCCGTAATCATCGTCATCCGTCTGCGCCATCAACCGCTGCGCGACTTCCAGTTGCAGCGTGACCACAATTTTTTTTGGCGCGCGCGCGCCGCACGCGAGTTCCACCAAAATCGGCGACGCGACGGAATACGGCAGATTGGCGACGAGTTTCCAATCGCGCCAATCGCGTTTTTCGGTTTCCAAAAATTCCAGCGCGTCGGCGTGAAGCAGATTTAATTTCCCCTCATCCGGCCTGTCGGCCACCTTCTCCCCGCTTGGGCGGGGAGAAGGCAAGTTATTGGGGGTATTCTGATTTTTCTCCCTCTCCTCGCCAAACGAGGAGAGGGGCGGGGTGAGGAGTTTGAATTTTTCGCGCAAGACTTCGACGAGCCGCAAATCTTTTTCAATCGCCAAAACTTCGCTGGCATTTTCCAGAAGCAATTCCGTTAGCGGCCCAAGTCCCGGCCCGATTTCCAAAACTTTGTCGGTTGGGGATAATTCCGCCGCTTCGACAATTTTTCGCAATTGGTTTTCGTCGTGCAAAAAATTTTGGCCAAGAGATTTGGTGAGCTGGATATCGCGCTTCGTCAAAATTTCGCGCATGTCGGAAAGTTTCATTGCAAGACTTCGGCGAGCGCGTTCGCGGCTTGCGCGAGTTGTTTTTTGGAAATCGTCAGCGGCGGCGTGAAGCTGATGATGTTTGAGAATTCTCCTTCCGGCAGAAAGATGAAGCCGCGATGCAACAATTTTTTGATGGCGTCCAAAGCGATTTGCGTCGCCGGTTTGCCGTCGGACAATTTCAGTTCGATTCCGGCAAGCAAGCCAAGTCCACGAGCAGAATTGCGGATTGCGGATTGCGGATTGTGGATTGAAGAAAGTTTTCCGAGTAAAAATTTTCCGAGTTTGGCGGCGCGTTCGGGCAATTTCAGCTTTTCAATTTCGGCAATTTGCGCGAGCGCCATCGCACAGCCAACGGGATGGCCGAGAAAGGTGCTGGTGTGAATGGCTTCGCCGCGCGATTCCGGCCACGCGGTGTCCATCACGTCCGCGCGACCAACGCACGCGGACAGCGGAAATCCGCCGGTGAGCGCTTTGCCGAGACAAATTAAATCGGGCGCGACTTGCGAATGTTCGCACGCGAACATTTTTCCGGTGCGGCCAAAGCCGGTGTAAATTTCGTCAAGAATCAGCAGCGCGCCAAATTTGCCGCAGAGTTTTCGGAGCAGCGGCAAAAATTCCGGCGGCGGAACGTTGATGCCGCCGCGCGCTTGAATTGGTTCGACGAGAATTGCGCCAATTTTTTTACTTCGGAAAATTTTACGGATGTCCGTTTCCAGTTTTTCGAGTTCAGAAGCGGCTCTGGGAAATTTTGCGAAATTTCCAAATTCGCGCAGTTGCGAGCGAAACGGACTGCGGAAAAAATTCCGGTGCGTGGCGTTGAGCGCACCGTAACCGAGGCCATGATACGCGCCTTCAAATGCGATGATGCCGGATTTCTGTGTCGCCAAAATTGCGGTTTTGAGCGCGGATTCGACGGCTTCAAAGCCGGAATTGTTGAAAATGACCTTGCCGGATTTTTTATGCCAGCGCTCAAAAGTAATTTCGCTCAATTTTTGCGCGAGTTCGGCTTTGCGTGCGTGGGGATGTACGTCGCCCATCGCGTGCAGCAATTTCGCCATTTGATTTTGTCCGGCTTTGACGACGTTTGGATTGGCGTGACCGGCGGCGGCGACGCCAAACGCGGCGGTCAAATCTAAATACTTTTTGCCGTCCGCGTCCCAGACGTGAACGCCTTTGGCGCGTTCCCAAACAATCGGCCACGAACCATCCGGCTCTTGAAACACGATGTTGCGCGATTCAAAATCGCGGAGCAGGCGTAATGTTTCTTTGGAATTCATTTTATCCACAGATTCCACAGATTTTCGCCGATTAAAAGTGGGCAGAAAAAATCTGCGCGAATCAACGAAATCTGCGGATAATTCTTTTCTTTCATTTTCAAACGCCGCGTTGTTCCGGCGGCCAGATGATTTTGTGCTGCTGAATTTGAAAACGCACAGGCAGGGCATCGGCAATAATTTTCTCGGCCAATTCGCGGCGCGAAATCGGCGTCAATCCGGCGGGAACTTTTTTGAGAACTTTGCTTTGCTGCTTTGGCGCGAGCGGATGCACCCATGAAAAGAGCAGGGGACAAATTTGCGCCAGACCAAATTTGGTAATTTGCGCTTTTGCCCAGTCGTAATCATCCACCATGCCGATGACAAATTTGATTTCGTCCGTCGCTTTCAAATGCAGAATGTTTTCAAAACGGTTTCGTTCCACTTCGCCGCTGCTCGGACATTTCAAATCCATGATGCGGTGCACGCGTGGGTCAATTTGCGAAATATCGTGCGCGCCGCTGGTTTCGATGAGCACGGTGAATCCGTCGTCGCAGAGTTGTTTCATCAACGGTAACGAATTTTTTTGCAGCAGCGGTTCGCCGCCGGTCAATTCGACGAGCGGAGGTTTTGAGTTTTGAGTTTTGAATTTTGAATTGGAAAAGGGTTCTGCCAATTTGCGGATTTCACCTAAAATTTTCTCAAATGACATTTTTTTGCCTTCAGTAAAGGCGTAAGCTGTGTCGCAATAGGAGCAGCGCAAGTCGCAGGCGGTGAGCCGGATGAAGATGCACGGCAGACCGGCAAAGGTGCTTTCGCCTTGCAGGCTCAAATAGATTTCGTTGATGACAAGCATGTCAGACACAATTAGAGTTTAATACGTCAGCGCAAAAAAATAAACGTGCGGATTTCGAGGCAAATTTGAAATGAAGTTTTAAGCATCGGGCAAAATTTCAGCACGAATTTTGCTTTGTTGTAAAGATGAACACGATGAAAACAAAGTCTTACCTGCTGATATTTTGTTTTTCGCTCCTGTTTTTCCTCGTCTGGCAATCGGAAAATGCAGTCAACGCATCCAATCTTGATGCCATCGGCGTGACTGTTTTGCGGGCAGTCACGACGAATCTGAATGGCGCGGGGATTTATGTGGCGCAACCGGAGGCGGACGATCCAAACACGCCGCCGGGCACAAACACCTGGCAGGTGGACTCGGCAGCGGTTGGTCAGTCGGCCAATCTTTTTACTTACATTTACTCCACTTCCAGCGGCGCCTACCCCAATTCGTTGGGATTTGAATCGCATCATGCTGAAAACGTGGCGAATAATTTTTACGGAATTCCGTCCGGCGTCGCCACCAACATTGCGCACGTGGACAATTACGAAGCAGATTATTTTGTCAACCTCATCACATCGTCGTCGCCCACAAACATCAACGACGCCGTGGTCAATCAGAGTTTCATTTTTGGAAATGCGGACGCCTCTCTGCAACAAATGGTTGACGCGTATTATGACAATTACGCCGCGCAATTCGGCGCGCTTTTCGTTTCCGGCGCGGGCAACGGCGTCGGAAGTGGCAACAACGGACAGGTCAATCCGCCGGCGACGTGCTACAATGGCATTGGCGTCGGCGTTTCCGATAACGGCACGAATACGAGCATTGGTCCAACCATTGACAATGGCCGCTGCAAACCGGACATCATCGCGCCGGGCGGCGCGACCAGTT
The DNA here is from genome assembly GCA_035545995.1 of Verrucomicrobiia bacterium. Lineage (GTDB taxonomy): Bacteria > Verrucomicrobiota > Verrucomicrobiia > Limisphaerales > UBA11358 > UBA11358. Next base: position 56,353 of record DASZXH010000017.1, read on the forward strand.
TTTCCACGCCATATGTCGCGGGCGCGGCGGCGGTTTTGCTGCAAGCCGGATTGCGCGGCGACGGCGGAAACGACACCAATTCCGCTGCGGACATTCGCACGATAAAAGCGTTGTTGTTGAATGGGGCAATCAAACCGGCGGATTGGACAAATGCTGCGCCGTCGCCACTCGATTTCCGTTATGGCGCGGGCGTCCTGAACGTTTTCAATTCCTACGAACAACTGGCCGGCGGCAAGCATGGCTACATTTTTTCCGAAGAAATCCCGAACGGTGAACTGCATCCGCCGGCGAGCGACGCCAATTCAATCGGCGCTTTAAGCGGTTGGGATTTCAGCGTAATCACGAGCAGCAGTGATGATTATGGCGTGAACCATTATTATTTCGATGTCACGAATGGCGCGGGCAATTCCACGTTCACCGCCACCATCACGCTGGTTTGGAATCGGCCATCGAGCCAATTGCCCGATCTTTCCACAATCAACAATCTTGATTTATTTCTCTATGATTGCGCCAGCAGCAATCTCGTCGCGGCGAGCACGAGCGTCGTGGACAATGTCGAACACATTTTCATCCCACGATTGCCACAAGGCCGCTACGATTTGCAGGTTTTGAAGAACGTGGCAAATGCTGTCAGCGACAATGAAACTTACGCGCTCGCGTGGGAACTTTTCTCCGAAAATCTGGCCGCGCAAAAATCAGGAACGAATTTGATTTTGTCGTGGCCGGTTTATCCCGACGGTTTTGTTTTGGAATCCGCGACGAATCTGATTTCGCCGAATTGGAGCGCGAGCAATCTTCCCGCGCCGATTGTAACGAATAATCAAAACGTCATTTCGCTGAACGTGACGAACGCCGCGCAATTTTTCCGTTTGCGCCAGCCAGTGAAATAAATTTATCCCAACCGATTTGAACAAAAGGCAACGAAGAAAACGAAGCCAAATTTCACTTCGTTCACTTTGTTGCCTTCTATGAAAAATTTGTCGCACAAAATATGTCCGACAAATATTTTCACGAAGATTTGCGCTCAACCAATTCTTGAGCCACTGTGTTCAAACTTATGAGCGAAAATTTGAAAGGAAAAGTGGCCTTGGTCACCGGCGCGTCACGTGGCATTGGCCGCGCGATTGCCGAACGCCTCGCGGAATCCGGCGCAGCCGTCGCCGTTAATTATTCCAGCAACGCGGGCGAAGCGCAGAAAGTCGTCGCGCAAATCAAGGCGGCGGGCGGCAATGCCATTGCCATTCAAGCCGATGTCGGGCGCGTTGCGGAAATCGTCCGGCTGTTTAACGAGACGATTCAACACTTCGGCAAGCTGGACATTTTAGTGAACAACGCGGGCATCATGTTCAACAAGCCCGTCGCCGAAACGACCGAAGCGGAGTTCGACCGCATTTTCGCCATCAACGTCAAAGGCGTTTTCTTCGCGTGCCAACAGGCGGCGACGCGCTTGGCCGACGGCGGACGCATCATCAATTTGTCCAGTTCCACCACCGCGCGATTGCTGCCCGCTTACGGCGCGTATGTGGCGACGAAAGGCGCGGTGGAACAGATGACGCGCTCGCTGGCGAAGGAACTCGGCGCGCGCGGCATCACGGTGAACGCCGTTTCGCCCGGCCCGACGGACACGGAATTGTTCACCGCCGGCAAGACGCCGGAGCAAATTGACTTTTTCGCCAAGCAATCCGCGTTTGGCCGGCTCGGCACGCCAAAAGAAATCGCCGAAGTGATTGCATTTTTGGCGAGCGACGAATGCAGTTGGATTAGCGGTCAAAATATCCGTGCAAACGGCGGATTGGCGTGAGGAACAGTGTTAGTCCACGGACTGTTTGGAGGTGACATAGCGCTCATAACAAACAGAACACAGTAAAATGTAAGGCTGCTGCGGTTTGGTAACATAGCAAAGTGTCATGGCTGGGATATGTTCTTGGCAAACCGAACAATGCTCATGATCCCAAGCCTTTGGTTCAAGAGTGAACCGACTGTTATCAAATGTTCCGCCATCATAGAGAAATAACACACGATGTCCGCCTTCAACTACATACCAAACGCTCTCACCGCAACGTTTACTCATCTCTTCCATGATGGGTTCAGGTTTGGAAGCATTGGGAACAAATGCCGCAAGAGCATCGCGTAATGGTATGCGGCTCGGCATCCAATGATACGCAGGAAGTTTGGATAGTTCTTCGTCTGTCATGTGTGTAGTGGCCTAATATATCTGTTACTTATTGATGGAAATTACGATGCGACTTTTTCCATGACTTTGACTCTATTTCATCATTTCTTTTCCGTCTATCGGAAATTTGAATGGTTCAACGCGAAATGATTTCCGATTTTGTAACTGTGGACAATCGCGGTGGTGACAAATTTTTTTCCGCTTTGAACGGCTTGCGGCAGATTTTTTCCGAGCGCCAGCGCGGCGCAAATCGCCGCCGAATAGGTGCAGCCCGTCCCGTGCGTGCGAACATTTTTCACAAACGGCGCGCTTAAAAGAAATTCGTCTTTTCCGTCGAAAAACAAATCCGTCGCATTGGGCAAATTTTTAAGATGGCCGCCCTTGATTAAAACCGCGCAGCCGAATCGCGCGTGGATTTTGTGCGCGGCGGCGGCCGTTTCTTCGAGCGAGGAAATTTTTTGGCCGCTCAAAATTTCCGCTTCGGACAAGTTCGGTGTGGCGAGCGTGGCGAGCGGCAGCAATTTGTCTTTCAAAATTTTCAGCGCTTTGGGTTCGAGCAATCTTGTGCCGCTGGTGGAAATGAGAATTGGGTCAACAATGAGCGGCGGCGCGATTTTTCTCCCTCGCCCCGCCCAAGCGGGGAGAGAGTTGGGGTGAGGGGATTTTAGTCGGTAGATTTTGGCCTCCTCACCCCGGCCCTCTCCTCGTTGAGGAGAGGGAGAAAAATGGCGCGTAAAAAATTCCGCGACGACGGAAACATTTCCCGCCGAGAACAACATTCCGGTTTTAACGGCACGTGGATTCAATTCTTCAAAAACGGCTTCGAGTTGCTGGCGCAGCATTTGGGGCGAAACGGTTTCAATTCCCAAAACGCGCTTGGGATTTTGCGCGGTGAGGCAGGCAATCGCGCTTGCGCCGTGAACGCCGAGCGCGGCAAAGGTTTTCAAATCGGCCTGAATGCCCGCGCCGCCGCCGCTGTCCGAACCGGCGATGGTGAGTGCGACGGGCAGGATTTTGCGTTTTGGCATGACGCCATTTAACCGTGAATGGCGCGGGGTGAATAGTGAATTGTGCGGTTCAAGTCCGCATTTTTTCCGGCGGAGTAAAACGCAGCAGCAGTTCGTTCAATTCTTTGATGCGCGGCGGTTTGCCGATGAGCGCGTCCACTTCTTCGGGAATGGCTTCGCCGTCTTCGTGCATCATCGTGCCCCAGCCGGTCATCATGATGACGGGTGTACCGTTGAATTCTTTCTTGATGGTTCGGGCCACTTGTCGTCCGTCAATGTCCGACATGCCGAGGTCGGTGACGACGATTTCAAAAGGTTGATTGTCGCGCGCGGCCTGACGGAACATTTCCACGCCTTGTTTGCCGGATGAAGCCGTTTCGACATGATGATTGAAGGTTGCCAGGCAATGTTTGAGCAGTTCTTGAACTTGCGGCTCGTCATCAATGCAGAGAACACGCAGAGAACGATTGGATTTGGTCGCCGGTGTTTCTGTGGAGGAATTTACCGGGGAAATTTCACCGCGAACGGGAAATGTAAGCCGCATACAAGTGCCGTGGCCGGGGGAACTTTCGACTTCGATGTTGCCATTGTGCCGTTGCATCATGCCGTAAACCATCGCGAGGCCGAGGCCGGTGCCGCCGCGTTTGGCTTTGGTGGAAAAGAACGGCTCCAGACAGCGCTGGCGGGTGGCTTCGTCCATGCCAATGCCGTTGTCGCGCACTTCGATTTGAAGTTGTTTTTTTCCTTCGTGATTTGTGGTGCGAGTGACCAAAGTAATCACGCCGCCGCGTGGAAGCGCATCCACGGCGTTGAAAATCAGATTGATCATTGCTTCGCGCAGGTCGCTGGGGTCGCTGATCAAAAGCGGCAAATTCGGTTCCAGTTCGTGCTTAACCTGAATCGAAACGGATTCACGTTGCGAAAGGTCGCGCCAGCGCGGACGGGTCAATTCCGTCACTTCTTCAATAATCCGGTTGACGTCCACTTTAACCAATTGTTCGGTGTTGGATTGACGCCGGTAAAATTCTCTCATGCGCGCGACGATGTGCGCAATGTCATCACCGGATTGGCGAATGGTTTGGAGGTGTTGACGCGCGCTGACCGGTAAATCCGGGAGTGTTCCCATTAAAAGTTCGGAATAAGCGACGATAGGTGAAAGCGCGTTGTTGATGTCGTGCGCGATGCCGCTGGCCATTTGACCCAAAGCGCGAAGCCGTTCCTGTTGCACGACGACTTGCTGGGTGCGGCGCAGTTCGTCGTAAGCCTGTTGGACGCCTTCGGAAAGACGCACTCGATCGTAAAGATTTTTGCATTGTTCTTCGGTGGTCAGGACTTTGACCTGCAAGGCGTCCTTTTCGGAGCGGACGGCGACGATTTCCGCGCGGATTTGTTCGGCATTGTAACGCACTTCTTCCATGACCAGCACAATCATGCTGACGGCGATAAACAATTGCAGCACCGCCGCAATCAAAAATCCGGCGTTGTAGAGATTTTCAAATCCGTGTTGTTGGGTGAAGGGGTAACTGCCGAGATAAAATCCCCACAGGAGAAATCCCACCGACAACATTCCCGCGCCGACAAAAGGCATTTTTTTGCGCACGCGAAAAAAGCAGACGCCGGCAAACACGCTGCCCAAGCCAATCAAAATGAACACCGGCAATTGGATTTGCAATCGGCTGGCCAGAACACTTGGACTAACAAAGGTCCACGCCAGCAAAAAAACCATGAACAAACCGATTAAAGTTTGTCTGACCGGCAAACTCAAGAAGCGCGCGCTGCCCCATAAAAGAAATACTGCGGAAATAGCCACGCAACATTGCTGCAACATGAAGACAATGTTGTTGGACACAACATTTTGCATCTTCAAACCGAGTGTCAGCCAGAGTGCGTAAAACAGCCACGCAACTGTCCAGACGGAGAAGTAATCGCGTTTCGTGTAACGATTCAGGTAATAAAAAAGCCCCACCAATAGCCACACGCTCAACAACGAAACAAACAATGTCGCTTGCAGATATTGTTGCGAAAAACTCAAATGTGCCGTCCAGCCTTCCATTATGGGCTGCAATGAAGCAAGCAGCAGGCCATTATTGGCCGTTTTCGCAAGTTGCCATGTTTGGGTAAAACAAATGAATTTGGCCATAAAACGTGGCGTTCGGATGCGAGTTGCGATTTGATTGTTTTCATTTTCATGGCGATTCAGGCAGGCTTGTGCCCGCGTTTATGGACAAAGACAAAGTTGCGGAAATTCTGGTGGAAATCGGCACGTTACTGGAATTGAAAGGCGAAAATCCGTTCAAGACCCGCGCTTACGCGAACGCGGCGCGGACAATTGAGAGTTTGAACGAACCTCTGCAAAAATTGGTGGCCGAAAAACGTTTGGGTGAAATCAAAGGCATCGGCGAAGCGCTGGAACAAAAAATCACCGAATTGGTCGAGACCGGAAAATTGAAATACTACGACGAATTGAAAGCTTCCATTCCACCGGGATTGATTGAGATGCTGGAAATTCCCGGCGTCGGGCCAAAAAAAATCAAGGTGTTGCACGACAGGCTGGGAATTGATTCGATTGAAAAACTTGAGGCGGCCTGCAAATCGGACAAAGTGGCCGGGCTGGACGGCTTTGGCGAGAAAACACAAATGAACATTTTGGAAGGCATCGAGCGCAAACGCGCTTATGCCAGCAAGCATTTGGTCAGCGATGCGTTGCGTGCGGCTGAACCATTGCTTGAAAATTTGCGCGGACATCCGGCGGTGATTCGTTGCAGCGCGGCGGGCAGTTTACGCCGTTTCAAAGAAATTATCGGCGACATTGACCTGCTCGCGTCATCAAAAAAGCCGACGGACGTGATCGAATTTTTTGTTTCGCAACCCGGAATCATCAAGGTCATTGCCAAAGGCGAAACGAAAGCAAGCGTCATTCTCGAAAATGGCATCCAATGTGATTTGCGCGTTGTCAGCGACAAGGAATTTCCCTTCGCACTCGCCTATTTCACCGGCAGCAAAGAACACAACATCGTCATGCGCCAGCGGGCGATTCAACGCGGATTGCGGCTGAACGAATACGGCTTGTTCAAATCCAAAGAGGAAACGCGCGACACAAAATTGCTTGTGCCGTGCAAATCGGAAGCGGAGATTTTCACAAAACTGGATTTGCCTTACGTCGAACCGGAACTGCGCGAAGACCACGGCGAATTTGCCGCAGCGGAAAAAGACGAATTGCCGAAACTGATTGAATGGACGGATTTGCGCGGCGCGCTGCATAATCATTCAACGTGGAGCGACGGCCACAACACGCTGGAAGAAATTGCAAATTACATGGAAAATCTGGGTTTGGAATACTGGGCCATCACCGACCACTCGAAATCTTCGTTTCAGGCAAATGGATTGGACGCCAAACGGTTGCGCGAACAAATCAAGGAAATCAAAAAATTGAACGAAAAATTGGCCGAACGCGGAAGTGACTTTCAGTTATTGACCGGTTGCGAAGTGGATATTCTCAAAGACCGGCTGGATTTCGACGATGATTTGCTGGCGGAATTGGACGTGGTGGTCGCCAGCTTGCATCTTCCGGCAAACAACGAAGCTGAAAACACCAAACGATTGATTCGCGCGGCGGAAAATAAATATGTTCACATTCTTGGCCATTTAACCGGCAGATTGCTTTTGGAGCGCGAACCATTTCCGGTCAATCAACAGGCGGTGATTGACGCCTGTGCGGAAACCGGCACGTGGATTGAACTCAATTGCAATCCGCATCGGTTGGACTTGGATTGGCGGCAGTGGCCTTATGCGAAAAGCAAGGGCGTCAAATGCGTTATCAACCCCGATGCCCATCGAAACGAGCACGCGGGATTTTTACGGTTGGGCGCGGGCATCGCGCGCAAAGGTTGGTTGGAACGAAATGACGTGGTCAATACTCTCACTTTGAAAGCGCTTAAACAGCGATTATGACAAAAAGCCTTGTGGCGAAATACATTACAAGAATTCCATAAATCTTGAAAAATGTGATTATCTTGTGAAAAAGTTGTGAAAAAGTTGAAGTTTTGTTTTGACAGTAAAGTGCAATTTTGAATAAATTTGAACGGTCTAAAGCCAAATACACTCTTATGTGCGGCTTTCTGTAATTTTGTGTGTTGTGCGCATAAAAAATATAATCCTATGAAAAAGATAGCGGTCTCAGTCGGTTTGGCGGCAGTCGGAAC
>DASZXH010000018.1:0-20029 GCA_035545995.1 Verrucomicrobiia bacterium
CGGCAATACTACGAATAATTACCAATCTTTTCACGACCCGGCCATCAATGGCTCGTTGACTGAAAACGGAACGACATGGTCTTGGGCGTTCAATTTCAATCTGGTGGGTTACGGTTACAATTCCTTCTTCCTCGATTGCACCCCTAATCCTCCGGGGCAATCAATTGCGATTTCCGGCCATCAATTCACCAGCGCGACAGGATTTAAGCGAAGCGCCATCCTTCATCCAACCGACTGTCTGGTGTTTGGTGACAAGCAACCAAAACCGGACTTGAGTTCCAGCGGCAGTCTGTGGTGGCCCAACGCAAGCATGATTGCTCCCAGTGCATCCAAGGATTATGAGGGTATTGACACCATTCGCCACAATGGCGGCAAATTTCCCGGCGTGGGCAACGTCGGATTTGCCGATGGTCATGCGGAATCCAGAAAGGACGCCAACATCAATCCGCCGGCTGACCCGGAGAGTGGCCGGCCTCAGGGACTGGGCAATTCCCAATACTGGGATCCGCTTCAACGGGGTGGACAAATGTAAGTTTATCGCGGCATCATTCGGTTGTTTCAACAGCAAACTCCTGATCATCCAACCATAACACCCAATGAAAGCCCGTATTTTTTTCTGGTCCATCACATCTGCACTCGCCGGATTTTTGTTCGGCTTCGACACCGTGGTCATTTCCGGCGCGGAACAAACCATCCAAAAATTGTGGAATTTGAGCGACACCATTCACGGACTCGTGATGGGTTCGGCGCTTTATGGCACGGTGCTCGGCGCACTCATCGGCGGCTGGCCGACGGATAAATTTGGCCGCAAACGAACATTGCTTTTCATCGGCGCGCTTTACGTGATTTCCGCCGTCGGTTGTGCGTTCGCCAACAACGTCAATCTGTTCGTCGTCGCGCGATTTTTAGGCGGATTGGGCATCGGCATTTCCACCGTCGCGTCGCCGCTTTACATTTCGGAAATCGCGCCACCGAAATTTCGCGGGCGGCTGGCCGGTATGTTTCAATTCAACATCGTCCTCGGCATCGTCATCGCGTATTTGTCGAACGCTGGAATTGACAAAATCGGCGGCGAAAACGCCTGGCGCTGGATGCTTGGCGTCGCGGCGATTCCGTCGTTGATTTATGCTGTGATGTGTTTTGGTTTGCCGGAAAGTCCGCGCTGGCTGATTAGCCGCAAAAACGACCGCGCCGCCGGATTGCGCGTGTTGAAATTGATTGAGCCAGAAAAATCCGATGCGGAATTGTCGGCGCACGCGGATGAAATTTTTTTCGTCGGCCAAAACCAAAAAACGGCGAGCGGTGGTTTCTGGACTCGGCAACTGCGCGTGCCGATTTTGCTGGCGTTTCTCGTCGCGTTTTTCAACCAGCTTTCCGGCATCAATGCCATTCTCTATTTCGCGCCGCGCATTTTTGAGTGGACTGGTCTGGGTCAACAGGCTGCGATGCTCCAATCCGTCGGCATTGGCGTGACCAATCTGGCGTTCACGTTCGTCGGTCTTTGGCTGATTGATCGTCTGGGGCGCCGTACGTTGCTTCTCATTGGCTCATTCGGCTACATCATTTCCCTGTCGCTGACGGCGTGGGCATTTTTCACGCACCATTTCAGCATTGTTCCGGTTTGTATTTTTGCGTTCATCGCCGCGCACGCGGTCGGCCAAGGCACGGTGATTTGGGTGCTCATCTCGGAAGTTTTTCCCAACCGCTATCGGGCAAAAGGACAAACACTGGGAAGTTTCACGCATTGGTTTTTTGCGGCGCTACTAACGACAATTTTTCCCATCATGGTGAAATGGTCCGGCGCGGAAGAACATCCGCAGCGGGCAGGTTACATTTTCATTTTCTTCTGCGGCATGATGGTGCTGCAACTGGTATGGGTGAAATTCATGGTGGTGGAAACCAAAGGCGTGCCGCTGGAAGAAATGCAGCGCAAACTGGGCGTTGAATTTGAGCCGGAAACGTCTTCTGGCGACGCCGTGAGGCTGCACTGATTTTTTATGAATTTCAAAGTCATTGGCATTGGCGAAGTTTTGTGGGATTTGTTTCCTTCCGGCCCGCAACTCGGCGGCGCACCGGCCAACTTCGCCTATCACGCCCGCGCGCTCGGCGCGCGCGCCAGCGTGGTGACGCGGGTCGGCAACGACCATTTTGGTCGCGCGATTTTCGAGCGTTTCGAACAATTGGGCATTGTCGCTGACACCGTGCAGGTGGACAATGACGCTCCCACAGGAACGGCGACGGTTTCTCTTTCTGGAAATGGCATTCCACACTTTGCTATTCACGAGCAAGTGGCGTGGGATCGTCTGACGGTCGTGTCAACAGCGCTAAATGCCGTCCGCGAAGCAGATGCCATTTGTTTCGGAACACTGGCTCAACGCAGCGAGTTTTCGCGGACTTCCATCCAAAAACTGGTGGCTGCCGCGCCGGCGGAAACTCTGCGGGTGTTCGACGTCAATCTACGGCAGAATTACTTTTCCCGCGGAGTCATCGAATCTTCCCTTCATTTGGCCAACGTGCTCAAATTGAACGATGGCGAACTGCCTGTCCTTGCCAACTTATTCAACCTGACCGGCTCGATCCGGCATCAGATTGAACAGTTGGCGCAGAAATTTAATTTGCGACTGGTCGCCTTGACCCGTGGACCAGCAGGCAGCCTGCTGTTTCAAGATGGCCAATGGTCGGATTGTCCTTCAGTTCCAATTAAAATTGTGGACACCGTTGGCGCCGGCGACGCTTTCACAGCCGCGATGGTTTTAGGACTTCTACAAAAAGCGAATCTCGACGAAGTCAACGCATTGGCCGATGAAGTGGCGCGCTATGTTTGTTCTTGTGTCGGAGCCACGCCACCGTTGCCCAAGACTCTTTGTGACCGGTTCACTGCCCGGCGCTCCACCCAGAAAGTTGGGCCCGAATTGGTTGGAGCGTTGCAAAGCTAAGGTAGAACAATGAAAACGAAACCCACCACCAGCTTGCGGCCTTACATTGTTCTAGCGGTCAGTTTTGTCGCGACGCTGGGATGCGTGGCCGCCGATTTACCAAGTTATTACACGGAACCATTTCGTCCACAATTCCATTTCACACCGGAAAAAAATTGGATGAACGATCCGAACGGCTTGGTTTATTACGAAGGTGAGTATCATCTGTTCTACCAATATAATCCATTCGGTGACAAGTGGGGACACATGAGTTGGGGGCACGCCGTCAGTCACGACTTGATTCACTGGAAACACTTGCCGCTCGCTCTCGCTGAGGAAAACGGCGTAATGATTTTTTCCGGTAGTGCGGTGGTGGACTGGAAGAATACCAGCGGCTTTGGCAAGAACGGAAACCCGCCAATTGTAGCCACTTATGCCGGAAATTATACTCAAAAACCGCTTCAAAATGAAAACATCGCTTACAGCAATGACCGTGGCCGCACCTGGACTAAATACTCCGGCAATCCGGTGATTGACATTGGTTCCAAGGATTTTCGCGATCCAAAAGTATTCTGGCATGAACCAACGAAACGCTGGATCATGGTCGTGGCTCTTTCCGCTGACCATAAAATCCGGTTTTACGCCTCGCCCAATCTCAAACAATGGACAAGTTTAAGCGATTTCGGTCCCGCCGGCGCAACCAGTGGCGTTTGGGAATGTCCCGATCTATTTCCTTTGCCTGTAAATTTCGACACTAATCAAATCAAGTGGGTTCTAATCGTGGGCGTCGGGTCTGGAGCGCCTGCGGGTGGAACCGGAGTACAATACTTCATCGGAAACTTCGATGGCACCAACTTCACACAAGACGATGTCTCCTTGTCTGGCTCCAAACCTGTTGGCGATGCAGATGAAGTGCTTGCCGATTTTGAAGGAGATAATTACGGCAATTGGAAAATTACCGGAAACGCCTTCGGTTCCGGTCCGGTGCATCCAGACGCTTCGGTAACCGGCTATCTCGGTCGCAAATTAGTAGATAGCTTCGGCTCAAGTGACAGTAATCAAGGCACTTTGACTTCGCCCGAATTTGTCGTTGATAGAGATTATTTAAGTTTCCTGATTGGAGGCGGAGCGCATCCTGGAAAAGTCGGAATGAACTTGATTGTCAAGGGTGCGATTGTGAAAACGGCCACAGGCAACAATAGCTCATCTTTGAGATGGCAGTCCTGGGATGTTCGTCAATACCGCGGAAAGAGCGCGCAATTGGAAATCTTCGATAACGACACCAATAATGACTGGGGCCACATTTATGTGGATCAAATTACTCTTGGAAACAGCCCGGTGTCGGCTACTGCGGACAACGCACTCTGGGCCGATTACGGACCGGATTTTTACGCCGCTGCTTCATGGTCGGACATACCAAAATCTGATGGCCGTCGTATCTGGATTGGTTGGATGAATAACTGGCAATATGGTCAAGACCTGCCAACTTCTCCTTGGCGCAGTGCGATGTCTGTTCCCCGCGAACTCTCATTAATTGCCACCGGTGAAGGCATCCGGCTGGCGCAACAACCGGTGGCGGAATTGAATCAACTTAGAGAATTCTTCCCTCTGACATTTTCCGGTGGAAGTTTTGCGGATGCCTCCAGATGGTTGATGAATCACACAAATCTTCCCCCATTGCTCGACGTGGAAATGACTTTCACCAAAGTTTCCAATGAAAGTCCTTTTGCCGTCATTCTTCAGACCGGCTTGAACCAGCAAATCTCTATCGCCTGTGAACCTGCGCTCAACCAACTGATTGTAGATCGTCGGCAATCAGGATTAACTGCATTTAACCGCGACTTTTCTGGAAGGTATCGCGCGCCTTTGAATTTAACCAATGGTTGCTACAAACTGCGATTGCTGGTGGATACCTCTTCCCTTGAGACTTTCGTTCAGGATGGCAAAGTCGTCTTGACCAGCCTTATGTTTCCAAATGCCGGCCCCCGCAATTTAAGACTGACTTTGGGAAAAGGCGGCCAGCCATACGTTTCTGGAATCACAATTTATAAGTTGAAATCAGCGTGGAACAAGGACTTTCCATCTACCATTGCACCGTAAATTACTGGATAAACGAACATAGAAACAACCAATAAACAAAACAACCGTATGAAAATAAAAACATTCGGACGACCTCGTCCAAAACTATTCACCACCTGTATCGTTTTGAGTTTACTGACAGGTTTTACCTGCTGTTCTCAAGCACAGAACCTTCTGGCACACTGGACACTGGACGTGCCACAAGGCACTACATGGCCTGATTCCAGCACCAATCAATGCTTTCTCTATCAAGATACAAATACTACACCGGCTGCTTTGGAACCGGGTATTGCCGGTTATTCTGTATATCTGAATTGGGCGCCGGATCCGGGAACTTCAACGCGCTTATATGCCACAAACGCGGCGTTGCAAACCGACAGTTTTGGATTTTCCTTCTGGATTCAACCTGTTTATTTGAATGATTTTGATAATTTTATTATTAAAGAATCAGGCGCGTATGACTACGGAGATGCCGGATATGCCGCGATGGCGTGGCAAGTCCACATGTTGGGCAACAATGGAAGCGGAGCGGCTCCGATTGAGTTCATTGTCCGCGGACAAAACGGAGGTTTTTATGGTGTGGTCCAATCATCCACCAACCTTGCGTTATATACCGGATATACTAATTGGGTTCACATCGCCGGTGGCTACGATGCCACCACGGGCGACCTCAGCCTGTTTGTCAATGGAGTGGAGTCGGATGCGAGTGGAAATCCCGGAGCGTATAATTCTGACGGTAGTCCATTCGACATTGGCACTGCGGCGAATGGGCTTAATTACATCGCTTTTGCCGCCGGCACCTACATTGATGATGTTCAGCTTTATGATTCGCCGCTGACAGCCTCCAATGTTGATTTTCTCATAGCCAACCCCGGAGCGGCGCTGGGCACTGTCATTAACACGCCAGTAATAATCAATCCATTTAGTTACAATGCTGAGAGCGGCGATATGACGATTGTATTTAACTCGGCCAGCAATCAAAATTATGCCGTTCAAGTGTCCACAGACTTGCTCAATTGGTCAACGGTGACCAGTCTTACGGCAGACAGCTCATCAACAACCAATGTCATCTCGCAGGACTTGGTCAATAATGTGCTTGGCTCCGCCCCAAGAACACAATTATTCATCCGAATCCAAAGTCAGTGATGAAATTGGCTGCGCCCATATCTGAATGTAAATTGGCCGTAATCATCTTTTAGGAACGGCCAATTTACAAATTTAACCAAGTTAAATGATTGTCCGTTTAATTCCATGATCTATCTGCGCTTTCGATTGCCGTTCGCTGTTTTTGTGGCGCTCGCCATAATTGTCGGGGGCGCAAATTATTCCATAGGCCAGAATCTCATTGCCCACTGGACACTTGACGAAGCGAACGCGCCGTATGCCGATTCCAGTGGCAATAACATTAATCTATTTCAGGACACCAATACGACAGTTGCCATTTCCGGTGCGGGGATGGCGGGAACGGCTGCCCAATTGAATTGGCAGAATCCACCGGGCATTGCGACCCGACTATTTGCCACAAACACAACGCTGCAAACCGATAGCTTTGGCTTTTCCTTCTGGCTTAACCCCAACTATCTCAATCAAAACGATAATCTCATTGCCAAAGAAATGGCGTATAACAGCGCTGCCACCAATCGAATTTCATGGCAAGTTCACATCGGTAATAATAATGGCTCTGCCACTGAACCCATTGAACTGATAGTCTATGGAGATAATCGCGCGCTTGGCAGTTTCTACGGCAATGTAGAATCGGTCACGAACATTCCATTGCACGTCAGCATGACAAGCTGGATTCATGTGGCCGGTGGCTATGATTCGCATTCGGGAGCGCTGAACCTGTTTGTCAATGGCATACAAACAGTTTCCTCCAATAGTGTTCCCGGCGCGAATAATTCGGACGGAAGTCCACTGGATATAGGTTCGGGAAAAAACGGCAATGACTACGTCGTATTTGCCGCGGGAACATACATTGATGACGTGCAAATTTATGACCAACCTTTGACGGCTGCCGATGTGGCTGACCTGATGGCTAATCCGGGGCAATCAACAAATGTGTTTGCTATAACTGGAATTTCACATTTGAACACCAACGGAGATGATACGATTACTTTTAATTCGACCGCGGGAATGGGTTACAACATTGAAGTTTCTACAAACCTTGTGTCATTCACAACTGCCGCCAATGTGACCGCAGCGGGGCATTCCACCGTGATCACGTTGTCAAAGACTTATGTTGATCAGGTTTTGGGCAACACACCAAGGTCGCAACTTTATTTCCGCGTCCAACAATTGTCGGCAACAACCGTGTTTGGAAACTGCGATTAACCAAATGAAATCAATCAAATTACTCTTTCTTTTTTGTCTGCTTGGATTAAGTGCGGCCTTGAAAACGCAGGCTGCCTATACCGAGGAGTATCGTCCTCAATATCATTTCTCAGCCAGCAGTGGCTGGATTGGAGACCCGGACGGCCTGATTCGATACAACAACATTTACCACCTTTTTTGGTGGGGACATGCGATTTCTTCCGATCTGGTGTATTGGAGTCAACTACCCTATCCCATGAACGGTGGAGATGGCTCTTTTACCTATTTCAGCGGTTCAGTGGCTGTGGATAAACAGAACACCAGCGGTTTTGGTTCTATCGCCAAGCCTCCAATGGTAGCCATTTATACCGCCAACAACAATTTCAGTGGGCTGCAAACGCAATGTTTGTCTTCCAGCACCAATGCCGCCTATTTTTATTATTATGCGGGCAATCCGGTCTTGAATCTAAACAGCACGTCCTTCCGAGACCCGGATGTCTTTTGGAACGCCCAAACCGGCCAATGGATTATGGCCGTTGCCCTTTCAAGCCAGCACATAATTCAATTCTATGCCTCACAAAACTTAATAGCGTGGCAGTATTTGAGCGCCTTTGGGCCGGCGGGTGCCAGGGACGCAGATTGGGAAGACCCGGGGCTTTTCCAATTGCCGGTAAATGGCGACACGCAGAATACGAAGTGGGTTTTGACGGTCAACAAAGGGCCGAATAAAGTTCAGTATTTTGTTGGAAACTTCGATGGAACAAATTTTGTGATGGATGCTTTGACTCAATCCTTTTTGACGAATGGAGTTGGTCTCGACGGCAGCGTTTTCGTGGATTTTGAAGGATCAAATTATGGAAACTGGACTACCACGGGAACGGCCTTTGGCTCTGGACCCGCGCAAGGCACATTGCCCGCGCAGAACCCTGTTAATGGTTATCTCGGTCATGGACTTGTCAATAGTTACAATGGCGGTGACACATCAACCGGCACTCTCACTTCGCCTGCATTTACGATTACGAATCATTGCATTAACTTCCTGATTGGAGGTGGCAACAATCCCGGCTTGACGTGTATAAATCTTTTGGTCAACGGCACTGTGGTTCAGACCGCCACCGGAAATAATGATGAAACTTTAAGATGGTCTGGTTGGAACGTCAGCCAGTGGATTGGACAGACGGCACAAATTCAAATTGTGGATAACAGCACCGGCGGTTGGGGGCATATTGATGTTGACCAGATTATCTTCTCCGATGTGTTGATGAACTTTAATCTGGAACAAGCCAATTGGGTGGACTGGGGTTCGGATTTCTATGCCGCCAGAGTCTATCGCGATTATGACGGCGTTGAGCCTTGCGCCATCTGGTTGGGGTGGATGGATAATTGGCAATATGCGAACAACCTGCCTGAATCTTGGGGACAAGGAGCAGAGTCCATCCCCAGAAATCTGGGGCTTGTGCCTTCGCCCAGAGGGTATCAATTAGTGCAACAACCTTTGCCCAGACTTCAAAAATTACGAGGAGCTTTGGTCAGCGTCGGACCATGCACTATCCAAAACACCATGAATTTAAGCCAATTCCAACCACCGGCGAACACTTACGAGCTTGATGCGGTCTTTAACCTGTCGGCGACAAATCAAAATTTCGGGCTTAACCTCTGCGTCGGAGGAACCAATAAGGTGGTTATCGGTTACGATGCGGCGACGGCCAATGTTTTTTTAGACAGACGCGCTTCGGGCAACGTTTCTTTTAGTCCAAGTTTTCCCAACATTGTAACCGCGCCATTTTTGACTCATGCCGGTTATATCGAGTTCCATATTTTCGTGGATCAATCTTCAATTGAAGTGTTTGTCAACGGCGGACAGGCTGTGTTGACGTCGCTTATTTTTCCAGACCCTTCAAGTTTGGGATTACAGTTATTTTCAGCCAATGGGGTGACGACGTTGCGAAGTTTGAGCGCCTGGAACCTTGCTTCAATCTGGCATTAACAAATAACCGCTTTTGATTGGTATGCGACGGATATTGGATTGAAAACACAAGCAGACTTGTTTCGTTTTGCGGCGGGGATTATGTTTTGGCCATGAGTGATGGCACTACCTTTACCCACGAAGACCCGTGGCGCATCTTTCGCATCATGGCCGAGTTTGTGGACTCGTTTCAAATCATGTCACAAGTCGGCCCTGCCGTGACCATTTTTGGTTCGGCGCGGACGAAACCCAACGATAAATACTATCATGCCGCGCAAGCCATCGCCAAAGGGCTTGCCAAACATAATCTCGCCGTCGTCACCGGCGGCGGGCCGGGCATCATGGAAGCCGCCAACAAAGGCGCGCTGCACGGCGGCGGCAAATCCATCGGCCTCAACATCGAACTGCCGCATGAGCAAAGCGGCAATCGCTTCGCCAATGTGCCGCTGCACTTCCATTATTTTTTTGCGCGCAAAGTTTGTTTCGTGAAATACAGCCTCGGCTTCATCTTCATGCCCGGCGGTTTCGGCACGCTCGACGAATTTTTTGAAGTCCTCACCCTCGTGCAAACCGAACGCATCCCGCAATTCCCGCTGATTCTTTTCGGCAGCGATTACTGGCGCGGACTCTTGAAATGGGCAAAAACCGCGATGCTCGACAAACACAGCTACATTTCGCCGGACGATTTGGACCTTGTTGCCATCACCGACAAACCGGAAGAAGCCATCGAATTCATTTTGGATTACGAACGCCGCGTCGGCCCGCCGGCAACCTTACCAAAAGCGTTTGCGTAATTTTTGACAGGATTAACAGAATTAACAAAATTTTTTGCAAGTTGCTCTGATTTTTAATCCTGAAAATCCTGTCAATTCTGTCTAAAGAAATTCATGCGCCCGCTGATTCAAGAAATTCAAACCGCGCACACGCCCGAAACACTCGTCGGCCAATTGCGGATTGCGGATTGCGGAACGCGGAATTTGATTCTGTTGCGCAGCCATTCATTTGATTCATCAACTGCGCGATACTCTTTCATTGCTATCAATCCTTTTTTAATCTTCAAATCCTTTGGCTCACGTTGCGAAGTGATTCAATCCGCAATCCGCAATCCGCAATCCGCAATTCACTTCGGCAATCCGTGGCATTTGCTCGACGCGCTCATGTCGCGTTTTGAGTTGCTTGACGAAATTGACTCGCCGTTTCCGCTCGGCGGCGCGTTCGGTTATTGGGGCTACGATTTGAAAAATTTCGTCGAACCCAAATTGTCGCGCCACGCGGAAAACGATTTGGAATTGCCCGATTGCCACGTCGGATTTTATGGCAGCCTCGCCGTTTTCGATCATCAACTCGGAAAAGTTTTTATTGTCTCGACTGGTTTGAATGCCGACGGCTCGCGCAGCGAAAAAAAAGCGCGCGTCGAATTAGAATTTTGGGGGAAGATTTTGGAAAAAGATTCGCCACAGAGTCACAGAGTCACAGAGAAAAATTATAGAAATCAAAATTCTCCGTGTCTCTGTGCCTCTGTGGCTAATGTTTTACCCAATCTTTCTCGCGACGAATTTGTCGCTAAAGTTCAGCGCGCGCAAAAATACATCCGCGCCGGCGACATTTATCAAGTCAATTTATCGCAACGGCTCACGGCAAATTGTGAATTTTCCAGTTGGGACTTTTTCCAAAAACTTTCCGCCGTCTCCCCTGCTCCATTTTCCGCATTTCTGGACTGCGACGATTTTCAAATTTGTTCTTCTTCGCCAGAACAATTTCTCCGCATGAGTGGCTCGCAAATTATTACGCGGCCAATCAAAGGCACGCGACCGCGCGATGCCGATGCGACGCGCGACGCGCAGCTCGCCTACGAATTGCAGACCAGCCCGAAAGAACTCGCCGAACTCGTGATGATCACCGATCTGCTGCGGAATGATTTGGGCAAAGTCTGTGAATTTGGTTCCGTGCAGGTTCCCGATTTGGCGAAATTGGAAAAATTCGCGCAAGTGCAGCATTTGGTTTCGACGGTTGAAGGCCGGTTGCGGCGCGACGTGACGCATTTTGCCGCGTTCGCTTCCGCGTTTCCCGGCGGCAGCATCACCGGCGCGCCCAAATTTCGCGCGATGGAAATCATTGACGAACTCGAACCCATTTCGCGTGGGCCGTATTGCGGCGCGATCGGCTATCTCGGTTTCAACCGCGAAAGCCAGTTGAGCATCGCCATCCGCACAGCGGTTTGCGCGTCGGGAAAAATTCATTTCCACGTCGGCGCGGGCATCGTGGCCGATTCCAATTCCGAAGCTGAATACGAAGAAACCCTTGCGAAAGCCGCTGGGTTTCTGGTGACACTGAAAAATTGTAGGAGCCGACGTGAGGAGGCTCATTTCAATACCGAAAATGGAAAATTGATTTGAGTCTCGTCACCTCGACTCCTACAAAACCTATGGCCCCATATCATCATCTGTGGTTTGATTACTTTCGGTGTATACATAGTATTCATTTATTACAAATGTAAACCAAAATCTCGAAATTGATGCCTAACACCATGCTGGAACCAACGACCAATTGAAATTACAACGTCCGGCGAAACAACAGCGTCGCCAAAGTCATCGCCAGCGCGGTGAAACCAAAGAGGAAAAGCAAATCGCCGCTGACGGCCATCAATCCCGTGTTTTTCAAAACAAGTTGTTTGAATCCGTGAACGGCATACGTGAACGGGTCAACGACGGCAATCGCCTTCATCCATGCCGGAAAGGATTGCGTCGGATAAACCGCGCCGCTCGGAAAATACAGAACGGTGTTGAGCATCCCGAAAATCGCGCGCGGCACGAGCGGGTCGTTCACGCGCACCATGATGAGAAACATCATGCTGATGAGCGCGAGCGCGGTAAAAACGACGAGGATGAACATCTTCAAAATCCGCAGCGGATTCAGCGGGTCTGGAATTCCGGCGATGACCGAGCCGACGGTAATCAGAACCGCGCCAGCAATGATGGCTTTGGCTGCGCCCGCGAGCGTGAAGCCGAGAATCAATTCAAATTTTCCAATCGGCGTGACGAGATAACCTTCATGCAATCCACGCGCTTTATCATCTATGAAAATGATGCCGCCGCCAATCATCGCGGAAATGAAAACGGCCAGCACGATGACGCCGGGCAGCAGGAATTGGATGTAAGGCACATAAGGATAAATTTCCACGATGTCCAAAGTCGCATTAGCCGTCGTGCGCGGCGAAACGGGCGGCGCATTGTAAGCGGGCAGCAGCGCGTTGACCGCGCCTTCGAGCGCGGACGCGGCGAATTGATCGGTGTTGTCCTCGACGAGCGCGACGCGCGGATTCGCGCCGGCCAAAACTTTGCGCGAAAATTCCGGCGGAATGTTCAGCACGCCTTGAATTTTTCCGTTCCGCAAATCGCGCAAGGCCGCCGCTTTGTCGCTGTAAGCAACCGGCGTGAAGGTTTTGGCGTTGGCGGCGACGGCCTGAAACATTTCCCGTAGTTGAATTGCCGGAATTTGATGGTCTTCGTCCACGACGCCGACTTGCAGATTTTTGATTTTTCCGCCGAACGCGTAGCCGAGCACGACGAGTTGCACGAGCGGCATGATGATGGAAACGACGACGAGAATCGGGCTGCGCCGGAAACGGCGCAAGTCGCGTTCGATGATGGCCCAGACGCGGTGCATTTAACCTCGATTCAATAAATACGGACTTTCCGCCGCCGACGGCGCTTTCAGGTTGTCGCGCAATTGATGGCCGGTGTAATAAACAAATACATCGTCGAGCGTCGTGCTTTGAACGGACAACGAAGTCACGGTGACATTTTTGTTTCGCGCAGTTTCCAGCAATTCAACGGTCGTGCGCGGGCCGTTGTTCGTGGAAATGCGAAACACGTGGTCTTCGGCTTTCACGTCCTCCACTTCCGGCAATTGTTTCAGCGTTTCCGCCCAATTCTGCGGAATGTCGGCGAAGCTGACTTCCAAAATGTTTTTGCCCGGAATCGAAGCCTTCAATTTCAACGGCGAATCCAGCGCGACCAATTTTCCGTGGTCAATGATGGCGATGCGGTCGCACAATTTGTCCGCCTCGTCCATGTAATGCGTCGTGACGATGATGGTCAAATCGCGCTCGCGTTTGAGGCGCGCCAACATTTCCCAAACGGCGACGCGCGAAACCGGGTCGAGGCCGGTCGTCGGCTCGTCGAGGAAAAAAATCTTTGGCTCGTGCACCAGGCCGCGCGCGATTTCCATGCGCCGCCGCATTCCGCCGGAAAACATTTTCACCGGCTTGTCCGCCCACTGCGTCAAGTCCACTTCCTCAAGCAATTGCGGGATGATGTGATTTCTTTTTTCGCGCGGGATGCCGTAAAGTTTTGCGAAAATGGTCAGATTTTCCCGCGCGCTCAATTCCAAATCGCTCGTCATCGCTTGCGGAATGACGCCTATGGACTGGCGAACGCCGTTCGGATTTTCAACGATGTCAAAATGATTGATGCGCGCCGTGCCGGAACTCGGCGGCACGAGCGTCGTCAACATCCGAATCAACGTGGATTTGCCCGCGCCGTTCGGTCCGAGCAATCCGAAAATTTCGCCGTGCTCGACGGAAAAATTCAAACCGTCCACGGCCACAAACTCGCCGAAACGCTTCGTCAGATTTTCAACTTCAACGTCGAACATATTTTTGTTCGCAGATTGCGCCGATTTTCGCAGATTTGGATTTATTTTTAATTAAATCTGCGTTCATCTGTGAAATCTGCGGAAGGATTTATTTAAGCGGCAATTCAACATACGCCGTCATGCCCACGGCAAGCGCGCGGTCGGAATTGTCGCAGCGCAAACGGATTTCAAATGTCTTGATGTCGCGTTTCGTCCGGCTCACGTCGCGCTGCGTGGCGTAATCGGCGTCCGCGCTGCGGTAAAAAACCACACCTTCGCGCATCGCGCCGGACGGCAATTTGACCGGCAACTTGTCGCCAAGTTTGATTTGGTCAATGTAAGTTTCCTCAACGTCCGCGCGCACCCACAAATCGTCCTGATTGATGAGTGTCACAATCCCCTGCCCGGGATTGACGACTTCGCCCTGCAATGCGGCGCGCGTGTCCACGATGCCATTCGTCGGCGCGAGAATTTCCGTGTAATTCAGATACACTTCGGCTTTTTGTCTTTGCGCGGTGGCGGCTTGAATTTGTTTTTCAACCGAATCCACGCGCGCTTTGGCCGCGTCGTAAGTCGTCCGCGCCAAATCATAGCTCTGCACCGATTCGACGTTGTTGGAGTAAAGTCCACCGATGCGTTCGTAATTCAGTCGCGCGTTTTCCAAATCGGCTTTCGCCTGCGCGAGGTCGGCGGTGGATTGCTGCTCACTGCTGGCATAAAACGCCATGTCCGCCTGCCACTGTTCGGGCTGGATTTTCGCCAGCAACTCGCCGTTCGTCACCAAGTCCCCCTGTTGCACGAATAATTTTTCCAGCCGTCCCTGAATTTCCGCGCTCACGATGACTTCGTCGGTCGTGACAATTCCTGTCAAAGTGATTTGCGCCGGACGGCGCGCAACAGTGCAATACACAATGCCGCCGACAACGGCGGCGAGAATCAAGAGGATTATGATTTTCTTCCCACGAGTTTTCATCGGCAATTGGTTCCGTGGCCACGACTAAACAAAATTTTTGTTGACATGTCAAACAATTGTTTGAATTATTTGTTTGAAACATGAATTTGAAAACTTCAACCGCGCCGGAAAATCCCAATCAGGCGGAAACACATCGTCAATTGTTGGAAGCGGCGGGCGAAGTGTTCGCGGAAACCGGGTTTCGCGACGCGACCGTGCGGGAAATCTGCCGGCGCGCGAACGCGAACATCGCGGCGGTCAATTATCATTTCGGCGACAAGGAAGCACTTTACAAGGAAGTGTTGCGCTATTCGCAGCAGAAAGCGCTGCAAAAATATCCCCCGCTGCTCGGCGTCGCCGCTGATGCGCCGCCGGAAAAAAAATTGCGCGCGTTTGTCCATTCCCTGTTGCTGCGAATTTTTGACAAAGGGCCGACTTCGTGGCACGGAAAATTGATGTCGCGGGAAATGATTGACCCGACGGCGGCGATGGATTCAGTGATTGAAGAACGGATTCGCCCGATGTCCGAACAACTTTGGAAAATTGTCGGCGAAATCCTGGATTGCCCGGTCAACGACGAGCGCGTGCGGCTGTGTAGTTTCAGCGTGGTGAGCCAATGCGTGTTTTATTTCCATTGCCGCGTCATCGTTTCCCGGCTTTTTCCCGCGCAGGAAATGGACGCGGCTTACGTCGAAAAACTGGCCGACCACATCACGCGCTTCTCACTTGCGGCGATGAAACATTTGCCGGAAGCTAAAACGTCAAAATCACATTCAAACGCGACCCGCAATTGAAAATCCCAAACTGATTTGAACGACATGAAAACATTTCTCTGGTTGTCGCTGGCCGGCCTGATTTTTTGTGGAAACATTTCCGCGCAAAACACAAACAATTTGCCCGACTGGCTCACGCGCCCGTTGTCGCTGACTGATTGTTTGAATCTCGCGCTCCAGCAAAACGCGACCATTCTCAAGGGGCGCAGCGACCTCGATGCCGCCTATGGCGTGGTGGTGCAGACACGCGCGGTGGCGTTGCCGCAATTGCAGGCGACCGGACAATTCAAAAGCACCGACCCGGACGCCATTGAAAATTTTCCCGGAACGTCGCTGCCACAAAACAATTGGGACGCTGGCGTGCAGATTGTTCAATCCATTTATGAAGGCGGAAAAGTAATTGCCGCCGTGCGTGCGGCCAAAGTCACGAAGGAACAGGCGTTGGCGCAATATCAAACGGTGATTTCCGACACGCTGCTCGCGGTTCGGATTGCTTACGCGGACGTGCTGCTGGGCGAACAGCAAATCATCGTGCAGGAGGCTTCGGTCAATTTGTTGCAACGGGAATTGGATGATCAAAAACATCGTTACGACGCGGGGACAGTGCCGAAGTTTAATGTGCTGCGCGCCGAAGTCGCCGTGGCCAATCAACGCCCGCTTTTGATTCAAGCGCGAAATAATTATCGCATTGCCAAAAATAATTTGTGCATTTTGCTCGGCTATAATTTGCCGCGCACTGTCTGGGAGGACATTCCGTTGACCTTGACCGACAAGCTGGATGACGAGCCGTATCAAATCAATCTGCCGGACGCGATTCAGCAGGCGCTGGCGAATCGCACCGAACTGGTTACGCTGCGCAAAACCGAGGAATTGCAAAAACTCAATATCGTCAACGCAAAAGCCGGTTACAAACCGAACCTGCAACTTTTTGCCGGCTACGGCTGGAATAATGCGCAATTCACCGAGCCAGTGGTGGTCGGCCATGACATTCACGGCTGGAACGCGGGCGCGCAAATGAATTGGGACATTTTTGACGGAATGCTCACTTACGGAAAAGTCACGCAAGCCAAGGCGCTTTACGAAAAATCAAAAACCGACGTGGACGACAAAGGCCGGCAAATCGAATTGGAAGTGCGCACGGATTATTCCGATTTCATTGAAGCGCAGGAAGTTTTGGATTCGCAAAAAACGGTGCAGGCCGAAGCCGAAGAATCGTTGCGCGAAGCCAAAGCGCGCGCCAACGCCGGCACCGGAACGCAATTGGACGTGCTCGACGCCGAAACGTCGCTCACACAGGCGCGCACCACGCAGGTTCAAGCCTTGCACGATTATGACACCGCGCGTGCCCGTCTGGAGCGCGCCATCGGCGAAAATATGGTTCAAACCACCGCGACCAAACCGTGATTTGCCGTTGACGACCGCGATGGGTTTCGAGGATTTTATCGCCGCATGTCAAAAATCCAACGCGCGCTGATTTCCGTTTCCGACAAAACCGGCCTGATTCCCTTTGCGCAAAAATTGGCGCAAGCCGGAATCGAAATTATTTCCACCGGCGGCACGGCCAAAACGCTGCGCGACGCGGGTTTGCCAGTGAAAGACATCAGCGAACATACCGGTTTTCCTGAAATTTTGGATGGCCGCGTCAAAACGCTGCACCCGAAAGTTCACGGCGGATTATTGTTCATCCGTGGCGACAAAAATCACGAAGCGGCTGTGCAGGAGCATGGAATCAAGCCGATTGATTTGGTGGTTGTAAATTTGTATCCGTTTGAGCAAACCGTCGCCAAACTTGGAGTTTCTTTGCATGATGCCATCGAAAACATAGACATCGGCGGCCCTTCGATGTTGCGCAGCGCGGCGAAAAATCACGAGAGCGTCACCGTGATTGTGAACCCGCTGGATTACGAAGAAGCCGCAAAACAAATTTTGGAAAATGGCAATACGACTTTGGAATTGCGCCGCAAGTTGTGTCAAAAAGTTTATGCGCGCACGGCGGCTTATGACGCTGCAATCGCCTCGTATTTGCTGAAAGAATTTTCGCCCGGGGAAAATATTTTGCCGCAGACGTTGACCATTTCCGCGCCGATGGTTCAACCTTTGCGGTATGGCGAAAATCCGCACCAAGCCGCCGCGCTTTATGGAAAGTTCACCGAATTTTTCCAACAACTTCATGGCAAAGAACTTTCTTACAACAATATCTTGGATCTGACCGCCGCAGTAAGTTTAATCGAGGAATTCAAAAATGACGCGCCAACATTGGCGATTTTGAAGCACACCAATCCGTGCGGCGTCGGTCAGGGTGCAAATCTGCGCGAAGCCTGGGATAAGGCTTTTGCGACGGACAGACAAGCGCCGTTCGGCGGCATCATTGCCGTGAATAAAATTCTCGACGCCGGATGCGCCGAGGCGATCGCAGAAATTTTCAGCGAAGTCATCGTCGCGCCGGATTTCACGCCAGACGCTCTGGCCATTTTGCAAAAGAAAAAAAACCTGCGCTTGTTGAAAATTTTGAAAGATTTTTCAACAGCACGTCCGTTTGATTTGCGCAGTGTGGGAGCAAATTCATTCCTGTTACAACAACGAGATTTGAAAACTATCGCGCGCGCTGAATTGAAAATCGTTACAAAGCGCCAGCCGATGGAAGCGGAGTTGAACGCGATGCTTTTCGGCTGGCGCGTGGTAAAACACGTGAAATCAAACGCGATTATCTATGCCGGTGAAGACAGAACTTTGGGCGTGGGTGCAGGACAAATGAGTCGCGTGGACGCAAGCCGCATCGCGGTCTGGAAAGCCGGCGAAGCCAAACTTTCGCTCAAAGGCAGCGCCGTTTGCAGCGACGCCTTTTTTCCTTTTGCCGACGGTTTGATCGCAGCGGCAGAAGCTGGCGCGACAGCGGTAATTCAACCGGGCGGTTCGGTGCGTGACGCGGAGGTGATTGCGGCGGCAAATGAACGCGGAATGGCAATGGCCTTCACCGGCACACGGCATTTCAGACATTGAGTAACGAAATCAGCGAAGAAGCCAATAAATCAGAAAAAATTGGCCGATTGTGACCAACATAATCAGCAACCAAACAAACATTTCCCGCAGTTGTAAACCGCGTTGAGCAACAGCGGTCAACCAAAATTGAATTTTTATCGAGCCGATGGTGATGATGTCGCCGTTGCGAAGTGTTCTGGTTTGGGCTGGCTCGCCGTTGATGCTTGTCAGCGCATTCGGCGCGGTGGTCAGATTGAATCCCGTTTTTTTCTGAAATTCCAAAGTGAGGTGTTGGTTCCAAATCCCAACGTCCTCAAGTTGCAAATCGTTTTGCTCGGCGCGGCCAATCCGAAAAGGAAAATGGCGGACAATCCACTGGCTGTCCGCCTTTTTGCCTGAAAGAATGTTAAGTTGAATCATCACCAAAGCCGGCGCGGGACTTGGATTTGGTCGCCGGGATAAACCGGCGGGTCTTGCGACGGGTCTTGCAGCGCTTTGTTGCAGTTCACCTTGATGCGCTGGCCGTTGCTGCGAATGAGCCAGACTTTGCCGCGATTGGCGAAATCGGTGAAATCGCCCGCTGCTTGAATGGCTTGAGTGACAGTGGTCTGGCCGCTGTAAAGATACCGGTTCGGCAGTTTGACTTCACCGCCGACGTAATAGACGCGATCCTGGGATTTTACCGTGACGTTAAGCCGGACAAAATAATGAGGCACATAAAGATTTTGAATTTCCGTTTGCAATTCGCCGGGCGTTTTTCCAGCGGCTTGAATCGTGCCGATGTAAGGCAAAGAAATTTTTCCATCTTCCTTGATTGGCTCCTGATGTTCCGGCATGTCTTGCAGGGCGTCGGATGGAAGTCCCGAAAAATCCACTATGACCGTTTCGCCGACGTGAAAACGCGCGGCATCTCCGAGATATGAGGCCGGCTTGGTTGAAGACATATCCGCAGAAGAGATTGGCGGCGGATTTTCCGTGAAAACGGGATTGTTATAGGATGGCGCGCAACCGGTCAAAATAAAACCGGCCAAAAGCATGGAACATGCGAACAAACTCGTCCCCAACGTTTTCCTGAATAATTTCATCGGCGTAATCATTGTGAATTCGGACGCGCAATCAATACTTTTGTTTGATTTCCGTCCGGTCCGAATCATTTGAAGTTTTCCCCGTGGCATCCGTTTCGGCTTCGTCCTGCGTCTGTGCGGTGTCGTGGTAATAACCGTAGCCGCTGTAATAGTAGTAACTTTCGTCCTGCGACATGTTGATATTGTTCAATACAATGCCGACAAGATGGCCGCCGACCTTTTCAATCAATTGCTTGGCGCGCATGTTCATCGGTTGCGGATAACGCCGGTATTGAATGACTTGTATCGCCAAATCCACTTCGCTGGCAAGAATCGAGGCATCGCTGACGCCCAGA